>CAZJHT010000013.1:0-47917 GCA_964546025.1 uncultured Clostridiaceae bacterium
ATTCTCCTTTAAAACTAAAAAAGCTGTTGACATTTTTTTGTCAACAGCCTCAGAGTAGCCTAGGCTACTCTTCTAATTTTTCAGATATAAATTCATCTTTGACTTTCTTAAGCTCGAGTTTTTGAGCAATCAAAGAGTTTATTATTTCTTGAACCTCTTCTTTAGAGTCAACTAAATCTTGATACACTCTCCAATTATCTAGTGTGTCATTTGATAGCTTTTTAATTTTCTCTTTTATTTCATATCCCTGATAGCTTCTGATTGTCTTTTCAATCTCGCTAAGTTCTTTATTGATTTCCTCTTTATTCAAAGTATTTTCTTTTAAGTATTCCTCAATATTTAGGATTGAGTTTTTTTGCATTTTTAATAACTGTACTAAATCTTCAATTTTATTATCTAGTTCATGATTTGCTTTATCAAACCCAACTAAATACTCTTTAAATTTACTATCTTTCCTTAAATTTTCTTCTTCAACTTCTATTAACTTTTCATATTCACCATGTATACCTTCAAGACTTTCTAACTCTTTCTTCACAGATTGTATATCTTTTAAGATAATACTTCTTCGAAAATCATTATCTCCTGCCTGGTTATGCTCACTGTGATGTTCACTTAGTTTAATTTCTAAACTTGTTAGTTCATCTATAAGATAATCATATCTTTCTCTTTTTTTTATTATTTCAGACATAATAAATAGCTACTAAGTAGCTTCTCCTCCCTATTGACCTTCCGTTTTAATAAGTTCTTCAAACTGAGACTCGTCAAGCACTGTTACCCCCAAATCAATAGCCTTATCAAGCTTTGATCCAGCATTTTCTCCTGCTATCAAATAATCAGTATTTCCAGAAACTGCATTAGTGACCTTTGCACCTAGCTTCTCTAGTCTATCTTTTAACTCGTTCCTTGTATAAGACTCAATCTTGCCTGTAATAACAAAAGTTTTGCCACTAAGCACATTTTTTCCTGAAGTATCTTTTAGATACTTCATATTAACACCACTATCTTTAAGCTTTTTTATTAACTCTTTAGATTTTATATCACTAAAATACTCTACGATAGAATTAGCCACTACATCACCAATATCATTTAGTTCAGTTAAATCTGCATGTTTTGCAGAAAAAAGAGCATCCATATCTCTGAACTCTCTTGCTAAAGTCTCAGACATTCTTTTCCCTATATTAGGTATGCCAAGTGCAGCTATTACCATTTCTAAAGAATTTTGCTTACTATCATTAATAGCGTCTATGATATTTTGAGCTGATTTTTCTCCTATACGATCGAGATCTACCAAATCATCTTTTGACAAGTTGTATAAACCTGCAGGATCCTTAATCAATCCATTCTTGAAAAGCATCCTAATTTGTGCTTCACCTAAACCACTAATATCCATTGCCGCTTTTGAAACAAAATAGATCATTTGCTCTTCTATTCTAGATGGACATAAAATATTAGAACACCTTATTGCTACTTCATCTGATCTAATTACTTCGCTTTGACAAAATGGACAATAATCTGGAAATCTATACTCTTTTTCTTCGCCTGACCGAAGTCCTACAAGGACCCTTTCAATCTGTGGAATTATGTCTCCTGCCTTTTTAACGATAACCTGGTCTCCGATTCTTATATCTTTGTCAATAATATATTCTTCATTATGCAAAGCTGCTCTTTTAACTATTGTACCTGCAATCTGAACTGGTTCTAAAATAGCTGTTGCTGTCATCATTCCAGTTCTGCCTACATTCAGTTCAATATCAACTAATTTAGTTACGGCCTCTTCTGCAGGAAACTTATAAGCTATAGCCCACCTAGGATGATGGCTAGTTGATCCAATTCCATCTCTTAAAAAAAGATCATTCAACTTTATTACTAAACCATCTATCATATATGGTAAATTCTCTCTCATATCTGAAAGTTCTGTTACTTTTTCTAATAAGCATTTCTCAGAGCTGCATACAGTAATGTTTTTATTAGTTCTAAACCCTAAAATAGCTAAGAAATCAATTAATTCCGAATGCTTTTTCAAATCAAACTTAGGTATAGCATCATAAACAAAGAAGTCAAGCTGTCTTTTTGATACTACCCTAGAATCTAATTGTCTCAATGTTCCAGCTGCTGCATTTCTCGGGTTGGCAAAAAGCTTTTCTTCATTCTGCTCTTGTTGTTTATTCAAATTATTAAATGACTCATAGGGCATAAATACTTCCCCTCTTACTTCGACATCAATGTCTTCATTTAATCTAAGAGGAACTGTATTAATAGCTTTTATATTTTGAGTAATGTCTTCTCCGACTTCTCCATTACCCCGAGTTGCTCCCCTTACTAAAACACCAGATTCATAAGTTAAAGAAACGGCTAAGCCATCATATTTAAGTTCAATTGTTACTTCAGGATTTACTTTACTAGTATATTCTTGCATTTTTTTATAAAAACTCTTTAAATCACCTTCATTAAATGCATTGTCCAAGCTAAGCATTAAATGTTGATGTGATACTTTTTTAAATTCCTTAGCAGGCTCGTCACCAACCCTTTGTGTTGGTGAATAAGGTTTAATCAACTGAGGGTTCTCTTCTTCGAGCTTCTTTAACTCTCTAATTAAACTATCATATGCAGCATCTGATATTTCAGGCTGATCTAAAACATAATAGTTATGTGCATGTCTGTTTAGCTCATCAATTAATTTTTCAATTCTTTGCTCAACTTTATCCATCTTTTATACCTTTCTGAGTTTAGTAAATGCTATAGATAACATTTTTCTCCCAGCATTGTTAAAATCAATTGTTATAAATTCTCCATCATATACTGCAACTTCACCTATACCAAAATGATCATGCTCAACTATATCACCTACAGTGAAATCAGGCATCCCATTACTTAGCTGCGCTTTTTTCTTTTCTGGTTCAATATCTTGCATTGAATCAGTTATTTCATCATCTTTTATCTGCCTTAAAGGAGCAAACTCTGTAGCTAACATTCTCGTTCCACTTTGTAAAAAGTCAACCTTTATTATGTCTTCATCAATCTCTAGAACAATTCCAATACCTAGTTTCTCATGCTCAACTTTATCCCCAACAATGTAAGGATTGTTACATTCTACTGCTTTATTATACTGTTTTCTAGAACGAACGCCTGTTTCTTCTTCAATATTAATTTGATCTAAACACTCATTTGGTATTTCAGAGATGAATCTAGATGGCATATTATATTTCATTTCTCCATATTGCCTTCTAGATCTTGCATAACTTAGATATAACTCTTCTTGTGCTCTAGTCATACCTACATAACATAGTCTTCTTTCTTCTTCTAGTTCATCGTCTTCATCATTACTATCAAACTTCAAACTTGGAAAAAGACCTTCCTCTAAACCAACTAGAAATACTACTTGAAACTCAAGTCCTTTTGCGGCATGTAAAGTCATAAGTGTTACACTTTCATCTTCTTCTTCATAACTGTCTACATCAGTTTCTAATGCTATACTACTAAGAAACTCTTTAAGTCCTGCATCAGGGTTAAGTGTTGCAAATCTATTTGCAACATTAATTAACTCAGCAATATTATCAAGCCTAGTTTCTGCTTCTACACTATTTCTCTTTTTTAACTCTGAAAGATCATCAATGTAACCGCTTGTTAGTGCTATTTCATTTATTACTTCATCAACTGGATTTTCATTTTCAAAGACTTTAAGTTTTTCAATAAGTGATTTGAAGTCATTTATTTTATTTTTATAGGTTGCTGATAAAGTGTCAATGTCTTCCGTTCTCTCGATCGCCTCATAATAGCTAACGTTCTTCTCAGCAGCGTAATTTGAAAGCCTTTCAAAAGTCCTTTCACCTATACCTCTTCTAGGAACATTGATAATTCTATTTATTCTCGTATTATCATGAGGATTAACTATCAAGTTAGCATATGCTAAAATATCTTGAATTTCTTTCCTATCATAAAATCTTGTTCCACCATATATTTTATATGGTAAATTGTGATATAAAAAAGCATCTTCTAATGGACGTGATTGGGCATGAGTCCTATACAGAATAGCTATATCTTTCCACTCATATCCTTTTATAAGATTTAGTTCTTTTATTGTCTTTAGTACAAAATAAGCTTCAGTTTCTTCATCATCTGCTTGGTATAAGTGCACCTTGGTGCCAATACCTTTATCTGTCCATAATTCTTTAACTTTTCTATTAATATTATTGTTAATTACAGAATTAGCAGCTCTTAGTATATTTTCTGTTGACCTATAGTTTTGTTCAAGTCTAATAATCTTTACATTTTGATAATCATTTTCAAAATCAAGTATATTATTAAGATCTGCACCACGCCACCCATAAATGCTTTGGTCATCATCCCCAACTGCACAAACATTCTTGTTGTTTTGAGTTAACAAACTGACTAATTTGTATTGAGCTCTATTCGTGTCTTGATACTCATCTATTAATAGGTGTTTAAATTTATCTTGATATTTCTTTAAAATCTCCCTATTTTCTCTAAATAGTATAACTGTATTCATAATAAGGTCGCCAAAATCCATCGCATTATTACTTTTTAACTCTTCTTGATAAAGCTTATATACCTTTCCAATTGTTTTATCATAAGGATTATTACTATCTAAAAACTTATCATAACTTTGTAAATTATTCTTGGCTTTGTTAATTGCTGTTGAAAACATTCTCGGTTTAAATTTGTTTTGATCTAAATCTAATTCTTTTATACACTTTTTTATTACTGTATCTTGGTTGCTTGTACTATAAATAGTAAAAGGAGTTCTATATCCTATATGAATTGACTCTTGTTGAAGAATCCTCAAACAAATACTATGAAACGTTCCTACCCACATACCTGGGTATTTAGTCCCCAGAATATCTCTTATTCTTTCTTTCATTTCATTTGCTGCTTTATTGGTAAATGTCATAACCAATATCTCATATGGAGAGACCCCTTGTTTTATTAGATGTGCAACACGGTAAATGATTGTTCTCGTCTTTCCACTGCCAGCACCAGCAAGAATTAATAGTGGTCCTTGATCGTATAAGACTGCTTCTCTTTGTTCTCTGTTGAGCTCATCTAAGTACACAAAAATCCTCCTCTACTTTAATTTTTGATTGAAATATTTATCTTTAACTAACTGAACCTCTGCTCTTATTTTACCACATATTTGTTATAATAAAAAATAAGCCAGCACTTGCTGACTTATTAAGTATTAAACTTCTATTGTCTTCCACTTTCCTCGTGCATATCTGATACTAAAAGCAATAGACCTAACAAATATATCAGCTAACATACCCATCCAAGCTCCTAAAAGTCCTAAATCTAAAACAAAAACACAGTATGCAGCAATTGAAAGTCTTACTACCCAAACAGAAATTCCAGTTATATATGTAACCCATCTGGTATCACCTGCACCTCTAAGTGCTCCTGCAAGGACTAAGTTAATAGCCATAGAAGGCTGTGCTATAGCTACTAGACGTAATGCCATAGCTGCTTGTCGTACTACTTCAGGATCATCAGAGAAAAAGTGTACGAAATGTTCTGGGAAGAAAAAGAATAGCACTCCCATTATAATAGCAAAAGTTAGAGCCATATTTCTAGCTACATAACCACTTTTCTGTGCTCTTTCAGGCTTAAGGGCTCCTAAGTTTTGCCCTATTAGCGTAGTGGCTGCTACTCCAAAACCCCATCCAGGCATGAATGATATTGACTCTGCTCTTATAGCAACTTGGTGTGCTGCATAAGTTACTGTACCAAGAGACGTCAAAATCATTGTGAAAATTATCTGCGCAATTCTCATAGCCACTTGTTCTCCCATTGCTGGTAAGCCTATATTCAATATTCTTTTTATTGATTCTTTATGATATCTATAATCGTCTTTTAACTTTAAAGTAATCAAGCTCTTACCACCAAAAATCACTTTACCAATGATTAAAAAACCAACAATCTGAGCTAGTGCCGTTGCTAGTGCTGCACCCGCTACACCTAGCTGTGGCAACCCAAAGTTACCAAAAATGAATCCATAATTTAATATAGGATTTAAAATGTTAATTATAATATTAACAACCATAGGTGTCCTTGTATCTCCAACACCTCTCAGTGTGCTTGTAAATATCATTGTAAAATAGTGGAATACAAGTCCAAAAGTCCTAAGCCTTATATACCATATACCTAATTGAACTACCTCTTCTTCTGCTCCAAGCAGTCTCATTCCAGATTCAGCAAATATGTAAAAAATTATTAATGTTACAATTGCTAATGCTATTGTCATTATCACTGACTGTCTTGCTATCTGATGAGCTCCGTCCGAATCTTCTGCACCAAAATGTCTTGCCACTAAAGCTGTTGTTCCTGTTCGTATAGCAGCAAAAGCAGTTGTTGCTAACATTACGAATTGGTTTCCTAAACCTACAGATGCAATAGATGCTGGCCCTAATTGACCTACCATTGCCATATCAACTATGCCTACAAATGTCATTAATACCATTTCTACAATTACTGGCCAGGCTAGTATCCAGACTGTTTTGGTTAAGTTTTCACTTTTAGTGACTAGGTTCTTATCAATCTTTCTAGCCATATTACAACTCCTAAAATTTTCGTATACAAAAATTATTTCAGTATATGAATTTACACGAAACTAGTTAGCTAGTCAAGTATTTTTTTGTCTTTCTTTACCAATTGATTATTTGATAATTTTATAGAGGTTTTGCCTTTTTCTTGTAGAATATAATATTAGCTAACAAAAAAGGACACCTTAATGTCCTTTTATAGAGTCCAACTGATATGTTTAGATAGTACTCTAACTGTTTCTAATAAACCTTTTTCATCTTCTTGGTCAAATCTTGCTAATTGTGGACTATCTATGTCAAGAACCGCAACAAGGTCACCATCTCGAAGAATCGGTAAAACAATTTCTGACATCGATGCTGAATCGCAAGCTATGTGGCCAGGAAACTCATGTACGTTCTTTACTAACTGGACCTTTAGAGTCTCAGCAGCAGCACCACATACGCCTTCTCCAATAGCTATATGTGTACATGCTGGTTTACCCCAGAAAGGGCCTAATACTAACTCATTATTTTTATAGATATAGTAGCCAGCCCAATTAATGTCTGGGATTAACATCCCAATAAGGCTAGCTGAGTTTGCAAGGTTTGCAAGAGTATCTGGTTCATCTTGTATTAAGTAAGTCAGTTGTTTATTAAGATGTTTATAAAACTCAGTTTTATTTTTAAATTCCTTAGTTTCAACATTAAACATATTATCACCTCTTCTTTTTAATTTGTTAGCTTTGTTTATTATAGCTAGAAATACTTATTTTCTCAAGGAGGTTACATTTTGATTGCTGATTTAATTCTCTACAATGGTAAAATTCACACGGTAGACAAACAAGACACGATTGTCGAAGCAGTTGCAATACACAATAATCAAATAATATGCACAGGATCATTAGAACAAGTCAAGAAATTCCAAACAAATGAAACTAAGATGATTGATCTTAAAAGTCACACAGCGATTCCTGGAATAGTAGATTCACATAACCATACAGGAGCAGCTGGAACTCTCTTAAAAGGGGTTATGCTTTTTGATGCTAAAAATATTAAAGAAATGCAAAACAAAGTCGCTGAAAGAGTACACCAAACTGCACCTGGAAAATGGATTCTAGGTGGTGGTTGGATTGAGAGCCAGTTTAAAGAATATAGAGAGCCTAATCGATGGGACTTAGACGAAGTTGCGCCAGACAATCCAGTAGTTTTAAGCAGACTTTTTGGAGCCATAGTTGTAAATAGCAAAGCACTTGAGTTAGCTGGCATTAATAAAAATACACCTAATCCATGGAGAGGAAAAATCGTTAGATTAAAGGATGGTACTCCAACCGGCGTTCTGTATAATGAGGCTGGAAATCTAATAAGAAATGCTATGCCTTCTGATGAGGCAGGAATGACTGTTCAGTCTGCACAAGAAGATATTTTGCGAGCATTAAAAGAGTATGAAAACTATGGGATAACAACAATAGTAGATCCAGGAGTTACTACTTTAAGAAGATACGCTTATCAAAACCTTTATGAAAGAGGAAAGCTTAATATCAGGATAAATATGATGCCTGTTTACAATGGACTTTATGCGGCACAAGGAAGCGATTTAACCCCTATGGTTGAAAATATGGGTGTAGTGAATGGGTTTGGGAATGACTGGCTTAATTTAGGCGCCCTAAAAATGGCTATTGACGGTGGTCTAGGAAGCAAAACCGCCTTAATGAATGAACCATATTTAGATGGAACACAAAGCGACATACCTTTGAGATTAGACATTGACAAACTACCTGATTATTTTAAAACAGCACAAGAAAATTTCTGGTCAGTTGGTATTCATTGCTGTGGAGATAAAGCTCAAGATATTGCAGTACAAACTTTTGCTGATGTTATTAGTAAAAACCCAAATCCTTTGGCAAGACATAATGTTATTCATGGATATTTTCCAACAGAAAAATCTATTGATCTAATGCAAAAACATAACATTGCAGTTTCTGTTCAACCAGGATTTATTTATGTTGAAGGAGATATCTATTTTGATGTTATACCTGAAGATAAAGTCTATACATTTAAACCACTTCGTACATACATTGATGCTGGCATATTAGTTGCTGCAAACTCAGATATGACTTCAGCACACTATAATCCATTTTTAGTTATGTATAGTGCAATAGCTAGAAAGACTTCTCAAGGTAGAAGTTTAGGAAATAATGAAAAGGTTACAAGACAAGAAATGATCCGACTTTACACGTTGAATGGTGCTAAACTAGCATTTATGGAAGATAAAGTTGGTTCTATAGAAGAGAGTAAGTTAGCAGATATTATTGTATTAGATAAAGACATCTTAGAAATTGATGAAGAAGATATCAAAGACATCAAAGTGCTTTGTAATATCACTGATGGTAGAATTGTATTTAATAATATTTGATAGAAAAAGGGCAAAATTATTGCCCTTTTCTTTATTAGCCTTCAAGAATATTATTTATTTTCTCCCAGTATTTTTTTTCTACAGGTACCACAGATAATCTGCCTTGCCTGACTAATGCCCAGTCTTTAAAAAACTCATCTGCCTTAACTTCCTTTAAAGTGACAGTTTTGCTGAATTTTTTAATTGCTTTTATCTCAACAACAGTATACTCTCCATATTCATAAGCTTCCTTTGTGACTTCACATAAACCAACAATTCTTCTTTGATTCCCTGTATGATAAAAAAGAACCTTTTCTCCTTTTTTCATCTCTTTCATGTTGTTTATAGCTTGATAGTTTTTAACACCATCCCATATCGTCGTGTTGTCATTCATCAAATCATCAAACGAATAATCGTTTGGTTCACTTTTTAATAACCACATTTTGTCTTGTTCCCCCTAAAAGTATATATTTAAAAATTAATGTCTATCTAAGATAGTAATCAAACCACGCCTTAGTTCTAGCATATCTATCAAGCAAGTGATATGGCTGCTTAAAGCCATGTGACTCATTAGGATATGTAATAAGTACTGTTTCTTTATTTTGAAACTTTAAAGCTGCAAATAGCTCTTCTGACTGTGCTACTGGACATCTCAAGTCGTTTTCTCCATGTATAAATAGAAGTGGGGTATTAATCTCATCTGCATAATTTAATGGAGATCTTTCTATGAGTTTATGAGCATTTTCCCATGGTGTTCCCCCAAACTGATAATATCCATATGTAAATCCTATATCACTTGTTCCAAACATACTGTATCTATTTGTTATACTAGCTCCTGCAACAGCTGCCTTAAATCTATCTGTTTGAGAAACTGCCCAAGTCGTCATGTAACCTCCATAACTCCAACCTGTTATCCCTAACTTATCTTTGTCTATTAACCCTTTACTTATTAGAAAATCTGTGCCAGACATTAAATCTCTAAAATCGCCACTACCCCAATCTTTGTATACCTTACTAGCAAATTCAAACCCATATGTCGAACTACCTCTTGGGTTAATGTAATAAACAAAGTAACCATTAGATGCTAACAATTGAGTTTGGAACATGAAACTACTTCCATAAACTCCATGTGGTCCTCCGTGTATAAACAACACAGCTTTATTGTCTTTGCAATTTTCATAATTTGCAGGTGACAAATACCACCCATCTACTTTATGTGCTTCATCACCTAAAAAAGTAAATCTATGACCCTTTCCTAAATCATAGTCTTTAAGCCATGAGTTGCTCTCAACTAATAAAATCTCTTCATCATCAAATAGGTATAAGTTCTCCGTATGCTCCATAGAACCTACCTGCAAAATGAATCTTTCACTCTTTTCAGAAAAAGCACTTATAGATTTCATCTTATCTTCCCATACGATTTCATATGAACCATCAAGGTTAAGCAATACTAAGGATGACGATCCTTCATTTCCATATATTAAGTAAAAACCTTTACTATCTTCAGTCCATTTATACATAGAAGTTGAGCTGAAATATCTCTCTGCACTTGATGGACAAACACAAACCATTCTGTTTAATACACTTGAGACATTCCTAGTTTTATGCACATGTGTTTCATCACCTATTTCATAGACATACAAGGTATCAAAAAACTTATCCATCTCTTTCATATCTGAGTAGTCTAAGCCAACAAAAGATAAATACTTGCCACATTTTGATACTTGTAGATTAAATAAGTACCCCTCACCTGTTACACATAGTCTAATATCTCCATTGAGATCTAAAGAATATATGTTAGATTTAACTGTTTCTAAAGCTCGTTCATCAGGGTTAGATGTGAAATATATCCTTGTTCCATCATAGTTAAAAATGGGGTTTGAAATATCTAACTCAGTGTTTGAAACTTGAGTGACTTCTGAAAAGTCCCCATCATTAAAACCTACTATGAATACTTGATTTCTTTTGTCGTAAAAGTTGCCTATCCCATCAAACCTGTATCTTATACTTGTCATTACTTTTATTTTTAAATCATCTAAGTAATCATGGTCATGTGGCTTACCGTTATAATCTGGTCGGTCGTTTCCACTTAAAGAAATGGCTGACCTAAATAGTAGACTATCTCCTTTTGGAGACCACGATATTGGCCCTGAAACACTTTTATCATGCTCTAAGTGTTTTATATCACTTCCATCTTCGTTCATAATAAATAAGCAACTTTTATCATCTTTTTTAGCTATATACGATATGAACTTCCCACAAGGTGAAAACCTTGGCGAGCTAGCACTTAACTCATACTCCGTTAATTGAACTTCTTTATCATTTAATGATTTAAATATTGCAGTCTTAACTTTTCCATCTTGTGTCACTTTTCTCATAAAGATAAAGCTATCATCTACTGGAGACCACTGAGGCTCCCCGATTGCTTCAAATTTTAATATATCATCAGCTTTTAATCTCATTATAATCCTCCATTTGCAATCAACTTGTGACCTTTTAATTAATTAATTCATAGAAAATTCTAACAGGAAAAGGCTACTGAATCAACTTATTACATATCTTCACTTTCTTAATGTAGTTAAAGAAAGTCCAGACTCTCACTAGTAACATGCAGGAATTAACAGCATTTTGTCTAATTATAGAATTAATGATTTTGAAAGGACTGATTTAATGAATTACTTTCCAGCTGAACCATTTAGAATAAAAGTTGTAGAACCTATTAAAATGACCTCTAAAGAAGAAAGAAAAAGGCTAATTAAAGAAGCAGGCTATAATTTATTTAGCTTAAGGTCATCTGATGTTTACATTGATCTGTTAACAGATAGTGGAACTGGTGCAATGAGTGATTATCAGTGGGCAGGCATGATGCTTGGTGATGAATCTTATGCAGGTAGCAAAAACTATTATAATTTAGAAAGATCAATTAAAGGAATTCTAGGATTCCCTTACTTCGTACCTACACATCAAGGTAGAGCCGCAGAAAATCTTTTACTCTCTTTATTGGTTAAGGATAATGATTTCGTTCCAAACAACATGCATTTTGATACCACAAAAGCTCATGTTTTGCATAAGAAAGGCATCCCAGTTGACTTAGTAATTGACGAAGCTTATGATCCTACAAGTAATTATCCATTCAAAGGCAATATGGATTTAGTAAAGCTTGAGAATTTTATCAACGAAAAAGGCAAAGAAGTTATTCCTCTGATAATTTTGACAATTACATGCAATAGCGGTGGTGGTCAACCTGTTTCAATGGAAAATATTAAGGGTGTTAGTGAAATAGCAAAAAAATATAATATTCCTTTTTATATAGATGCATGCAGGTTTGCTGAAAATGCATACTTTATAAAACAGAGAGAACCTGGATATGAGAATAAAGAAATTCGAGAAATAGTTAAAGAAACTTTTAGTTATGCAGATGGATGCACAATGAGTGCCAAAAAAGATGCTATTGTTAATATCGGAGGATATTTAGCGCTAAGAAATAAAGAGCTACATCAACAAGCAAGTTCTTTAGCTGTGCTTTTTGAAGGTTTTCCTACTTATGGGGGGTTAGCAGGAAGAGATTTAGAAGCAATTGCAAGAGGACTTGAAGAGGTCACAGAGGAAAGCTATTTAAGCTACAGAATTGGACAAGTGAAATATTTAGGTGATAGATTATTAGATGCTGGAATCCCTATTATTGAGCCTCCAGGAGGACATGCTATATATATAGATGCTACAAGATTTTTACCAGATGTGCCTCAAAATGAGTTTCCAGCTCAAGCACTTGGTGTTGAGCTTTATATAGAAGCTGGTGTTAGAGGTGTAGAGATTGGAACTGTTCTTGCAGGTAGAGATCCAAAAACAGGAGATCATGACTATCCAAAACTTGAGCTTTTGCGCTTAACAATCCCTAGAAGAGTATATACAAATAACCATATGGATGTGGTAGTTGAAGGACTTAAGAATATATACCAAAGAAGAAAGCAAATTAGTGGACTTAAAATTACATATGAAGCTGACATTTTAAGACACTTCACTGCAAAATTTGATAAAATCTAAAAAATTAGAACTCCTAGATTCTGTATTAAAAATCTTAGGAGTTCTTTTTTTATCTATTATAATAGCTTTCTAGTATGTCGATTGCTTGATTTACATCATCAAGATTATTATAAATGTGTAACCCCATTCTTATTCCACTTCTCCTAGGGCTTATATATAAACCTTTCTCTTGAGCATATTTTGCCACTTCTTTAGCGTTTTCTTCTTCTATACATACTATATGCCTTAATCTCTCATCATTTGACTCTAAAGCAGTTTTAACTCCTTTATCATTCAGCCCTTTAACTAACTTCTTTGACAGGTTTGTTAAATAAGATTCGATTTCTTCAATACCAATGTCAAGTATTATATCTAAAGATTTACTCATGCTTGCTAGACCAGAAATATTAATAGGCATTGGTTGTAGTTTATCAACACATTCAATAAGATCATAATCAAGTGTAGGAAATTGTTTTTTCTCAAGTAAGTTATTGAGAGTTACTTCTTTTGGTGTTAACTTTTTATTTAACCTGTCGCTAACATATAAAAGACCAGCTCCATAAGGTGTCATTAATCCTTTATAGGCTGCAGTTGCAATAGCATCTATTCCTAGCTCTTTTGGATAAACAGGAACAAATCCAATTGCTTGAATAGCATCTAAAACAATATATATGTCTTTATCTTTTGTGTACTCCACAAGCCTTTCTAAATCAAAATAACCACCAGGATAAAATGTTACTAACGATAGGGCGATTATACGAGTGTTCTCGTCAATTAGTGATATTAATTCATCAGTGTCAATAAATCCATTGTTAGTCTTTGCTAATCTTACTTCTACGCCTTGATTTTTTAGCTGTGCCCAAGGATAGAAGTTATTCGGATGCTCATTTTCAGGCATAATCATATTATTCCCTTCCTCCCAAGGGAATGAGTTTGCAATTATACTTAAACCGTGAGAAGTACATGTAGTAGCAGTTAAATTTTCAGAATCTACTTTTAGCAAAGTTGCAGCTTTTTCTTTAACAGAATTTAACAGTTCACTATAATCAGCTTTTTGATCAAAAGATTCCCAAGCTTCAAGTGCTTTTATTGACATTTTCAAGACACCCTGAGGAACTAACCCTCTTGCAGGAGTCTCTAAATATATGCTCTCATAAGCTTTTGTCGTCTGCTTCCTGATATTATTAAATTTCATTATAGTCTTCTCCTTTAATTAAGATTTGTTATAATAAGCTTTAGGTGATAATTATGGGTATATATCTTCAAGGACTTCTCATGGGTCTTGCATACGTTGCTCCAATTGGAATGCAAAATATGTTTATAATTAACAATTCAATAAATAAATCAACAAAAAAAATCCTCATAACAGTATTCTCAGTAATTGTTAATGATATAAGTCTTGCAATAACATGTTTCTTAGGATTTGGTTTCGTTATTAGCATGTTCCCTAATGCCAAAATTTTCATAGGTATAATAGGGTTTTTAGCGATTTTAATGATTTCAATCAATACTTGGAAAAGTAAACCTAAAGAAAACAGCTCCACAGCTGATATCAAACCTATTAGATTGTTTTTTACGGCTTTTGCTGTTACATGGCTTAATCCCCAAGCTATTATCGATGGAACTCTCATTCTAGGAAGTATGCATTCATCACTTACAAATAGTGAGCATATCCCCTTCATTCTTGGTTTTAGTAGTGCTTCTTTGATTTGGTTTAGTAGTTTATCTTTTATAATAAGAAAGAGTGCAAAGTTTATTTCACCAAGCAAACAAGTGCTTATTAATAAAGTTTCTGCACTAATCTTACTATTCTTTGGAATAAGGTTAGTGTTTTCGGTTCTATAGGAGTTCTCAAACTAGTCATTTTTGAACTTCTACAATAGTTTTATGAGCAAACCTATTAACACCTATAACTCCAGTTAAGATCATAATTCCTGATAAGAAATGGTACCAAAAAAAAGGCTCATCCCTAAAGACAACACCTGCTACTACTGAGATTACAGTTGTTAAATTTGCAAAAAGCGATGCTCTTGCAGCTGGAATTTTCGATAGTGTAAAATTCATCAACCCAAAAGCGACAATTGATGATAATAATGATAAATATAGAAGTGCTTTGGTAACATTAAGATCTCTTATAGGATTAAAGTATTCACTCAAGTTATTCACTGATGTAAACTGTATAACTCCAAGAACATTAAAAATTACTGCACCAACGAGCATCATTACATAAGTTAATTCAAATGGATTATAGTTTAATGAAAGTTTTCTTGAAGTCACACTAAACCCTGCACCTGCTATTACCGCAAATAAAATAAAGAAGAATCCGATTGCATTGGACTCTACCCCTGATGTATCTGTCTGCATAATCCCCATTAATAAGACACCTGCTACTGATAATACAATACAAATGGCTTGCTTAATATTTATATATTCCTTTAAAAAGAGTATACTAAAGACTACAACTACAATTGGTATTAGTGCAATCATCATACCTGCTTGTGAAGATGATATATGTTTAACTCCGTAGATTTCTCCAATGAAGTAGCTTATTGGTTGTAATAGTGACAATAATAATAGTGGCTTGATGTTTTTACCTTTATAGTTTACTTTAACAATTTTCAATACAATTAATAAAGTCATTAAAAGGGCTGCAAGTAAAAATCGCAACCCTAAAAAATGAAATGGCTGTATATGATCTAAAGCATTTTTTGTTACCATAAAGGAAAACCCAAATATTGTAGCATACGTAATGCCAGATATATATGGAGCTGCTTTATCTCGTGACATTTAGTTTCCTCTTTCTATTCTTTCTGTTCAGAAGCTTCCTTGTTTTTATTATTGGCTTTCTTAGCAAGTGTATTATCTACAATTTCCTCCAAGAACTTTTCTACTTCTTCAACATCCGAGATTATAGCTACACCTGTTACTGGCTTACCAACAATAGTTTCTTTAATCTTTTTCAAAAAACTCATATCAGAACCTCCTTAAATCATGGTCCACTTTGGACTATTACTTTTAGACTTTGTATCCTTAGCTGTTCTACCTTCTACAAGCAAATCTTTCTCAAGATAGTCGTCAACAACACAGTAGCTAAAGACTAAATACACCATATTTCTATAATTAGTGTAATCTACCATTCTTTGTATACTTGGACGATTTTTATAATGTTTTCTAGCTACTTTTTCTAACATTTCAATATTAGAAACAAACAATTCACTTAGCCTAGACAAATCTTTCTTATGTTCTTTAACCTGAAGGTATGTTATCTTAGGTAAACTAATATACGGTAGAGGGTTACTTCCTGTTGTACTTGTTTTATATGCTTTTAATTTGTTAAGTAAAACTAATGTATTGTCAACAGCTGTAAAGGTATAATCATCATTCATTGATTCGAAAGATTTTACAACTGCCTCATTCTTTAGTACATCATACAAAGTATCAGGATGCCCAAACTGATTAGTCTGCCAAAAAGAGATAATCTCATTATCTTTTAAAGGTGTTAGTCCAGAGCTGAATACTGGACTATGGTCTAAGTCTGTTACGATTATAGCTAGAGGTTCCTTAGGGTCTTCACTTGTCTTAATCCATGCATTAAACCACATAACCCCCAAAATAATCTGTGATATAAATATGTGCCCGGTATCTTCCCAATCTTCAAATTTGCTTGATATGTTTTCAATATATTTTGATCCTGAAAAATCATTTGGAAGTAGCTCTAATAGATCTTTCTGCATTTCTTTTGCAACATCTACAGTCAAAAGTGGGACTTTAGGATATAATTCACCCTCACTTATAACTGCTATTCTATTCATTAATAACCATTCTTCCATTGTTTCAAAATCTTCTTTATTATCAGTCTGCCATTTACACATATACTCAAGCACCCTTGAGAATAAGGCATTATATAATGGTCCATCATACTTTTCAATAGCAGCTTTAGCATCAAGACCCTTAAAAATTACTCTTGTATTATCCATTACTCTATCCTCCCTGCTGGGACTAAGTTGGTAAGAGGAACTATATGTTCTTCGCCATTTATTTCAACTGTGGCAACAAGAACATTAATTAGTGATGATAATTGATGAGGCTTACTGTGTATTTTAATGAGCTTACCCTTTTTACCATGAAGAAGTCCACTTCTTTTTACCTCTACCATTTTACCTTCTTCAATCTCATCGTCAATATTTTCAAACTCCACTATTTCTTCAGAGCGGTCGCAAAGTAAAAGCTCTGGCCTTATTGCTCCTGCACGAATATGAGTTGTTCCTCTAATAACAACCCATTTACCATCATACTTTGACACAAACTCTATTGATTCTTTCTCAATACTTTGATTAATAAAGCCTTTTATTAAAATTAAAGCTGTATTTATAGATTCATTGCCTGTTATACCAGGTACAAAGTCAACCCCTGCAAATTCTTTAACATCTAAGAATGGCATTGTGTTTGTTATAACACCCCTAACGCATGACTTATTAGCTTTTTTCAAAGCTTCAAGTGATATACCATTAGGAATAAACAATATTTTATCACGCAATTCTTCAGTTATATCTGATTCATTTACCAAACCATCTTTCTTTATAACTTTAAGTTCGCCTTGCCTCTCAGAACCCAGTCCATAAGCTCCTTGCAGTTGATATACTTCTCCCTCAATAGTAATCATGTCTTTATCGTTAGTTCTAATAACTTTTCCTGATAAATATGCCAATAAATCACTATTTATTTTTATTGTTGCTATAACTATTTTGTTATTATCTATTGATGTGACTTTACCATAAACATTATTTACAACTCTCTTACTTGAACTCATTTGATAAATAACTTGCGAAGGGCTTAGCATATTTCCTGGTCTTACTAAAATCTTCTGTTTTATCATATGAGGTTTATCATCTGGAAACATTTCATTTAGATCATATACAACGTCATCTTCAGCATCACTATCTAAGGGTATATAATCTCTAATGTAAAGCATACCCAAATACTTTGAAATTATTCCAATTACACCTTCTACTGGTGATATACTCACATATGGCTCATAAAAGACATTGTTAATCGCTAATATATCACCCTTTTGTACATGTTGTCCTTCTTCTACAACTACAGCACTTGCTAGTTTATCATATTGAAGAGATAAATTACTTGCTACTGGTACTTTGTAAACTTTTCCAGGAACATAATCAAGCTTTGCTACTACATCGTCACTTACTACTTCATCTCCTATCTTAACTAGTATCTCTCCAGGATAAGGAAGTATGCGATCTCTTTGTAGTTTCACATGTTTCATTAACTATCCCTCCTTACACTATCTAATTCTTCTTTTGTAAATGCTCTAGACTCAACAAGCCAATCCATAAGATCCTCAGTGTCAAACTCTCCATCAGCTGATGCATTTCTCATATCAATTATTAAGCCAGACTTTCCACCTGAGAACTCATATTTAGCACTATTACCTGGACCATTTCCTATGTCCACTTTAGAACTTGGAGATACGTTAATGTTTGCTTTTTCGCTTTCAGCTAAATCAAAAAATGCTAGACTTCCTGCTTTTACTTCTTCTTCAATTTGCTTTCCAGCTATTATTCCTCTTATCTTAACTGCTATTACGCCCTTTTTCTCTTCTCCAACTCCACTAATTACTGTTCCTAATGGAATAAAGCAATCCTTTAGCAATACATGTAAAGCTGTGTCAGGATGATGTTGCGATAAAACTCCAAGGTGTGGCATCATAAATATGCTGTCTACAGCTAAACTAGTCATGCCTAAAAACTCAGCTGAATCAATCAACATCAAAGCAGCTTGTTCTCTTCTAGGAGCATGTGATAATACTCCTCCACTTCCTATAACTAATCCTATTTTTTTCATGTCCACAAGGCTTTCAGTTTTAGTAAACTCTTTTACCCTGCTTTCCTCACTTTTTAAGAATCCTTTTAAACCGCCTTCTTCTTTTGGAAGAGATGTTATCAAATCATGATGGTGATTGATTGATATTCTTAATGCTTCACGAGCTACTGCTTGCTCTACCATAAGCTCTTTAAGAGATACTGGCAAAGTTGTTGGGAACAGCATCTTTGTAGCTATCATATCACTTAACTCACAATCACTTATTTCAAAAGGTATCCATCTTTTAACTCTTTCTAAGCCTGCTTGTTCAATAACATTACCTATACTGTAAGACATGCCCATATTAGCACTTACAGTTCTATGGAATTCCTCGTTCAAAACTGAGAAAACATCCGTCGTTGCTCCACCTATATCCATACCAATAATATTCATGTTCTCTCTTTTTGCTAATATTGTCATAATATTACCTACTGCTTTAGGTGTTGGTACAATATCAGCAACAACCGCTTCACTTAAGCTTTTATACCCAGGAGCTTGTTGCATTACATGACTTAAGAATAATTCGTGAATTTGGTCCCTTGCTGGACCCAAGTTCTCACTATTCATTGAAGGTCTTAGGTTTGGAACTATATGCAAGTCAAAGCTATCTGACAATGTATCTTCAACAAGTTCAGCTGCAGCTTTATTACCAGCATAAATAACGGGTAGTTTAATGTCATCACCAAATCTTGGCTTTGGGTCTGCTGAGTTAATAATATCAGCAAATTCTAAAGCAAAATCTACACTTCCTCCATCTACCCCACCCGTCAGTAATACCATGTCTGGGCGTGCTTTTCTAAGTGCATCTATTTTTTCATAAATTGGTCTTATATCATCTGTTGAAATAATATCTAGTAAAATAGCGCCTGCTCCAAGTGCAGCCCTACTTGCACTTGCAGCTGTCACTTTACTATATAAACCTATTACTAAAACTTGCAAGCCTCCACCAGCACTACTTGAAGTAAAGTAGTCTATTCCATCAATTGTTAATTTACTGTCTCCTAATAGTTTTGTATCTAATATTTTTTCAAGTTTTTCAATTGCATGCCTAACTCCTATATTTACATCTTCGAATGGTTCTTCTACAGTAGTTGGTGACTCAGCTCTATCTATAAGGCGATACTCTCCATCTTTTTCGCCAATTAAGATTGCTTTTGTCGTTGTACTACCAATATCTGTTATTAAATATGATTGCAATCTCAAAACCTCCTTCTACAGTTTGCATTTATTTACTATCAACTATATATTTTATCATAGTTTTAGATATCTTAAAAATCTTTTATATCATTGTAGTAACAACAAAATAAAAAAAGAGCTAAAAAGCCCTTTTTTACAACTTATCTACAATTTCATAAACAGGATTAACGTGTGTTCTTAGATCATTTAATAATTCGTCTAAAACATTATTCGTTCTTTCAACATATTCCTTGTCTTTGATAGAAGTTAAGTTTATTCGCACATTATACACTCCAGCAAAATAGCTTGCTTCGCAAAGTCTAGCTCCGACACCTGCATCAGTTACTGCATTTTCATTACCTTCTTTTGCTACCTTATTACACAATGAAGCAATTTTCACACTAAGCTTTGCTATCTCTAAAGGAACTTCTGAAGCTCCTTTCATTGCATCTTGAATTGCTTTTGATCTAGCAGTCTTTTCGTCCTGACTTCCTTTTGGCATTCTAAAAGCATCCATAACCTTATTAAATGCATTTGTATCATCATCAATCAAGATTAACATTTTACTCATTAAAGATTCTGCTTCTTCTTTGATTCCTTGCATTTTCTCTTCTACTTCTCTATATTTCTTTTTCCCAATTGTTAAATTAGTCACCATTGTAGCAAGTGACGCTGCTAATGCCCCAGCTAAAGCTCCTGTGCTTCCACCTCCAGGTGCTGGTGATGAAGATGCTAGTTCATTGCAAAAATCTTTAATTGGCATATTTACTAATTTATTGTTCATTTAATTACCCTCATATACTTTCTTTCCATCTTTCCATACTTGTTTAACATGATTCTTTCCAAACCTATACATCAAGTATTCTAGATTCTCTGAGTTCCAAACTACAAAGTCTGCTATCTTCCCTTCAGTTAAGCTACCCCTGTCACTTGCTCTATCTATTGCATATGCTGCATTTAGAGTGCAAGCAGTCAAAACTTCTTCAGGCTTCATTCTTAAGTATAAATATCCTAAATTCATAATAAACTGAAAATTGTCAGAAGGACAACTTCCAGGATTAAAGTCTGAAGCTAACGCTATTGGCACATTATTTGCAATCATCTCTCTTGCAGGTGCGTAGTTTTTACCAAGATAAAATGATGTACCTGGCAATAGTACTGCAATAACATTTGATTTGGCTAAGTCTCTTATCCCTTGTTTTGATACTGCCATTAAATGGTCAGCTGAAATAGCGTTTAGTTCAGCTGCTAACTCAGCACCACCTATAGAAACTATTTCGTCAGCATGAATTTTAAGTTTAAAACCAAATTCTTTAGCTTTTTGTAATATATTTCGAGATTGCTCAACATCAAAGACACCATCTTCGCAAAAAACATCACAAAATTCTGCTAACTTTCTATCTTTTATTAGTGGCATCATCTCATTTGTTACAAGATCAATAAATCTTTGAGAATCTTGTTTATATTCTTGAGGTATTGAATGAGCTCCCATAAAAGTATGTACTATATCTAAAGATTGTATATCGTCTAGTTCATTAGAAACTTCCAAAGTTTTAATTTCATCTTCTAAATTTAATCCATAACCACTTTTACTCTCTACAGTGGTTACACCCAGAGATAACATATGCTTCAGATCTTCTAAGGCTTTTTCTTTTAGTTGAGATTTGCTAGACCTTCTAGTAGCAATAACCGTACTATTAATACCGCCACCAGCATGATGAATCTCCATGTAAGAAGCTCCTTGTAATTTAAGTGGAATTTCACGCTCTCTTGATCCTCCATGGACTAAATGAGTATGTGGATCAATTAATCCAGGTGTTACTAAAGCACCTTTTAAATCAATCGTTTCACACTCAGGCAAAACACCAAAGTCATTGGTTAATAACTTGATAAAGCCGTCCTCGACTAGCATGTGTTTTACTTGCATCACATTACCTTGATTCTCTCCTTTTGAGGGAGAGTTTATATCAATAGGAGTAATGATATTAGCGTTAACTATTGCAAATCTACTCATTTTATATTCTCTTTTCTAGAATTTGATCCTTTTTAAAACCTTCAAGTTGTAAATAATAAGCTGCACTATCTATTAAAGCATCCATAGGCAATAAACCAATTATTTCACTACCTAAGACATTAACACCGTATCTTCTAGCTTCCATTTTAATCATTTCAAAAGCTCTATATATCGCTGTCTTTTTATAGTTTGTTAAATTCATGCTTACTTGAGCGATGTTTCGGTCTTCAAGCATAACACCCATGCCTTTAACGTTTGTTAATCCACCACTGCTTTCTCTTACTTTTTTGGCAATCCTATTTGCTATTTTAATATCACTTGTATCTAAATTAACATTATAAGCTACTAAGAACGGTCTAGCACCTACCACAGTTGCACCAGCTGTCGGGTGCAGTTTTGCATCTCCAAAGTCTGGAGCCCATTCTTCTTTTTTAATCTTATCCTTAAACCCTTCATATTCTCCTCTACGGATCGTAGCTAGGTTTCTTCTCTTTGACTTTCTAGCTGCGCTCTCATATAAATAAACTGGGATTTTTAACTCCTTAGCTATTCTTTCACCAAGATTTTCTGCTAGTACAACACACTCTTCCATTTTCATTTCACTAACTGGTATAAATGGAATTACATCTGTTGCACCCATTCTTGGATGTTCACCTTTGTGTTCTTCCATATTAATTAGCTCTGCTGCTTTCTTTGCTAAGTTGAAAGCAGCTTCTACGGCAGCTTCTGGATTACCCACAAAAGTTACTACTGTTCTATTGTGATCAGCATCAGGTGCATAGTCTAATAAAACTACTCCATCAGTATTTCTGACTTGGTCAACTATTGCTTCAATTATATCTTTTCTTTTACCTTCACTAAAATTTGGTACACATTCTACTAATTTTATTGTCATAACCACTTCTCCTATTTATTATATTTTTGGTCTACTAAAGTATCTACTAGGTCTGCTTCTACTAAATATGGCAAGGTGACATGGTTGTCATTACCTTCATTATTGAACTCAATTGTTGTGTTTAGAGCATTTTCGTTTCTAGCCCAGCTTCTTCTTGCAACTCCGCCCATGACATCCCACATAAGTGAACTCTTGATTATCTCATCAACTCGTTGGCTTCCATCTAAAACCAAGCCAAATCCTCCATTAATAGCTTTTCCAATTCCTACCCCACCACCATTATGCAAGGCAATCAAGCTCATACCTCTTGCTGCATTACCTGCAAAGCAATGGATAGCCATATCGGCCATAATGTTACTACCATCTTTTATATTAGCGGTTTCTCTATATGGTGAATCTGTTCCTCCAGTGTCATGATGATCTCTTCCAAGCATAATTGGACCAACCTCACCATTTCTAACCATTTCATTAAACTTAAGTGCTATCTTAACTCTTCCCCAAGCATCTTGATATAGTATTCTAGCTTGTGTTCCAACAACTAGTCGGTTTTCATCAGCATCACGTATCCATGCCCAATTATCTCTATCTTGATATCTATTATTTGGATCTATACATGACATTGCTGCTTTATCTGTCTTTTTAAGATCCTCTGGTTTACCAGATAAACAAACCCATCTGAATGGACCATAACCAAAATCAAACAGCTCCGGCCCCATTATATCTTCCACGTATGAAGGGAATATAAATCCATCATTTGTATTCTCTCCATTTTTTGCTATTTCTTTTATTCCTGTGTCATATACTGCCTTCATAAAGGAATTACCATAATCAAAGAAATAAGTGCCCCTATTAACCAATTCTTTTATAGCATAATAATGACTTTGCAAAGTTTCATCTACTAAATCGCAAAACTTTTTCTTATTGCTATCAAGCATCTCTGTGCGTTCTTCAAAAGTTATTCCCTGTGGACAATATCCGCCTTCATATACTGCATGGCAAGATGTTTGATCTGATAATAAATCAATTTTCACGTTCTTCTCTATTGCATATTCCAACAAATCAACTATATTACCATGATACGCAATCGCGATAGCTTGCTTTTTATCAACATTTTCTTGAGCTATACTAAACGCTTCTTCACAAGATTTAGCTACTACATCGACCCAACCTTGTTCGTATCGAGTTTGAATTCTACTATGATCAACCTCTGCTATAACTCCTACACCTCCAGCAATCCTAACAGCCTTGCCTTGTGCACCACTCATACCACCTAAACCAGATGTTACTGTTAAGGTTCCAGCTAAGTCCTTATCTTGAGGTATGCCAAGCTTTGCTCTTCCTGCATTTAGCACAGTGCTATATGTCCCATGAACAATTCCCTGTGGTCCAATATACATCCAACCACCAGCAGTCATTTGTCCATAGTTTGAAACACCTAATTGCATTGCTCTATGCCAATTCTTCTGGTCATCAAACATACCTACCATCAGACCATTAGTGATTATGACTCTTGGCGATTCTTTTCTAGACTTAAAAAGTCCTAATGGATGTCCTGAAGCAACCACAAGAGTTTGCTCATCATTCATAATCTCTAAGTATCTTTTTATTAATTGATACTGCATCCAATTCTGACATACTTGGCCAGTTTCACCATATGTAACTAACTCATAAGGGTATAAAGCAACATCAAAATCTAGATTGTTATCTATCATTACTTGGAATGCCTTTGCGTCTGTGCAATTACCTTTATATTTGTCTATAGGTAGTCCTTTTATTTCACTTTTTGGTCTAAAGCGATATCCATAGATTCTACCTCTTGTCATTAACTCATCTAAAAATTCTTCCGCTACCTCATTGTGCCATTTTTCCGGTATATATCTTAGTGCATTCTTTAATGCAAGCTTTGTTTCTTCTTTGTTTAATGTGAATTCTCGTTTAGGCGCTCTTCTCTTAGTTTCATCAAAAGTAGGATACTCAGGTAACTTATCAAAAATGCTATCCAACTTAATTTGCATTGCCCCATCAATCTGCTTATTCATGATACCCTCCTAAAATTTTCTTTCTTTAATTGCTTTTGCTAAAGCTTCAATATCTACATTAATAACTCTATCACCATTTAGTCTATTGACTATCCTTCTAATATTATTGTAAGTCATTTTAGTCTGATTTCCCAGTCGTTCTGGCTCTAAATAATCTATTGCTTGTGCAGCTACCATCAGTTCAATTGCTACTACGTAAACAACGTTGTTGTAAATACTTAATGCTTGCCTCGCTGCAGTAGTGCCCATACTAACATGGTCTTCTTGATTAGCAGACGATGGGATTGAATCTACTGATGCAGGATGTGCTAAAACTTTATTCTCTGATACTAATGAAGCAGCGCTATATTGTGCTATCATAAATCCAGAATTTAAACCTCCACCTTCAGTTAGGAATGCTGGTAAATCATTGTTTAGTTGTGGATTGACCATTCTTTCAATTCGGCGTTCTGAAATATTTGCAACTTCTGATAAAGCTATCTTTAGAAAGTCCATAGCTAAAGCTATTGGTTGACCATGGAAGTTACCTGCACTTATAACTTCATCTTCTTTAACAAAAATCAGAGGATTATCAGTAGATGCATTTATCTCTCTATTTACAACATTATATACATAGTTTATTGCATCTAAAGATGCTCCTAAGACCTGAGGAGCACAGCGCAGAGAATAAGCATCTTGTACCCTATACTGACCTTGCTTACTTACTAATGTTGACCCTTCTAGTTCCTCAAGCAGATGTTTTGCAACTTCAATCTGCCCTGATTGATTTCTGGCAATATGAACTTTTTCATCATAAGCAAGAGGTATACCTTGCAACGCTTCTACAGTTAAAGCTGTTGCTTTTACTGACGTATTAATCAAATACTTGGCATCATAGATTAAAAGGGCTGCAATTGCTGTCATTGCTTGCGTACCATTAATGAGTGCCAATCCTTCCTTGGCTGCTAACTCTATAGGTTTTTCATTAATTTGTTTAAGAGCATCACCGTTTTCAAATATTTCTCCTTCATATTCAGCTTTACCTAATCCTATCATAGGCAAAACCATATGAGACAATGGTGCTAAATCCCCACTAGCTCCTAAAGAACCCTGTGAAGGAATTATTGGATGTAAACCTTCGTTAATCATCTTTATTAGCAAATCAACTACTTCTTCTCTTATTCCAGAATTACCTCTAATCAAAGAATTAACTCTTAGTAACATAATAGTTCTTACTACTTCTTGACTAAACGGCTCCCCTACAGCACATGAATGACTAACTATGAGATTGTGTTGCAGTTGTGCTACTTTATCATGACAAATTACAACATCACTAAATTTACCAAAACCAGTAGTAATTCCATACATAACTTTTTCTTCTTTTATATAGTCCTCTACTAGCTTCCTAGACTCTTTCATTGCTTCTCTAGCTTCTTTTGTAATTTGCACATTATGACCTTTTCTTGCTACATTAATAATGCCTTCAATCGTTAAATTATGTCCATCCAATAGTACTATTCCCATTGCCTTCTCTCCTTTATCTTATTAAAGTAAAAAGGGCATGGACTATTGTCCATGCCTTGCTAAAAAATTCTTTACTTATCCTATTTTTCATATTTATCACCTAGTATCTTATTCTAGAATAAACATTAATATCCTTCTTATATATTATCAACTTTTTAATTTTTTTTATTTATTTGCTTTTTATTGTCATATCTTATTATTTAGCAGGAATAACAATTTATTTAGAGAATCTAACTAATACAACATCATGAAAGGATGCAATTATGAACAAAGAAAAACTTAAAGAAGTTGTGTGTAACGAAATTGATAAAAATCAGCAAAAGATTATTGATATCGGTATGGAGATATTTAATAACCCAGAATTGGGCTACAAAGAGTTCAAAACAGCAAAAATAGTAGAGAATAATTTCGATGAATTAGAGCTTACTTACGAAAATAAACTTGCTATTACAGGATCAAAAGCGATACTAAAGGGGAAAGAGAGTAAAGTAACTTTAGCTATAATGGGAGAGCTTGATGCGGTTTTATGCCCTGAACACCCAAATGCAGATATAAATACAGGAGCTGCACACTCTTGTGGCCATAATGCCCAAGTTGCTGCTATGCTTGGAGCTGCAATGGGACTAAAACTAAGTGGAGCTAATAATCATTTATCTGGAGATATTGCTTTTATGGCTGTGCCAGCTGAAGAACCAGTTGAAGTTGAATTTCGTCAAAGATTAAGAGAAAAAGGCGAAATTGAGTTTTTAGGTGGCAAACAAGAGTTTATTAAAATTGGTGCTATGGATGATGTGGACATGACAATTATGTTTCACTCATCTACAGGCGAAGAAAAGAAGGTTGTTACAGGTGGAACGTCAAATGGATTTGTTACTAAACTTGTAAAATATATAGGTAAAGAAGCTCATGCTGGCGGAGCACCACATAATGGTGTTAATGCACTAAATGCTGCTATAATGGGTCTTCAAGGTATCCATGCTCAAAGAGAGACATTTAAAGATGATGACCACATAAGAATTCACCCTATAATCACTAAAGGAGGAGATCTTGTTAATATTGTTCCTGCTGATGTGCGAATTGAGACTTATGTTAGAGGCAGCAAAATGGATTCAGTACTTGAAGCAAGTAAGAAAGTTAATAGAGCTTTAAAAGCTGGTGCTATGGCAATAGGTGCAGAAGTAGACATTATAGAGATTCCTGGGTTTCTTCCTAGATTTAATGATCCAAAGCTAACTGATTTATTTCATGAAAATGCAATAGAAGTTGTTGGGGAAGATTTCGTTGGTACAGGAAAACATGGAACAGGTTCATCAGATATCGGAGATGTTATGCATTTAATGCCAGCAATTCACCCATATGTGGCTGGCATGAAAGGGTCAGGCCATACAAAAGACTATCAAGTTATTGACCCATACTTAGCATTTATAGTACCTGCTAAACTTTTGGCAATGACAGCAATTGATGTTTTAGCAGAAGATGCAAAAGTTGGTCTTAATATTAAAGAGACTGAGCCTAAACTAACAAAAGATGAATACTTCAAATTGTGGAAAGATTTTACTAGTAATTAGATAAAAAGCAAGTCAGTAAACTAGACTGACTTGCTTTTATCACTTTCTAAATATAATAAGTGTGACTTACAATTACAATCACTTGAACCAAACCCTTTAACAATTGAGCTATCTAACTCTTTTTTGGATTTTGAATTTAACTCACATTCACTCATTACTGGCTCATAAAAAAGCTCTGCACTTACTATTCTCGCATGAAAAAGTAAATAATCTATGTGCCAATGTTTCTTTTTCCTTTTTGAAAAATGTCTGCTAACTCTAGCTTGTAATCCATTAGTGGCGCTTCCTGTGTAAATATAATAACCTTTTGGAAAATCAATGTTTCCTAATTTTCCTACTGTAATATTAACTTCTTGAGGCAGAAAGATAATTAACCTATATAATCCACTATCTTTCATATAGATTAGCCTTTATGGCAAGTGCATTCTCTATTCTTTTTCTAGACAATTCACAGCTAAAGTGATTCGGTTTTAACAAATCACCATTTCTAAAGTACGCATCTGCATGACAACCGCCACTGCAATAAAACTTCGCAAAGCAATCTTTACATTCTTCTTTATTTAAGATATGGGCTTCAATGAACACTTTGGCTATATCTTTATTATATCCTTCTGTCTTAACATTACCCATTCTAAACTCAACTAATCCAACAAATTGGTGACAAGGATATAGATCACCATTTGGTGCAACAGCTAAATAATCATATCCAGCACCACATCCAGTTAGCCTTTTTGCCAAACAAGGACCTTGATTCAAATCCATTTCATAATGGAAGAATGTAAAAGGCTTATTATTCTCATGTTTCTCAATATAGAATTTTGCTAACTCATCATATTCATTCTTAATGTCTTGCAAATCAGCTTCTCTAAGAGCATAATTCTCACAAGGATCAGCTACTACGGGCTCAAAAGAAATTTTACTAAACCCCAGATCTATTATATGTTTTACATCTTCTGTAAAATCTTTGTTATATTTTGTAAAGGTTCCTCTAATGTGATAATCATCAACACCTTTATTAATGGCCTTTAGAAAATTCTTAGTTACTTTTTTATAACTTTCCTGACCGCCTACTAAAGGTCTCATCTTATTGTGAGCCTCTGGTCTACCGTCATGACTCATAATTAACTGTATATCATGCTTTATAATAAAGTCTATCTTTTCATCATCTAACAACAACCCATTTGTTGTTAATGAAAACCTGATATTTTTATCATGTTGTTTTTCTTTCTTACGTGCATATAATACTGTCTGTTTTACTGTTTCAAAGTTAAGCAGAGGTTCTCCGCCGAAAAAATCTATCTCAAGATTATGCCTATTATCTGAAGAACTAATTAGATAGTCTACTGCACTTAAAGCAATATCCTCTGACATCATTTCTCTTTTACCTACTTTATATTCTCCAGAATCAGCAAAACAATAGCTACACCTCATATTACAATCATGCGCTATATGAAGACACAGTGCCTTTGTTACTGTATCTTCGAGTTTAGGGCTATACTCTGTTATTATTTCTTCTGTAAATAAAAGTTCTTGTTCCATTAGTTCACTTAGCTCATCCATTATCTCTTCATCTAGTTGTGTTTTAGCAAAGTCACGCTTTAGATCTTCTATACTTTTATTATTGTTTAGTTCTTTAATAAACGTTGCTACAATTTCATCTACTTCATGAATGACACCACTTGGAATGTCTAAAGCTATATATTTCCCCAAAGTTTTAAATACATGTACGGCCATAATTTATACCCCCAAAAAAGTAATGCCCCATAAGGGGCTTGTAACTACTTATTATTACTTTCACACTCTTGATTACTTACAGTACAAGAAGTTTTACATGCCGATTGGCAAGAAGTTTTACATTCTTTACAAGGTGTTGAATAGTTCTTTAAATTTGGTTTATTTAGTGTTTTAATATGTTTCAAAATAAGTCCTCCTAATTTTGTCTTTTACAATTATAAAATAGTTTTTATAAAACAGCAAGATTTATATATTTATGAATTATCAACTTGTATTATTTTTTCGCTAAGTTTACTTAGTACATATTCTGTTACCAAGCACGATACATCTCCACCTAGCCTATACACTTCTTTAACCATACTTGAACTTAGATAAGAATATTTATTCCTTGTCATTAGAAACATAGTGTCAATCTCTTCATTTAGCTTTCTATTCATTAAAGCCATCTGGAATTCATACTCAAAATCTGTTATAGCACGTAATCCTTTTACAATTATACTTGCTCCAACAGACTCTACATAATGAGTTAACAACCCTTCAAAATGATCTACACTTACATTTGGAAGATCTTTAGTAGCATTTTTAATAATCGCCACTCTCTCTTCAATAGAAAAAAGAGGGTTTTTTGATGGGTTTCTAACAACGGAAACTATTAACTCATCAAAATTTTTTGCAGCTCTCCTAATAATATCTAAGTGCCCTAGGGTTAATGGATCAAAACTACCCGGATAAACAGCTTTTCTCATAATTAAACTCCTTCGTAATTTACCCATTTGTAAAAAGACAAATAAGTTTGTCCATATTTTCTTCTATCAAATGGTTTGATTTCACTGCTAAAGCTACCATCATGTTCAACTATTAAAGCTCCTTCAGCTGATAATAACTCATTATCAAATATTGCCAAGATCAACTCATTAATACTATCTAGTTTATAAGGAGGGTCCATAAAAATAATATCAAACTTTTCTTTATTATTCTTTATAAACAACATACAGTCTTTTTTAATTGCTACAGCATTATTGTCAAATCCTAACTCAGTTATGTTTTCTCGTATTATCTTATAACATTCACTATCATTATCAACAAATACTGCTTTCTTAGCTCCCCTACTCAACGCTTCTAGTCCTAAGTTTCCAGTTCCTGCAAATAAGTCCAAAACACTAAATGCATCAAGAGGGTAACCTAAAATATTAAAAAGTGACTCTTTAACTCTATCAGATGTTGGTCTTGTATGATTGTTCTTAATAGTTTTTAACTTCCTACCTTTAGCAGTTCCAGCGATAATTCTCAAAATCAAAATCCTTTCACGAAAAAGGACTGCTAAGCAGTCCCCTTATTCAACAGATACTAAATAATAATATAATGGCTGACCACCATAATGAACTTCAACATCAAAGTCAGGGTAGATTTCCTCTATACTTTCTTGTAGTTCTTCGATAATTTTTTCTTCATATAAATCTCCGACAAAAATAGAAATCACTTCGCTATCTTCATCTATCATCTTCTCAAGAGTAGAAAATAAAACAGCCTGCGGATCTTTACCTGCAATGATTATATCACCATTATTGATTCCAATTATATCATTCTTCTTAATATTGCCAAAATCAGCTTGGAAATCTCTTGTAGCAAAAGTAACCTCAGCACTATTTACATATGCCATGTTATCTATCATAGCATGTTTGACTTCTTCTATTTCACCACTTGGATTAAAGCCCATCATTGCTGCAAATCCTTGTGGAATGTTTTTGCTTGGTATTACTTCAACATTTACATCTACTAACTCTTTACTTTGTTGTGCTGCTAAAATAATATTTGAATTATTAGGTAACACAAATACATTTTTTGCATTTAACTTATTTATAGCTGACACAATATCTTCTGTACTTGGGTTCATAGTTTGTCCACCCTTAATTATATGGTTTACTCCCATACTCATAAAGATTTCACTTATACCATCTCCAACACTTACTGCTATTACAGCCATTTCAAGCTCTTCAGTATTTACTGGCTCAATTTCTTGCATAGTATGTGTGTGTTGTTCTTGCATATTATCAATTTTTATCTTGATTAGTTCTCCAAATTTCAAAGCTTCTTCCAGTGCTAAACCAGGATTTAAAGTGTGCACATGAACTTTGATTATATCTTCTATACCCACCACTACTAATGAATCGCCAATTTCTTCAAGTATTTTAATTAATGTACCAACATGCTTCTCGTTAGCCTTAATCATAAACTCAGTACAATATCCATAACCATCTTCATGGCCATCTGTATAAGTCATCTCAACTCTCTTCGTAGGTATAAGCTGTTCTAAGTCTACTTTTTCACCAGTTAAAGCTTTATACCACCCTTGCATAATAATAAGAAGGCCTTTACCACCTGCGTCTACTACACCTGCTTTTTTAAGTACTGGCAGTAGATCTGGAGTCCTTTCTAAAGAAGCAGATGCTTCCCTAATTGTATCACGCATTACTTTAAGGAGGTCATTTCCAGCCTCTGCACTTTCTAAAGCAATCCTTGCTGAGTCTTTACATACAGTCAAGATTGTTCCTTCTACAGGCTTAATTACAGCCTTGTATGCTGTTTCAACACCACTTTCTAGGGCTTCTGCGAAGCTCTTTCCATCTAGTTCTTTCTTAGAAACTAATGCATTACTAAATCCTCTAAGTATTTGTGATAAAATCACTCCTGAATTACCTCTAGCACCCATTAAAGAACCTTTGGAAATTTTTGAAGCAATAATTGGTATCTCTGTATCTTGTGCATCTAAATTATCTATTGCAGACTTTAAAGTCAAATGCATATTAGTACCAGTATCGCCATCAGGAACAGGGAATACATTTAATCCATTTACTACATCTATATTATTTTGTAAGCTTTGCAATGCAGCTACCCACATTTGCATAAACTCTTGACTACTTACTGTTTTCTTTTGATCCATTCTTCCTCAGCTCCCTATTACTTTTGGCTAACACCTTCAACATGAATATTTACACTTTTGACTGGCATACCGACAATACTTTCGACAATGTATTTTACTTTTCGCATAATATTAGTAGCAACTTCAGAAACTCTTACGCCATATGCAAATATTGCATATAGATTAATTACTAGTCCTTCTTCGTCATCACTCTTAATCTCCACACCTCTTGAAACATTATCTTTACCTAATAGTTCTACAAAACTATCTTTTACCATACTTCTTGAAACCATCCCAACAATGCCATAGCTTTCTATTGCAGCCATACCCGCAATTCTAGCAATAACTTCATCACTTATTGTAACTGTTCCATATTCATTATTATTTAATAATCTTGTCATTTATATCCCTCCAATATAGGCATGTATTATATTATACTATTTATGATTGCAAAACAACAGTAATTAAGGTATAATGTCCAGAGTACGCAAACAACAATTAAAACTAGTTTAAAGGAGGTGCGTTGCTGATGGCCAAAAGATGTGATATCTGCGGCAAAGGCCCTTCAACTGGCAATAACATAAGCCATTCTAACCATCACACTAAAAGAGTATATAATGTGAACATTCAAAGAATCCGCATTATTGAAAATGGTTCTAAAGTTCGTCGCAAGGTTTGTACTAAATGTATTAAATCTGGAAAAGTTGTAAGAGCAATCTAGTTGCCGAGAGCGTAATTCGCTCTTTTAATTGTCCAAGAGAGTCTGTATTACACAGACTCTTTTTTTATTTGCATAAATTTCTTAATTCTTCGATTGCTTCTGCTGGATTTTCAGCTTTGAAAACAGCTGACCCTGCAACACATAAGTTTGCACCAGCATCTACGACTCTTCTTATAGTCTTATTGTTAACTCCTCCGTCAACTGCAATTATAAGACTCTTATTATGCTTGTCAGCCATAGCTTTTATATTCTTTATCTTTTCTATGCTTTCTTCAATAAATGACTGTCCTCCAAAGCCAGGATTAACACTCATAACTAAAACCAAGTCTAAATCTTTTATAATATATTTGAGTACATCTTCGGATGTGTGAGGGTTAAGTGACACCCCAGCTTTACATCCTAACTCTTTAATTTTATGTATTGTCCTATTTAAATGTTTGCAAGCTTCTGCGTGAACCGTAATCCAATCGGCTCCTGCTTTAGCAAACTCTTCGACATATTTACTTGGGTTATCTATCATTAAATGCACATCAAAAGGCAGTTTTGATATTTTTCGAATATCTTTTATAACAGGTAACCCAAAGCTAATATTTGGTACAAAGCTTCCATCCATAATATCTAAATGAAGAGCATCTGCACTACTCTCTATTTTTTCTATGTCATTTCCTAAATTAGAAAAATCTGCTGCTAATAATGAAGGGCATATTAAAGTCATTGATAGATCCTCTTTTCCTTGTCAGTTAACTCTTCTAATATCATTAAATATGACCGGTATCTTCCTTGAGATATTTGTCCTTTTTCTACAGCTTCTTTCACTGCACAACCTGGTTCTGCTTGATGCTTACAGTTTCTAAACTTGCAGTCGTCTAGAAATTCATGCATTTCTGGATAATAAAACATCAACTGTTCACTTTCTACATCATCTAGATCTAATCGATTAAATCCTGGAGTATCTGCAATTAAGCCTCCCTTTGGCAGCTTAATTAGTTTCACAGTTCTTGTTGTATGTCTTCCAAAACCTCTTTTTTTACTAATTTCTTGTGTCTCTATGTCCATTTCGGGTCTAATACAGTTTATGATAGAGCTCTTACCTACTCCTGACTGCCCAGATAATACACTAACTTTTCCAACTAAGTTTTCCTCAAGCTCATTTTTGCCTAAACCATCCATTGCTGACATAATAATAATTGTATAAGGAGTTTTACTATAATACTCTTTCATTTTATCAACTGGGTACAAATCAGCTTTGTTTAATACAATCACTATGTCGAGATTTAAACTCTCTCCTATTACTAAAATTCTATCAAATAGAGCATAGTTTGGCTCAGGTTCTGGTGCTAAAACAGCAACCATCTGATCGATATTAGCAATCGCTGGCCTGACGATAGAATTCTTTCTAGGCAATATTTCTTCAATTGACCCTTTATAATCATCTTCAAGTAAAACTAATACTTTGTCACCTGTGATAGGTGATATCTTATTCAACCTTAATTTACCTCTAGGAGTACATCTAACAACTGAATTATCTTCAAGCACTATGTCATAGGTACCAGCAACTGAGTGTATAATCTGACCCTTTTTCATTTAAGCACCCTCTCTTATGGTGTTCTTCCATCGCTTATAATAAAATCTATAGCTGTATCTGGTAACACGCTTATACCAGCTCTAACTCCTTGTTCAATAACTGTATCAGCTGGTTTTTCAGATCTGCTTTCTGATATATTGCCAATAGTTAATCCTGCGTCTAATAACGCTTGCTGTGCCATATAGTTTGTCATACCGATAATGTTTGGAACTGTTACCGTATCTTCATCTTTCCCTAAGCTTATGATCAAAGCTACCTCGGTACCGGCTTTAACTTCAGTACCTGGCCTTGGATTAATGTCAATAACACTTCCTTCAGATATATCATCATGATACTCTTCCCTTATTTCACCAATTTCAAAACCTAACCTTTGCAATGCTGCTTCTGCATCTGACAAAGAAAAAGTGATAATTTCAGGTATTCTTTGAAATCCAACTCCCTCTGATATAGTGAGAGTAATCAATCGCCCCTCTTTCACAAGAACTCCTGCTTCTGGCCTTTGCCTTATAATATGGTCTTCTGGAATAGTCGGATGGTTTTGACTTATTGTTGTTTCTATATCTAAACCAAGCTCTTGCAGTCTTACAACTGCATCTTCATAGTACTCACCAACTAAGTCAGGTACATAAACTTCAGGCACGGTTAAATAATCATTTAGCCACTGAATTCCTAAGTATGCACCAACACCTATAAAAGCTACTAGAATTAATGCAAATACAATCTTTTGCTGAGTATTAAGTAATTTTTTCTTACTGTTTTTATTTTGTGTTGTAGACGTTCTTTTTTTTGGCATAGTTAGTTTTACTGGAATCCCTTCTCTGTATTTCTTTAGATTGTATGCAAATTCTTCAATACTGTTAAATCTGTTATTTGGCTCTTTTTGTAAAGTTTTCATTACAATATCTGATAAATCCTTGTTTATATCAGGCAATATATCCTTTATAGACGCAGGTTTATCATTAATATGTTTCAAAGCCCATTCTATAGGAGTCTCGCCCTTAAATGGAAGCTGTCCAGTTAACATTTCAAACAACACTATTCCTAAGCTGTATTGATCAGTTCTAAAATCTACTTCATTTCCACTAGCTTGCTCAGGCGAAAAATATCTTACAGATCCATAAATATCCTCTGTTTTAGTAAGTGTATCAGAACTAACAGCCCTAGCTATTCCAAAGTCAGCCACCTTAGCTTTTCCTTCTTTAGATAAAATAATGTTCTGAGGCTTAATATCCCTATGAATAACTCCATTTTCGTGAGCATGAATTAAAGCGTCGCATATCTGCAAAACAATATCAATAGCTTTACTTTCCTCAACTTTTCCTTTAGCAGTTATATAGTCTTTCAGAGTATTTCCTTCTGCTAACTCCATAACAATATAATGAGTATCCTCGTGCTGACCTACATCAAATACCCCTACTATATTAAAATGTGACAAAGAACCCGCCGCCCTTGCTTCTCTTCTGAACTTCCTAATAGTGTCTTCATCATCTAAATGATTTTGATTCAGTACTTTTACAGCTACTACTCTATCAAGTAGATTATCTTTAGCTTTGAATACAGTAGCCATTCCACCACTTCCAATTTTTTCTAACACTAAATATCTATCATTTAATATGGTGTTTATTAGCTGCATTATTGGTCACCTCCAAGCCATTTAGCGATAATTATACTATAGTTATCATGGGCTCCTCTCTCCACTATTAGATCTACATATATATCCAATGCATTTTCTTCTCCAAAATTCAAAATTACATCTGAAATTTCATCGTCACTTAGTAAATCGCTTAACCCATCTGTACATAAGATTATATAATCTCCATTTGAGAGATTCACTAGTCTATAATCAATTTGGAGATCTTCCTCTAAACCGATAGCTTGCAATATTAAGTTCTTGCGAGGATGCTTCATAGCTTCTTCTTTTGTAATTTGCCCACTTCTAACTAACTCTCCAACTATTGAGTGATCCTGTGTAAGTCTCTCTAAGTTATTATCTCTCAATAAATACGCACGACTGTCGCCAACATGTCCTACATGTAAATTATCACGATTTATCAATGCCATAGTTAAAGTAGTACCCATACCATCATAATCTGGATCTTCTTTTGATCTTTCATATATAGTGTCGTTCATTTGGTTTATTATTTCTTTGATTAAACTTGTAATTTCATAATCTTCATTAGGCTTTTGCAAAATTTTTTGCAAAATGTCAATTGCAATTGCACTTGCTAAATCTCCTGCATTATGGCCTCCAATACCATCAGCAACAGCTAAGCATTTCCAATCTTCACCTTTAAAGATGAAGTCAAAAACCGTTATATTATCTTCATTTCTTTTTCTTACAAGCCCTTTTGCTGTTCGCTTTAATATTTTCGAGATCATAAATACAACTCCTTACTTTGACAACTTTTTATTTCTTAATTGACCACAAGCAGCATCAATATCTGACCCTAACTCTCTTCTAATTGTTACACTAATACCTGCGCTTTTAATCATATTAGCAAACTTATTAACCTGCTCATTGCTTGGTGCTTCCCATGGCAAAAATTCAACAGGGTTATATGGTATTAAGTTGATATGAGCAATGTGTTTTTTTAGTAGCTTTGCTAATTCGCTAGCATCTGAATCACTTGAATTCATATCCTTAATTAATAAATACTCATATGTGACTCTTCTGCCAGTCTTTTCTGTATAATATCTTCCTGCATCAAAGATATCTCTCATTGAATACTTGCTTGCTATTGGTAGTAATCTTTTTCTTATTTTATCATTAGAAGCATGCAAAGAAACTGCTAGAGTAACTTGGAGACCTTCATCTGCTAGTTTTCTTATTTGTGGAACAAGACCACTTGTGGAGATTGTAATATTACGCATACCAATTACTAAGCCCCAATCTTCATCTCTGCATTGTTCTAAAAATTTAACTAGGTTTGCATAATTATTAAGCGGCTCTCCCATACCCATAAACACTACATGGCCAACTCTATCATTCACTAACTGTTGAGCAAGTAGTATTTGTGCTAAAATTTCATTTTCTGTTAAATTTCTTACAAGTCCACCTTTTGCTGAAGCACAAAAGACACATTCCATCGCACATCCTATTTGACTTGATACGCAAACACTATAACCATAATGATATTTCATGACAACAGTTTCAATTATCTCATCATCTAATGTTCTAGAAGCAAACTTAATTGTTCCATCTTCAGAGTATTGAACATCTTCTACTTTTAAAGGATATGCTTCATACTCTCTTTGTAAAACATCTCTTAAATCTTTAGGTATATTTAGCATGTCATCAAAATCTGACGTTGATCTTTTAACTAACCAATCCCTAAGTTGTTTAGCTCTAAACTTTGGTTCACTATATTGTTTTAATAATCCTATTAAATCATCTTTACTTAATGATAATAAATCTTTTTTCACTATACTCCCTCTTTATGTTTTATTTTTGCTATAAAGAATCCCTCTGAATCATAGCAATTTGGATATAACTGAGTCATATTCATAACTCTTATATCTTTCACTTGGTCGATAATCCCTTCTGTTTCTTCATACTCATTTGAACAAGTCACATAAACTAAAATCCCATTTTCCTTTAGCAAACTTAGTCCATTTTTAAACAGTTCTAACTGTAATTTTGAAGCTCTATAGATATCCTTCTCTTCTCTATACCAACGTATTTCAGGCTTTGTTCTTATAGTACCAAGACCTGTACAAGGTGCATCAAGTAAAATTCTATCAAACTTTCCATAATCACTCTGCTTTATTTCTCTAGCATCTTTTACAACAGCCTTAACATTTTTAGCGCCCATACGATAGCAAGTTTCACTAACTTCTTTTAGTCTATTTGGATTAACATCAACCGCAATTATTTCACTATTATTATTAGTGAGGTTACCTATTAATGCGGTTTTTCCTCCAGGAGCACTACACATGTCTAAAATCTTTACTCCTTCATCAAGTTCAAGCTCTAAGCATGCTTTTATAGATCCTTGATCTTGGATAGAGATCATTCCATCTTTAAAAATTGCAGTCTTAAAGATATCACCTGCTTCAACTTCTAAAGCTAAATCTTTTGTTAATTTAACTTCACTATACTTGATATTTAATTTGTCTAACTCATATTTTACTTCATCTAAAGATATTTTTGAAGGATTAATTCTAATTGTCGTTCCTTGCGTGCTATTATTTGCAGCAAGTATGCTTTCAGTGTTTTCTACACCTCTTTGCCCTATCCATCGCTTAACTAACCACTTAGGATGTGAATATTTAACTGATAAGTATTCTGACATATCACTCTTACTTGGCAACAAGAGATTACTCTTATCAATTTCAAGAAGTTTTCTTGAAACAGCATTTACTAACCCTGATAGTTTTCCCAACTTTAGTATTTTTGCTAAATTGACAGATTCAGAACATATTGCATGATCTGGAATTCTATCAAGGAATATTGACTGATAGGCAGCCATTTGCAATATTATTCTTACCTTCTTATTTAACTTTCTTGGCTTGCTTAAGAACTGATTTAACTGATAGTCTAACAACAACTTATTTTGTAAAACTCCATATATAATTTTATACGCTAATTTTTGATCTGATACACTCAGTTTTTCAAACTCTATATTCTCTTTTAGGAATGAATTCACAAAAATGTGTTGCTGTTCTGAATACAGCAACACATCAAAAACCAATCTTCTCATATTCATATTAACGCCTTCTTGACATAGCAACTAACCTTAGCAATTGCATTGCAGCCATAATGGCAGATGCAACATAAGTTAAGGCAGCAGCATTTAATACTTTTTTTACACCATGGATTTCAGACTGAGTCATGTAATTATCTCCCTCTAAAACACTTACTGCTCTTTTGCTAGCATCAAACTCTACTGGTAGTGTGATTAAGTGAAAAATTACTACTCCTGAGAAAAGCCAGATACCTAAAGTCATAAAAGTTCCAGCGTTCATGAGCATACCTAAAAAGAATAAAGGGATAGCTGCTGAAGAACTTAATTGAACGACAGGCACAATAGCATTCCTTAATTTTATAGGTCCATAACCTTCATAATGTTGCAACACATGACCAGCCTCATGAGCAGCAATTCCAAATGATGCAATTGTACTTCCTGAAAAAACGTCATTTGATAAATTTACTTGCTTTTTCCTTGGATCATAGTGATCCGTTAAATGACCAGCTACTCTCCCTACACTAACATCTGTAATCCCTGCATTTTGCAACATTCTCCTAGCTACATCAGCACCAGTTAAATTAGACTGTGAATATACCCTTGAGTAAACCTCATAAGCTTTCTTAACCTTTGACTGTGCATAAAGAGATAGCAGCAATGCTGGCAAAATATATATCATATACGAACTAAAATACATTCATTTCACCTTCCCATAATTAAAAGTGTCACCAACATTAATCTGGTAACCATGTACAAAATCAACTGCACTCATTTTTCTCTTTCCTTGAGGTTTAACAGTTTTTACTAAAATATTACCTTCTCCAGTGCTAACAATTATTCCCTGATCGTTAATTTTCACTATTTCACTAGGTTGACCAGCAGACCCCTCAACTAAACTTGCATCATAAATGATAAGTCGTTTACTGTTGTAAAAAGTATGCGCAAGTGGCCAAGGATTTAATCCTCTAATCAAGTCTGACACTTCTCTACTTGATTTACTCCAGTTAATTAATCTATCTTCAGATTCTATTAGCTTTGCATACGTATGCTTCTCATGATCCTGCTCCTTAGGAACTATTTCATCATAACTGTCAAGTGTCCTGATTAAAAGCCTAGCTCCTTTTTCAGATAAAATATCATGTAAAGATCCTGTTGTCATCTCTTCAGTGATAAGGACTTCTTCTTGTAATAGAATTGGACCGCTGTCTAATTTAGACTTTACTATCATAGTTGTCACACCTGTTTTGCTCTTGCCATCTATAAGGGCTCTATGAATAGGTGCTCCACCTCTATACTCGGGCAATAAAGATGCATGGACATTTATTGTTTCTATATTTGGGGTGTTAAGCACCTCTTTTGAAACAATTTGACCATATGCAACAATAATATGAAAATCTGCATTAACTTCTCTCAACTTATCTAGACTCTCATCATTGTTGATATTCTCTGGTTGATATACTTCAATATTATTAGCAACAGCAAATTTCTTTATGGGTGAAGGCATAATTTTTCTGCCCCTACCTTGTGGTCTATCTGGTTGTGTAATTACTAAGCTAACTTCATAATTCTTGATAAGTTTTCTTAATGTAGGCACTGCAAAATCAGGAGTACCCATAAAAACAATTCTCATTAGTTATCCTCTTCCATCATCAGTTCTGGATTAATAACTTTATTTGATACTTCATCGTCTTCTAACTCAGACTCATCAAACACTTTTTTAGCGATATCTGTGAATAAAATGCCCTCTAAATGATCTATCTCATGTTGCAATACAATTGATAGTATCCCTTCTGCACTTATCTCTATTTCCTTACCCTCTTCATCATTTGCTATAACCTTAATTTTCTCTGCTCTTTCAACTGTACCCAGCATTCCTGGAACACTTAAGCAACCCTCTATTTCTGTGACTTTCCCTTCTTCACTTACAACTTCAGGATTGATTAGTCTATATAAGTCTTCTTCAAGTCTTATTACAATAATTCGTTTACTAATTCCTATTTGAGGTGCTGCAAGACCAATTCCATTAGCCAAGTCCATGGTTTCAACCATATCATCTAAAAGCTTTGTCAACCAGTTTCCATACTTATTAACTTGCTTGGCCTTTAGCCTTAAAACTGGATCATTATCTTTTCTTATATTTCTATATGCCATAATTTCACTCCTAAATTACATTACACTTTCTGGGTCTACGTCAATAATAACAGTTAGCTTCTCTTCTAAGCTTTGCCCTCTTTCTCTTAGTTCTTGACAAATGCTAAAGAGTTTTTCTTTTAATACTAAATTATTATTATCCACTACCTTTATTATTATATGCCATCTATACTGATTTCTCAATTTATTAATTGGAGCAGGTGATGGTCCTAGGATTCTGAACTTACCTCTATCCATTTTATTCAGTTCATTTTCTATAAATTTAACTGCACGAAAAGCGACTTTCTCTTCTTTATGGTAAGCAATAACCCTTAATAATTGACTGAAAGGGGGATATTGCATTTTTTCTCTATGTCTTATTTCCATCTTATAAAAATCATTATAATTTTGACTACATCCGAGCTTTATACTAACACTATCGGGATTAAATGTTTGGACAACTACTTCGCCATACCTATCTCCTCTGCCAGCTCTTCCAGCAACTTGAGTTATTAGTTGGAAAGTTTTTTCATCAGCAGTATATTCAGGCAAGTTAAGTGAAGTATCAGCATTAATAATTCCTACTAAATTAACATCTGGTATATCTAATCCTTTAGCTATCATCTGTGTACCTAGTAAAATAGCCCTCTTTGATTTTTTAAATTTATCAAGTAACTTTATATGTGCATTCTTTACTTTTGTTGTATCAGAGTCCATTCTAATCACATCTGTATCAGGAAATCTCTCAACTAAAAGTTCATGTACTTTTTGAATACCTTCGCCTAAAGCAATGATTTCATCTCCACATTCACTACATACTGTAGTAAATGGCATGTGATATTCACAGTAGTGGCATCTTAATGCATTGTGAGTTTTGTGATATGTCAGAGTAATATCGCAATTAGGACACTTTATGGTTTGCCCGCATCCTTGACACACTAGTTGATACCCAAAACCCCTTCTATTTAGCAAAATTATTGCTTTTCTTGAACCGCCACTAAGTTCATAATCTAATTTTTCTTCAAGTAAAGAACTAATTAGACTAACATTTCCACTCTTATACTCTTGTTTCATGTCAACTACATGAAAAGCTGGTAAAGGCAGTTGTTTAACTCTTTTCTTTAACTCTACTAATTCTATTTCACCTATTTGTGATTTATAGTATGAAGTAAGTGAAGGAGTAGCACTACCTAATATTACTACAGCGTCATGGTCTAATGCCCGCCAACTAGCTACTTTACGTGCATCATATCTAAGTCTTGAATCTTGTTTATATGTTTGTTCATGTTCTTCATCAATTATAATTACCCCTATATTTTTAAGAGGAGCAAAAATTGCACTTCTAGCACCCACTACAATATCTATTTCACCATTAAAGATTCTTCTCCACTCATCATATCTTTCCCCTTGACTTAAGGAGCTGTGCATAATTGCGATATTACCTGAAAAATGTTTACGTAACCTTGATACAATTTGTGATGTGAGAGCTATTTCTGGAACAAGTAGTATTGCAGTTTTGTTAATACTTAGGCATTTCTTAATAGCGTTTATATACACATCTGTCTTTCCACTACCAGTAACTCCATGTAACAACACTTCTTTATACTTATTATTTATGATTAAACTGAATATTTTATCAATTGCTTCATTTTGTTCATAATTTAGCTCATAGTCTTCTTCTTTTACAGTTACTTGACTTTGCATTGGCTTTCGATATGTATCTACTATTTCAGTTTGCACAATACCTTTATCAATGAGTGTGTTTATAACTTGGTTATTATTTAAGTTTGCCTTAATTTTTAGTTTACTAATTTCTATTCTTTTCTCTTCTTGCAATACTTCAATAACTTCCATTTGCTTATAAGCATTACTGCGTATACTAGTCAAATCTGCTCCTGGATTAATTGATAGATATGTTCTTTTCTTCTTTTTTAGTGTTCTACTAAATCCAGTAAGGCCGCCAGGAATCATACTATTCATAGCTGACGTCAATGTATGTAAATAGTATCTTGCTACTTTACTGGCAAGATCAGTCTGATCAGGGTGTAAAAAAACCTCGCCATTATGTAGTATGTTTTTTATTTCTTTTAATCTGTCCTCTTCTATTTTTGATTCTTTTGTTATGTCAACAACAAAACCAGTTATTATCTGATTACCAAAGGGTATCTCTACTTCCATACCTATAGCTAAATTATTAAACTCACTGGGTATCTTGTAATCATAGACTTTATCAATGTCACTATGACTTAAACTAATTATTATTTTCGCTATGTTCATTTACACACCACCCTTTAATAACGCTAGTAAGGCATGGACAAGCCATGCCTTAATTATTTACTCTTTAGTATCTTCTTTATCAACGCTTTCCTCGGAATCTTCATCAGCAGAATCCAAGCGCTCACTTTCTTTTTGCTCTTGATATATTTTTCTTGCGTAATTCTCTATAAACTCAAAATCAACCTTGCCACTATCAATTTCTTCTAGAGCAATAGACACTTCTTTTAGCAACTTTATATCTTCATCGTTAACTTCGTCAGGATCAATTGCTAATAAAGCTTCTCTAATTTGTCTAGCTCGTGCGGCTGATAACACTACTAATGCATACTTATTCTCAACTTTTTCAAGCAAACTATCTATGGATGGTTTGATTAACATTCTCTACACCTCTTATTATATTCTTTATGTTCTGCTAAAATATCTAAAACTTTCTGATAAGTATCATCTACCTTATCATTTATTATATCATAATCAAATTTATGAATCATAGTCATTTCCCATTCTGCTGTCTTTAACCTTCTTTTAATCTCATCTTCATCTTCTGTACCTCTTAGACGAAGACGTCTTTCTAACTCCTCCATAGTTGGCGGTTTTAAAAAGATAAGAATAGATCTTGAATAGCTATCTTTTATCTGTAAAGCTCCTTGCACATCTATCTCAAGAAGAACATTAAACCCATTTTTAAGAGCTTTAAATACTGGTTTTTTAGGTGTTCCATAATAATAGCCATGAACCTTTGCCCATTCAAGGAACTCATCATTCTTTAGCATCTGTAGAAAATTTTCTTCACTTATATAATAATAGTCTTTTCCCTCAATTTCGTTATTTCTAGGAACTCTTGTAGTCGCAGAAACTGAATTTATTAAATTATCTTGACTATCTAGTAACTTTTTATTTATTGTTCCTTTACCTACGCCAGAAGGTCCACATACAACTAATAAAACACCTTGCATAATATCACCTATTCTAAATTCTGTACTTGTTCTCTAATTTTTTCGATAATTGATTTCATCTCTACTACTGAATTAGTAATAGTCACATCAGATGATTTTGAACCAATTGTATTAATTTCTCTATTAAACTCTTGAACTAAGAAATCTAGTTTTCTACCTATCTTATTATCCTCTTTGAGTATTTTATTAAACTGATCTACATGGCTATGTACGCGTACAATCTCTTCGTCTATACCTGCTTTATCTGCATAATATGCGACTTCATTTGCTAGCCTATCTTGATCAACTTCAACGCTATCAGATAGTAACTCTTTTATTCTTTGCTCTAGCTTTTGCTTATATTCATCTACTATTAAACTTGATCTCTTTTCTACTTTATCAACCTCTGTGCTTAAACTATCCAATTGTCCTTTAATAGATTTAATTAAGTTGGTAGCTTCATTCTCTCTCATTTGCACAAACTCTTCACAAGCTAATGCAACTGCGTTGATAATATGGACCTTCTCTTCTTCAAGCTCTATTTCAGGCTCTATTAGAGTCATTACATTTGGCTGACTTAATATAAACTGTAAACTAATGTCATCATCATAATCAAAGTCATCTGCTATATTTTGTATTGCACCATAATACTCTTTTACTAGCGCTTTATCTATATCTACTTTTGAGCTTGCTTCTGGTAAAGTCTTATAATTTATATATAAATCTACCTTGCCTCTGTTTACATAAGAGCTGATTTTTTCTTTTATATCATTTTCAAGTTTATAATAATCTCTTGGCAGATGTACCCTTACATCTAAATATCTATTATTAACTCCTTTTATTTCAAAGCTAAAATCTCTATTGCCTATAAGTAAAGTTGAGCTTCCATATCCCGTCATACTTTGTAGCATATCTTAACCCCTATCTTTCAATTTGCAATTATTATACACTAGTAATGTAAGTCTTACCAGTTAGATTTGCCTTTACTAGCATAGTAATCATTATATATGCTAAAATAATATAGTTAGGTATAAAACCAAAGGACGTGATATTATGGCAGTTGATGGTTTATCTCTTTATGCAATAAAAGAAGAGTTAAAAGAATTGTTAATCGGAAGCAGAGTGCAAAAATCATATCAACCATCAAAAGAACAACTTATTATTAACTTATACAACAAAGGTGAAAACTTTAAACTATTAGTTAATAGTAATGCAGAAGACTATAGAGTACATATTACAAAAGAGTCATTTGATAATCCATACAAAGCACCAATGTTTTGCATGTTACTTAGAAAGCATATAGATGGTGGAAGGGTTATAGATATTAAACAACCTGGATTAGAAAGAGTTATGGAAATTATTATCGAGAGTAGAGACGAGCTAGGCAATTTAACACTGAAGTCTTTATTAGTTGAGCTGATGGGTAAACATAGTAATATAATTTTACTTGAGGAATCTAATAAGAAAATTATAGATGCTGTAACTAGGGTTCCTTTTGGAATGAGCAGCGTGCGACAAATTTTGCCTGGTTTGACTTATCAAGCTCCTCCTTCTGATAAAATTGACATCTTTGATGATGGAAAATTCAAAATAAGTGATCCTCAAAGAGATTTTGTTAGTTATTATGAAGGGATTAGCCCTTTTATTGCTAAAGAATTATTATTTAGGTTTAATACATTTGATAAAAGTTTAGAAGAGCTAAGAAAGATAGTTGCAAATAAAGTGTTTGAACCTAGTATAACCTATGTAAAACATAAGTCATATTGTGGAGCTCTTAAATATACTCATCTAAGTAACTCATTTGAAGAGTTTGGCTCAATTAATAACGCTTTTGATTCCTTCTACAAGAAAAAACTAGAGGATAAGATTCTTAATACTAAGAAAATTTCGCTACTTAGTGTAGTAAGGAGTGAAATCAAAAAAGTAGATAAAATCCTTTATAAGCAAAAAAAGCAATACTATGATTCTTTAAAAGCAGATGAGTATAAGCAGAAAGCAGATTTAATAAAAGCTAACCTCTATCAAATTCAGGAAGGTGAAAAAGAAGTCACAGTCATAGATTATTATGATGAAAGTATGCCTGAGATTACAATTGAGTTAAACCCAAATAAGTCTCCTCAGAGAAACTTAAAAGAGTTTTATAAAAAGTACGAAAAGGCAATCCGCACGCAAAAAATGCTTGTAAAGTTTATAAAAAAACATGAGTCAGAACTTGATTATCTAGAATCTATATCGCAAAGTATTGAGTTGTGCGATGATATTTTTGCTTTAAGTGAAATAGAAAAAGAGCTAATAGATAGCAAGTATATTAAAGAGAAGAGCACAAAGACGTCTCAAAATAAACCTCATGAAAGTAAAAGTAGCGAGCCAAGAACTTTTAGTAAAAATGGTTTTACAGTTGAAGTTGGAAGAAATAATAAACAAAATGATTATTTAACGTTAAGAAAAGCAAATAAAGAAGATATTTGGCTTCATACAAAAGACATTCCTGGATCACATGTTGTAATCAGAAGTAATGGCTTAGAGGTTGATGATGAAACATTGCTTTATGCGGCAAATTTAGCAGCTTTCTACTCAAAAGCTAATAAATCCTCAAACGTTCCAGTAGACTACACCGAGGTCAAAAATGTTTTTAAACAAAAAGGTGCTCATCCTGGGCAAGTATTTTACACAGACCAGAAAACCATTTTCATAACACCTAAGGAAATAGAGTAGAGAAATAACTCTTAACAAATTATTTCCCTGGTAGTGTAAAATATTTTCGACCAAATCTTTTGGATATATGGGCAGGGTTTCCCAGGATAATACTCTAATTTTTCACCAGTTAGATCAGCGCCATGCCTGGCACAAATAGAAAAGGTAGTGTAAAATATTTTGTGTACATTAAGAAATCCTTTCACAAGAGTAATT
>CAZJHT010000014.1:0-46393 GCA_964546025.1 uncultured Clostridiaceae bacterium
ACTGAGAGAATATGATTATTTATTATAGTGGCTAACTTATTCTTGCAATCTAGGATAAAATAAGAGATAAAAAAACGAGGATGTTCTAAACATCCTCGTTGTCGTCACTTCCACGGTATAAGCCATCAATTTGAACCGCATTAAATCCTTCTAAAGTCCCAGGGCTTCCGAAAAACTTCAAAAACTTGTCAATGTAAATAGGTAGTTTCTCATCAACTTTAGAGTCAAGCTTTATGATGTCTCCCTCTTCAAGATTAAGTACATCTCTATAACTTACATCTGTATTACCTAGAACAACTTCTAAGTCTACATGGGTTCTATTTATTATATCTGCAACGATTTCTCTATTATCATGAGTTGTTGCTTTTTTATCATCTGAACCATACCAAAGTCTTGCATTTAGTCTGGACATGATTGGCTCTATAACCATATGTGGATAACAAAGTGTTATAAAGTCTTCTACTCGGTCTATACTAGCTTGAAATGTGATTAACATAATCATTTCATTTGGCGATGCAATTTGTGAAAATTCTGGGTCTGTTTCTACTCTTTCAATAAAAGGATTTAACTGAATAACATTTTCCCAAGGTTCTTGCAATTGAGCTACAACCTGCTTTAACATTCCATTAATAGTTGAAAGCTCAATAGTGGTAAAGGTGTTTGAGTAAGCTACCTCACTCCTAGTACCTCCAAGTAGTCTATCAACCATTGCATAAGCAATAGAAGGAGGCATATTTAGTACAATAGATCCTTTAAGAGGGGCCATCTCAGTAATAGCGATAATTGAAGGGTTTGTAATAGAGCGATTAAAATCGACAAAAGACAGTGCCTCTATACTTACTACTTCTAATTGGAAACTAGTTCTCAAGTGTCTTGTAAGCAAAGGAGCTACAGCTTTTGCGAAATTATCGTGAATTATTTCAAATGTTCTAATATGATCTCTAGAAAACTTATAAGGTCTTCTAAAGTCGTATTTAGTAATTTCATCCTCTTTACTTAAGGAATCTTCAATTTCTTCGCCTTGACTTATATTTCTAAGCAGGGCATCTATTTCTTTTTGAGACAATACATCGCTCATACGGCGTCATCCTTTACTGATTTAGGTTATCGCTATAATAATTATAACTATTTTTCTGATCATTTTCGTTATATTCTTCTAGGTTAACTTCGTACTTATACTCTTCAAACTCTTTTTCTTTGAGCTTTGCCAACACTTTTTTTTCTTTACTTGCACCTTGTAATTCCTTTGTGATTTTTCTAATATTATACTCAATCTTTGTTAATTCTAACTCATAATCTTTTATTCGCTTATTTAACGAATCTAGATACCCATAAAAAGAGGTAACATTATAAAAGTTAGAAGTGCTTGATAAAGAGGTTTCAAATTCTTTAATATCATTAGCTTTTTTCAATTCTATCTCACTTATATTTTGCTCAATTTCTCTTTCTAATTTTCTTTGATGAGATAGTTTTGTCTTAAGTAGATCTTCAGTTTGTTCTTTAAGATTTAGTAGAGGCTGTAAGCCAAATTTATATTTTTTCATAAGTGCGCTATTAGTCTAGCATATCCTCCTCTAATTTGAAAGTAGACTACTTAAAGTTTGAAGCGTTTCTTGTGGATCATTTTTCTTATTTACATCTTGCTTTAAAAAATTTATCATATTATCATAAATACTTATCGCATAATCAATTTTTGGACTACTGCCTTTTACATAAGCACCAATATTTATAAGATCTTCAGCATCTCTATAATTTGCTAAAACTGACTTGAACTTAGCTGCTAGGTCAACATGGTCTTGACTAACAACATCTTTCATTACCCTACTAACACTTTCTAAAACATTAATTGCTGGATATTGGTTTTGGCTTGCAAGTTTTCTTGATAGCATAATATGTCCATCTAGAATCCCTCTAGCAGCATCAGTTATCGGTTCATTAAAGTCGTCTCCATCTACTAATACTGTATAAATACCAGTAATAGATCCTTTTTCAGATTGCCCAGCTCTTTCTAAAAGCTTTGGAAGCATGCTAAAAACAGAAGGAGTGTATCCTCTAGATATTGGAGGTTCACCAGATGCTAGCCCAACCTCTCTTTGAGCCATTGCAAATCTCGTTAGTGAATCCATCATAAGTAAAACATCTTTGCCTTGGTCTCTAAAATATTCAGCTATTACTGTTGCTGTAAAAGCAGCTTTTAGTCTTATTAAGGCTGGTTGGTCAGAAGTCGCGACTATCACAACAGACCTTGCCAAACCTTCAGGTCCTAGGTCCTTTTCAAGAAATTCTTTGACTTCACGCCCTCGTTCACCAATTAGAGCTACAACATTTATATCTGATTGAGCATTTCTAGTAATCATACCTAATAAAGTAGATTTTCCTACACCGCTACCTGCAAAAACACCTATTCTTTGACCTTTTCCTAAAGTTAAAAGTCCATCAACTGCTTTAATCCCTAAATACATAGGCTCTTCAATTCTACTTCTCATTAGCGGGTGAGGAACATCTCGTTCAATCTCATAGGCATGGGTTAAATTATCTAAGCAAAAGCCATCAATAGGGTTTCCTAATCCATCAATTACTCTGCCAATTAACTCTTCACCAACTCTAATTTTCAGAGTCTCTTTATTAGAGATAACACGATTACCAGGTCCAACACCTTTCATATCACCAAGTGGCATTAGTAATACATTATCATCATTAAAGCCTACTACTTCTGAAATTATGCTTCCTTCAGATGTTTGAATATTGCAAAGTTCACCAATATTAACTTCAGGCCCTTTTGATTCAATAGTAAGTCCAACAACTTTGTTTACTTTACCATAATACTCAACTTTATTTGTATTCTTTATTACCTCTAAATACTTTTCAACTCTATTTCTCATAAAATCACCCTATGAGTTCTTTCTATATTCTTTAAGCATATTAATTAGAGAGTTTTTAATATTAACCAGTTTTGTTTCCAAACTGCTAGAAATATCTCCATATGGGGTTTCGATTAATACCTCATCATTTGATAAAGTGTCGTCACTAACAACTTTAAGTGAATCTAATCCCGAAATATTCTGGATTATTATATCTTTACTCTCTTCAACAATAGGGTAATTGCCATCAGATACTCTAGCTACTATCTTGTCTTTTTTAGCACATTTTTCTATAGCTTCTATTACAAGTGTGTTTATTAGTGATTTATCTTGAGATAGTTCTTTTCCTATAATGCTTTCTGTTAATGAAGTAACAATTTCTAAAACATCTTCTTCAGCATGGTATAAATAATTTTGATAAATTTTCTCATATTTTGCTTTTGTGTCTTTAATATCTTGAATATTTTTTTCTAGCTCAAGATGTTTTTCGTTATAACCTTTTTCAAAGCCTTCTTCATAACCTCTCATATAACCATCATCATGACCAGATGCATAGGAATCTTCTTTTATTTTTTTTGCATCTTTATTAGCTTTATTAATAATACCATTTACTTCTTGGCGTGCATTATCGAGGATTTCATTCTTGGTTTTTTCTAATTCTTCAAGGTGAATCTCAAGCTGGTTTTGCTGTTTAATTAAGTCTTCTTTTGCATCAATCTCTGCATCAGGAAAAGTAATGCCTGCTATACTATATTTTATTTTTTTCTCTGGTTGATACTTAGCATTATATTTCTTAATGATGCTCATTGGTATTCTCCTTAATAATCCTCAATTATTCCTGTAACTGTAATAGATCTAGTAGACTTATCCCATAAGTCTAAGATGAATGGTTCAATTTCCTTATTCTCATCTTTAAAAACTCTTACTACAGGTCTAGTACCTCTGCCTTCAAAATTCTCTACTACAATTGCTGTAAACCCATTTGACAATGTTACGATTGAGCCAACAGGATAAGGCTGAATTTTTTTAGTGAACTGTTCAACAAGGTTCATGTCAAACATGGAGTCCCCACCAGCTAAAATGTACTCAAGCGCTTCATATGGTGCAAAACCTTTTCTATATGGTCTATCAGAAATTAAAGCATCATATACATCTGCAATAGCTATGATTCTACCAAAGAGTGATATTTGATTTGCTTTTAGCTCAAGGGGGTAACCTGTTCCGTCCCATCTCTCATGATGATGAAGTACTCCTTCATAACATTTATAAGGAATGGGGTATTTGTCTCTTAAATATGTATATCCATTTCTAGAATGCTTTTTAATTATATTCCATTCATTTTGTTCCAGTTTTCCATCTTTATTTAGAATCTCTATTGGTATAAAGACTTTTCCAATGTCATGCATTATTGCAGCTATGCCTAAATCGTGAATGTTCTTTTTTGATAAGTTTAGAGACATGCCTAAAACTATCGCTAAAAGTGCTACGTTTACTGAATGATAGAATGTATAGTCATCAAAAACTTTAAGGTCAATCATGTTAATAATTAAGTTATCATTCTTTGATATTTCATCAATAAATGATGAAACAGTTTCACTAATTCTGTTAAAAGCCTTTATTGATTCAGCTTTAGAATAAGATCCCTTTTCGGCAAAGACAAAAGAATCTTTCATGTCTTTAACAGCTTGATTTTTTAAACTCTCATTTATGAGGCTTTTAACTTCTATATCTTTTGATATATCGTCATGTATATATACACCGTTAAGGCCAATTCCTTTAAGCTTGTTTATATAGTTGTTTGACAGCTCAATTCCTGCTCTTAATAAAACTTCACCATGTAATCCATAGATTGTTTTCATTAAAACAGAGCCTTCTCGCACACTTTGAATAGGGACGTATCTCATTATTTTCCTCCTAATTACAAGCAACAATTAAGAAAACTGTTACATGCAGTATTATATCATCGAAATGCAGATAATGTTAACTAAAACATAAAAATTATTTAAAGAATACAACATTTTAAACAAAAATATGATTTCCAATAATATATATCGGCAGAACTTCATTTATTTGTATAAGAAAGAACATTTTATTATGTTTAACATTGGTATTTTAGACTATGTTTTCTGTTAATTCAAAGGAAAATGAAAAAAAGTTTCAGAAAGTACTTAATTTTATTTTAATGTAACCGATAAAGTTATTAGTGAAGTAGCTATATCTACATTTAGGAGCTGATAAATGTGAGCAACGAACTTCAATTAATGGCAGAAATGTTTGTCCATGAAACATCAAGCTTAATTGAACAATTGGAAAACAAAATTATTGAAAGTGAAAGAGATAACTCAATTGATATTGCAATGGATGAGATTTTTAGAGTTATGCATACTATTAAAGGCAATTCTATGATGATGAATTATGATGGTATTGCAAAAACATCGCATGCCCTAGAAGATCTTTTTGAATATATCAGAGCTGAGAAGCCGCAAAACATGGACTTTGCAGAAATCACTAATCTAGTGCTTGAAACTGTTGACTATATAAAAGGAGAACTTGATCTGATTGAAGCAGAAGAAGAGACCACATCAAATGATGCTTTAGTAACTAAAATTAAAGTCAAACTAGATAGCTTGAAAGGGTCAACAAGTAGTTCTAAAAAAGTTGGCAATACTGGTAGTGTGGTTTCACAAGATTATTCTGATGAAATATTAGGATTAATCAATGAGGATGATACTCATTATTATGAATGCTCTTTATATTATGAAGAAGACACAGAAATGGTCAATATTAGGGCATTTAGTGTGATTAATCAATTAGAAGAGTTATGCATTGATGTAGCATCAACACCAAGTGACTTAGAAAACTTAGAATCTAATAGGGAAATAGAGTTAAATGGACTTTTTTTAGTTTTTAGCTCTAAAAGTAAATATGATGAAATATCTGATTTCTTTACAAGAGCACCCTTCATAAGTCAACTTAATCTTAATGAGATTGGTAAAGAAGCTTACTTAGAACTTATTGGTATACAAGAAAAGCAAGTAGAAGCTGAAGTAAGTAGGGGGAAGGCTGCAAAATCTAAGACAGTAAGAAAAAATCAAACTGAGCAGAACTTCATTAGCGTAAAAGTTGATAAGCTAGATTCATTGATGAACCTAGTATCTGAATTAGTAGTTGCAGAATCTATGGTTTCAAGAAATCCTGATCTAAACGGTCTGGAACTTGATAATTTTAATAAGTCAGTTAAGCAAATGAGAAAAGTTGTTAATGATCTGCAAGATGTTGTTATGGAAGTTAGAATGGTGCCACTGGCACTTACTTTTCTTAAAATGAATCGTCTTGTTAGAGACATGGCTATTAAGATCAACAAAAAAGTTGAACTTGAACTTATAGGTCAAAATACAGAAGTTGATAAAAGTATAATAGAGCAAATATCTGACCCATTAATGCATTTAATTAGAAATGCAGTTGATCATGGGATAGAGTTGCCAGAAGAAAGAGTCAAGAACAATAAACCCGAAAAAGGACTAGTTCAACTAGAAGCAAAGCGTGAAGGCGGAGAAGTTCATATTATTATTCGTGACGATGGTCAAGGTATGAATAGAGAGCGGATTTTAGAGAAAGCTGAACAAAGAGGGTTGCTTTTCAAAGAGAGAGAGGCATATACTGACGAGGAAATTTACGAGTTTATATTCCAACCAGGATTTTCTACAAATGAAGAAGCGACTGACTTTTCTGGTAGAGGAGTAGGAATGGATGTAGTTGCAAAAGCCATTGAGCGAATCGGTGGGAAAATTCAAGTAGAAAGTCAAGTCCATAAAGGAACGACTATTACAATAAGAATACCGCTAACTTTAGCTATTATAGATTGTATTTTAGTTGAAGTAGGAAAAATGAAATATGGTATTCCGATAAATTCAGTAAATCAGCTAATAAAAGCAGAAAAGGATGATCTAGTGAAAGACCCACAAGGTCATCAAATGATTATGTATGGAAATAAGTGCCTAGAAATTAAACGTACTTATAAAAGTAGAGAAATAGATGACTCAAGTATTTTTGATGGAATTTTAGTCTACTTAGAGAATAATGAAAAAGGTGCTTGTTTATTGGTAGATGAAGTTTTAGGTGAATATCAACTAGTTGTTAAGAAGTTTCCTAACTTTATTTCAAAGGTAAAGGGACTTTCAGGATGTGCTCTCTTAGGTGATGGGAACATCTGCATGATTGTTGACCCAGCTGAGACTTTAAATTGATAAAACTGAATTTGTGTGGAGGTGGACTAAAGATTGTCTAAAGGTTTAGGGATAAAACTTTAAAATATATTCGTAAAGGAGTAATAAAATGGATTTAATGGATGATAACATTATTGAAGAGCAAAAAGGTAAAAAAGATAAAGATGGAGATGGTGGTAGCTTTATAAAAGATTTAAAAATTGGTGCAAGAGTTAGTCTAGTAATCTCCGTTATAATCGCAGTCATTATTGGTGCGACTTTTATGTATGTCATTAATACTATGCGAAATAATGACTTAGAGGCGGCTAAGGGTGGAGCAGAAGCTATTGCAAGAGAAAATGCAATGGTTGTCCAAAATGCAGCTAATGAGGCTTATAACGATGTTAGAGCATTAGCGAAGATTTTTGAAGCATATGGTGAGCTTAATGCAAATCAAAGAAGAGCTATTTTTAATTCACTATTAGAAGATACTTTGAGAGATAATCAAACTTATTTAGGTGTTTGGACTGCGTGGGAGCCAAATGCTATTGATGGTCTTGACAGTAACTATAGAAATACAAATGGACATGATAATACAGGAAGATTCGTCCCATATTGGTATAGAATTAATGGAAGTGTCTATTTAGAAGCATTAGAAGACTATGATACATCAGATTATTACCTGGCATCTAAAGAGACAGGAACTGAGGCAATGTTGGAGCCATTTACATATGAAGTTGATGGGTGGGATACTCTAATGACTTCTATTACATACCCAATTATTGATAATGAAGAGATAATTGGTGTTGTAGGTATAGATATTGCATTAGATCAAATTAACGCAATTGACTTTAATAAAGGACAATATGAAAGCACTTATACATTTGTCTTGTCCAATCAAGGGCTTTTTGTGGCTCATCCAAGAGATGAAGTAGTAGGATCAAACATTCTAGACTTAGATGATCAACATAATGCCAATGTTGTAAATGCTATTCAAAGTAACGAATCAATTAGTTTTGAGGATCGTGGACTTGCTACTGGTATTGGAAGTTGGAAAGCTATAGTACCAATGCAGGTGGGTAATTCTGACCCATGGGGTGTTGGAATTGTTGTACGAATGAGCGATATTACTGCTGCTGCACAAGGAATGACTACATTCTTTGTACTAATGACAATAATAATCATTTTAGTTGTATCAGCTAGTATCTTTGTAATATTAAGTAAAATGGTAACTAAGCCTGTAGGCGAACTAACTGAAATAGCAGATAAAGTTGCTGTAGGTGATGTAGATGTAAAAATAACAGGTGCAGGCAATGATGAAGTAGGGAAACTAAAGCAAGCATTTGCTAAAATGATAGAGAATACTCAAGAGCAAGTAGAAGCTGCACAGAGAATTGCTAAAGGTGATTTAGATATTGATATAAGACCTAAATCTGATAAAGATGTATTATCTGCAAGTTTACGCCGAGTTGCTTATTCACTTAAGCAATTAGTTGGAGAAGCAAACGGTCTTGTGGATTCAGCTATTGATGGAAAGCTTGATGTGCGAGGAGAAGCAGACAAGTTTGAAGGTGGATATAAAGATCTTATAAACGGTATTAATACTTTAACAGATACATTTGTTGGACATATTAATAACATTCCTGTACCAGCAATAATAATGGATAGAGATTTCACAATACAGTTTATGAATGATTCTGCTTTAAAGATGCTTGAGACTAATCCAGAAGTGGTTCTAGGAAGCAAGTGTTATGACTTCTTTAAGATGGGAGATTGCAATACAGAAGACTGTGCATGTGGGCAAGCTATGACTAAAGATGGAGTACACGTTAAGAACACAATAGCAAAGCCTCATGGAGAAAGCCTTGAAGTAGAGTACACAGGCGTTCCTCTTAAAAATAGAGATGGCGAGATAATCGGTGCTCTAGAAGTTATCATAGATCAAACTGATATTGTAAGAGCTCAAAGAGTACAGACTAAGCAAGCTGAATATCAAGAAGCTGAAGTTGAAAAATTAATGGTAAGCCTTTCAGAGCTAGCTAAGGGTAACTTAAATGCTTCTTTTGAGGTTTCTGAAGGTGATGAAGATACTGCTGAAGTAAGAGATAATTTTGTAAAAATTGGAGAGAGTCTAAATGAAACAACATCTTCAATAAGTGGATATGTAAGTGAGATATCAGAGGTATTAACAGAGCTTGCTAACAATAACTTTGATGTAAACATTGAAAGAGAATATGTCGGAGATTTTAATGCAATTAAGGAGTCTTTGAACTACATAGTTGATCAATTCAATATTGTTTTACGAGAAATTCAAGTAGTAGCAGACCAAGTGGGTGCTGGTGCTCATGAAGTATCAGACTCAAGCCAAAGCTTATCACAGGGGTCTACTGAACAAGCTAGTTCTGTAGAAGAAATTTCTGCTTCAATAACACAAGTAGCAGAACAAACTAAACAAAATGCGGTTAATGCAAATAGAGCAAATGAAATTTCTTCAAAAGCAAGAGATATGGCGAATGAAGGAAATCAAAGAATGCATGATATGCTTGCAGCGATGAAAGATATTAATGAATCTTCTAGTAATATCTCAAAGATTATTAAAGTTATTGATGATATTGCTTTCCAAACTAATATTTTAGCCCTTAATGCTGCAGTAGAAGCAGCTAGAGCTGGTGAACATGGAAAAGGATTTGCTGTAGTAGCAGAAGAAGTAAGAAGTCTAGCAGCAAGAAGTGCAAATGCAGCTAAAGAAACTACAGAGATGATTGATGAGTCTATTAAGAGAGCTGATGGCGGTACTATTATAGCTAATGAAACTGCAAAAGCACTTGAAGAAATTGTTAAAGGTGTAAGCGAAGCTGTTGAAATAGTAGAAGATATTTCAAATGCATCAAATGAGCAAGCTTCTGCTATTGCACAAATAAATGATGGAATTAATCAAGTAGCGGCGGTTACACAGTCAAATACTGCTACAGCAGAAGAAAGTGCTTCAGCAAGTGAAGAAATGGCTTCTCAAGCAGAAATGCTTAATAACTTGGTACAACAATTTAAAATTAAAGGTGCCAGTTCAAAAGTTGAAGCAAAAGTAGAGTCAAAAGAAAAGAAAATTAACAAAGAAAAAAGTAAAAAAGAGAAGAAAAAAGAAGAGTTAGAAATCAAGTTAGATGACTCTGAATTTGGAAAGTATTAGAGAGGGGGCAAATATATGAGCACAGCTAATGGAGCAAATGAATTTGATACCCAAAAAGGCAAAAACCTTACTTTTCTAATTGAAGAAGATAGCTATGGACTTGAGATCAAGTATGTTAAGCAAATCATTGGTGTGCAAGAAATTGCCATTGTACCTAAACAACCAGATTATATCAAAGGGGTTATCAATCTAAGAGGTGAAATTATTCCAATAATGGATATGAGACTGAAGTTTCTTAAAGAAGAAAGACCTTATGATGATAGGACTTGTATCATTGTTTTAGAAATCTCAGGAGATACAATTGGAATAATAGTTGACAGTGTTTCTGATGTGCTTGATATTGCTGATGATCAAATTTCAGATGCACCTGAATTTGATAGTAATATTCAAAATAAGTACATTAGAGGGATAGCAAGAGTTAACAACAAGTTGATTATACTGCTTGATTGTGAGGAACTAGTAAAGTTTGTAGATACAAGTATTACAGATGAATATAAATAATTAATGGCTAATTCTAGCGTACCTTCAGTCATGTGATTGGGGGTACGCTTGAGTTACACGATAAAAACAAGTAAATATGGAGATGGTTTTAGTGGATATAAGAGACAAAGAATTTATGGAGTTTTCAGATTATATAAGAATAAATTTTGGGATTAATTTAACAGAGCAAAAAAAGAATCTATTGGTAAGTCGTCTTAACTCAGTATTACTAAAAGGTAATTTTGAGTCTTTTGAAGATTATTTTCATTATCTTATATCTGATAGATCTGGGTTTGCGGTCAGTGAATTGGTCGATAAAATAACCACTAATCATACATATTTTTACCGCGAAAAGAAACATTTTGATTTCTTTGTAAAAGAAGCTTTGCCTTTTTTTACAGAAAATAACGAAGAAAGAGATATTAGAATATGGAGTGCTGGATGTTCAAGTGGGGAAGAACCATATTCAATAGCAATGGCATTAGATCAGTATTTTGGCAACCAAAAACTCTTTTGGGATACTAAAATATTAGCTACTGATTTATCACAAGATGCACTTAGTAAAGCTACAGAAGGAGTCTATAAGAAAGATAATATTAAAAACTTACCTGTTGCATGGCAACATAAATACTTTAAGAAAATTAGTGATGATCAGTATAGAATTTCAGAAGTGCTTAAAAAAGAAGTAATATATAGAAGACTTAATTTGATGAGTAGATTTAATTTTAAAAGAAAGTTTCACATTATATTTTGTAGAAATGTAATGATATATTTTAACGATGAAACAACTCACAGAATCGTAAGGAAATTCTATGATGCTTTAGAAGACGGAGGATACCTTTTTATAAGTCATTCCGAAAGCTTGGATAGAAGAAAAACAAAACTAAAATACATCAAACCAGCAATATATAGAAAAGAATGATCCTATGAAAACTAAAAGAAAAATACGTGTATTAATTGTTGAAGATTCAACATTTTTTGCTAATGTTTTAAAAATGAATTTGGAAAAAGATGAAGGCATTGATGTGGTTGGAGTTGCTTCAGACGCTTATGTGGCTAGAGACCTCATAATAGAACATAGACCAGATGTTATGACCTTAGATGTTGAGATGCCAAAGATGACTGGAATCGAGTTCTTGAAAAAACTTATGCCACAGTATCCACTACCAATAGTAATGGTAAGTGCGGTAAATGGTAGTGTTTTTGATGCATTAAATGCAGGGGCAGTAGACTTTGTACATAAGCCTAACGAAGAGAGAAGCATTGAATCATTTATAAAAGAGTTAATAGTGAAGATTAAAATTGCTTCAACCGTTAATGTCTCACATCATAAAAATTTAGAAAAAGTTAGTGTTGATGGAGATGGTGTTACATATGATTCAAAATATAGATTAATAGCTATGGGAGCTTCGACAGGTGGTACGGTCGCTTTAGCAGAAGTGCTCAAAAGCCTTAATCAAAATGTTCCGGGTATAGTAATTGTACAACATATGCCGCCAATATTTTCAAAGCTTTTTGCAGAGAGAATGAATACAGAAAGTAGACTTGAAGTTAAAGAAGCAGAAGATGGAGATATAATAACTAAAGGAAAAGCTTTTATAGCCCCTGGAAATGTACATATAAGAGTGAAAAAAGTTGGTCCTAGATATATTATAAAAACCGAAAAAGGAACAGAAGACAATAAAGTAAATGGACATTGTCCTTCAGTTGATGTCTTATTTGATTCAGTTGCTAAACATGTTAGATCAAATGCAATAGGTGTTATTTTAACTGGAATGGGTAAAGATGGAGCAAGAGGGTTGGCCAACATGAAGTCAAATGGGGCAATCACAATAGGACAAGATAAAGGTAGTAGTGTTGTTTATGGAATGCCTAAAGTGGCATATGAACTAGGTGCAGTAGACTATCAAGAACCATTAAGTAATATCGCCAGAAAAGTAGTAGATATTTTAGAGAAGAAAAAATAAATACTTAGCAAAGGTGGGATCAGATGGTGCAAAAGAATCTAATTGTTGGCATTGCAGACATAAAAATCGCAAAAAAACCAGATAAATTAATAACTTATGCGCTCGGCTCTTGTGTGGGCATAGCAATTTATGATATAAAGAACAACATAGGTGGACTTGCACACATTTTGTTACCAAGTAGTAGTTTATTTCAAGATAATGATAATCAAATGAAGTTTGCAGACACAGCAATACCTTTGCTAATTAGAATGTTAAGAGATGCTGGAGCTGAAAAACACTACTTGAATGCAAAGATCGCTGGTGGTGCGAATATGTTTTATAAAACGTCACATATTTCATTTTATGATATTGGAAATTCTAATGTGACAATTGTGCAAAAGAAACTAGATGAACTAAAAATTCCTATCATCTCTCAAGATGTTGGTGGAGTTATTAGTAGAACAATGACATTAGACTTGACAAGGATGGAAGTTGACATAAAATATTATGAAGGAAATTTAAGCAAAATTGATACGATTTAATGCTTTTAGAAGGAGAATATTTCATGGCTAAAACAGTTTTATTAGTAGATGATGCAGCTTTTATGAGGATGATGTTAAAGAAAATGCTTGTAAAAGAAGGGTTTGAGGTAATTGGAGAAGCTGAGAATGGGAAAGAAGCAATTGAGGCATATAAAGAGTTAACACCTGACTTAGTAATTCTAGATATTACCATGCCAATAATGGACGGTATTGAAGCACTCAAAGGAATTAAGATAGAAAACCCTAAGGCTAATGTAGTAATGTGTAGCGCAATGGGACAACAAGCAATGGTAATGGAAGCAATTAAAAATGGAGCAAAAGACTTTATTGTAAAGCCATTTAAGAGTGATAGAGTAATAGAATCTCTTAACAAAGCTCTAGGAATATAATATAATTGAATTTAAAGAATTTTAAGGGTGATGTGCTATGATTGATGAAATGCTGACACAAGAACAAATTGACGCGCATTTTAAAAAGATGCAGGAAGAAGAAAATGCTGCTTCTGGAGAGAAACCAGTAAGTGATTTTTTATCTGAAGATGAAGTAGATATTATAGGAGAAGCAGCTAATATTTTCATTGCAACATCTGCGACTACTTTGTCGATGATTTTAGACAAAAGAGTTAGGATAACAACACCTGTTGTTACTGTTGCAAGTATTGGACAAATTTATGAAAACATGGCAATCCCCTATGTAGCTCTTAAGGTTGGTTTCAAAGAAGGAATTAATGGTGAAAACCTTTTACTTTTAAAAACTGCTGATGCGTCTGTGATATCAGACATAATGATGGGTGGAGATGGGTCAAATATTAAAGTTGAGCTAGATGAGATAGAAATAAGCGCTGTTTCAGAGGCAATGAATCAAATGATTGGCTCGGCGACAACCTCCATGGCGACAATGCTCAATAGATTAATAGATATAGGACCACCAGAAGTAGATATTTGGCAGTCTTTTGATCAGGAAAACATTGATGATAACACCCTAAATGAAAACTTTATACAGATAGCATTTAATATGACCATTGATGGGGTGCTTGAGAGTAATATCATGCAACTCTACTCTGTAAATGCTGTAAGAGATATTGTAGAAGCATTCAAGTTAGAAGTTTTAGCTGATACAGGAGAAGATGTAAGTTCAGTAGCAATAAATGAAGATGTTAATCTCAAAGATGAAGTAGAAGAAGTCGAAAGCTTTAGCTCTGAAGTAATGCAAGAAGATTCAGGAGAATCTGCAATTCAAAACGCTAATGTAAATATGGAAATTCCTGAGAGAATGAACATGCTTCTCGATGTTATGCTAGATCTAACTGTTGTTTTCGGATCAACTAGAAAAACTATACGAGAATTATTGTCCTTTGGCGAGGGTAGTGTAATTGAACTCGATAAATATATAGATGAGCCTTTAGAAATATTTGTCAATAATAAACTAATTGGTTTTGGAGAAGTTGTTGTAGTAGATGAAAATTTTGGGATTAGGATAACTAGTCTTGTTGATATAGAAGATCGAATAAGTTAACTTAGGAATTGTTAGAAATTATTAAAGAAACTCAAAGTATTGCCGATATAATAGTCAGTAATACTTTCTTTATAATTTAGGAGGAGTAAAATGGACGCACTAAAATATCTATATGACTCAGCAGATGTCAGTAAAAATCTTTTAGTAAAAGTAAGTGATTTAACTTTTGGAATTGATATAACATATATTCGGCAAATAATTGAAGCTCAGGCAGTATTAAGAGTACCCGATCAACCTGATTATATTAAAGGGGTTATTACTTTAAGAGATCAAGTTATTCCTATTATGGATATGAGAAGAAGACTTGGTTTTGAAACAAAAGGGTATGATGATAGAACATGCTTTGTTATTATACAGCTTGGTAAAAAACATCTAGGTTTAGTTGTAGATAGTGTTGTTAACCTTCTTGATGTTCAAGAAGCAGATTTAAGTGATTATAGTGGTGAGCTTGATGAGAAAATTAATGCAATAAAAGTGAATGAAGTGATTATAGGCGTAAAGAGTAATGAAAAAAGTGATATTTACTTCATTAATCCAGAAAAACTGAAACATTAGCGGCTCAAATGTATAATATGCTCTTTGTAGCATATTTTTTTTATTTTAAACTAGATTTACTGCAGTTTAAGTGTTATTCTGTTTTCTAGCATTAAAAAGGTTAAAATAAAGAATAAAAAACATATAAAAATTAATAAAACATTATAGGCACATGCTATTTAATGCTTTATTTAAAGATTATATAAAGAAATGTGAAATAAAAGATGAATTTTATGTTGTATTATCGAAACATTTAATTTATACTAGAAATTGAGTTTGACAAAGTAAAAGGATTCAGCAGATTAATAATATCTATTTGCAGATAAATTATCACAAATGTAAACTTATCTACAGTATCAAAACAAACTAAATATTCCACAAAATGCAAGAATCTACAGCTTTAAATTCCTATTTTTACAAGTGATTTTTATATATGTATTTTTGTGGCTTATGAATGTAATATTATTCATAAAAAGATAAATAAAGAAAAAAATGGAATAATGTAAAAATGGAGGTAGAATATGCTTAACAATTTTGATTTGAGATTGAACTTTCTTTCAAAGAGTGCTCAAGGGTTAAATAAAAGAAATGATCTTATTGCTGGTAATATTGCTAACATTGAAACTCCTGGATATAAAGCTAAAGATATAGACTTTGAGCAAACGCTTAGAAGACATTTAACAGTTGATAGTAGTGGCACAAGTGCCGTTAGGCCGCTCAGTAGCACTTTTGATCATTTTACAATAAGAAATAAAGTGGGCTTAACTGAAGATATGAGTGGAAATAATGTAGATATTGATAAAGAAATGGTAGCAATGACAGAAAACAAAATGAAGTATGACTTAGTTGTTGAAGCCATTAAAGCAGAACTTAAGTTAATGAATATTGTAATTGATTCTAATAAATAAGATAAGGGTGATTAAATATGAGTTTTATTAAAGCATTAGGTATAAGTGCAACAGGTTTATACGCACAGAAGAAAAGAATTGAATTAGTATCACAAAATATTGCTAATGCAGATACTGTACTTACAGAAGATGGCACACCTTATCAAAGAAAAGTCGCTGTTTTAGGCGAAAACAAAAACTATCGTGATTTCAGCACCTCTCTAGATAGATTTAGTCGTCCACTAGAAAATAGTGGAGTTAAGGTTACTAATATCTTAAATGACGATAGACCTCCAAAGATAGTGTATGATCCAGATCATCCACTTGCTACAGAAGATGGTTATATTTCACTACCAAATATAGACACGACGGAAGAAATGTTAGACTTATTAGCAGCTTCTAGAGCATATGAAGCAAATACGACAGTTCTTAACACTACAAAGTCTATGTTTGCAAAATCACTTGAGATTGTTAGGTAGGAGGAGTAAATCATGAATATAAATCCAATCAGTCCAGTTTCAGCCCAAAGGACAATAAATCAAGCTAGTGGTATAAATCAAGCAGATTATAAACAGTTTAGTGATAAACTAAAGAATGCTATGAATAATTTTACAGAAAATCTCGAATCAGCGAATGATTCACTTAATAAAACTATAGTTGGGGATAGCGAACATTATCTAGATTTTTTGATTCAAACAGAGAAAAACGCAATGAATTTACAAGTTACATTACAAGTAAGAAATAAAGTTGTTGATGCTTACAATGAGATTATGAGAATGCAATTATAAAACAGATTGGGTAGATTATAATGCCAGAAAATGTAAACACTATTGTACAAAACATCAAAGAAAAATGGTCCGCTCTTGATAGCAAAATTCAACGTAGAGTTGTCTTATTATCAATTTTGGGTCTAATTGCTGTAGGTATTATGACTGCGGTTTTAACTACAACAGAATATACAGTTTTATATACTGGTCTAGATATTAGCGAAAGTGCAGAGGTGCTTTCGCTACTTCAAGATTTAAATATAAGAGCACAAACAAGAGATGGCGGTACAATCCTAGTTGAGAAAAGTCAAGAAGAGAATGCTAGAATGCAATTATCTATGCAAGGCTATCCTAAATCAGGTCTTAATTATGACTTGTATCTCAATAGTATATCCATGACATCATCAACCCAAGATAAGAATATTCTATTAGTGTATCAATTACAAGATAGACTAAGAAGCACTATTAGATCACTACAAGGTGTAAAGGATGCAATTGTAACAATTAGTATTGACACAGATGACACATTTAGGTTTGGAAGTGAGTCTAAGCCAGTAAGTGCAAATGTAGTTTTAAGTTTAGATGGTAATTTTAGACCATCACAAGATCAGATTTTTGCTGTAGAAAAACTTATGCTAACTAGTATATCGGGTCTTCGTGCAGAAAATTTAGCAATTATTGATTCAAATTTGAATAATTTACTACCTGCTGCAAGAGAAGATGCTTTAGGAACGCTAACTTCCACTCAAAGATCTTTCAAAAATCAAATTGAAGAAGAACTAGGAGACAAGATAAGATATCTTTTTGATCCTGTATTTGGAGCTAATAATTTTAAAGTAGCAGTTTCTACTATTATTGATTTTGATAGGACTGCTAGCGAGAGAATTGAGTACTCCCCAGTTATTGACGACGAAGGAATTGCTGTAATCATTGAAGAGATGACAGAAATATATGAAGACTCAACAACTAATCAAGGAGCAGGCAGTGATAGTCTCAATGAGAGAGTGCAAACAGTTGTTAATTATAGAGTTAATGAGTTAAGAGAAACAGTTGAAAGAGCACAAGGGACAATAGAGGACATATCAATATCTCTACTTATCAACGACCCAGAACTTGGAGTAGCAGAACTTGAAGATATTAGAAGAGTTGCTGCAGCTGCTGTAGGTGTTGAAGTGATAAGCATAAATGCTTCAGTGATGGACTTTACTGCTCAGCAAGAACTAGAGCAGCAAATTGCAGATGCACTAGCATTAGCTGAAATAGAAGAAACTGAGTTTCCACTTTCTGAAAGAGCATTAATAGGTATTGTTGCAGCGGTATTGGCTTTTGTGTTTACTCTCATCGCCTTTATTAGCATAAGAAGGGGAAGAGCAAAACAATCTGGAGAAATAGTAGTTTCAGCAGGTGGACAAGCTGCACTAACACAACAGCCAAGAGAGAGAAGTCGTGAAGAGTTAACAGAGCAAGTGCTACAAGCAGCAATGGAAAAACAAAGACTTGAGCAAGATCAAGAAAAATCAAGAGAAGAACAAGTTATAAGAAAAGAAATACAAAAAATTGTTGAAACAAGTCCAAAGAATGCTGCTGATATAATATCTTATTGGCTTGAAAGTAAAGACACTAAGCAAAATCCTTTTCCGGAGGATATTATAGATGAGTAGTAATATAAATTTAACAACAGAGGAAAAAGTAGCTATATTACTCATATCACTAGAAAAAGAGCACTCAATAGAAATTCTGAGGAATTTAAGTGAGAAAGACCTACAAAAGGTAGCATATCATATCGCAGAAAGCAGAGTGGTTCCTCAAACTGTTAGGTCGGAGGTATTACAAGAGTTTTACCAGCTTTGCCTTTCAGAAGGGTATGTGGGTGGTTCTGGCGGACTAGAATATGCAAAAGAAGTTTTAACAGAGGCACTAGGCGCTCAACGAAGTATGGAGATACTTGGAAAAATGAGTGCAATGAGACGAACGAAGCCTTTTGGCTTTTTATCAAATATTGATGATAATGAAGTTGCATACTTTCTTAAAGCTGAAAGAAACCAAACAGTAGCATTAATTCTGTCTTTTATGGACACAGAGCAAAGTTCAAATATACTTTCAACATTTGAAGAAGACAGACAAGCAGATATAATTACTCGAGTTGCTAAAATGAGTAGAATTTCACCAGACATTGTGAAACAAGTTGAATCAGAAGTTAAAAAGAGAATAGACAATATACTAGGTCCAAGTGATGCTACAGATATTGTTGGTCTAAATATAGCAGCAGAGATGCTCTCATCTATGGATAGAGTTGCAAAAGTTAAAGTGCTAAATGATATTGAATATACTAATGCTGAGTTAGCTGAAGAGCTAAGAAAGAGAATGTTCTTATTCGAAGATATTATGACTTTAGATCAGCGTTATGTACAGACTATTCTTACGCGTGCAGATAATGCAGATATTGCTATGGCCCTTAAGTCTACTGCTGAAGGTGTCAAAGAGTTTGTATATGCTAATGTATCAGAAAGAGCACGTGAAATGGTAGAGCAAGAAATGGATATGCTTGGCAGAGTAAGACTAAGTGAAGTATTAGAAGCTCAGCAAAAGATTGTTGCAATTGTTCTTGAGATGGAAAGAAATCAAGAACTAGTAATAACAAAAGATGGTGATGATGAGCTTGTTGAATAGTCAATAAATCAAATTAATATAAATTTATTGAAATTTATAGAAAGGAGGACAAACAATGTGTTAGATTTTGCTAGAATTGACCTATTAGGTATAAGTTCTAAGCAATCATGTGATGTTGTTGATGGAGGAATAGCAGTAAGTGAAGAGTTTAGTAGTAAACTTGAAGAGTTACTATTGCATCAAAGTGGAGTTTTTGTTACTAAAGAAAATCTAGATGAGTCTGACAAAAAGCAAGGCATGCAGTTTACACTTTTTGATGACGATGATGAAGTAATCAACTACTTAGTATCTTTACTTGAAGGATGTTCGGATTTTAGTCAAGAAAAGCTTGATGATGAGCAAAAAATTTTGTTAGTAGGCACTGAAGGTCACAAGCTTGGTGAGTCTTTGCAACAAACTAACTTTTCTGATGAAAAAACAAGTTTTGAAAAGACGAACATTGTTAATGCAAAGAAGGACGTATTAGATTTAGAGATGATAACAGATGATTCCAATAGCGATTTAACTGATGAAAAAATATTCATAAGCAAAGCTAAAGTTTCTGCACTAGAAGAATCTATCAGTATTACAGGTAATAGCATTATAGTGGATTCTGCCTTAACTGGGGATACTAAAGAAACAATCAAGATTGAAGTGTTTGATAAAACTTATTTAGCAGATGAAGTATTTAATAACAGTCAGCCAATCAAAATTATAGGTAATGAAAAGTCATTACACACAGAAGATGATCCTAAGGATGGCAGTTACTCAACACAAACAAGTCAAAGTACAACTGATCAAGAATTCCAAATTGATAAGGGCAAAGTTAGTGATGTAACTTCTAAACCGGATGACTTTTTAAGAAGAAATATTGCTGACAATTTATTAACTACAGAAGCTGAAGTGTCTCGTAGCAGTGATGTTAAAAATATAAGAATACTTGAAGAAGAGCTAATTCTTAACAAAATCAAGATTACTGTTAATGAGAAATTAGCTGATAAACAAGATGGAAGAATCAGTAGTTTGACAAAAGAGCACCAGATATTAAGTGAGGTAAAACCTTATCAAAGTGATGATTCAAATAGTCTATATGAGGATGATTCAGTTAAAACAGGCTTTAGTTTAGATAAGCCAATAATAAATGAACAAGCCAAAAGTCAGTGGAATCAAAGAAATATCAGTGATGAAAGTATAAAAACAGAAGAGCTTGCTGCTGTTGAGAGCCTGGATACAAGTCAAGGACATGTTCAGAAATTTGCATTAGATCAAATGCACTCAGTCGATGCAAGTTTAACAGAAATTGACTCGCAAGACTTGATTAATCAAGTCGCTGAAAAAATTGAATTCTATCAAGAATTTGATTCAGAAAAATTGGTAATTCAATTAAAACCAAATGAGCTTGGTAAAGTGACAATTGATGTAGTAAAAAACGCAAAAGGATATGTAGCTAATATAGTAGTAGAATCAGAAGCTATAAAGACATGTTTAAGAGAAAAAAGTAACGAGTTATCGGCAGTATTTAGTTCAAGAAGTATGACGCTTAACAATCTAAATATAAGTGTTAAAAATGATAACCTAGTACAAACTAATCTAAGTAGCAATCAAGATAATGCGCAAAGTTTCTTTTCACAAAGCAACTCTTCAGAGAATAGACATACACATGAGAGTAGATTTATACAAAATGAGATTAAAAACAAAGCATTAGTAAAAGACAAACAATATATGGCATATGGGCACAGCATAAACGTATTTGTCTAGGAGGTGAAAAAATGGATGGAATTAATGTAGTAGGAGCACAAAATGTGCAAAAATCAGATCAGTTTGACAGAAATAATCAGATCGACAAAGAAATGTTCTTAAAATTGCTTGTAGCTCAGCTAAAGCATCAAGATCCGCTTTCTCCAGTTGATAATAATGATTTCTTAAATCAATCAGTTCAGTTTTCAACTCTTGAAGCGATTCAAAACTTAACTAAAGATTTCAGTCAGATGAAAGCCATGGAGTATTTAGGAAAAGAAGTTAGTTTTAGAGTATCAGAATCATCAAATGTATTTGTAGGTAAAGTTGATAGTGTATCAGTAAGTCAAAGTGGAAATGTAACAGTTAATATAGGTGAAAAATCAATATCGCCAGAAAATATTATAGGGATTGGTTTAAGTGAACAGGATAAATAAGCAATCAATAGTCAATAATGTAGAGCTGCAAAAGCAAATAAATCAAAAGTCTCACAAGCAAAGAAACGAGTTCGCTAAGCTGCTAGAAAGTAAAGTTAATTCACTTGATAAGGAATTAAGATTCTCAAAACATGCTAGTGAAAGATTAGAGCAAAGAGGCATCCATTTGGAGGAAGCTGATGTTGAGAAAATTTCTAAAGCAATTGATATGGCAAGAGAAAAAGGAATCAGTAATTCCTTGATTGTAACTGATAAGGCTGTATATATAGCAAATGTAAAGTCAAAAACTATAATAACAGCAATGGAAAGTATGCAAGATAGAGTGTTTACAAATGTAGATGGAGTAATAAACATATAATAAAAGAAATATAGCTGGACTATTTATAGAGGCTATATACTTAAGCCCCGACCGACAGACGGGCTTATAACTAAATAAATAGGAGGACACTATTAATGTTAAGATCAATGTATTCAGGAGTGTCAGGTTTAAGAGCGCATCAGGTTAAGATGGATGTAATAGGTAATAATATAGCAAATGTTAATACACTTTCATACAAGTCATCAAATATAAGTTTTCAAGAAGTATTAGGGCAAACTATGTCAAGAGCAACTCAGCCAACCGACAGAGGTTTAGGTGGAACAAATCCTTCTCAAATAGGATTAGGAGTTACTGTAGGATCAATAGGTGTTAATCATGCAGAAGGAAGTATTCAAACAACAGATAATCCAGATGATTTAGCAATTGATGGTAGTGGATACTTTGTAACAAATAATGGAATAAGGACTTCATATACAAGAGCTGGTAATTTTACAATGGATAGTGCAGGAAATATGGTTACTAGTACTGGTGAAAAGGTAATGGGTTGGAATAGTAGAGGAACCAGTGGTATTGACTATGCTAGACCAATTGAGCCAATTAACTTAGCAAATATATCTATGCCTTCAACTGTTACAAATAGAATAGACTTAGAAGGTAATTTTGATATCAACTCTGAAGATTTTGACTATAATATGACAGTATATGATTCGTTAGGGGAAGCTCATGTTATAACTTTCAAATTTACTAATGAAGGTATAAATGGAGATGGAAATCTGGAGTTTAGCTTTGAAATAGAAGCAGATAATTTAGATGACATAGATAATAATACTGGAACAATTGAGTTTGATGAAGACGGAGTTTTTGACAGTTTAAATCACATAGGGAACCTTGAACTAGAGTTTAATAATGGATCTAGGCAGCTAAATATTGATATAAGAGTTCCAAACGAAGACAGAATAGCAGCACGTGCGATAAATACTTCTATAACAGGAAGGCAAAATGGGCATGAAGCGGGTTCTTTAGTAGGAACTGGTATTGACAGTAATGGTAATATTATTGGAAACTTCTCAAATGGTAGAGATGAAGTAATCGCAACAATAGCTCTTGCAAACTTTATAAATCCAGCAGGACTTGAAAAAGCAGGTAATAATTCTTATGTTACATCATTTAACTCAGGAGAAGCGCAAATTGGCAGACCTGGAACAGGTGATAGAGGACTTGTTAAAGCTAATTCATTAGAGATGTCAAACGTTGACTTGGCTAAAGAATTTACAGAGATGATTGTTGCACAAAGAGGTTACCAAGCTAATTCTAGAGTAATATCAACATCGGATGAGATGTTAACTGAGTTAGTTAATATTAAGAGATAAATAAGATTGTCAAGGTAGTCAATTAGGCTGCCTTGACATCTACCATATAAGGGGTTAAGAAAAGATGATTAGATTAACAAAAATTAACGAAGAGAAGTTTTATCTAAATGCAGAAAATATTGAAACTATAGAAGAAAAGCCCCACACATTAATAAAGACTTTCAATGAACGGACTTATGTAGTTAAAGAAAGTGCAGAGGAAGTTAGAAAATTAGTGATTGAATACAAGCGAAGTATTCATTTAGGTTAAGGAGAAGGTATAGATGAGTAAGGTAGATGTCTCAACCATAATAGGTGTAGTGGCAGGTATTATTCTAATAATGATAGGTATACTAATTCAAGGAGCATTAGGGTCATTTTGGGATGCTTCAGCTGTATTTATAGTAGTAGGTGGTACTGCTGCAGCTTGTTTTGCAAGTTACCCATTATCAACTTTAAAGAACTCTAGAAGGGTACTAAAAAATGCCTTTATGGAAAGAGAATATGATACTGATTTGGCGATTGATCAAATTGGTCAATTGTCAGTCACTGCAAAGAAAAATGGACTACTTTCACTTGAAAGAGTTGCAAAAGAGTTAAACAATCCATTTTTAGAAAAGAGTGCTTTATTAGTTGTAGATGGAATGGATCCTGAAACAATTAAAAATATTCTTAACATGGAACTTGAGAACATGGTTCGTAGGCATGAAGAAGGCGAAGGTATATTAAAGACACTAGGAAAGTATGCCCCTGCATTTGGAATGATTGGAACACTAATTGGACTAATAACCATGCTCCAGAAGCTAGATAATCCAGAAACACTAGGTCCAGCAATGGCAGTAGCACTAATAACTACATTTTATGGATCAGTTCTAGCTAATACCATCTTTTTGCCGCTGGCTGGAAAGCTAAAATTTAAAAGTGATCAAGAAGTAAAATATAAATTGATGATTATTGAAGGAATTCTTTCAGTGCAAGCTGGAGACGCTCCTATGATGATTGAAGAAAAATTGAAAACTTTCATGGAAACAGAAAGAAGAGAAGATAAATGATAAAGCCTAGAAAAAAACCAGGTGATGATGGTCCTGATGAGTGGATTGTAACTTATAGTGACATGGTAACCTTGCTATTAGCTTTCTTTATTTTGCTTTTTTCGTTTTCATCTGTAGATGCAGTTAAGTGGCAAGCATTAGTAGAGTCATTTACTGGGCAAGTTAGGTTTTTAGACAGTGAGGATTCAAGCTCGATACTCGATCAAAATTATAGCATTATTGATACAGGTCATAATCCTATAAAGCAAATAGAAGAAGATGAAAACCCTATTACTGATACAGATATGAGGCGCATTGAGCATGATTTTAGAGAGCTATATGCCGCACTTGCTGCATACAATGAAGAAACAGGTATGAATATGCAAGTTACAATGTTAGGTCGTGAAATCAGGATTAGGCTTGCGAATAATATGCTGTTTGATTCAGCAAGAGACAATATTAATAGAGAAGCAAACCAAGTACTAATAGAGCTAACAGACATAATCAAAGGGTATGATCACATCTTAGATAAGTTAATACTTGAAGGACATACAGATAACTTGCCTATTAATACCCCAGAGTTTAGAGATAACTTTGAACTATCTTTAAAGAGAGCTCTAAATGTCTTGTACTACTTTAAGTATGAAGGTGAGTTTGAACCACGAAAACTAATAGCAATGGGATATGGAGAACATGAACCAGTAGCAGATAATAATACAGTAGAAGGTCGAGCAATGAATAGAAGAACAGATATTATGTTAATCAGAGTTGGTCCGGATAGTGTAGATACTGAACAGAGGGAAGAAAGCAATGAATAAAAAACTGATTATAGGAATAGTTGTATTGCTCTTAATATTTGTTGTTGGTTTTGTTTCAGCGCAAGTATTTGACATCAACCTACCTTTTATTGGAGGAGAGGGAGAAGATGTAGAGCATACTTATGCGGTAGAGGGATCAATATTAACAAATATAAAGAATAGTAGAAGTTTTGTGAAAACTGAAGTAGTTTTTACAGTTATGAGCGATAACGAAGTAGAACATATGAGGGAGAATGCATTCAAAATAAGAGACCTTATTATTGATGTTTTAAGAAGTATGGAAGAGCATGAGTACTATACAGATAACTTACAAAAAGTATTAAGTGAACGAATTATAGAAAGAATGAGTAATGATCTGGGTTATGAATATATTCAAAGAGTATACTTCAAAGATCTTATTACTCAATAAGTAAAAGAGGTTTTGTCATGAAAGAGAATATTTCACTAGAAAGAAACACCAATGCAACAAGACTTGAGAGAAGACAAAAAGTAGAAGTAAATACTATTGAGTTTGGCGAGTTTGGAAAAAAAGAAGTGAAGAATAATGATCTTGGAATAGAGTTTATACCAAAACTAAAGATGGATATCAGAGTTGAGCTTAGTAAAACAAAGATTAAAGCAAAAGATGTTTTGGAACTCAAACCAGGAAAAGTTATAAAACTAGATGCCATTGCAGGAGACCATGTAGATGTCTTGCTTAATAGTGAAAGAATCGCTAAGGGCGAAGTTTTAGTTCTTGATGGTAGTTATGGCATAAGAATATCTTCTATGAGAAAGAAGAACAAGGAGAAATAATGCAAACTCCAGTACAAATAGTAATAAACTTAACAATATTTATAGTGATAATATTTCTTTTTGTTTATGTATATAAAAGGTTTATCGCAACAAATAAACTTTTTACTAGAAGAAGTAAATACATTGAACAAGTTGATAAGTATTATCTAGCTAATGATAAATGGATTGAGATTGTAAAGCTTGGTGACAAGTATTTACTTTTAGGTATAAGTCAAAACAACATAAATGAAATAAGGGAAGTAACTCAGGAGGATCTTCATGAGCTTAAAACTGAAGAGAATGAAAACGTCTTTAAAACAATTTTGCAAAAAAATATCAAAAAACAAGAATAGAATAATAGCTTTTTCATTCTTTTTCTTAATAAGCTTCTTCTTATTTACACATACTTTAGTAAATGCGCAGCCCGTTGATTCAATTATTGGGGAATTTTTAACAGAACAAAGTAATTATGCTGATTTAATAAATCTAGTAATTGTACTTACTTTGCTAGCTTTTTTACCAGCAATTATTTTAACTGTAACAGTATTTCCTAGAATTTTAATTGTTTTGTCATTTACTAGAAATGGAATAGGAACACAGCAAACACCGCCAAATCAGGTATTGATTGGGATTGCTTTGATACTTACTTTTTTTATAATGAGTCCAGTTATAGACCAGATTGTAGAAGAAGCCTATAACCCACTGATGGCTGGCGAAATTGAATCAGAACAAGCCTTTGATAATGCAATAGAGCCATTAAGAGAGTTTATGTTTAGTCATGCTAGAAGTGAACCAGATAGTGTAAACTTCTTTTTACAATTGTCAGGTGTAGAAGAGTATCCGGAGACACTTGAAGATATGCCAACACCTGTCTTAATGATGTCCTTTATCACAAGTGAGCTAAAAAAAGCATTTACAATGGGATTCATTATTTTTATACCATTTATTGTTGTAGATATGATTGTAGCAAGTGTACTGATGTCAATGGGTATGATGATGATACCCCCAACAACAATATCGCTACCGTTTAAGATATTATTATTTGTGTTAGTAGATGGTTGGACATTAGTATTTAGAACTTTAGTAAGTAGTGTTATGTAGGAGGACTATAATGGGAGTACAAGAAGTAGCCAACATATTAAGATCAGCAATAACTATGGTGCTTATGATTTCAGCTCCCATGCTAATTGGAGCGCTTTTAAGCGGTTTTATAGTTGCTTTATTTCAAGCTACAACTCAGATTAATGAGCAAACCTTAGCTTTTGTCCCAAAAATTGTAGTTGTGCTAACTATGCTTGTTATTTTTAGTCCGTGGATTGCAGAAACATTGAGTGAGTTTACGATTGATTTGTACCAAAGTATTGTCACGTATCTCTATTAAGAGTGGAGGAAAAAGAAAATTAACCTCATATTTAAAGATAGTGTAATCTCCATTTTAATAATTGCTATAGTCTTGTTTATTGTAGTACCAGTTAGCACAGGTTTTTTGGATGTATTACTAATAATAAATATAGCTACAGCACTAACTATACTACTTACGACAATTTATATAAAATCACCTTTAGAATTATCCTCATTTCCGACAATTGTCTTAATTACAACACTTTTAAGACTGTCACTTAATATATCATCAACAAGATTGATATTAACCAATAGAGGAGATGCAGGTAATGTAATCAGAACCTTTGGTAACTTTGTAATAGCAGGAAATCCAATAGTTGGTTTAATAATCTTTATCATTATAATTATAGTCCAGTTTATTGTTATCACAAAAGGTGCAGAAAGAGTATCTGAGGTAACAGCACGTTTTACACTGGATTCAATGCCAGGAAAACAAATGGCAATTGATGCAGACTTAAATGCAGGTTTAATAAATGAAAAACAAGCACTTGAAAGAAGAGAAATAATTCAAAGGGAAGCTGACTTTTATGGTTCTATGGATGGTGCGTCAAAGTTTGTTAAAGGAGATGCCATAGCTGGTATTATAATAACCTTTATTAATCTCATTGGAGGCATAATTATAGGTGTAGTAATAGGAGGGGACTCATTAACTCAGGTATCTGAAGTTTACACTTTAGCTACAGTAGGAGATGGGTTAGTATCACAAATTCCTGCTCTTTTAATATCAACTGCTTCTGGCATTATTATGACCAGAAAAGCTTCAACAGATAATCTTAATATTGAGATAATAGGCCAACTGTTTTCCCAATACATCGTTTTGTTTATCGGTGGAGCAACTTTAATTCTTATGGTATTCATTCCAGGATTGCCAAAATTGACGCTTACACTAATAGGTTCAATTTTATTAATTCTAGGATATAGGCTATATACTGAAAAGCAAGCACTTGAAAAAGAAGAAGCAAGACTTGAATCACTTCCAGATCCAGAACCAAGGGAACCAGAATATGATATTACAGACTATATTTTTACAGATCCTATTGTAGTAGAATTTGGATATAGTCTTGTCCCATATATAGATAAGAGTCAAGGTGGCAGACTCCTTGATAGACTTGTAATGATAAGAAGGCAATTAGTGGTAGAATGGGGTCTAATTCTACCTAAAATCAGAGTAAAAGATAACCCTATGATAATGCCTAATGAGTACCAAATAACAATTAGAGGATATGTAGTTGCTAAAGGGGAGATTTTACCTGACCATATTTTAGCTATGGCAGCAGATGAAGTAGCTGATGAAATAACAGGAGTAGAAACAGAAGACCCCGCATATGGAATCCCAGCTCTTTGGATAGATCCAGAAGAGGCTGACAAAGCAGAAATGCTAGGTTATACAGTAGTGGATCCAGTTTCTGTAATAGCTACACATATTTCAAAAGTTGTGACTGAAAATAGTCATGAACTACTAGGGCTTGAAGAAGTAAAAGAACTAGTAAGCGCGCTTGAAAAAAAATATCCTGCACTTGTTGAAAACGTTATTCCTGATATTGTTAATTTACGAACCTTGCAGCTTATTTTGTGTGACTTATTAGAAGACGGAATAAAAATCAAAAACTTGCCGGTAATATTAGAAGTACTGGGTGATTATGGACGAACAGTAGGAGATCCTGAAGAGCTAATAGAGTATGTAAGAAGAGGTATAAGAAAAGATATCTGCGAAAAATATGCATATAATAACAAACTAGATTTGCTAATAATAAACCCTGAACTAGAACAAAGGCTCACAGAGGCTTTTATTGAGCAAAAATCAGGCGGAAGAATTTTTACACATGAAGATCAACAAAATTTATTAGCAAATGCAAATGAAGAGTATAATATGGCAGTTCAGCAAGGACTAAACCCTGTGCTTGCAACCACACCCAAACTAAGAAGGACAGTAGCACAGATGTTTGCTCATAATAACTTGAGCTTAGGCGTAATGTCAGTACTTGAAGTAGATAATCGATATGAAATAAACGTGATAGGATCTATTAATATTTAAATGAGGGATCATAATGCAAGCAATTGATATGTGGAAAGAATACAGTCAAAACAAAAATACAGAAAATCGCAATGAACTAATCATGGAATACATTGAAGTAGTTGATAAGATTGTGAATATGCAAATGCGTCTATTTCATACTTTTAATCCAGATTTAAAAGATGAGTTTTATTCAATAGGCGTACTTGGGTTAATAGATGCAGTTCAAAGATTTGATTATAAGAAAAATGTTAAATTTGAAACCTATGCATCTTTTAGAATTAGAGGAGCAATCAAAGATTATATTAGAAAACAGGATATTGTTTCAAGAGGTATAAGAGAAAAAGAAAAAGCTATAAAGAATGCAATAGAAAATTTAACTCATAGACTAAAAAGAGAACCCACAGATCAAGAAGTAATGGAAGAACTTAATATGGATAGTGATGAATATCATCAGACAATGAGCAATTTAGCACAATCAGATTTGCTATCATTTGAAGAAATGATAGGTGGAGGGATAGGTGTTAAAACAGAAGATGAAAGTGTAGAGGGGCATCTTGAGAAGAAAGAACTCGAAGAAGCATTAGTAAGAGCAATAACAGACCTTCCAGAAAGAGATCAGATGATAATCTCACTTTACTATAAAGATGAACTTAAGCTTAAAGAAATAGGGCAAGTTTTGAAAATATCAGAGTCAAGAGTATCGCAAATACTAAAAAAGATAGTAAATACTTTAAGAGAAAGCTTAGAGGACTACATTTTAGTTTAAGTTTTCTATATTTTAACCGATATAATAAAGGAGAAATAAAATGTCTAGAGATATACAAAGCATTGGTAGCACCTTAATGTTTTTACAAAATAAAATAGATGTAACAGCTAATAATATAGCCAATAGTAAAACAACAGCTTATAAAAAAGACTATATCAATGGCGAGAGCTTTAGAGATATTCTAACGACTAAAGTTAGTGACAGAGTGACAATTATGGGCGATGAGAGAATAAATCCCAGTGTTCTTGAAGTTTATACTCCAGGAGTTTATGCAAGAGCTACTTCAGTAGACTTAAATCGTGGGGAGTTAAGAGAGACTGGACACAGTAGTGATATCACAACTGAGCAAGGATACTTTATAGTTGATTCGCCTGAAGGGGAAATATATCTAAGTTCAGTAAGCACACAAATAGATGCAGAAGGCTTCCTGGTTGTTCCTGGCAAAGGAAGAATCAGAGGAAACTTTGGAGAGATTTATATAGGAGACAAGTACCATATTGAATCAAATGGTGCTGTAACAAGTGGTGGAAGAATAGTTGATAGATTACAAGTAGTAGAATTTATAGACGAGTCTCAACTCTTTAGAACAAATAGAGGAGATTTGACAACAGATTTTAATAATGTAAATGAAATTAACGAAGCTAGAGTTAGAGCAGGATATCTTGAAGAATCAAATGTAGACTTAGCAGAAGAAATGGCAAATTTGATGGAAATCTCAAGGAAGTTTGAGACAAATCAGAGGACAATGCATATTTTAGATGAACTATATGGAAAAGCCATTAATGAAGTAGGAAAGGTCTAAAAATATTATGATAAAAGGATTTTATACAGCAAAAGCTTCAATTATCGAGCGACAAAAATATACTAACTCAATAGCAAACAATATCGCAAACGTAAATACAGTAGGGTTTAAGAAAAATGATGTAAACTTTGAAGAGATTTTATCTAACCAAGTAAGAGAAGAATACCCAGATTTTAGTACGACTGACTATTTACTTGGTGGTGGTGCTAAAATGGGAAGTGTTTCAAAAGATTTTTCTCAAGGTTCGTTAATACAAACCGATAATAGTCTTGACATAGCACTTGATGGTAATGGATTTATGACATTAATGGATAGTCAAGGACAAATATATTACACTAGAGGTGGAAGTTTTAATTTAACAAGAGCTCAATATGGTTCACTTAATATAACAGATGAGCAAGGATATGCACTTGTTAATGGAAATATGCAAAGAATTCAAGTTCCAGACGATGTAAGCGAAATTGATATTAGTGAAAATGGACTTATAACCTATCAAAATAGAAGTGGAAGCCAGAACTTAAGAATTGTAAATTTTGCAGAAGACAGAAATCTTGAGCAAGTAGGACCAGGTGTTTATCAAAGTAATGAAAATGCAAACTTTGACAATGATACTAAAGTTAGACAAGGATTTTTAGAGATGTCAAATACGGATTTAGCTATGGAGATGGTTGAACTTATTACAAACCAAAGACTTTTTGGAATGAACTCTAAGGTAATTCAAACTGTAGATGAAATGAGTAATTTAGCTAATAATTTAAGAAGATAGCTAGGAGGTGAATGAAGTGAAAATTAACTCAACCAATTATCAAAATATTCTCAAACAATATAATGAAGCAAAGGCGATGAAGCCTCATGAGCAAAAAGCGATCCATAACGAAAGACAATTGGAATCAGATAAGAATACACTTCACAAGCAAGCAACAGATATCCAAATCTCAGAAGATTATAAGATTTATGAACGAGCTATGAAAGAGTTAAAAGAAATGGATAATAGTGATGATAAAGTTAAAGCAATTATGGCGCAAGTAGAAAGTGGAGAATATAAGGTTTCGCCACGTGACATTGCTAGAAGCATAATTGATAAGAGCACAAGGAAATAGAGGAGTGTGTCTTAATGGACGCAAGTAGACTTATCAATGTTTTAGAACAGCAAAGCAATGTATATCAAGTCTTAGTAGACTTATCACAAAAGATGCAAGATGCAATCATGATAAATAATATCACAAAGATTGACTCTTTAATAAAAATGCAAATGGCTCTTGTAATGAAGCTGTCTTCTCTTGAGAGAAAGAGAAGTGAAATAGCTAAAGATATTAGCCATAAAGTTAGTGTGCCTGAAGAGAATCTTAATATTAGTGAAGTAAAAAAACATCTAGGGGAAGAGCAATTTAGCAAGTTAGAAACTCTAGAAATGAAACTAAATGAGAGTATTAGTGTATTAGCAGAAATCAATAACACTAATAGTATGCTTATAAATAATGGGCTTGATTTGATAGAGTATTCACTTGAGATTCTTGGAGTAACTAAAGATTCGACATATAATATTAAAGGGAATAACAACCATAAGCAAATTATTGACGAGAAAGTATAGGTGAGTGTAAATGAGTATTTTTAATTCATTAAATATCGCAAGAAGTGGGCTTTTTGCAAGCCAAAAAGCTATAGAGGTAACAGGTCATAATATAGCTAACGCTAATACCCCTGGATATTCAAGGCAAAGATTGGAAGTCATGTCTATGCCAAGTATTAGTTACCAAGGTGCTTCTCCTGGTGGGGGAGTTTCTATTCAAGACCTAACGCAAACAAGAAACAAATACTTAGATACACAATATAGAAATGAAAACTCTTTAGCAAATGAGCTTAAGTATAAAGCAGAAGGATTTGAATACATTGAAGGCGTGTTAGCAGAGCCTAGTGAGTTTGGTATTAATGCTGCTTTATCAGAAGTATTTAATTCAATAGAACAACTTAGCTATAATGCTGAAGATTCAACATTAAGAGAAATTGTAGTACAAAATTCTATAAAACTAACTGATACAATGAAGTCAGTAGCAGATGGATTACTTGATTATCAATCACAATTAGATGAAAGTATTTTTTTAGTTGTTGATGAAATAAATATGCTTGGAGAGAAAATCCAAGGTTTAAATCAAACTATAAGGAATTATGAAAATAGAGGGCATCAAGCAAATGACTTGAGAGATGAAAGAAATCTTTTAGTTGACCAATTATCCACCCTTATTCCTGTAGATGCAAAAGAAGATGAAAATGGTAGGTTTAGTGTGAAAATTGGTGGGATCTATCTAGTAGACCATTTTAACTCGAATAAAATGGAGATTAGATCAGACTATGATGACAAAAATGAATTTACGAATAAGCCTATTAATAAGATTTATTGGGCTAACACTACAAATGAAGTAAGTATTAGAGGCGGTCAGCTTAAAGGGATGTTAGATTTGAGAGATGGAGAGACTGCTGATAATCAAGGAGTTGCTTATTATATGAAGCAACTTGATACTTTAGCTGAAGCATTAGTTGAAAAGTTTAATGACATTAATAGGGATGGATATACACTGCCAATTGATGGTTTATCAAGCACTGGTATAGATTTTTTTGATCCAGAAGGTGTCACAGCAAGAACGATTGCTGTTTCAGAAAAATTAAAAGAATCAGGCTATAATATCGCTGCTTCTAGTATAGAAGTAAGTGAGAATAACTGGGGTAATAACATTAATTTACTTAAATTCAACGAGCTTAGGGATTCTGGAGAGGTTGAAGTAAGTGGTAAACATATTGGCAATCTAGAGGGTTATTTAAGAAATACTGTGTCAGACTTGGCTATTACTACTAATTATTTTGCTAGTAGAAGTTCAAGTCAGCAGACACTTACAAATCATGTAGAAAATCAAAAGTTAATGGTTTCAGAAGTTTCAATAGATGAAGAGATGATGAACTTAATACAGTATCAGCATTCTTATAGTGCAGCTGCAAAGTTAGTTAACGTAGTTGACGAAATGATACTAACATTAATTAACATGAAATAAAGGAGAGGCATTCAATGAGAATTAGTAATAAAATGATATCTAGGCAAGTAATGTCAAATCTAAATTCATTAAATAAAACCCTTTATAGACAGCATGCACAGGTGTCTACTGGAAGGGCATTTCAGAAAGCTTCTGAAGCTCCTATAAGAGCTGTGAGGTCAATGGGGCTAACAGTCCAGGTTGAAAGAAACGAACAGTATTTAGTAAACATAGAAAGTGCAAGGTCAGCTTTTCAAGAGACAGAAGATTCATTAATGGCAATATCAAACTCAATTCAGGGCATTAAGGACAATGTTTTGAGAGGTCTTAATGCCACATATAATGCAGATGAAAGAAAAATTTTAGCTAAAGAAGTAGAGCAGCTTAAAGAAAATGTTATTGTACAGCTTAATAAGGAGTACTCTAATAAACACTACTTTGGAGGCTTTAATACAGCAAGCAGACCTTTTACTACTAATGATACTGGGGATGTCTTATATAACGGAACTCTCTTAAGTGATATAGATGCAGACGGATTTGACAAGTTATTAGAGGAAGAGATCTTTGTACAAACAGGAAAGTCAACTCAAATAGGAGTATCACTGCCAGGTGTTGCAATTGTAGGGCATGGAGATGATAACTTGTTTAATGTGATAGATGAAATAATAGCAAATTTAGAATCAGAACCTGCTGATGGCGAGACTTTGAATAACTTAATGGCTAATTTAGACGACTTTTTTACAAATGTACAAAATCAAATCTCAACTGTGGGCTCAAAAGCAAGAAATCTTGAAGTTATGCAGCATCAAGCAGAAGAGGTAAAACTAAACTTGTCGGATGCATTATCAAAAGAAAGAGATATAGAAATAGAGGAAGCAATAATAAATTTTACGATGACAGAGATGGTTTATCAATCAGCACTTGCAATGTCTGCTAGAATAGTTCAGCCTACTTTGATAGATTTTTTGAGGTAGAGGCAATGGCTAAAGAATTAATAATAACTTTTGTAGATGGGATATACGGATTTGAGGACTTGAAAGAGTTTGTTTTTTATAAAAGAAGTGAGGATGAGTCGGACCCTTTTACTATAATGCAATCAACTAAAGATCCAAGTGTTAATTTTATAGTAATCCCACCTTTCTTAATTAATAATGAGTATGAGATAGAGTTAGATAGCTCTGATATTGAAGAACTTCAAATTGAAGAAGAGAAAGAGGTTATGGTACTTTCCATTGTAACTGTACCAAAGGGTGGTAACTATTTATCAGTAAATTTAAAAAGCCCAATTGTCTTTTCAATTAAGTCAAAGCTTGGCAAACAGATAATTTTAGAAAAAAGTGACTATGAGATCAGACATAAAGTTATGTTTGGTGACAAGTAGGATGGTGGATATATGTTAGTCCTTAGTAGAAAAAAGGGAGAAGCTTTGGTTATTAATAAGGATATTGAAATAGTGATATTAGAATCCACTGGTTCTACAGTAAAGCTTGGAATAAAAGCACCAAAGAGTATCAAGATACTTAGAAAGGAACTTATTGAAGAGGTAAGTGCTGAAAATATTGAGGCAAAAGTAGATCTATCAAGTATCAATTTAGATTATTTAATCAAAAATTTAAGAAAGGACTAAAGAATAGGTGCATTTGTACCGATAATTTAGTTAGAGACAATGAGTTGCATAGAGATATGTAACTTTATTTTTTAAGGAGCTGATAAAATGATAAACTCGATAAATCCTGTTGACTCAATAGTTATCCAGACTAGTAACAATAGACAATCTGAGAATCATAATCCAGACAAAATGATAAAACAAAACTCAAATGTTGTAGAGCTTAATTTAAGCATATCTGAAGATGAGTTAATTAGAGCAGTTGAAAATGTAAATAAGGATCATATGGTAGAACAAGAAAGACTGGAATACGAGTATCATGAAGATACTGGAAAGTATGTTATTCGCATAGTGGATACAAAAACTCGTGAAGTAGTAAAACAGATTCCTGAGCAAAAATTACTTGATTACGCTGCAGGATTAATGGAATACATAGGTATGAGGTTTGACATAACTGTTTAGGAGAGTGTAGAAAATGATTAATTCAGTTAATAATTCCCAAGGAAACTTTGCTGGTTTTAGTGGAATGGCTAGTGGGATAGATACTGATGAACTTATCAAGCAAATGCTTGGAACTCATCAAAGCAGGGTTGATAAATTAAATAGTGAGAAGACCAAATTTGAGTGGCAACAAGAAGCTTATCAAAATGTAATGACAAATCTAAATGATTTCTATGATAAGTATCTAAATGTGCTAAATAGAGAAAATTATATCTTGTCAAATGTGGGAACAAAAACAGCAAACTTTACTAACGCTGAATCAGCTTCTAGATATTTAGACATTAATGTGAATGCTGATGCAACAGATGGCTTATATGTGATAAATGAAATATCACAATTAGCTGAGAGGTCTTCTGTAATCAGTTCTGATAAAGCAAAAGGAGCAATATTAGGCAGCGAAAACCTGATATTTAGTGGAGAAGAAGTAAGAAGTTTTAATTTTTCTGAGGGTTATACGATGGATGTTACCCTTGACGGCTCAACAAGAACAATTACTTTGGATGGCTATTATGTTGATGTTGGAGAATTGAATGTTGCAATAGACTCTAAGCTTGAAGAGGCTTTTGGCGCTGACAGAATAACAACTGCGGTAGATAGTGAAAGCGGAAAAATGAGTTTTAGTGCGGAAAACTCAATAATACAACTTCGTACATCTTCAAATGGGAATAGTTTGTTATCTGAACTAGGCATAACCTCAGGAGATAGAAATGTTGCTAATTTAGATAGATCTTTTGCAAATCAGTTTGGAGAGACTGAAACAATAGAATTTGTAATTAATGGAACTGAATTTTCGTTTTCTAGCAACACCTCCATTAGAGAGATTATAAATGAGATAGATAGGTCAGATGCTGGAGTGACAATGAACTATAGTACTCTATCTGATACTTTTACTCTGCAATCAAAAGATACAGGGGCTGCATCATTTATAGAGATTGAGAATGTTTCAGGCAGTCTCTTTGGAGAAGAAAGTTACATAAATATTAAGGAATCAAGAGTGCAAAATGGACAAGATGCAATATTTTTCTTAAATGATGCTGAAAAGAATAATCCTATTAGAAGAAGTACAAATGTTTTTACAAATGATGGCATAACAGTTTCTCTTAAAGAAACTACTTCAACTGAAATAGAGTTTCGAGTAGGCCAAAACACAGATGGTGTTTATGAAAAAGTAGAAGACTTTATAAGTAGCTATAATGAGTTAGTCTCAGACATTGAGAATCTGGTTTCTGAAAGGGTTTATTTTGATTATCCTCCATTGACTGATTCTCAAAAAGAGGAGATGAGTGATCGTCAAATTGAGCTTTGGGAAGAAAAAGCTAAAAGTGGTATTTTAAGAAATGATCCAACTCTCAATAGAATTGTAAATGATCTTAAGAGTGCTTTTTGGGATCCAATGGAAGGCAATAATTCAAGCTTTTTTGAAGCAGGCATTACTACGTCAAGAAACTATAGTAAGTTTGAGATTGTTATGGATCCAGAAAAATTAAGAAATGCCATAAGTAAAGATGCTACTGGTGTGCTCAGCTTGTTTAACCAACAAAGTAATATTAGATATAGTCCTAGATTAACTGACTCAGATAGGAATGAAAGATACAGAGAAGCTGGTTTAGCGCATAGAGTTCATGATATTATTCAAAGAAATATTACCACCATGCGTAATAATTCTAATAGTAAGGGTATACTAGTAGAGCTAATTGGAGCACCAGGTGACTCCACTGAGAATAACAATATCCTTAAACGTAGAATGGACCAACTTGATACTAGGATTAGCGATGCAGTAAGAAGGATGACGCAAAGAGAGCAATTGTACCGAAGGCAGTTTACTGCTATGGAGAGAGCTATTCAGCAGCTAAGTAGTCAAGGTGATGCAATGTTTTCAATGTTTTATAGTGAGTAGATAGGGGAGTGTTGTAAAGAATGGATGCTAAACAACAATCAGTAGCAAACACTTACAAGAAGCAAAGAGTTATGACAGCTTCTCCAGAAGAACTAACTCTTATGCTGTATAATGGATGTATTAATAAGATTAAAATAGCAATTAATGGGATTGATATTGGGGATGTAAAGCTTACCCATGATAATGTTATGAAATCACAAGCAATAATCAGAGAGCTTAAAGCTACACTAAATATGAATTATGAGATTGCAAAAGAGATGAGCCAAATGTATGACTTTATATTAACTAAACTTATAGAAGGCAATATTAAAAAGGAAATAGAGCCATTAGAAATAGCAAAGAGTTTAGTAGAAGAGTTTAGAGATACTTGGTTTAGTGCAATGAAAAGTAGTAGTCAGAAAGCAAAAACTAATGCAATCTAAATTATTAGAACTTGTTAATAAATATCAGGAAATAACTAACGAGCAAACTAAAGTTATTAAAAGAAATGATATTGAAAGTCTTAATAAGCTTATAGAACTAAAAGGTCAATTAATTGCACTAGTACAAAAAGAACTTATGGATATTGATCCAAATAGCTTAGATGAGAAGATAAAGCATAAAATTCTGGATATTAATAATCAGGAGAAAGAGAATGTTTCTTTGCTAAAGAGAAAGCAAAAAGAAATAACAAAAGAGGCTAATGAAACAAAGAGTAAAGCAGAAGCTTTAGAAGGATATGCTAAACAGAAATAGGGTCAGTTTAATACTGGCCTTTCTATTTTTTAAAATATTTTCTATATTACTAAAGTCAGTTTCTGCTTTGCCGATATACTAGTTGCAAGGCAAAATAGCCTTAGTAAACTGACAAGGAAGTCAGAAAAAACAAAACATGGAGGTATTACAATGAGAATTAATAACAATCTCATGGCGATGAACGCACACAGGTATTTATCAAACGCAGGTGTAAGACAATCTAAATCTTTAGAGAAGATCAGTTCTGGTCTAAGAATCAATTCAGCAGCTGATGACGCAGCAGGATTAGCAATCTCAGAGAAAATGAGAGCACAGATTAGTGGGCTTGAGCAAGCTGAAACAAATGCACAAAATGGTATTTCTTTAATTCAGACTGCTGAGGGAGCACTTAATGAAACTCACAGTATTTTACAAAGAATGCGTCAGTTGGCGGTTGATTCATCGAATGATACAAATACAGACGATGATAGGGCTGAGATCCAGAAAGAAGTTAATGAGTTAACTAGAGAGCTTACTAGAATTTCTAATGACACACAATTTAATACTAAAGAACTTCTAGATGGTGATTTCAGTGCGAAGTTTCATATTGGTGCAAATGCTGGACAAGATATGGAGTTATCTATTGGGGATATGAGCGCAGAGGCATTAGGGGTAACTGGTAGTGGAGAAGCTACTGCATCTACTTCAGAAACTATTGAGGCAACTGTTTCAGGCACTGGACCTGTAGAAACTGCAGACGTAACTGGTGATGCTGGTGTAGGAGCTATAGTTGATGGTAATGAGATTACTGTTTCAATCTCTGAACAGGCTGGTGCAGCTGCAACTTCTGCGGAGATAACTGGAACTACAATCACAGATACGACTGATACAATTACATCTGCCGACACAACTTTGACATTAAGTATCGATGGGACAGAGTTTACAACTGGAAGTCTAGCAGCGGATGCTAGCTTAACAGATGTTGTGACTGCAATTAACGCTGCGGCCAATACTGCATTAAGTACGACGGGAGAAACCTATGCTTCTGCTGACGGTGATAGTTTAAAAATCGTGTCCTTAACAGAAGGTACATCATCTTCTGTGAATATAGTTAGTGCTACAAATACTGGATTAGCTGATTTAGGTTTAACTGCTGGTGAAGTTACAGGAACTGATGCTGGGGATGCTTCTTATACAGTGACTTTTACTGATACAGAAGGAAGTGCTCAATCAGAAGTTACTGGTCTTGCAGCAGATGCAGCAAGTGCAACAGGAGATGGTGATTTTGCTGGAGTAACAGTAAACTTTGATTCTGCAGTAAACTTAGCAGATGGTCAAGCAAATACTCTTACTATTGCTGTAACTACAGGTTCTGAAGGTGGTGGGCAAACAGGTGATGCAGTAGGTATTGATGTATCAAGCCAAGAAGCGGGAAGTGCTGCGATTACAGTTATCGATAATGCTATAAACACAGTTTCAGCTGAAAGATCAAAGCTTGGTGCATATCAAAATAGATTAGAGCACACTATTTACAACTTAAGCACAACAAATGAGAACCTACAAGCATCTGAGTCTAGAATTAGAGACGTTGACGTTGCTAAAGAGATGATGGAGTTTGTAAAACTTAATATTTTATCTCAAGCTTCTCAATCAATGTTAGCTCAAGCTAACCAAGCACCTCAAGGAGTGCTTCAGTTACTTGGATAAAATCTAAGATAAAAGGGGCTCATATGAGCCTCTTTTTACTAACTATATGAAGAGTTTGATGATATAATACCAAATAGGCAAAAAAATCTAAGGATGTGAAATAATCTTGATAATAAATTATGTAGAACAAGTAGTAGACAGAGTTTTACCAGAAATTTTAGAAAATTATGATGATATTTGCAAATGTGAAACATGTCTAGAAGATATGAAAGCCTATGCGCTTAATAACATCAAACCTTTATACTTCGTTAGAGAAAAGGGAAAATTGTATTCTCGAATTAATGAATCATTAGTACAGTTTAATGCAGATGTTCATAGAGCTGTAATTCAAGCAGTAGAGAGAATATCAACTAATCCTAAACATAAAGAAGGCTAAATATCACACCCATTTTTGGGTGTATATTTATATAGGGGTGTAATTTGATGAAAAAACTATCAATCTTCCTAATGCTTCTTCTAATGTTTAACGTTTCAGTAATAACCACAATTGATAGGTCTGACGCAGGTGAAGAAGTTATAGTTAATGAAGATGCTATTATTAATATTGACAATAATTACATAGAAAGAATAATTACTGATCTGAGTTCATCATATTTTAGAGGGAGACTGCCTGGAACAGAAGGTAATGCTTTAGCAGTAGATTATGTACAAGATGAATTTGCAAGAATGGGTTTAGTAAGTCCAAGTGGATTAAATCATTTTATTCAACCCTTTAGACAAAAGGTTGTACATCTAGGAGATGTCCCAACTCTAAAAACTTATGATAAAGACGGTAAAATAGTCGGAGACTATTATCATCTAATAGACTTTGTCATGAGGGCAAACTGGCTTGGTACCAGTATATCAGGACATGTTAGAGCACCCCTAATATATATAGAAAATTCAGAAGACTTAAGGCATAAGGATCTTAATGGAAAAATTCTTTTAATAGATAATTCACTTGTTAATGAATATATGAATAATGATAGAGAAGAAGCAGATGGAATAATAAGGCACATTTTAAGTCTAAGAAAAGATATAAAAGCAGTGATAATTCAAAATGATACTAGAAGAGATGGGTATTTTCACGTCAGGGCGGCACTATCTAATCAACTAAGGCAAGTAGGTTTCAATAGGACTCTTAACACCCACGTTTCAAATGTTACAAGGTCGGGTACTGGACCTATGATTTTTTATACCTCTGACTTTGCATTTGAAACACTTTTAAGTGCAGCAAGACGAGGAGAATATGTAGAGGTATCAGCTAATAAAGAACTGATTGAAGTAGAAAGTGCTAATGTAATAGGTATAATTGAAGGCACAAGTGATAATAATGAATATATTGTTATTGGGGCACATTTAGACCATTTAGGTGGCTATGACAATGGACCATATTACCCAGGAGCGCTTGATAATGCATCAGGTATAGCCACAATGCTAGAAATAGCTAGGATACTAAGAGTGCTTGAAGAAGCTCCACAGAAGACAATAGTCTTTATGGCCTTTAATGGTGAAGAAGTGTACCTGGCTGGGTCTGAATTTTATGCTTCTAACCCACTTTTCCCACTAGCTAGTACAACTATGATTAATATTGACATGGTAGGCTCTAAAGGAGCAAATACGATTGAGTTAGCAGGATATCATAGACAGTCTAATTATACGCAAAATATGCTCAAATGGTTTGCAGATAATCTGAATATAAGTGCTAGAATAAGCAATATAGTTTCAAGTGACCATGTGCATTTTGCAGCTAGAGGGTCTCAAGCGGTAATGATTACTCATATAGAGGAAAATCCTCTATATCATACAATACTAGATACTTATGATAATACAATTGATTTAGAATTATTAAATGATGCAATAGAGTTAGTACTTAGCTTTATAATGAACCAAGCTTATTAAGCCTTCAATTAAATTTTGGAGGCTTATGATGTTTTATGGAGCCTTTTATTGTATAATAGATAAAAGTAAAAAATTGAGGTGAGTAAGATGTTAACCATTGGCCAAAAAGCAGTTGACTTTACATTAACAAACCAAAATGGAGAGGAAGTTACTCTTTCTGATTATGCAGGAAAGTTAGTAGTGCTGTACTTTTACCCTAAAGATAATACATCAGGTTGTACTAAGCAAGCATGTGCTTTTAGAGATGTATACGATGAGATACTTGATTTAGGAGCAGTAGTAATTGGGGTTAGCCCTGATGGTGAAAAATCACATTTTAATTTTGCAACAAAACACGAACTACCATTTCATATTTTAACTGATGAAGATCATAAAATTGCTGAGATTTACGGAGCATGGGGTCTTAAAAAGATGTATGGCAGAGAATATGAAGGATTAATAAGAACCACATATATAATAGATAAAGATCAAAAGGTAGCAAAAGTATTTCCTAAAGTAAGGGTAAAAGATCATGAGCAAAAGATTTTAGAATCAATTAAAGAGCTAGGTTAAGGGGGAAAGAAATATGTCGATATATGTTCGCCAAGCAAAGTATTCTGATAAAGAGAAAGCCGTTTATGTAGAAGGCCAATCAACACCAAATTTAAGATATTTAAGTAGGATGTGGGACTCATTTGTTGAAAGTGTAGATGAGCCTTTGTTCATAGCTTTTTATGAAGGAGAAATGGCAGGTGTAGGCAAGCTTTCTATATTATATGATGGGTCTGCTTGGCTTGAAACCCTAAGAGTAGATAAAAAATTCCAAGGAAGAGGCATAGGTAAAGCCATATATAAGGCATATTTAGACCATGCTAAAAAATTGGGAATTAGTGAACTTAGAATGTATACAAACCATAAAAATGCAGCAAGTGCAGGTTTAGCTAAAATAAATGGATTTAGTTTGGCAGGGCAATATAGCGGAGCTGATTTAAATATGACTAATTACATTCCACCAAATGAAATCGCAGCCTTTGAAAAAATTACGGATAACAGCTTAGCATATGAACTATTAGAGCCACTTGGCAAGAAATGGGATAACCATATGATTTTTAACAGGACATTTTATCCTTTTAATAAATCACTAGTTCATGGTTTGACTTGTGATGCTTCCGTGTATTATCATAAGCATAGTGAAAGCGTCTTAGTGTATGGAGCGAGATTTATGCCTGATCGAGGCATGAATATAGGAATGTTTAGTGGTAATAGCGACTTATGTCTTGATTTTGCAGCTTATATGACATATATGCAAGATCTTCCTAAGCTATCTATTATGTTTCCACCACAGTTAGATGATGTTAAAAGCGCTTTACTCAAAAAAGGTTATACGATGCAGCCAGAAGACTGTATCGTTATGGAGAGGTTGTTTAGTAAATGATTTTTGACAGCAGTTATTACAACTTGGTTATCAACACAAAAGAAATTGACAGAGAAGAGCTTAGCCTAACTAGAGGGTACAGTGCTATTGAAACTCACAAAGACTTAACAAAAAATGAGTTTGAGATTAAGCAAATAGAGGACGCTATATCAGGAAAAGATGATAGTGCGTATGGACTAAAAAGCTTAAAAAGTAATATTGAACGTATTAAAGTTTTACATGATAAACTGGCTGAAGATTTATCTTGGATAGATGAAATTAAAGATGTTTTATGTCAATATTTCATATGCCATACACTTGAAGATATTTACATATGTCCAGTTATAGGATATGACATGGGCATAGGAGTAGAAAACACTGTTGCAATAAACCTTAACACAGAGTTATTTCTCAACTGTTTTAAAGAATGCATTTCAGTGATCTTACATGAAGCAGTGCATGTAGCTTTTGCTAGAAAGCATAGGATTAATATTCAACTTAGCTCTGTCAGAGAAATTATTGAATCACTTAACTATCTAATACAATATGAAGGTGTTGCAATATATATATCAAAAGTATATAGAGATATGCATAATCTTGGTACAATGGGGGATATAGTAACTGAAGACACAAAAGTTACAAAGGAAGAGTATCAAGAGTTGTTAATACAATATAAAAAAGCATTAAATGCAAGTTCAAGTGAAGAAGCACTAAAGTATGGATTTGAAGAAAAGCGTTTAGCTCATCCACTTGGGTTTTATATTGTAAATGAATATGCTAAAGGACATGGCATAGATGGAGTAAAAGAGATTATTTCTATGAATTCGCATCAATTTGCTAATAAATTTCTTAAATAAACAAATTTCCTCAGCTAAAAATAGCTGAGGAGTTTTTTATATAATATTCATTTCTTTAACTTGATTCATATCCTTATCACCACGCCCAGAAAGATTAATAATAATTATCTTATCCTTTGATAAAGTCTTAGCAAGCTTAGTAGCATATGCAACAGCATGAGAGCTTTCTAAGGCAGGTATAATACCTTCTGATTTTGAGAGCAACTTAAACGCGCTAATTGCTTCAAGGTCAGTAATGCTTTCATATTTAGCTCTTTCACTCACCTTATATAAACAGTGTTCAGGACCAACACCTGGGTAATCAAGTCCTGCAGCGATTGAATGAACTGGAAGTGGCTCGCCCTTTTCATCTTGAAGCGTAAGGCATTTAAAACCATGAATAACACCAATGCTTCCTTTAGTCATAGTTGCAGCGTGATCAGGCGTATCTAGGCCTCTTCCAGCAGGCTCAACTCCGATGATATTAACAGGGTCATCTCTAAACGGATGAAATAATCCTATAGCATTTGAACCGCCACCTACACAAGCAATTAAATAATCAGGCAATCTTCCTTCGGCTGCAAGTATTTGCATTCTCGCTTCTTTGCCAATAATAGACTGAAATTCTCTTACCATAATAGGGAATGGATGTGGGCCAACTGCAGACCCTAATAAATAAAAAGTGTTTTCTGCGTTAGTTACAAAATCTACTAAGGCAGCATCAACAGCATCTTTAAGAGTTTTCTTTCCTGTTGTTGCAGGTACTACTTTTGCTCCAAGAAGTCTCATTTTAAAGACATTTAAACTTTGTCTAGCCATATCAACTTCTCCCATATATATAGTGCAGTCCATGTTAAACAAAGCGCATACTGTAGCAGTAGCAACACCGTGCTGTCCTGCACCAGTTTCAGCAATAATTCGCTTTTTACCCATTCTTTTAGCGAGTAGCGCTTGGCCAATAGTATTATTTATCTTGTGTGCTCCTGTATGGTTAAGATCTTCACGTTTTAGATAAATTTTTGCTCCGCCAATTTCCTCTGTTAAGTTTTTGGCAAAATATAAAGGGTTAGCTCTTCCAATATATTGTTGTTGATAGTATTTTAGCTCATTTAAAAAGTCCTCATCTTCGATATACTGATTAAAAGCATCTTCCAGTTCATTAAGTACTGCTTTAAGGTTTTCAGGGACAAATGCTCCACCAAATTCTCCAAAGTATCCATTAAATTTTTCCATTTTCATATTCCTTTCTAGGTAGTCTAATTGTTGTTTGGTAATAAGTAGCTCTAAAATTTCAAGTTCATGTATTTTTCATTAGACTATCCTCCTTTTGGTAAAATATAAAAAGCCCCCTATCACAGTTGTGATAGAGGGCGTAATGAACGCGGTGCCACCTCGTATTACTAATTAATTTAGTATCTCATTCGAATACAGATAACAATCAATATTCTATCCAAATAACGCTGGAATACGTGTCGCCTACTACGGTTTCAGCTTCAACTCATGAGCCCATTCATTCATGCTTCAAGTATTAAGCTTTCACCAAAACGCTTAACTCTCTAAAAATGAAACTTAAGAATTACTATTCTCAATCTAAGTTTTTACTTTTTGAAGTTTTTAGGATTATATCCTGATAAAGAGTGAAAGTCAAGTAAAAAATAACTAAGCTTATATAATTTTGTCTTTTCTGTAATGAAACAAATATAATATTTACTTACAGGACGTTCTTTTAAGACATGGGATAACAGCATAAAATATTGTTAGTGTAAAGTTATTGTTGGACGAAAAATAAAAAAAGAGAAGCACCCCAAGAT
>CAZJHT010000015.1:0-45867 GCA_964546025.1 uncultured Clostridiaceae bacterium
TATATAGTATTAAAAACGTTATGCTAATTTTACACAATATTTAGGACTTGACTATTTTACCTGCTTATATGACTATATTAAAATAACTTTATATTTATGATTAACAAATAGATAGATTTTTTATTTACTAGTGTATTATTATTCTAAACAGTATATAATCTTACGTGTAAGGAGGTCAATTATGAGTTACCCAAAATTAACAATAGATTATACTAAAATTAAAGCAAATGCGAAAATCATCTTAAGCCTTTGCAAAAAGAGAGATTTATCTGTAACTGGAGTGATAAAAGGCTTATCTGGTGATGTTAAATTAGCAAATATACTGCATACTGCGGGGTATTCACATATTGCATCATCAAGAATCTCTCAACTTAAAAACATCAAACCTTTTTTACCTCTTTCAGACCTTATGCTAATTAGAACTCCCATGCTTAGTGAGTTAGATGATGTTATTGATTATTCTGGTATAAGCTTACACTCTGAAAAAAGAGTGCTGAAGGAGCTAAATAATAAATGTATTAAAAAGAAAGTATTTCATAAAATTATACTTATGTATGATGTAGGAGATCTGAGAGAAGGCATACTTAATGAAGACGAATTGTTAGCTTTAGCTAAGTATGTTGAGTTTGAACTAGAAAATGTTCATCTTTATGGGGTGGGCATAAATTTAACATGCTATGGCACTGTAGTACCAAGTTTGAGCAATGCTAAAAAATTGTCTCTTGTTGCTAAAAGCATTGAAAGTGTTATTGGAAGAAAATTGGAAATTATTTCAGGAGGGTCTACAACTTCTTTGCCTTTAATTGCAAAAACACCTTTACCTGATAAAATAAATAATCTGCGTATAGGAGCTGCTATAATAGCGCCTATTGAGCTCCCTTTATTATGGGGCATTACTATAGAAGGACTTTATAATGATGCTATTACAATTGAGGGAGAAATCATTGAAATTAATAGTAAACCAACCGTACCTATAGGAGAGTTAAATGTTGATGGTTTTGGAAAGAGAAGAAACTTTGCTGATAAAGGAATAAGGAAAAGGGCCATCGTGGCTATCGGTAACGCTGACGTAGGAGATTGCACTAACCTAGTCCCTAAGGATAACCACACATATGTTTTAGGCGCCAGCAGCGACCACTTACTACTAGACATTGAAGATTGTGATTTAGACTATAGTATTGGGGATACTATAAAGTTTTTCATGCATTATCAAAACATTCTATTTTCAATGAACCAACCTGACGTAACTAAAATACATATAAATTAAGGAAGGGAAGACCCTTCCTTTTTAGCTTAACGCCATTGCCCTTAAAGCAGTTTCATCTAAAATTTTAAACGATGACTTATGAAAATCTAAAACACCTTCATCTTTCATCCTACCTAATTCCCTTGACATCGAAGGCCTTGATACATTTAAATAATCTGCCATCTCCTGTCTATTAAGCCTTAGTTCAAAACTTAATGTCTCTCTGCTTATATATTCGTCCCATAAAAATGCTGCAATCTTTCCTCTCATACTCTTAATACTTAAATAATCCATTTTTTTGTTTAAAAAAGCTGCTCTCCTGCTAATTAAACTTAATAAGTTCTTAATAAATTGTGAATGTCTTGGACACAAATATGGGCAATCTCCTTTTACCTTTTCGGCTTTTAAGAATGCAATAGTCGTATTCTTAGTTGCTTGTACAGAAGCTGGCCATTTTTGTTTTCCTGCAAAAACAGCTACTTCTCCAAACACCTGACACTCTTTAAGTTTTCTCAGCACCATTCCATCCCCACTATAGCTTTCTTTAAGTATTGTAATTTCTCCTTCTAAAACAATACCTATGCCAGTAAGCTTGTCTCCTTCTAAAACGATGAAATCATTCTTCTTGAAATTTTCTATCCTTGGATCCAAACATTTTGTCATAGATCTGATTTCGTTGCTTTCAATACCTTCAAATAGCGAACATTTTATAAAAATATCGTAACTCATCTATATACACCTCGCTCTGTGTTGCTGTGGCTACGTACACCTGTGCTAAAATATTATATAGTTTAAATTAGTAAAAAACAACCAAAATGATCATTTCTAATCAAAGCAATGGGCTTTTAGAGTATTTATTGTGAAATCTTTAAGTCCAAGGGCTTTTAATTAATAGGAGGTAATGATATGTCAATGTTTTGCTATCAATGTGAACAAACAGTTGGAGGAAACGCATGTACTAAAGTAGGTGTTTGTGGAAAACAACCTTCAACGTCTAATCTTCAAGACGATTTAACTATTGCTCTTGTCAAACTAGCAAATGCAAGTGCCAATGGTTATGGAGATGAAGACGCTAAGTTAATGATGCAAGGATTATTTACTACTATTACTAATGTAAACTTTGATGATAAGAGCATTCAAGTTTTAGTAAATAAAATTAATTCTGCTGCTAAAGACTTAGATGTAAATGTAAATACAGACTTAACTCTATGGGAAGGAAATCAAGATGAAGTTTCATTAAGATCAACTCTTCTATTTGGCATGAGAGGTATGGCAGCTTATGCTTGGCACGCTTACCGTTTAGGGTTTGAAGATCAAGAAGTTACTGACTGGTTCTTCTCTGGCATGAGGGCAATTGGTCAAAGTCACGAAGTTAGTGAGTGGTTACAGTTGCTTAATGATTTTGGGCATATAAACTTAAGATGCATGGAGCTTTTAGATAAGGCAAATACCAGTACTTATGGTAGCCCTGCTCCGACTAAAGTAACAACTAATGTAGATAAGGGACCTTTCATAGTAATTAGTGGACATGACCTTCATGATTTGAAAATGCTCTTAGAACAAACTCAAGACAAAGGTGTTAATGTTTATACTCACGGAGAAATGTTACCTGCACATGGCTACCCAGAACTAAGCAAATACTCAAACCTTAAAGGAAATTATGGTACAGCTTGGCAGAATCAGCAAAAAGAATTTGATGGACTTCCAGCTCCAATTCTTTTTACAACTAATTGTATTCAGAAACCAAGAGATAGTTATGTAGATAGAGTGTATACAACTGATGTTGTAGGTTTCCCAGGACTTATACATATTAATGAGTCATCAGATGGACACAAAGATTTTAGTAAGCTTATTGACCAAGCTATTGAACTTGGTGGATTTAGCGAAGATAAAGATTTTACAGGAATTAATGGCGGATCTGTGTTAACTACTGGATTTGCACATGACACTGTTTTAAGTGCTGCTGATACAGTTGTTGAAGCTGTAAAAGCTGGTGATATAAGTCACTTCTTCTTAGTTGGTGGTTGTGATGGTGCAAAGCCAGGTCGTAACTACTATACTGAATTTGTAGAAAAATCTCCGAAAGACTCGATCATATTAACTCTTGCTTGTGGTAAGTTTAGATTTAACGACTTGGATTTAGGAGAGATTGGTGGCTTACCAAGAATCATGGATATGGGTCAGTGCAATGATGCTTTCTCAGCCATTAAAGTTGCTGTAGCTTTAGCAGAAGCTTTTGACTGTGGTGTGAATGAACTACCTTTATCACTAGTTTTATCATGGTATGAGCAAAAAGCAGTGTGCATTTTATTAACATTGTTGGCTCTTGGTATTAAAGATATCTACATTGGGCCGACAGCGCCAGCCTTTTTCTCAGAAAATGTACTTACTGTTTTAGTAGACAACTATAGTATAAACTTAATAACAACACCTGAAGAAGATTTAGCAACAATCTTAGGATAATAAAAGGAGCTTGGCAATTTGATGCCAAGCTCTTCTTAATAAATTAATAATTTTCTGCTTTAATTTCAAAGAATGATTGAGAATGATCACATACTGGGCAAACGCCTAATGCTTTTTCTCCTTCATGCAAATAACCACAGTTACGGCATTTCCACACTTTCTTCTCGCTTCTTTCAAACACGATTCCATCTTCGATATTTTGTAGAAGCTTCTTGTATCTAGCTTCATGCTTTTCTTCAATTTCAGCAACTTTTTCAAACAAGAAAGCTACTTCTTTAAAGCCCTCTTCCCTAGCTTCTCTTGCCATACGTGGATACATTTCTGTATGTTCTTCATGTTCTCCAGCAGCTGCTGCAGCTAAATTCTCCATTGTGTCGCCAATGCCTTCTAAAGCTTTAAACCAAAGCTTTGCATGCTCTCTTTCATTTTCAGCTGTTTCCATGAAGATATCAGCCATCTGCTCGTATCCTTCTTTTTTTGCTACTTTAGCAAAATATGTGTATTTATTACGAGCCATTGATTCTCCTGCAAACGCTTCCCATAAGTTATTCTCAGTCTTTGTTCCTTTGTATTTACTCAACCTTACTTACCTCCAAAGATTATAGTTTTGCTTTCCACAGTCCGTGTAGATTGCACCATTCTCTAACTTCTATTACATCTTCTAACTTTACATTAAAATGTGCTTCTGGTGCTTCTCCTGGGTTTAATTCAGCTCTTAGTACTTGCTTTTCTGTTAATACTTCAATAAAAGCTATCCAGTGCTTCTCAACCATAGGATGTTCTACACTTCCTACTTTTACTGTAATACCATTTTCGTTTTCTTCAACTACTGGTACATGCTTCTCTAAACCAGTGTCTTCAGACTTCGCTTCCATTTTCTCCATTGGCTCTCCACAACATACAAGTGCTTCTGCGCCTACATGTAAAACTTCAGTTACATTACCACAGATCTCGCAATAATATAAGTCTCTTAGTTTCATTTAAAAAGACACCTCCTAGAATTTGGGCTTTACCCATGTATTTATTATAACATAGCGAAAGTATGTTTTCATCTTTCGCTTGTTAAAAACTTGTTAAAAATAATTGTTATATAATGCTATATTTACATATCCTTCTTCATTTTCTTTAAACCCATCGATAAAGCGTCTGTTGGGCAAATGAGCACACAGTCTCCACATCGTATACACTCAAAACTTTGTGTATCATAGGCAGCGTATATATTAAACTTACAAGCCTTCAAGCATTTTTGACATGATATACATTTCTCTTTATCTACTCTTAGTTGGTAAAATGACACCTTATTAAATACAGAGTATATAGCTCCTAGTGGACATACACTGTAACAAAATGGTCTATAGATAATAATCGATAACCCTATAAGTGCTACTAATAAGAACAGCTTCCAGTAAAAGTTAAGTCCGATTAACGCCCTTAGGGGAGGGTTTGTAGCCAGTAAAGGAAGGCTTGCTTCAAGTGTTCCTGCTGGGCAAATGTATTTACAAAATGTTGGTGTGCTTACAATAAACGTTGGAATTATAATAACAAATATAGCTAAAATGAAATATTTAACAAATCTCAAGTTTCTCAGCTTTTCAGTCCATTCTAATTTTTTAGAGGGAATCTTATTAAATAAGTCTTGAAACCATCCAAAAGGACATAGCCACCCACATATAAACCTTCCTAACAAAACACCAAACAATGCTAACAATCCGATTACATAATAAGACACCTTATATCTTGGATTATTTACTACTGCTTGTAAGGAACCAATAGGACAAGAACCTATTGCTCCTGGACAAGAGTAGCAGTTTAGTCCAGGGACACACAAGTTCTTTGCTTGCCCTTGGTAAATCTTTCCTTCGACAAATCCTTTTAAATTAGCATTGCTTATAATGGTAGCAAAAAATTGAGTGATTGTCCTTTTTCTAGCCAATTCCTACACACTCCAAACAAATATAAATAGCTTTAGTAAAAAGCTCTACTACCTCTTCTCTATATACGCCTAATACAATAAAAGCCAATGATAGAGCTAGGATAATGTAAGAGATATGTTTTTTCATGCAAACCCCTCTCATTCTTAGTTATTTACTAGTTCAAATGCTTGTTCTACCAATTCTTTTAACTCCTCTAAATTACTAAGCCCAACTTTTTCTATCTTGATTTCATACCCTTGGTTGTCCACAAAGTACATGTATGGTACATATTGTACTCCTTGAATAGCAGGCACCATCGACTCACTCACTAAAAGTTGAACCGCTTCTAGCCCAGAGTTTTCTACCTGAGTCATTCCATTAGCTAGATTATTTAGATTATCTGCAAATATACCAAAAATTTCAAAACTTTCATCAGCCAATTCCTCTTTTAACTCTGCTAGTACAGGTAACTCCTGTATGCATGAGGGTCATGTTGAAGCCCACACAAAGATTAAATTAACATCAGCATCATTAAAAATACTCTGATCTACGTCATTCCCATACATGTCAAGAGAATCAAACTCGTTTAATGGTCCTCCAATTATCTCAACATCTTTAACATCTGGCTCTTCACTATTTTCGCTTTGACAAGCACTTATTACTAATACTGTTATTAATAAAAAGCTTAATAAAGCGAACTTACTCTTTTTAAGTTTGCCCATGAGACTCATCTCCTTACTCTTTTTCAAATATGCTATAAAATACCGGAACAACTACTAAAGTTAATATTGTAGATATCATTAATCCAAACATTAAAGAGATTGCCATAGGCATAAATAGACTACTTCCTGACAAGAAGAGAGGTATCATACCAATGAAGGTCGTTGTTGTACTTAAAATAATCGGTCTAAATCTTTTTCCAGACGCATCTCGACATGCAGCATCAATTGATTGACCTTCAACTCTTGCTCTATTGATGTAATCAATCAAAACTATTGCATTATTAACTACAATACCCATTAAGCTTACCATACCCATTAAAGCTGTAAACGATAGGGGCTGCCTTAGAATATATAATCCAAAGATAGAGCCAATTACAGATAATGGTATTGTTAGTAAAATCACAAATGGCTGTATAAACGATTTAAACTGGAATAAAAGTATTAAGTAAACTAAAACTAAAGCAAAGACTGCCTGAACACCCATTTCACCAAAGTTTTCCAATATTTTTTCCATCTCGCCATCAAAATCTAACGATACTCCATTAAAATTAACATCCGCAACTCTTTGGTTTATCTCTTTAGTCACTTGTCTAGGCTGGTATCCTGGCATCAAATCACTTGTAATCATTATTGCATAATCTCTGTCAAACTTATTTAATCCAGGCAAAACCGTTTCTAACCTTATATCTGCAACATTCTTAAGAATAGTTTTATTTTCCGTTAATGATGATTTTACACCATAGTTCTCTAGTTCTTCAACTGTTTTTATATTTGATATCACATTTATTTGATATTCATCTCCCATATATTGCAAAGTAGAAGATTCCCTACCACTTAGAGCTATACTTATTTCATTTTGGATATCGTATTTTAATAACCCTACAAAAGTTGCCCTATTTACATCAGGCACCACTTTATATTGATAGATTCTAGATGGAAAGTCATCATTTATATTATATGTCCCGTCTATGCTATACAGTATTTCTTTTATTTCATCTGCAACTCTCTCTAACTCTGCTAGTTCTTCTCCGGTAATTCTTATCTGAATTGGATATCCTACATACTCTGCAAGTTCAAGCCTTTTAACAACAGCTTTGCCTCCAATTAAAATGTTATCAATCTTTTGTTGCAATCTAGCAGAAAAGTCATCATAATTATTAAACCCTTCAACCTCAGGGTCTATATGCATTAGAACTTGTGCTGTGCCAGCTGATCTAGCAAAGTTAAAAACTGTTGTATAAAACTTTGGCAATCCGCCTCCTATTGAGGTGGTATATTGAACTATTTCTGGCATTTCTATTAAAATATCCTCTATTTGATCTGTGACCTTTTTAGTAGTAAGCACATCAATATTTGACTCTGCTTCGATATCAATAAACAAAAGATCTTTGTCTGCATATGGGAAAAATTGCAGAGAGATACTCATTACTACAATTACAGTTATAGCAAGCATTCCAAATATTACTGTTACAGTTCTCCTCTTATTGTTCATTCCTTTATTTAAAATTGCTGTAAAATAATCCTTTAGTTTTTTAGACTTATCACGTTCCTCGCCTCCAGGTAAAAAGAAAATATACGCCATTGTAGGAGTAACTAAAATAGCTGTTAAGTATGAGGCTGTTAAAGCTATAATAATTATTTGAGGCAGAGTAACCATAAACTCTCCTGCTATTGAATCCATCAAAATAAACGGAGAAAACGCAGCTATTGTCGTTAATGTTGAGGTAAGTACTGGAATTGCAACTTCTTTCACACCTTCAACACATGCATCTAATTTATCAATATTCTGATCAATTTTTAACTGAATTGAATCACTTATAACGATTGCATTATCAACTAACATCCCCAGTGCAATAATTAATGAAGCAATTGATATCAAATGTAACTCAATCGACAAGATGTTCATAACTATAAATGTTGCAAATATTGAAAGTGGTATTGCGGTAGAAACTATTATTGCATTTCTAAGCCCCATGCCTATAAATACAACAATGATAACAAATATAACTCCTTGTAATAGGTTTATAGCAAAATCATTTACTGATTTCTTTACATCTGATGGTAAATCAATTACTTTATCAATAGTTATTCCTGCTGGCAAATTACTAACAAATTCACTAAGCACACTATCAATATCTCTACCTATGTGGACTACATTGCTCCTAGGTTGGAAGAACCCACTTAGCAATATAGTGTTGCTTCCATTATGCAACACCCTATACATGTCATCAGCAACTTTAAATTCGATATCTGCTATATCCGCTAATCTTAGAACAGCCCCAGTTTCTTCTGATATCATTATAGGTAAATTTCTTATGTCATCAATATCAGCAAAAAAACCTTCCGTTTTTACATTAATTTTTCCAGTTTCATCTCCTATTGTCCCAGAAGGAATCTCCAGATTCTGTCCTTTCAATAAATCAACTATATTACTCAAAGAAAGACCCGTTTGATTAAGTAGTTTCATATCTACATTCACTTCTACTTGTTTATCCTGTTTACCAGTTATAGAAAACCTTGTAGTTCCTTGCACCTTACTTAATTGCCTTGCTAACTGTTCAGCGTAAGCATTCAACTCTTCATACGAGTAGTTTTCTCCAGTCAAAGACAGTATGATGCCTGCAGTATCTATAATATCTGTATTTATTTCAATCGGCATCACTTCCTGTGGTAAATCATTTTGCAAGTCTGACATTCTTCTTCTTAACTCAGTCCATGATTTATCAAGGTCAACACCATGTTGCATTCTCAACTGAATTATTGCAAAGCTATCAAATATAAAAGATGACGAATAATGATAACCTTCTAATTGAGATATTTCATCTTCAATTTTCGTGATAACATGCCGATCTATATCAGATGGTTCTGCACCTGGATAGATAGCTGTTATAATTGAAACAGGTGTTGGGACGTCTGGCATTTCATTTCTAGGCATAATATAGTAACTAAATCCACCAATGATAATTATTACAACGACTAAAAACAGTGTTATTTTTCTGTACTTGATGGCTGCTTGTAATATTTTGTCCATAACTATCTAACTCTCAACAATTTCTATCTTATCACCAGGCTTGATTAAATTAGAATTAGCAATTATTAGTAAGTCGCCCTCACTAAGACCCTCAACCATTGCCTTTGTGTTTCTTGTTTCTATCACCGTTACATTTTTTCTCACAGCTTTTTCTGACTCTGCTATTAAAACATAGCTATCTCCAGAAAACATAATACTGTCTAGCGGCACCCAAATGCCCGAGCTTTCTCCAATAACTAGATTAACATCTGCGATTAAGCCTAATCTAAAGCTACCATCACCCAGCAAAACTTTAGCTTGATAAGTACCTGTTGTTTCATCTGGCATTTCATCTATAGAAACCAATGTACCATCAATTATTTCATCGAGCACCTCAACATGTGCACTTATTCCAATATCAACAGTCTTTATATCTCTTTGAGCTATACCAAAATTAGCAACCTGACTTTCACTTCTGACAACGACAATAGGATATCCTGCCCCAATTATTTCACCTGGCTCAAATGTTATTGTTGCAACATAACCGTCTATGGTACTTCTTAGCTCTGTTTCCGAAAGCGCTCTTAGTTGATATTCATAATTTGTTTTAGCTTGCTCATAGTTTGCCATAGCTGATGCGATATCTTCTTGTCTAGCACCTTGCATCGCCTGATTATGCATTTGCTCAGCTTGTGCCAAATCACTTTCAAGCAAATCAACCTCCAGCTTCGTACTATCTAACTGACTCTTTGAAAGTGCACCAGCTTCATACAACACTTCTAATTTTTGCAAATTATCTAGAGCAAAAGCATATGCATCGCTTGCCTTTTTGTAATTCAACTCTGCAGCTCTTTTTTCCTCAGCAGTCGCTCCTGTTAAGGCTTTATCATATTGAGCCTTCGCTGCATCCATTTGTGATTTTGCGACTGACACTGCAACTTGGGTGTCTCTTTTATCTAGTGTGGCCAAGACATCACCAGATTGAACTTTTTCTCCTACCCTATAGTTTAAACTGGCCAAAGTCCCACCTGTCTTAAAACTGTACTTAATTAAATCATCAGAAGAGATTATTCCGATATATTTTAGATACTGTGTATAGTCCTCTGCCTGGAGTTCTACAACTCTTACAGGGGTTACCTGTTCAATATCAACTAGAGTGCTACTGCACCCTGATAGTAAAATAATTATAGTTATTAAGGATAAATAAAGTTTTTTCATTGTCATTTTCCTTCTGTTTCTAAATTTAATTTAATCCAAGTTTCAAATAGTTTTGTGTTAAAATGTTCTTTAGCCCATATTCTTTTGCTATGTCTGTAACTACTTTTTCTTCATCAAAATAGTTCACCATCAAAGTTTTCTTTGGGAATCTCTTATCTGCTGATATTGAGCAATATAATCTTCTAATATCATCAACGTCTCCACTAAGTAATTTTACTCGCTTTATGCTCAGCCAATGACCTATTTCATAGCAAAAGAGACATCTTATCTCTCTTTTGATATATAAACCTGCCCATGAGTTATTATTTGCAACTAAAGATTCAACTCTTCTATCCCAAACATAATCAAGATCATTATTGACTATTTCCTTAATGTCTTGATAAAGTACATCTTTGATAATATAAGACTGTGGTCCAGCAATGAAACTACCACTAAAAGTATTAATATTCGCAACTTTTTTAAACCCATAGTTCAAGTATAGCTTTTTTGCTCCAACATTAGTATTTAAGACTTCTAAACCAATATCTTTAGCCCTCTTAGCTTTTAATTCTTTTACTACATGGTTAAGAAGCTCTCGTCCATATCCCTTATGTCTATACTCCTTAATCAGACCAAAGGCTGATATCCAAGCTCTCTGATTGTTAATTGCTACTATTGCTATTCCAATTGGTTTTCCCATACAAGTCACTACATAGGAAAACTCATCACTCATAGGCAATTCTTTTTTGTAAATAGCAAAACTGTCCAAATCATGATTAGCTGTAAATATATAATCTTTATATACCTCATTATATAAGTATATTATATTGTTAATTTTTATTTCTTTGAAAGGAATAAAGTTCAATTCCCTCATTTTTCAAGCAATCCCTTTCTAATTTCTTCAAGCTGTTTCAATGTAGTAGTTTCCATATTCAGCATTAATGGATCATTTACTCTATGCTTTTTTATATGTTCATTGTAAAGCTTTTCATCTGTTTGCAAAACATCTAACCATAACTCTCGTGAGGACATCCTTGATGCTCCCTGACTCATAACATAATCCTGTTGGCTTCTATCTGAAGTAGCAACTTGTATTTCATATTTATCTCTGAGTTCGTGAACAGTTCTTTCAATTAGGGTATCTGCTGTTTCATTTTGGCTAGTATACAATACCTGAGTATATCTATCATATTGGAATATGCTCCCTATTCCATCAGGAACTCTATATGCATCAAAAATCACTATTAGTTGCATCCCTTTATAGCTTGCATAGTTTGATAAAATTTCAAGAAGAGATTCTCTTGCATCAGAGATATTGATTTTTCTTTTTCTCTTTCTTTTTCCTTTATTGAATATACTATAATCGCTAAATATTAAGTTGTAGCCATCTGCAATTAGTATTTTGCGCATACTGTTCCTCTTCCTTGCTGTATTAAGCCTATTATAGCACCTAATTATAGAATAAATATGAAAAATAAGGCAAACTATAGAGTTTACCTTATTTTAGAATAAATAATCATTGCATCTAGTGTGAAAGTTAAGTCCCAGTTTTCCAAATCTGGATATGGATCTATATATTTGACAGGTTTGAATATCTCTTCTTCTATTCTTTCCATCTCTCTCAGTATTACCTTTTTTGGTAAGATAGGAATAATCCAGTACCAATACCTACTAAAGAGTGGATAATGGTCTCTATGACCCTCTAACACCTTATCTATGTTTGCTAGTAAATATCTTACCACAGGGGAGGCTTGACCATTTACTGCATACTCATATAGGAAATATGGATAGCTATAATATGATAAGTCAAGTTTCTCTCTGCTTTCAAAAATATACTCATTTAGCTTATCTGAATATGTATCTTTTTGGATAACTTTTGCTTTTATCAAGCTTCCTATTATCGAAAACACTCTTCTATTTAGTAAATCTTCATCTTCCCACCATTCTTGATATGGGTAATGATATAAATCAAACGGAGGTAACATTTTCCCATCATATTGCATATTGTGTTTTACCCAATAACTTATATCTTGTATTATTGAGCCTGAATAATCATCTATCATATCAATATAAAATAAGGCAGATTCTGCTGCAACTGAATTACTACTTGGGCAGGTCACATCCCTTTCAAGTCCATGCCCAAACCCACCGTCACTATTCTGATAAGCCTTGAGGGCTTTCAGAACTTGTTGCTTATTTTTTTCCTCAAAAAAATGCATATAAGTAACTCTTTCTAAAAGGGTAGCTTCTTCATAGATCCTTGTTTTATACCCTGCAAAATCTATCACATTGACTCTCCTTTAAACTCTTTTGTTCATAATTAACTCTTCAATAACAAACCCTTTTCTTTTATAAAAACTAATAGCACTTTCATTTTTACTATTCACTCTTAAAGATATTACATCAATTTCCTCTTTATGTGCTATTGATGCTAGGTAGTTGATGATCTCTTGAGCTACTCCTTTAAGTCTATACTCAGGTTTTACGTAAATCTGGTCTAGTCTAATTGTGTCATTATCAGGAACATGAGAAATTACAGCAATAGCATACCCACAAACTACGTTTTCAATCTCAGCAGCAATTATAAGTTGATTCTCAGAACCTATTAGTAGCTTAAATAATGCTTCTTGCTGAAAAATTGCGTCACTAAAATAATCTCCAGTCTCTGCTAGTAAAGCTTTGTTCAAGTCCCTCAACTCTTGAAAATCACCTGCTTTTGCTTTTCGTATAATCATAAGCCCTCCTCAAAATAGCATCTTATAAAATAATAACTTATATTTATTTTATCAAATGTATAACTTCTCTGCTAGCAATAATAAGAAAATAGACTTACCATTATTTTGATAAGTCTATTTAATGTGCATTTTATTCCTCTTTAGATGCTTTTATGAAATCAACAAACAAAGGATGCGGTTTATTTGGTCTAGATTTAAATTCTGGATGGAACTGAACCCCAACAAACCATGGGTGGTCTTTAAGCTCTATGCATTCTACCAATAAATCATCTGGCGATGTCCCACTTAATACTAGTCCCGCACTGACTAGTTCTTCTCTAAACTCATTGTTAAACTCATATCTATGCCTATGTCTTTCTAGCAAGCTATCCGTATTGTATGCCTCTCTCACTTTTGTGTTAGGTTTTAGCTCACAAGGATAGTTTCCAAGCCTCATAGTCCCACCTAAATCTTTGATATTTCTCTGTTCAAGCATTAGATCAATCACTGGATGTTTTGTCTCATCTGAAAACTCCGATGAGTGTGCATCACTCCATCCCAAAACATTTCTTGCATATTCTATGACAGCAATTTGCATACCTAAACATAGTCCTAAATAAGGAATCTGGTTTTCTCTTGCGTAATTTGCAGCAATAATCTTTCCTTCTATTCCTCTTTTACCAAATCCACCTGGCACAACTATTCCTTTTACCCCAGCCAATATCTTTGCTGGATCATTCTTTTCTAAATCTTCTGAATCAATCCATCTAATCTTGACATTTAGATCATTTTTAAATCCAGCATGAGTTAAAGCTTCTACTACACTTAGATATGCATCATGTAGTGAAACATACTTACCAACCAGCGCTACTTCTATTTCCTCATCAATTGAGGCAATATGATCTACCATCTTGCGCCACTCTGTTAAGTCTCTACTTTCGCACTTAAGATTCAACTTCTTTATTACTAACTCATCAAGATTTTCTCTTTCAAGTACCATAGGTACGGCATATAAAGAATCTGCATCTTCATTTTGAATAACAGCTTCTTGTTCAACATCACAAAATAGGGAGATTTTTTTTCTTATGCTATCATCAATTTCTCTTTCTGAACGACAAATAATAATGCTAGGTTGAATTCCTAAACTCCTTAACTCTTTTACACTATGTTGAGTAGGCTTTGTCTTTAGTTCTCCTGCCTTTTCTAAATAAGGAATTAATGTGACGTGCATAAATAAGGCATTCTCTTTACCTTCTTCGCTTTGCATCTGTCTAATTGCTTCAAGAAATGGAAGCCCTTCTATGTCTCCAACTGTACCACCAATTTCAACGATGATAACATCAGCTCCACTTTCTTCAGCTACTTTTCTAATATCATCTTTAATTTCATTTGTTACATGTGGTATTACTTGAATGGTTGCTCCTAAGTAATCTCCGCGTCTTTCTTTGTCTATAACAGACTTGTATATCTTACCAGTCGTTACATTATTTCTTTGTGCCAACTCAATATTGATAAATCTTTCATAGTGCCCTAGGTCTAAGTCTGTTTCTGCTCCATCTGCAGTAACAAAGACTTCCCCGTGTTGATATGGGCTCATAGTTCCTGGATCTACATTAATATATGGGTCTAGCTTTAAAACATCAACTTTGACTCCACGACTCTTCAATAATCTACCTAGTGATGCAGCCACTATCCCCTTACCTAATGAAGAGACCACGCCTCCTGTAACAAAAATATATTTACACACCTCAAAATCCCCCTTATACATATAAATAAACGGCTCGCTAAGCCTACGAGCCGACCCAATAAATCATTACAATTCCTCGTTTATTCTACCTAAAATATAAATTTGATGTCAAGCAAGAAAAGCTTTATTTACAAATAAATCTATAGATTCTCTAAATGTCCTCTTGCCACGAATAATTTGTCCTTTTTGATATAGTATCTTGGTACTCTTCTGCTAATTAATGAAGCTATTTCATAGCTAATTGTATCTGATAGTTTCGCAACATCACCTAGTGTAATTTCTTCATCACCTTGCTTGCCAATAATTACTACTTCATCGCCTACTTTAACACTTTTGATATCTGTAACATCAACCATCATTTGATCCATTGCTATTGTGCCTATAATGTTTGCTCTTTGTCCGTTAATAAGTACTTGTCCTTTATTGCTTAGTAGTCTTCTAACACCATCAGCATATCCTACAGGTAACGTTGCAATTATCGTATCCTTATTTGTTACATAAGTCGCTCCATAGCTTACGCCAGTATTAGCTTTAACTCTTTTTAAGTGCCCAACTATAGTCTTGAATGATAGTGCACCTCGTAATGATTTTGAAAGCTTACACCTCAGCATGTTTTCTTTAGGATTAAATCCATACATCGCCGCTCCTATTCTAACAAAATCGTAGTTGCAACCAATCTCTTTCATAACTGCAGCGCTATTAGCAATGTGAAGGCTAACACCTTCTATTCCAACTTGTTGTATCATCTCACAAGATTGCTTAAACTTATCAATCTGATTATTTGTATACTCATCGTCATCCATATCCGCACATGAAAAATGAGTATAAACCCCTTCTATCTCTAGATTTCCTAATACCTTCAGTTCTTTTAAAAAGCTTGAAAGGTCTTCTATTGCAACACCTAATCTTGTCATACCCGTATCAATATTAATATGAATTTTTTTAACTCTATTACTAAGACTGGCCACCCTGTTGAGTTCTTTTGCAAAGGGGAGGGAACATACAGTTGGTGTTAGGTCATACTCAAACAACATGTCATAATTTTCTATTCCAACATAATTAAAAATCAGAATAGGAACCTTTATTCCTGCCCTTCTTAGCTCTATGCCTTCTGTTAAAACTGAAACTGCCAACATATCTATACCAAATGATACTAAAAATTTTGAAACCTCAACTGCACCAAAACCATATGCATCTGCTTTAACAACTCCAATAATCCTTGTATTGGTGTTAAGCTTCTCTTTTAATAGGTTCAGATTATAAGCCATATTATCAAAACTAACTTCTACCCAAGTATGAGGAGTATACATTTATTCTGCCTCTTCTTCTAAATCAAACAATTGAGGTTCTCTCTCTCTCTTATATGATTCATATTCATGCCATAAGATTAGTAAAGTTGCTCCAATTGGAACAGATAAAAGCAAACCGAACAAGCCTCCCAAAGCTCCTCCCATTGTTAAGAATACAACCGTCCAAAATGGAGAAATACCAACTACTGAACCTAGCACTTTGGGTGTTAAATATATACTTTCTAACTGTTGTATTATGAATATAATCACAAGTACAGCTAAAAACTCAGGGAACCCACCAATTAAAGCAAATAGAAGCGAGGGGACCGCCCCAATTATTGGTCCTAAATATGGAATCATATTTGTAATACCAACAATTAATGCAATTAAAGAAACAAACGGGATACTATAATCTGTAAAACTATTAAATAAAACCATTGCCACAAAGGATAAAACTCCTACAAAAATACATGTAACGCCTTTGCCTACTATAAATTTCTTTATTTGCTTATCTACAATTTTTAAAATTCTTATAGTCTCTATCGCTGCTCTGTTAGGTAAAATGACTTTAATTGCTTCATAGAAGTCTGTTTCTACATCTGGATATTCTGTCAAACCATACCATGTAACCAACAATGCAATGATAAACCCAAATATTCCGTTTATAACAGCACCTGCTGATAAAATCGCACTTTCTAAAAATGATAAAAACCCTCTAGCTATTTGTGATAAAGCACTATTAAAATAATCTAAAAACTCTCTTACAAACTCAACTGAAATACTGTAGTTTTGCAATTCAAGTTCTATGATAAAATTATTAATCGTCTCAGTCATTTTGGGAACCGTTTGTATAAACAACTCTGTTGAGTGAACTATCGCTGGGGTAACTACTATTATAAGGAGTGTGAAAATTACAAATAATAATAAGAAACTAAAGAGCACACTAACCTTGCGATTAAGCTTGAATTTTTTGGTGAGGCTTCGTACAATTGGAGCCATCAAATATATAAAAACCAGTGCCCAAATAATACTCTTTATTACTACGCCAAGAGTGCTTAATGCATTATCTACAATTATCAGTCTAATTAATAGAATGACAAAAACTGTATAAGCAATAATCGATTTTTTTGTGATAGTAAAATCTGTTTTTAAATTCATAATATCCTAGTTTCCCCTGCCTTCTTGTTAAATAATCCTTAGAAGTTTGTCTGTGGTTTTGAAATGAAGTTTAGCTACTTTCTTGAGACCCTCTTTTCCATACTTAGTCAAAATTTCGATTCCTATATCCTCAACATTATATGCTCCCTTAGGTAGATCAATGCCGATTCTTTTACTCATTTTCTCTAATGTAAGTACAAAACTAGCCCTTGCGATAATCGAAGCCGCTGCAACAGCTAAGTACTTGTCTTCTGCTTTCGTCTCTTCTATTATATCAGCTTTTGTCTCAAGCAAATTGGGAATATTGCTTTTATTTGCAAATTTATCAATATAAATTTTCTGTGTTTCATCATCTATTAATTTGCTAATATTCTTTACATGCTCACTTGCAAGTAACTTATTAAGGTTTTTCTCTTTCTTATAAACTTCATTATACTCCTCTGGCATTAAGATACTAACAGCTATTTGACATTTTTCCTTAATAAGCTTAGCAACCTCTATTATTTTTTTGTCTTGCATTTGCTTGCTATCTTTTATTCCCAACCCCTTTAGCATCGAGCCATCTTTTATATATACTGCAGCCGTTACAAGTGGTCCAAAATAATCTCCTTTTCCGCTTTCATCTGCCCCTATAATAAAACTTTCTTCTTCCTCTTTGTAACCAATTAACTCCAGGAAACTTTCTATATCTTTTCCTTGTAGTAATACTTTTCCTTTTCTATAAATTGTAATATTAATATCTTGGAATTTTCCTTTCTTAATAATCCAATCTTCTTTAGCAGAATGCCAATCTATATTAAGATTTGAAATCTTCTTAACCAATATCTTGTTTATATCACTATTTTGTTCTATAGTAAAATATGATTTCAATTATAAACTCTCCTATCACTATTTATTTTCCTTGTTATCATATACACTTCTATAGTAAGATTATAGTAGATAAGCGAAACTATTGAAACAAATAACTAATAAACTTAAAGAATTGTGGTGATTATCATTCGAAATTACAAAATACTGATCGTTGATGATGAAATTGAAATTTGCGAACTATTAAAACTTTATCTTGAGAATGCAAACTATGACGTAAAATATTGTCATAACGGTGAAGACGCTCTTAAATTAATAGAGGAGTATGACCCAGACCTAATAATTTTAGATGTTTTACTTCCTGATATTAATGGAATCGATTTATGCCCTAATTTAAGAGATATAACCAGTGCTCCTATCATTTTCTTAAGCTGCAAGAAGCAGGAAGATGATAAAATTAGTGGCCTTGAAGCTGGTGGCGACGATTATATATCAAAGCCATTTAGCCCAAGAGAGTTAGTAGCAAGAATAAAAGCAAACCTACGGAGAGAAAGCTTATCTCCATTTATAATCCAAGATTGTGATGAGCCAAATATTGAATTGCCCACTATGACAATTGATAAGAATAATCACACTGTCATAATTGATGATGAAAGAATATCTTTGTCAGTTAAAGAATTCGAGCTTTTATGCTTTCTTGCAGAATCGCCAAACAAAGTTTTCAGTGTTGAAGACATTTATCAGCGTGTATGGAGCGAAGATGGAATAGGCGATATTCGAACAGTTATGGTACATGTTCGTAACTTACGCAAAAAAATTGAAAAGAATCCAGCAAGACCAAGAAATATTATAAATATTAGGGGAGCTGGGTATATGTTAAAGGTTGATTAATCGAATAGAGTAGATAATTACTAAGAATTATTTCTCTCTCGTTAAACCATCTGTATGAGCCTTGTAATCAGTGACTATAATTTCACTAGCTAAATTAGTGCTATTTTTGGCACTTAACAAAATAAACCCCAGATGGGGTTTATTTTTTATTCCTCTAAAAATCTTTCAAAATATTCTTCCATAGTTAGCCCACTATCATAAAGTTTGCGTGCCAAATCTTCGCCTACATATCTTAAGTGCCACGGCTCAAATGAATATCCTGTTATTTCTTCTTTTTCTTTTGGATATCTTATAATAAATCCATAGTTCACTGCGTTTTCTGCAACCCACTGACCCTCAGGAGTTGTAGCAAATACAGTTTGCAGTTTATATTGATCCAAAGATTCTGACGAGATATCCATCACTAAAGCTGTGTGATGCTCACTTTCTCCTGGTCTTGCGCTAATTCGATTAGCTTCTGTTTCAGAGCCAAACCTTTGCACATTGTATGCAAAAACATTAGCCTGATTTGAATAAGAACGATATCCTGATACCCCATAAAGCATATGACCTTCACGTTCTGCTGCTGCAAATAGGTCTTCTAAAGCTTTAGCAGCAACTGGTCTTAAATTCATCTTCTCTGCCCTATCTGGATTATAACCTAGACCAAGACTAGCATCTGGCCACCTTATATCAGGAATCACTAATTCAGAAGGCACTGCTTCTTTTATTAGATGATATTCTTTACTAACAATAACGTCTAATCTCTCATGATCATCTACTATTTTATTTCCATTATCATCTAAAGTATAATTTAATAAAGGATTAGAAACTACCTCTAGATTTATGGTTGTACTAATATCTTCATATAAAAAGCTTACTTGATAAGACTTGTCAGCTTCTAGTTCATTACCAACTTTTAACCCAGATTCTGATAGGACTATATTATCAATATCTGAGATTGAAATCATATCATATGATACTTCTTCTGCTACACCATCATCATAAAGTATATTAAAGGTAATATTTGTTTCCTCTCCTGAATATAATCTTAAATTTTGAGGCGTTACTCTTAGTTCAACCACTTTTGGCTTACTTAATGGGCAAGCAGTAAGTACTAATAATAAAACAATCAATATAGCTGTTATCTTCTTCATCGACACACCTTCCTTTACTTCTTCTTAATATCTTTTAATTATTGTATCTATGATAAAGGTATTTGTACAGAAGAAAAAGCATTTAGCTAGTTCTAAGTCTCGGGTCAAGCACATCTCTTAACCAATCTCCAACTAGGTTTATACCCAATACAGTAAGCATTATTGCAATTCCTGGGAAGGTTGCTACCCACCATGCGCTGGTTATATAGTTTCTTCCATCTGCTAACATACTTCCCCAAGTTGGGATGCTAGACTCTACACCTAAACCTAAAAAAGTTAAAGAGGCCTCTGCAATTATCATGTTAGCAACCCTCAAAGTACCTACTACAACAATGGTTGGAAACACATTTGGCAGTATATGTCCAAATATTATCTTTCTATTTTTTTGCCCTAAAGCTTTAGCGGCTTTTACATATTCAAGTTCTCTTAGCAACAATACTTCACCTCTTACAAGCCTACTATACATAACCCATCCCGTTATACTCAGCACTAATATTACATTCCTTAAACCCGGACCCAAAACTGACATAATAGCAAGTGCAAGTAAAATAAACGGAAAAGCTAACTGCACCTCAGTCAATCTCATCAAGAAGCTATCGATAAAGCCTCTATAAAAACCGCCAAGTAAACCCAACACTGTACCAAAAATTCCAGATAAAAGTACGGTTATAATACCCACTAGAAGTGATATTCTTGTGCCATAAATAATTCTACTTAACAAATCTCTTCCTAAATGATCTGTCCCCAATAAATGTTCTTGGCTACCATCTTCTTCCCATGAAGGCGGCATTAGTCGTTTATCTAAGTCTGATAAGTTAGGATCATAAGGTGCGACAAATGGTGCAAACAAAGCTGTAATGATAACCAGCAATATTATTATTGAACCAACAAAAGCAGTCTTTCTCTTATATAGCATTTTCATCATTTTTTTATTCATAGTTACACCTACTCATACCTTATTCTTGGATCTAAGACTGTATATAAAATATCTGTAAAAATATTAATTAATACAATACTTACAGCTAATACAAAAACCCCTGCTTGTACAACTGCAATATCTCTATTTTGTATAGCTTGTAACATAAAGCGTCCTACTCCTGGCCAAGCAAAAATTGTCTCAGTTATTACTGCTCCACCTAGAAGAGTTCCTATTTGCATTGCTAGTATTGTTAAAACTGGTAAGACAGCATTTCTTAAAGCATGTTTAAGGACAACCCATTTTTGCCTCACCCCTTTTGCTCTAGCTGTTTTTATATAGTCTTGCTGCATAATTTCTATCATCCTTGACCTTAACATGCGCGCTATGGTTGCAGCGGTATAAGCTCCAACCGTAATAGCAGGCAAAATAATATGCTGCCATGACCCTCGTCCAGTTATAGGTAAGAGCCTAAACTTAACCCCAATGAAATAAAGTAACATCAACCCTAGCCAAAAGACAGGCATTGATTGCCCTAGTAGAGCTATTATAGAGCCAATATAATCTATAATTGTATTTGAAAAAACAGCTGTAATAATCCCCAGAGGAATCGCAATTGCCAATGCAATGAAAATACTTGCAAGAGCTAGTTCTATAGTTGCTGGCATTCGCTCTAGTATAAGCTCCATCGCTGGTTGATTATGGTGGAGTGACAGACCAAAATCACCCTTAACTGCACCAGACAAGAACCTAAAATACTGCACATAAAGCGGGTCATTAAACCCTAAATTATCACGCATAGCCTCTACGATTTCTGGTGCTGTATCCATTGGAAGAAGCAATGCCACTGGGTCTCCAGATAAATACATAAGCATGAAAACTACTATGGAGACTCCTAATAAAACAATGATTGCATTACGTAGTTTGCGCAGCAAAGACTTGGACATTCTCTCTTCCTCCTGTTCTATTAACAAAATGGCATGATACTTGATGATCATTTTCAATTACTCTTAACTCTGGCCTATCTTCAACACATTTATCTGTAGCCATAATGCACCTTGTTCTAAAAGCACATCCCGTTGGGGGTGACATTGGATTTGGCATCTCTCCACTAAGTATAATTTCTTCTCTTTTTGCTAAAGGATCAGCTACTGGAACAGCTGATAATAACGCCTTTGTGTAAGGATGCTTAGGGTTCATAAATATTTCCTCAGTATCAGCTACTTCTACAATTTTACCTAAATACATAACAGCTAACTTATCACAAATTTGTCTTACAACACCTAGATCATGTGCTATGAAAAGGTACGATAGACCAAGCTTTTCTTTCAAGTCATGCAGTAAATTTATGATTTGTGCTTGTACTGATACGTCAAGTGCTGAAACTGGCTCATCACAGACAATAAACTTTGGATTTACGGCTAAAGCCCGTGCTATACCAATTCTCTGCCTTTGCCCTCCACTAAATTCATGCGGATAACGATCTTTGCTTTCAGCAGGCAAGCCAACGATATCTAGCAACTCATTAATTCTAGCTTCTTCTTGTTGTCTTGGTACAATTTTGTGAATTTCTAAAGCTTCGCCAATTGTTTTACCAATTTTCCATCTAGGATTAAGTGAAGCAAATGGGTCCTGAAACACTATTTGCATATCTTTTCTATACTTTTGCATTTCTCTATTTCTAATTTTGGAGATATCTTTGCCTTCAAAATATATACTTCCTTCTGTGGGTTCAATTAATCGCAAAACAGACATACCAGTCGTTGATTTTCCACTTCCTGACTCTCCCACTAAGCCGAGAGTTTCTCCTTTATTAATTGTTAGATCTACTCCATCTATAGCTTTAACGTATGCTGTTTTATTTAAACCAATTTTTACAGGAAAATATTTCTTCAAGCCCTTTACTTCTAGTAATTTCATTTTGCGACCTCCTTTATTAGATTTTCCGTGTGAAAACATGCAACTTCTTGATTATTAAATCTTTGTAAAATAGGTTCTTCATTTTGACATCTTTCTGTGGCATATTCACATCTTGGAGCAAACTTACATCCTTTTGGCATATTCTTAAGAGTTGGAACACTCCCCTTAATTTGTACAAGTCTACCCATCCTTCTTTTTACATCTGGAACAGACTTTATTAGCCCTATGGTATATGGGTGTTTAGGATTATAGAAAATATCTATGACTGAACCTATTTCAACAATTTTTCCGCTATACATAACTGCTACTTTATCAGCAACTTCAGCCACAACCCCTAAATCATGTGTAATAAACAAAACGGCTGTATTTAGCTCTTTCTGCAGATTCTTAATAAGTCTTAAAATTTGTGCTTGTATTGTTACATCAAGAGCTGTAGTCGGCTCATCTGCTATAAGCAATTTTGGATTGCAAGATAGAGCCATAGCAATCATTGCTCTTTGACGCATACCCCCACTCATTTGATGAGGGTATTGCTTTGATCTAGAAGCTGGGTTTGATATTCCAACTTGATCCATTACTTTAATTGCCTTTGCTAAAGCTTCTCTTTTGGATAGATTACTATGAATCCTAATGGCCTCTGCAATTTGCTCCCCTACTTTATATACGGGATTTAATGATGTCATTGGCTCTTGAAAAATCATAGCAATATCCTTACCTCTAATTTTCGACATCTTTTTTTCGCTTGCTTTGACAAAATCAACACCCTCAAGCTCTATTGAGCCTTCTGATATTACTCCAGGCTTTGAAATGAGCTTCATCATTGCATGAGCGGTTGTACTCTTGCCACAACCAGACTCACCTACAATAGCCAATGTCTGCCCTTTGTCAAGATCAAAAGAAACCTTATTGATAGCCTCTACTGTACCCGCATCTACTTTATAATTTACTGATAGATTTTTTACTCTTAATATTGTCATTTTTGTCACCACTCTAGCGATTTATTTAATGTGGGGTGATTTCCACCCCACTTATTTACTTCCAATTAACATTAAATATTCTTATAATTTCATCAGCTCTAGGAGTAAAACTAACTCTTTGGCTTACACCATATAAGTCTACTTGCTGATATAAAGGCACAAATGCCGCTTGCTCATGTATTATTTCAATCACTTGATGATAAAGCTCTTCTCTTGCTTGGTCATCCATAGTTCTCTTAGATTCGTTTAACAAAGAATCAAGAACAGGGTTATACTCACTGTCTTGATAATATGCCGTTACTAGATTAGTATTTAGCCAAAAATCAAGGGTAGAACCTGCATCAAATGTACTACTTCCCCAGCCTATCAACCATAAGTCAAATGATTGTTGTCCTTGAAGAGTTTTGGTTGCATAGCTGCCCCATTCCTCAAAAGATAAACTAACATCAAACCCTGCATTACTTAGTTGTGCAGCAATTGCCTCTGCCACTTCTCTGTCCATTGGGTATCTACCTGACGGAGACCCCATTCTTAAACTAATTCCACTGGAATAACCAGCTTGATCAAGAAGATCCTGTGCTTTTTCTAAATCATACCCATATGGGTCAAGCTCACTGTGAAATCCTAAATCAAAATTAGCTACTGGTTGTGCAGTTGGTGTAGCTCTTCCAGAAAAAATACTGTTGACAATTGAATCAACATCAATTGCATAATTTATTGCTTTCCTGACTCTCTGATCATTTACATTTTCATTCTTTGTTGTAAACACAAGCATAATAAATCTTGTGCTATCTGTATGGACAACATCTACATTTTCATTACCTTCAATCTCACTAACTTGATGTGGAGGCAAATTAACTATTATATCAGCTTCTCCAGCTTGTAATGCCATTACTCTTGCAGCAGACTCTGGAACTGGCTTAAACATTACATTCTTAACTTCTGGTTCACCTTGCCAATAATTATCATTCGCTGCTAAAGAAACAAATTCATCTCTTACCCATCTTTCAAACATATACGGGCCTGTTCCTACTGGGTTTGCAGCAAAAGTTTCATTACCAACTTCTTCAACATAATGCATAGGAACCACTCTCAAACCTACCAATCTTACTAACATAAGTGGATATGGTTCATATGTTTTGATAGTAACTTCAAAATCACTATCCACAACTACCTCACTAATCGCACTGAAATTTCCAACTTGAGAACTTCTATTCTCTGGGTCTTGAATTCTTTCAATAGAATACTTTACATCTTGTGCAGTAAATTGCTCTCCGTCGTGAAAATACACATCGTCTCTTAAATTGAACTTCCAAGTTGTCTCATCTAACATTTCCCAATCTATTGCTAGAGATGGGATAATGTTCATCGACTCATCCTGGTCTAATAATGAGTCAAAAATTTGTCTATCAATATTTGCTGTTGTTGATTCCGAATGCATATTTGGATCCATCGTTGTTGCATCAACACCTTGTAAAATTGTTAGCACTTTGTCATTGGCCCCATTAACACTTGTACTTGAGTCACTTTGGCACCCTGAAAAAACTAATGCTACTGATAAAACTAAAACGAATAATACTTTTTTATTAAAAAGAGTTCTGGTCATGAAAAATTCCTCCTGTTATTTTTTGATTTTGAGTTTTACTATGATTAATATTTTCCAGTATTCTAATACCCTGGAAAAAAGACTTCTGCATTAAGTCAGATAATGCAAGGCCATTTTCCATGACCATCACCCCCTTTGGCTAATCTATTAATTTAAACAAAAAACTCCGCCTCTGTTAAGAGACGGAGTATAATTCCGTGGTACCACTCTTGTTCTAAAGTTTCCTTTAGCACTTAGTCAGATACAACCATATCTGCTCTTCTATAACGGGAAGATTCCGTTTACCCTACTTAATTCGGGTTCAAAGCTCAAAGGGGATATAACTATCTACTTCAATACTGGTTTTCACCAACCACCAGCTCTCTGTGAAATTCATAGAAAGTTCATTGTCCTTATCATTGCTTAAATTATTTTGCTTAAATTTAATAAGCACTATATCATGACGAGCTACCTTCGTCAAGCTTTTTTTTCTTTAACATAATAAAATACTCCGCCTCAATTAAGAGACGGAGTATGATTTCCGTGGTACCACTCTTGTTCTAAAGTTTCCTTTAGCCCTTTATCAGACACAAATAAAAAAGCATGGCACTACCGCTATAATAAAAAATCCCGTCTCAATTAAGAGACGGGTTATATCCGCGGTACCACTCTAATTCCGATAAAATCGGCACTTTTTCAGTTCAAGTCTGTTCCCCTTTAACGGTGGGACTCCGCTTACCCTACTTAATCTTCAGGCTTGTGCTCAAGAGTGAGTTCGTTTCTTTTTCAGTACTACTTTTCACCAGCCAGTAGCTCTCTAAAACCTCTAAAAAAATTACTATTCTCCATCAACGCAATTATTGTTGCTTAAATTTAATAAGCAATATATCATGACACGGTACCTGCGTCAAGACTTTTTTAAGCATCTTGTGAATTTTTATTCATTCCAGCTAATTTCTTTTACTTTTATTACCTCATCACTCCTTGGTTCCCATTTAATTCTAGTATTGCTCCCATATATGTCTCTCTGTTGATACAAGTTTACAAATGGAATATCATTACTTATTTCTTCAATTATTTCATGGTAAATCTTTTCTCTTTCAAGATCATTAAGCGTGCTAAGACCTTTATCAATAAGACTGTCTATATATTCATTTCTGGAATGCTCTAGTCTGTATTGACTCATCGGCAAGCTACTATGCAACCATTGCTTGAGCGTAGTTCCTGCATCAAAGGTGGCACTCGCCCAGCCTATAAGCCATATATCTGCATTTATTTCGCCCGATATAATACTACCTACATAACTCGCCCAATCTATGAACTGAAGATCCACTCTCATCCCCGATTGCTCTAAATTTGCTTTTATTGCTTCTGCAACTTCTCTATCCATTGAGTAGCGGCCGCTTGGGGACTGCATCGTTATTGTTTTACCTAAGACACCAGCTTCTTCAAATAGTTCTTTTGCTTTTACATAATCATACCCATGAGGCTCAATGTATGGACTGTAGCCTACATCAAAATTGCAAACAGGCTGGGTACTTAAAGTAGCATTTCCGCCAAGAATATTCTTAATAATAGACTCAACATCGATTGCCAAATTAATAGCTTCTCTAACTTTTATGTCATTTACTAGATCGTTTTTCATGGTTTGTGCCAACATAATAAACCTTGTACTGTCCACACTAAGAGTTTGGATATTATTTACTTCATCTATCTCTTTTACTTGATGTGGTGGTACATTTGTAATAATATCTGCTTGATTTGCCTGTAATGCCATGACTCTTGCAGCAGACTCTGGAACTGGTTTAAAAATAACTTTTTCAATATCAACTTCGCCTTGCCAATAGTCTTCATTCTTGACTAGTATTATCTCTTCATCTTTTACCCACGATATTAGCTTATATGGACCACTACCAATTGGATTTTGACTAAAATATGAATTTCCTACTTCTTCAACATACTCTTTAGGTACAATTCTTAATTCTGCTAGCCTACTTAATAAAACTGGATTTGGACTATCTGTTGTGATTTTCACTTCATACTCTGAAAGTCTTTCAAGCCCTGTAATTGAATTATAGTAACCCATTCTAGGGCTGTTATTATCCTCTTCAAGTATTCTTTCTATTGAAAAAATTACATCCTTTGCTGTTAAACTTGTACCATTGTGAAATCTTATGTTTTCTTCTAATGTTATTAACCACTCTGTATCACTAACGCTTTGATAAGCTTTTGCAACAAGTGGTACAATTTCCATATTAGAATTTCTTGTTAACAATGTGTCAAATATTTGATACTCTATATTTCCTGTAGGAGTATCCGTATGCATAATTGGATCCAAAGTTGTTGCGTCTACACCTTGCAAGATAACTAAAGACTTCTCCTCTACTTCTCCTGTGCTGCATGCAACCATAGCAATAGTTAAAAGAATAAGTAATACAATAATTTTTTTCATTGAATTTTCCTCCGTATTTTTTTTGAGTTGATTTATTCTGTCTAAAAAAAGGAAGTTCCATTCACATCACTCCTAACTTAAAAGCGTATACAAAAACCCCGCCTCTCTGATGAGAGGCGGGGTTAGCCGCGGTACCACTCTCTTTCCTAACAAAGGTTAGGCAACTCAATAAAATGCTTATGTTCTGATAAATGTAGTACTTACAAAAAAAGCTCCGTCTCAATTAAGAGACGAAGCATATTGTCCGTGGTACCACTCTTGTACCAAATAAATTGGCAACTCTATCAGATACATAATATCTTATTCCTTTATATCGGAGGAAAACCGCTCACCCTACTTATTTCAGGTTCGTGCTCGGAGAGGAATTCACAAAAAAATTTAGACACTGGCTTCCACCAACCCAGCTCGCTTTAGTCTCATCTTTTAGGCTACTATTTCTCGTCATTGCATTAGCTTTTTATATTGCTAAGGAATATATCATGCTTGAAGTACCTTTGTCAAGCATTCCTTATTAATTTATTTCCATGAGGTTGCATAAATATCTATTATCTCATCTCCTCTAGCTCTAAAGTTGACTTTTTGACTAACTCCATACAAATCATTTTGCTGATACAAGTTTATAAATGCACAATCATTTACAACTTGTTCAATTACTTGGTTATATAGTTTGGCTCTTGTGATATCATCTATTGTTACAAGCGCTTCTTCAAGCAGACTGTCTACGTCTTTATTTGTCTGTTCATCTACACGATAGTATGACGTGCTATTGTTTGAGTGAAGCCATTGCATTAATGTTGTTCCTGCATCAAAAGTATTGCTTCCCCAACCGATTAACCATAAATCTGCATCCATTGTTCCATTAATTATTTTGGAAACAAAATTATTGAAATCTTCAAAAACTAGGTTTACTTTTACACCTAATGCTTCAATTTGTGCAGCAGCAGCTTCAGCTACTTCTTTGTCCATTGCATACCTTCCCGAAGGAGACTTCAGTGTTATTTCTAGATTCTCAACATTTGCCTCTTCAAGCAGTTCTTTTGCTCTAGTCAAGTCTTGTCCTCTATTGTCAATGTTGCTATTGTATCCAACATCAAATACGCTTATTATTTGATTTGAAACTGTTGCTTTTCCTGAAAAAATATTGTTAACAATACTTTCATTATCAACAGCTAACTCTAACGCTTGTCTAACTCGCAAGTCACTTACTGCACTGTTAGCGGTAGTAAACGCTAAGAAAATTACTCTAGTAGATGCAACTTCAGCAACTTCTCCAACTGCATCTACTTCTTTAATACTATGAGGAGGTAAATTGGCAATTATATCTGCTTCGCCAGCTTGCAATGCCATAACCCTGGCTGCTGCTTCTGGCACAGGCTTGAATATTACCCTTTCTATACTTGGAGCTCCTAAGAAGTAGTTATGATTAGCAATTAGTTCAATTTTTTCATCCTTAGTCCAACCATTAAACATAAACGGCCCACTGCCAATTGGTTCATTTGCAAATTTACTATTACCAACTTCAAGAACATAGTCTTTTGGAACGACCTCAAGACTTACCATTCTGCTAAGAAGAATTGGTGCTGGTTCTCTAGTTGTAATTATGAAATTATGATCATCTAGAACATTAATCTGATCAATAAAAGTATAGTGACTAATTCTTGGACTCTGGTTATCTGGATTTATAATTCTTTCAATGGAAAACTTAATATCCTCTGTAGTAAGTGCTACTCCATTATGAAAGGTTATGTCTTCAAAAATACTAAACTGCCATGTTAGTTCATCTATCATTTCCCACTCTTTGGCAACTCCTTGTATAATATTCATATCAATGTCTCTTTTAAGAACTGTATCAAAAATTTGATATCCAATATTTCCACTTGGGGTATCTGAGTGCATTGCTGGATCAAGAGTAGTTGCATCTACTCCTTGAAGCACAATTAGTTCTTTATCTTCTTCACTTGTCACTTCTTGGTTGCACCCCATTAAAACTAAACTTAAAACAATAAAGATTACTATTAGTGAAATTCTTTGTCTTTTCATAATTTTCTCCTTTTTATTAATAGCTAATTTTTGCTTCACCTGTTAAATATCAATAATAATATCCTTCTTCCATAACTCATCACCCCTCAAAATATAAAAAACCTCCATCTCTTCAGAGACGGAGGTTCCGCGGTACCACCCTGATTTTAAGCAAACGCTTAACACTTAATGAATAAAATGCATTCACGTAGTCCTACAAATAAAAAAAGCCCGTCTCAATCAAGAGACGGACATATTATCCGCGGTACCACTCTTTTTCCAAAATTTTGGCGTCTTACTTAGAATAGACTTTATTCATACCTTGATAACGGAGGCAAAACCGTTAACCCTACTTATTTCAGGCTAAAGCTCTGAGGTGTATTCATAATCGCAGTGAACGCCAGCTTCCACCAACCCTGGCTCTCTATAGTTATGCTAATTATTACTCTTCCTCATCAACGCTACATACTTTATTTACTTAAAGTTGTTTAATAATATACAACAGTTAAAACTGCTTGTCAACATATTATTCGTGTTTTAGATAAATATATTTTTCCACAGGAGATGTTGATAAACTGTTTATGAACTGTAGATTAACTATTCATATATCTACTGGTAGCACTAATTAACTAATAATTCCGAACACTTTATCGCTTTAAATGAATTCCTGCTCACTCTGTGTGCACTATTTTTTATTGAAAACCAAACATTTTCACTAAACTTACTCATTTTTATATTATCCTAAATTATCTGACAATAAGCAAATATTCGCTTTTTAAACATCTTAACTGTGGATAAGACATGTCTTTTGCACAGACTTATCCACAGTTTTCCACAAGTACTTCTATATTCGATGCTTATACAGTTAGTGTTTTATTCCTCAAATCTCAAATAATGAGCGTAACCAATTTCTTTTAAATAGTTCTGTAATGCAAGATTCCGCCCAAACTCGGTGGCTGCTAATGCTTGCTCTATAGTTACTAACTGTTCTTGTGCTTGCAATAAATTGGACATCGGACTTGAAGCATTTGAGCTAAAACCTAATTCATATGCTAACTCGGCGATCTCAATTTGATTTTGCATGATTTTTAAATTTTCTAAAGATAGTCCATATGCATATTCTGCATTTTGCCAGTCCATATAAGCTTTATGAATTGAACTTACTGCATTAAACCATACATTCTCATACTCAATCTCTTTAAGATCTTGATAAGCTTGAGATTCTTTATAGGCATCAGTGTTTTCTTTATGCTTTTTATCTACAAACTCTAAGTTCTTCTCTGCTAACTCAAGTTCTTGTCTTGCTGCAAACATATCAGGTCTATAGTCAAAAGCAATATCAATAGCTTCTTCAAGAGTAAAATCAATAATTCTATACTCTGGTTCTGTCAAATCTACCTTTGTTTCGATAGGTAAACCTATAGCCATATTAAAATCAATTAAAGCCTTTTCTCTATCTATTTCTGCACTTTTTAATGACATTTTAGCTCCATTATATTGTAAATTAACAAGTTGCAAATCCGCACTTGATAGTAATCCCTGATTATATGTGTGGTTAGCACTAGTAAACTGATCTTGAGCTCTCAAATATGCTTTTTCTTGCACTTGCAGCATTTTATCTGCCTGAATCAAACCATAAAAAGCACTCTCAGCTAATAGTTTGAATCCCTCTGTTACATCAGTGTCAGAACGAATCAGCAGCTCTGCTGCTTGATTAGTCTTAGTTCTAATTAAGTTCACAGCATCTTCTATGTCTAAATTTCTAGTTGCTTGCAAACCAAGCACAGACGCAGCCATGCTGTTTGCTTGTTTAATTATCTCATTTGTGCCAAGTCTTATTTCAAAGTATGCCTCACCAGCTTGAGCTTTTGCCTGTTCCATTGCATCAATGAGATCACTAGGAGGACGCGTTCTAGCTGGCTCATCTACAAACCTTTGTGGTATTTGATCTTCATCGTCCCCAATAAACTCCTCCCATCCTTCAGGTAAAGCTCCTGCGGGGGTTGTTAAGCCTATCTGTCTTCTAAGCTCTGTATTAATAGCTTCTAAAAACTGCCTAGTTATTCTATCCTCAATTAATTCATCATAAGCCTCATCTAAAATCTCAACATCTGCGGTCTTCTCTTTTACAAAATCTATAGACCTTTGAATTGCTAAAACATTAGAGGATAAGTCGTCTGCAAAACTCCTCATATCACGTTCTAACCTTCTGAGATCTGCATTAGCTCCTCCAGCTATATCTAATTGTATGTCTTGGAGTATCATCTGCTTTTCTGTCACTCTTTTTTCCATGTTATTATCAAGTGCTAGTTCTATTGTGTCAGCTAATGTTAACACTAGAAGGCCTTCTTGATTATCTTCAACCTTTTCACTTACTTCATTCTCTGTTTCTAAGTCATCTGATTCAGCAATTGCAAAGACAGCCAAACTTGCTACTAAAGTTAATACAAATATGATACTCAACAGTTTTTGTTTCATGCTTTTTCCTCCAATTCGGTTATATAAATAAGATAGGCAATATTGCCTATCTTTATCTTCTTGCTCCAGACACTCTTCTTAATATCATAAGTGCATCATTTGCATCGACTGCTCCGTTATTTGTTACATCAGCTATTCTAAACTGTTCTTGTGTGAACCTACTTAAAGTAATAGGATCCAATAAAGAAATAACATCGTTCATGTCTACTATATTATTAAGGTTAACATCTCCAGAATGAATTTGTGCTTTTCTCTCTGGTTCCTCTGGCAATACTGGTGGATCAGGTTCTGGGTCTGGTTTTTCTATATCTTTATCTTCTTGATCTGGTTTTGTAGGAACACTAGGCTCACCTGATTTATGTAGTGTCTTTATGCTTATTGTTGTACTCATGCTTGGGCCAATACTTAAAGTAATTCGTGCATCACTTATGTCATAAACGTCAATCTCTAAATTATTTGTTAATAAATTAAAAGCTGCTTGGCCTCTTATATTTCCACTTGCAGATACTTTCATCATATGCGGATATGTCGCCTCTACATGACTCACTCTTGTATTTCCTATGTAAAAATAAACTGGTACGCTAATCGTTGTCCTTGTTCCTGGATCAACATATTCTGTTATTGAAGATCTACTTAGTACTAGCCTATTAAACGGCATCGAGTCTTTTGCTGCAACAATAGTGTAGTTTTGCCTTTCTCTACTAAGAGAATCAACCCTGATGTAAACAGTTTGATTAGTCTCGAGGTAAGCGGCAACAAAAAATGCATTCCCACTAGATAAATTATTACCACCATACATAAATTGATAATTGCTATCATATAAATGTCCTCTAATTTGCATGTCAGCTTTGCCTCTAAAAGCATAATAGCCAGCTTCTGGAGCTGTAAAACTGTAAGTATCAACCTCATAGTCCGACTCAAAACCACCTGACTCATGTTGATTAAGTGTCAGTTTGATTGCCTCTCTAAATAGATTTGAAATGCTTTCTTGTGCTGACACTTCAAAAATCATAGTTACTAGTAAAACTAGCACTAATATGATACTTACTTTTCTCATGCTGATTCCCCTTTATATTTCGCAACAATCACATTTGAACATATATCCTACACCACGTTTTGTATGTATATATTTTGGATTTGCTACATCGTCATCTTCAAGAGCCTTCCTAAGATTTCTTATATGCGCCATTACTGTACTATCATTTTCACTTACTGGATTATTCCACACTTTTTGATAGATTTCCTTCTTTGATTGATAGGACTCTTGGTTTTTTACCAAATAAACTAAAAGTTTAACTGTAAGTTCACTTACATCCCTTAACTCATCTCTGATGTAGATCTTACTTTCGTTCATGTCAACTTTAAGATCTCCACAATGATAAACACCGTTTTCTTCTCGATTACACTTATATTTTACATGTTTTCTAAACTGCTCATCAATGAGAAATAGAAGTTCATCAATATTTTTTATCTCTAACTCGTCTTTTGCTTTTTTTACAACTTCTAAAGCTATTCCCAATTGCTTATCTTCTGGTGTAAGGATTATAACGACTGTATCTTGAACCTCTCTTACTATTCCTGAAAATTCTATTATGTCACAGTCATCAAGTGCCATATCCACAATAACCAGATCATGCTGATGCTCTTCATGCATTCTAAGCCCATCTTCTTTATTATCGCATGCATCAACAAGCAATCCTTCCGCTTCTAAGTACATTTTAAGCGTATCTGTAACTGCTAGATCATCGCTCAAAATGAGAACTCTGTTTGTAATCATAATTATCCTCCCTGTAAAGCTATATTAAAAACAATGTTCGCTTTTTAACACTTTCTAATGATTTTACGTTTTCCACAACATCCACAACTATTTGTATATCATATTGTATACATATTCATGTAAGAAATCTATAAATTTCTTAAACTTTCTTATAACTATAACCTTTTTTGGTACTGGTTACTTTCATGAAAATGTTATTTTTCTTATTTTTCTATCAGTTTTGCCAAACTTTCCACACTTTTAACGTCTTTTCCAGAAAGTTATCCACAATTTGTGTATAACTTGTTGACAAACAACTGTGCGTACGTACATACATTCTGCATTACTATGTGTAACAACTATATAAATTTATCAATCTTTTTTTGTATTAACTCTTGATTTTTAAATGTACTTATATATTGTACACCTTGCAATTGTAGCATTTTTAGCCCCTCTTCTATACCTTTACCAACCTGATTCACATTATGTGAGTCAGACCCAATCGTAAACAGCTGTCCTCCAAGCTCTACATATATGTCAATAAAATCTATACTCGGATTGTTATCATTTAACCCATACTTAAATCCTGCTGTATTTATTTCTAGTGCTATTTCCTTTTCAATCATCAACTTAAATATTTCAATGATTTTTTCTTTATGTGAGTTGGTTATCTCAAATCTTGCAAACTTCTCATGATATCTTTTTGGCACATCAAAATGGCCAATTGAATTTATTCGATCTATATTTTCAATACAAAAAAGCATCTCCTCAAAATATCTGGTCCATAACTCTTCGTTTGCAAAGTCCAAGACCTCTTTACCTGTTAGATCTAGCTTAGATACATTGTGAACAGACCCAAGTACAAAATCAAATTCATAACTATTTATTACATCATTTGACTCCTTTATCATATGAGGCTGTAAACCAAGCTCTATTCCACTCAAAATTCTTATATCGCTCTTATATTCTTTTTTGTACTTTTCCAATGTAGGCAAATATATCTCTGGGTCAAACTCAAACCTCAAAGATCTATTGAATGCAGGTGCAAAATCATAGTCCATATGGTCAGTAAAGCAAATCTCTTTTAACCCTGAGTTTATAGCTTTTTCTATAACTTCTTTCATATCAGAGCTAGCATCTGGAGAAAAGTGACTGTGTATATGATAGTCTATCATAAAATTATCTCCTCGCTACTAACCTAACATCCAATGTCCACCATCGACACTGATTGTTTGGCCTGTTATCCATTTTGAATAATCTGATGCAAAAAAAGCTACTGCATAAGCTATGTCCTCTGGTTCACCAAGCCTTCTTAAAGCAATAGAGTGTAAAACTCTATTTTGACCCTCTTCCCCCATGGCATGCCATTGTTTTTCTGAATTTGGGTTTGATCGAATAAAACCAGGTGCAATACAATTTACTCTTACATTAAATTCTCCAAGCTCTCTAGCAGTTTGTCTAGTAAAACCTATTAGACCCGCCTTTGAACTTGCATAAGCTTGAATTCCTGTGAGACTATATGACCTACCTGCGCCAGAAGATATGTTCACTATTGACCCGCTTCTTCTAATTTTCATGTGTTTTGAAACTGCCCTCGTAAAGTTAAAGGCTCCGTCGAGGTTTATTGCGAAAATTTGCTTCCACTCTTTATCACTAACCTCTTCTATTGGCTTTGCAACTTGCCCAGCCACCCCTCCTGCATTGTTTACTAAAATATCTATTCGTCCGTATTTTTCAATAATTTCTTCCATTAACTCATTCACTGCAGGAGAATATGTAACGTCAACTTTTTTTATATGGCAAGAACTACTATTATTTAGAAATTCATTCTTTGCTAATTTTTCATCTAATATGTCACAAGCAAAGACTACTGCTCCTGCTTTTATTAACTCTTGTGCAATACTTTGGCCTATTCCATGTGCAGCTCCTGTTACAATCGCAATTTTATCTTTTAGCATCTATACTCCTCCATTCCATAAAACATTGTAACATTTTTAATTGAAAATGTAATATAACTACATAACTTTTTAATAATAATAGTATCTAATTTAAGCATATTTTTAATGTTTAGAGGGTTTTCGCAATATTTGTTGAATACTTTTACATAAAATGTAAAGGAGCAGTGCTATGAACAACAAGGAAATGTCTATTGAAACCATGCTGTCTCATTATGCTGAAGATAGAAAGAATTATTACGGGGCAGTTGTTTCTCCAATTTATCAAACATCACTATTCACGTTTGACTCAATGAAAGCTATCTCAGAAGCATTCAATAATGAACAAGATAGCTATATATATACTCGAGGTAATAATCCTACAGCTAAGATAGCTGAAGATAAGATAGCCTTTATGGAAAATGGTGAGTGTGCAAAACTATTTGCATCTGGTATGGGAGCAATTTCATCAGCTATTCTTTCTTGTGTTAAAACTGGAGATCATATTGTTGCAGTTGAAACAATCTATGGTCCCACAATAAGTTTATTAACTGATTATTTATCAAAGAAATTTAATATTGAAACAACATTTGTTAAAGCAGATGAAGAAGAAATCATAAAAGCTACAAAAGAAACCACGAAATTGATTTATCTAGAAAGCCCTACAAGTTTAGTCTTTGAGATTATTGATATAAAGAAAGTAACTGATTTTGCAAAAAGTAAAAGCATTAAGACTATTATCGATAATAGCTGGGCAACCCCCATTTATCAAAAACCTATAGATCTTGGGGTAGATATTGTTGTCCATTCTGCAAGCAAGTATTTGTCTGGACATTCAGACCTTGTTGCAGGGGTCATTATATCGACTAGGCAAACTATTAAAAACATCCTTAGAGATGAACATGCCCTTTTTGGAGCTAAGATTGCCCCTCTGGAAGCTTGGTTAATTCTAAGAGGTCTAAGGACACTACCTGTTAGGTTAAGGCAGCATAGCGAAAGTGCTATGAAAATAGCAGAGTACTTAAATAATCATAAAAAAGTTAAGAAAGTTAACTATCCAGGATTAGCAAGTCATCCAAGGCACGCTCTTGCTTGCAAACAACTGTCAGGGTTTAGCGGGTTATTAAGCTTTGAACTAGATGCCTCACTAGAAGCATCGCATCTTTTTGTTGATAGTTTAAATTACTTTAATATTGGAGTTAGCTGGGGTGGTTTTGAAAGCTTAGCTCTGAACTTAGCTCGTGATGGAAAAGATCCTAGCATCCCTGCTGGCTTGATTAGAGTTTCTGTAGGCCTAGAGAGCACTGATGATTTAATAAGAGATCTTGAACAAGCTTTTTCAAAGATTCAATAATGAACAAAAGCCTCAGCTAATCTCAGCTGAGGCTTAAACTTACTTATATGCATCTTCTACTTTATATAAACCAGGTTCTTTATCTTTTATAAACTTTGCTAAACGAATTGCTCCCGTTGCAAACAAATCTCTTGATATTGCTTTGTGCTTTATTTCTATAACTTCTTCTTGACCAGCAAAAATCACAGTATGATCACCAACAATTGAGCCCCCTCTAATGGAGTGTACTCCTATCTCATTTGTCTCGCGCTTACCTGACTTTGGATTTCGTCCAAAGACAATTGAGCTTTCTTGATTATCAAACTGTAGTACCTTTATGATCTCTTCTGCTGTTCCACTTGGACTATCTATTTTTCTATTGTGGTGAGCCTCAATAACTTCAAAGTCCCAGTCTGATAACAATTCTGATGCTTTTTCTAATAGAATCTTCAAAACTGCTATTCCTACACTTGTGTTACCTGCTTGTAAAATTGGAATGGTTTTTGAAGCTAATTCTATTTTTTCTATGTCTTCTGCTTTATACCCTGTAGTACATAGCAATGCAGCAGTTCTATTCTCTTTAACAAACTCTAAAATATCGTCTAAGTTTGCTGGATGAGAAAAATCTATTACTACATCTGCATTAATTTTTAGCCCTTTTAGGCTTGATAAGAAATCATCCGCCATAGGGTCAACCTGAGCTATAACTTTCATAGAAGCATCATTATCAATAATATCTTTAATTTTCTTCCCCATTACACCATTGGCACCATAGATAATTGCTTTCATCTAACCATCTCCTAGAGAAGTCCCATTTTTAGCAGTTCTCTCTTAATAACTTCTGTACTCTCTGGTTTGACTTCTACTAAAGGTAATCTTAAATATCCTTTTATTCTTTGCATCAACTCCAAAGCTTTTTTTACAGGCATTGGATTATTCTCAATAAATAGTGAGTTAACTAGTCCGTTAATTCTAAGCTGCATTTCTAAAGCTTTATTTGTATTACCGTCAAGGTAATAATGCACTAATTGTGAAGTTTCTTTTGGTAAAACGTTAGCAACTACTGACACAACGCCAATACCTCCAAGAGATAATACCGGAACTATTTGATCATCATTTCCTGAATATATATGAAAATCTTTTGGAATTATACGAGCTATCTCAGCTATTTGAGAGATATCTCCACTCGCTTCTTTTATCGATACAATGTTATCCACCTCAGCGAGTTTTGCTACTGTTTGTGGTAGAATGTTACAGCTTGTTCTTCCAGGAACATTATATAGCATGTTTGGCAGAGAAGTACTTCTAGCTATTTCAGTAAAATGAGCTATTACCCCTTCTTGTGTTGCTCTATTATAATAAGGAGTTACAACTAATAAAGCATCTCCACCAACACTTTGAACGTATTTACTTAGCCTAACTACTTTAAGTGTATCATTTCCCCCAACACCAACTATAACAGGAACTCTTTTATTGATTTTATCTATAGAGAACTTAATTAACTCTTTCTTTTCCTCTTCCTCCATAGTTACTGCCTCTCCTGTTGTACCACACACTACAATAGCATCTGTCCCTTGCTCTATATGCCACTCTATTAAGCTTTCAAAACTCTTATAGTCAATAGACCCATCTTCATTAAATGGCGTTACAATTGCTACTCCTGAACCCTTAAAAATCATCTCTATCACCTCTATATAATATTTGTTTCTAAATCATTTTGATGTATTTGCTCTACTTCTTCTCTTTTTGTTGTTAAGACATACTTACCATCTTTAACAAACACGATTGCTGGTTTAACTAAACCATTATAATTACTAGCCATTGAGTAGTTGTAAGCACCCGTGGCAAATACTGCTAAATAATCCCCTACTCTAACATTTGGCAGCTCAATATCTTTAATAAGAATATCTCCTGATTCACAACATTTACCTGCGATAGTAGTAATAGTATTGCTTTTTGATATAGCATTATCAACTATAGCAGCTTCATAGATTGCTTGATACAAGCTTGGTCGAATATTATCAGCCATGCCTCCATCCACCATAACATAGTTAACATCTCCTGCTGTTCTTTTTGTAGCCTCAACTTTATACAGAGTAACACCTGCTGGTCCAATAATAGATCTACCTGGCTCAATTGTAATTTTCTTTAAGCTCAACCCATATTCATGCTTTCTAGTCTCTACTAAGTCTACAATTCTTCTTAACAGGTCATTTACAGGAGGCTCACTTTCATGCTGTCTTTGCTTAATTGCATAGCCTCCACCAAAGTTCAGTTCGTTAACATTAATTCCCAACTCATTTTCAAACTCTTCAGCTAATTCTAACATTGATTCTACTTCTATTAAAAATGTTTCTGTATTATTTACTTGTGAACCAATATGGCAATGAAACCCTTGAAATGATATAAGTTTCTCATCTTTTAAAGTGATCAACTTTTCTTTTAACTCTTTGCTTTCCTTGGCAATTCCAAACTTAGAATTTTTCTCTGCAGTTATTAAGTGATTGTGAGTTTTTGCATATATATCTGGATTAATCCTAGCCATAAATCTCACACCCTTATTAAACTTATAGGCTAACTCTTTTATAGCATCTACCTCTTCAAGATTGTCTACTACAATTATACCAATACCATTCTCAATAGCATATGATAATTCTTGATTAGATTTAGAATTACCATGTAAATAGACTTTACTTAAGTCAAATCCGCTTTTCTTTAAAATATACATATCTCCAATAGAAATAGCATCAATAGACAAATCGTGCTTTTGCATAATCTTTGCTACATAAGAAGTCAAGATTGCCTTTGAAGCGTATGCAATGTTTGTTTTAATCTGTTTTGATGAAAATGCTTCCTTATAATTATTTATTCTATATTCTATATCTACTTGATCATAGACATATAAAGGAGTACCAAACTCTTTTGCTAGAGTTGAAAGAGCGACTCCTCCTATATGTAATTGATTATTCAATATTTCGCTTCTATTTGTTAGTATCATTGTGCCCTCCGATTAGCTACCTTAGTATTCTAAATTTTTCTTTTAGTTCATCTTCTTGTATGTCAGCATTTTGGATATGAATAATATTAATACCTTTATCAGCCAACACATTGTTTAATAAATTTGATTCCTCTCTACTACTAAAAGCAATTCCTATCAAAGGCTTAAAATCATAATCCGTAATCAAAAAGTCTACAGTTAATTTTGGGTCTCCAGTGAACCCATTTAATAATTTACTTACAGGTATATGCGGTAGTATTTGATAGCTATGCTCATTAATGACTTTCCTTAGGCTCTTATAAAGCTTATACTCTTCCTTATCAAGTAGATAGTCTACCTTAATTGAACTAGGATTGTAACTTGTCGCTTTAGCCAAGCTCAGTTTTCTATTGTTAGTAATAGCAATTAACATGAACATTCCAATAACTAAAATTATTGGTAACATTGCAATATTGATTAATCTGAGCATTGTTAACACCTACCTTCGTCTAATTTAATGCATTATACCATTATATATTAATAAACAAAAGATTATTTTTTTCCTATTACAATTCTATCTTTCTTAGAATAATCTTTTATTATATACGCCTCAGTAAATCCTTTATTTATAATCATTTCTCTCACTATTTCGCCTTGCTTATAACCAATTTCAAATGCTAAAAAACCTTCTTCTTTTAATAAGCTATATCCTTTGTCTACAATCTGCCTATAAAAGTACAATCCATCCTCTCCACCATACAGAGCAATAATTGGTTCTCTTTGCACATTTTTAGGCAACTCAAGCATTTCACTTTTTGTTATGTATGGTGGGTTGCTTACTATGCAATCAAAGTTTGCTTCTATTATATCCTTTAGTAAATCACTTTTAACAAATTTGATTTTTTTATCTACTCTATTTCTTATTGCATTTTTCTTAGCTACAGATAATGCATCCTCTGAAATATCACTTGCGATAATTTCTATGTTTTCAAAAGAGTTTGCTATGCTTATCGCAATAGCTCCACTACCTGTTCCTATATCTAAAACCTTTTTGCTACACTGATCTGGTAGCAATCTAATGCATTCTTCTACTAAGAGCTCCGTTTCTGGTCTAGGGATTAATACATTCTCATTAACAAAAAAATCTAACCCGTAAAACTCTTGATATTCTAAAATATATTGAAGAGGCATTCCCCTTACAATAGACTCCGCCTGGCTTAGCACTTTATTTAAGATCTTTCTATCAACTTGCATATTGAGCTCTCTAATAAATTGATGGTGTTCTAAGTCTAATACGGCCATTAACAAAAGACGGGCAGTAACCCGTCCTTCTTGATGATCTTTTTCTAAAACCAAACTAAGTTGGTTCCATAATTCTCTTAATTTCATGTTCTAGCCTTCTAGGTTTGCCAGTTTCTTTGATTGATCTTCAGTTGTTAAGCCTTCAATTAGCTGCTCAATCTCACCATCTAAGATCTTATCCAGTTGATGTAAAGTCAAATTGATTCTATGATCAGTAACCCTAGTTTGAGGATAATTATAAGTTCTTATCCTTTCAGACCTATCCCCAGTTCCTACCTGGCTTCTTCGTTCACTTGCAAGCTCAGCTTCTTGTTTTGCCATTTCAGCTTCAAGAAGCCTACTTCTTAATACTCGCATTGCCTTTTCTCTATTTTTGAGCTGCGATTTTTCATCTTGAATTGCTACTACTGTATTCGTTGGTAGATGAGTAATACGTACAGCTGAGTAAGTTGTATTAACACTTTGCCCTCCAGGGCCACTTGAGCAGAAAATATCAACACGAATATCATTTTGATCTATTTCAACATCTACTTCTTCTGCTTCTGGCAATACAGCTACTGTAGCAGTAGATGTATGTATTCTTCCACTGGTTTCTGTAGCAGGAACTCTTTGTACTCTATGAACTCCACTCTCATACTTTAATTTACTATATGCACCTTTACCCTCAATTACAAACGTAACTTGTTTAATACCACCAATACCTGTCTCACTTGTATCCATGATTTCAACTTTCCAACGTTGTCTCTCAGCATAACGCGAATACATCCTAAATAATTCCGCAGCAAACAAAGCTGCCTCTTCTCCACCAGCACCCGCTCTAATCTCAACAACAACGTTTTTGTTATCATTAGGGTCTTTTGGTATGAGTGCATGTTTAATTTTTTCTTCTAATTTCTCACGCTTTTCCTTTAAATTTTTTATCTCATCATATAATAAATCATAGAATTCTCCGCTTGATTCTTCTTCCAACATTGCTTCTGATTCTTCTATTTGGTTTACTAATTCTTCATATATATTGGCTAGCTGTACTGTATCACTTAATCCAGCATGTTCGACAGAAAATTCTCTGAATTTATCTTGGTTATTGATAATTTTTGGATCAGATAATTTATTATTTAATTCATCATATCTTTCTTGTATAGCTTTTAATTTATCAAGCATTTGCTTTCACTCCCTGTGTTGTCTCAGTTTCTTGTTCTTCTTGTTTATCTATAACAGCTTTTAGTGCAATAATTGCTATTTCAAGCTGGTCATCACTTGGTTCTTTTGTGGTCAATTTTTGCATCCACAAACCAGGGGTTAATAAAGCTCGCCAAAACCTGCTATCTTTATGTTTACCAGCAACCATAATTAGTTCATAACTTATACCAGCTATTAAAGGTAAAAATATTATTCTTGTCAAAATTCTTTGCCATATTGGTTGCCATCCAAAGAAAGAGAAAACCAACACTGCTAGTAGCATTACCAAAAGCATAAAGGCTGTTCCACACCTAATATGAACTGTAGTAAACTTCCTTGCTTCCTCTACTGTTAAAGGGCAATCATTTTCATAGCAGTTTATGGTTTTGTGCTCTGCACCATGGTACTGAAACACTCTTTTTATTTCGTTCATGTGCCCAATTATATAGACATATAACACGAAAATACTAACTCTAACAAAACCTTCAAGCAAGTTTAATAGCACTGGATGTTCTATATTTCTGTTTATTATCCCTGTTATAACTGTTGGCAACACCATAAAAAGTCCAACAGAAGCTAGTATTCCAAATACAACTGACAAGTATAAGGCTTTGTCATCGAGCTCTTCGTCTTCATCATAAGCCTCATTAGAAGCATATAACAGAGTTTTTACTCCTAGATACATGTTATCAAAAAGATTAAAACTTCCTCTAAAAATAGGCCAATTTTTCCAATTAGATCTCTTCTTTTTATCAGTCACTTCTTTCTTAATTGAGACAGAACCATCGGGTTTACGAACAGCCACACTATATGCATTGGGACTTCTCATCATTACACCTTCAATTACAGCTTGCCCACCGATTTTTTCCCGTTTCATTCCAATCTACTCTCCTCGCGGTACTTTATGACAATGCCTACACCTTGCTTCATAAGACTCTCTTGCACCTATTAGTACAAGCGGCCCATCATAGGGTGCTGGCTTTTCATCAATTAATCTTTGCGTTCTACTTGCAGGGCTTCCACACACCATGCATATTGCATGAAGCTTTTCAACATACTCTGCAATTGCTAATAGCTGTGGTGTGCACCCAAAAGGTTCTCCTCTGAAATCTGTATCTAGACCAGCAGTTATAACTCTATAACCTCGATCGGCTAATTCTTGACAAACTTCAACCAGTCTACTGTCAAAAAACTGAATCTCATCTATAGCAATTACTTGTGTATCTTCATCAATGTTATTTAATATATCTTCAGGATGTTCAATATTAATAGCTTTTTCTGATGACCCATCATGTGAAACAACGTCATCATTACTATATCTATTATCTAGTTGTGGTTTAAATACCTGTACTTTCTGCTTTGCATATCGAGCTCTTTTAATTCTTCTAATCAACTCTTCACTTTTACCAGAAAACATGCTCCCACATATAACTTCAATCCATCCTTCATGCTTACTCATTAACATATATATACCCCTCATTCTTAAGTCCATAATTATTATACCTGAGCACGACTTAAGAGAAAAGAAAAACTAAAATAAGTTTTTATAAGAAACTAGAAAAGCAGAGCACAAGGCTCTGCTTTGTCAAACTTACTTTAGTCCGTAACGCTTTTTGAACTTGTCAACGCGTCCGCCTGAATCAACTAGCTTCTGCTTACCAGTGAAAAATGGATGACATTCTGAGCACAATTCCACGCGTAATTCACCTTCTGTAGAACCTGTCTCAAATGTGTTACCACAAGCACAGGTAACTGTACATTTCTTATATTCCGGATGTATATCTTTTTTCACATCTTTCACCTACCTTTTGTAAAGTTGCGAATAGGATTATATCACTAGATTCTAGTTTTTGCAAGCAAATTAACAATTTAATTATCTATTCTTTGCAATATTAAGAACCATATCTAAACACATATCTCTATAAGTCCTACTGCTTTACTATAATTTTCTTCTTAGCCTATCTTTATTGGGCTCTTCTCCTATTATATCATATAAATTTACAATACAATAGAAAACTGCTGGTATTAAACCCCCTGCCCAAATATCCATAAATAGACTAGGGCCCTTTTCCCAGTAAAAATCAAGCCCTATTGGCACATACCACAAGACTGCAAAGGCAAAGTATAATGCAGATGTTGATCCTAGATTATTCTTAATATAATCTCTAATATACACCCAATCATAGTTAGGAAGCTTAAATACAAACTTAGCAATCATATCTCCCATTATTTTTATCATATATACAGTTGCAATCGTCTTTAAAATTAGTACTTCAAAAGAGTCTGGTTCCCATGCAATATATATAATTTGCCCTATTATAGTTAACATTACTAATAACAAAAACACTTTCTTTATCATAGTTCTCCCTCGTTATGCTTTCTATATCTTCTCACATATTCACTCAATAAAAAAGCTCCGAGGCATTAATAAATTATACCTCAAGAGCATTATTAATTTTTTATACTATACTTCGTATATTAGCAGATTGTTTTCACCAATTAACACAGTTCTACCATCTGATAACACAACTTCAACTACATCTTGAGTGGTACCATTATCAAGTCTAACTCTCTTGGCTCCATCCGTTTTCACTTCTCCCCAAGCACCATAATATGGTTCGCTAATAACTCTAACTTTCATGCCTTTTAGGGGGTCAATTAATGTTTCTTCATTCTCTTCTTCAAAAATACCTATTTGCTCATCTACCGGTATAATTATCTCTGGACGGATAACACCTGCTCTTAT
>CAZJHT010000016.1:0-43325 GCA_964546025.1 uncultured Clostridiaceae bacterium
TTCTGGACCAGTTTTCAATTGAAATGGTGGTACACTTTTAGATTAACAGATACATCATTTGCTGTTGCAGCAACATCAGTTGTCATCTTACCAGTTATAGCTACTACATATAACATCATACCTCAGCAACATCTTTGATTTTTACATACTCTAATGTCATTTTTAAATGTTTTCACTTTGACGGTATTGACGATAGTGACGATGTTTTTAGAATCCTATGTGGGACATGCTCCAGAGAATCAGTCAATTTACTCTTCTAAACTAGAAAAAACGATTATTCAATTTTTACTTCAATTAATTTAAAACAGAAAAAGAGCATATCATAATGATATGCCCAGATCACCTATACTAATTAGATTTATAATGTCTAACTCTTAAATCATGTTAGCAATATTATTGTCTAGTCTATTAATATTATCAATTATTTTACTAAATATACAAAAATATATTTACTAAAAAGTAAATATTTTTAATTTCTATGTCAATTTTATTGAAAGTGGTGGATAATAATGGTGGAGGCGGAGCACCACTCACTATATCCACCAACTTACTTCGGTTATTAGATAACCACTTGGAGAATGTGTCCAACAGGCTATTGAAAGAGTTCAGAATTAATTAACTAGGTCCAACAAATCCGTACTTTTATTCTGCCACAGACATGATTCATTTTATTGCTAAAACTACTCAAATTTAATAGAAATTATTTTTATATATTGTTTTTCTTCAGACATAAATAATACTGCTAACCAACTACCATTATCACTTAATTTTGAGTTAACAACATATTCATCTGTAGCATTATATATAATTTTTGATGAATTGTTACTCATATCATATAGCAATATATCTCTATCTTTCTTAGGTCCTTCTGCAAATATGATGAAATTATCTTTTATATCAAAAATCTGACACTCATTTTTTCCACTATATGACCAAAGTAATTCACCATCATTTTTATCAATAAGTTGATACACCGAATTAGTTTCACATGCACCATCTAATAAAATTTTGTTATTATCTATATGATAAATGTCCATATATGCTACTAATCCCTCTGGTAATGGGAAGTCTCTTCCTGGTTCTAATGTATAATACTCTGTGGTTGCTGGATCCACCACTACAATAGTAAAATTATCTGCTAAATATACAATCTGTTCAGAATCCGGTGACCATACTAGTGAAGAAATTGTTCTGCCAACGATTTCAATATCTTTTATATCATTTGTTTTGTTATTTTCTAATTTTAAATTAAGAAAATCTCTAATAATAGTATATTCTCCATCTGGGCTTAACAAACTGTAACCTGTAGGTTTTTCATAAATTACCTCAGATATTGAAAAATCATTTTTATCAATAATTATTTTACCTAGGGCATTTTCGAATATATAGCTCTTTTTAGTTTTCTTACGCTCTAAACCATCACTAATATTGAATTTTCCGGTATAAATTATCTCAAATTCTTTGTTCCTAATGTTAAACACACTCCACAATGATTTTGATGTTTTATCAAATGATTGATAACATATCAAAATATTACTATCATCTAAATAGTATAAATTGTATGATTTTAAATCATCATACAAAGGAATTTCTATTTCAAAGTCACCTAAAATGTCTTTATCAGGTTCTAATGCAGTGGGGTCCTTATAATCTACATTAGTACAAGATGTTAGAATATAAACAATCAGTACTACAAAAATAAATAAAATATTTTTTTTCACAATGGTCTCCTCTCATGCGGCCTCATACTGAATTCAAATTAAACTTATTTGTAGGTTCTATTGATGATATGTGTATGGTTGTATGCATGTCAAATCAAGATTTCTTCCACTATGAACCTGATCACAGCCGTAAGTTGAGGAATTACATGAGCAAACCTGTACATGCACATGACCATCACCTGAATTTTGATTTCCTAGGAATTGTCCTACAACAACTTCTTTCCCTTCTAATAAATCACCTAAACCATCAACGTTGCTTAGATGCTGAAAGTTCATTGTAATACCAAGATCTTTATTATATATACTAACTCTATTATTTGAAATGCTTGAGTGAGTAACTACTCCTTTTATAGGAGATATTACAGGTGCTCCGTTGTAATATGCCATATCATTTCCTTCATGTGCCCAATCAGGGTGTGTCGCTCCATAATTTTCTCCATGCATATAATAATCATATAATAATCCTGAACTGCTAGATTGGTCAAAAATATCCATAGCAAGTAATTTTGCATGCCAACATCTATTATTTATATTTAAAGCAGTTAGCCCGCTTTGCGGGTGAAAGCAACCATCTCCTGAATATCCTGATGTAGCAGTTAAATGAGTCCAATTTAATGATGCATCTGGTGTATAGCCACATATACTACAATAACCAGATGTCTTTATAGTAAAAACTGGGAAATACCCTCTTGGAAATTCGTCACGATATTCTTTTAATGGTCTTGGAGCTATATGTTTATAGTATATCTCCATTTGACCGTAACTCATTTCTTTAGTAAGAATGTAATCCACTTCATCCATAGTCATATTCAGTACTTCTTCTTTTTCATAACCATATTCAGGACCAATAAGCATTGAAATCTGATTCCTGTGTAAACCTGTCATTTCTGCAATTACTTGAACTTCTTGTTCTTTCTCATCAAATGCATAAATATTTGATTCTTCAGCCATTGTTATAACGCTACTTAAAATTACAACTAACAAACACAAAAATACAAAAAATAATTTCTTTTTCATTTCTATTCCCTCCTTGGAATATTTCTAGTCTTGTCTATACATCCACTCATCAATCATTGGCCAGTTATCTACTTCATCAACATAAACGCCTCTACGAACACCATCATATTCACTAAAAGCTTCTTCGATTACAAATACAACAAACAGAAACTCAAATCCTACAGCATACTCATACCTTTCACCAGTACCATACTCTTTCACATGAGGAAAATATGACCCGCTAGTAACTTTACCCCTGTTTGTCCAAGCTTCATCTAATCTATAATGTATAGTAGTAATATCTGCATCATAACCTTCTTTGTAGTCATCTCCTCCCACCAACACAAAACTGTTGTATATCCACTTCAATATTTGCTAGTCAAGTCCATAATATTGTGTAAAACTAGATACAATGTATTTAGTGAATTGATTAGTAATATTTATTTTCTAAAAAAGTCATCCTACTTCTCATAACAATGAGCTGTTAAATCTTCTTAGTAAACATAAGGGTCGCTTATATATTGAGTGTTCTCAACACATACGCTATTAATATTTACATACCCATAAGAAACCATTTTATACTGATACCCACTCTCTACGTACCATAGCTCACCTAGCCCACAAAAAGTGCCATTTTCTGTACTAGAGCAGTGTTTTATCATTGCCCATCGTCCATTTTGATACTTTTGCAGATACATACTTATTTTGCATTCATCAACATTTTTTGCATCAATAGAAGAAGTTAACTCTGCTTTTCCTTGATCTGTAATATTAAATTCATTATAAAAGACTGAAATGTATGTAAATCTTTCTTGATTTAACACGTTTTCGTTTCCAGTTAAGCTAGAATCAATCAGTGCCTGTACTGGCATTGTAACTATGCATACTAGCAAAAAACTAATGATACCAAAATCAAATCTTTTTCATCTCTTTCACCCACTTTCTTTAGGCCTTCTATATATATAACCATTTATGCAAGTGAAATCTTACACTTTTTCTAAAATTTTATTTATTTTTTTTCAATACTTTCAGCTATTGATATAATAGTTGTCTTATCAATGCTTCCTTGTATGTAAAAAGCCTTCTCTTGCTTGGGCCAGTAAAGAATAGATATATCTTCTTTTTTTACTAGAATTCCTTCATTGCCATTAATCAACAGCTCAATTATCTCGACATTTTTTGAATTTATTTGAAGTTATGCTTTTAATCCACCTTTAACAAAACGTATTTCAAGCTTATTTGAGTTTCTAAATGTCAAATACTTTGTGTTGTTTAATACTCTTGCATCAGCTAAGCATCTTCTCCTGCTTTTATTTACTAAAGCATACTTCTACTTTAATTAAGAATATCCTTCTTTTTATTTCATTATTTCTATATTTTTACATCTTAATCTTTATACAAATGAAGTTACTGTTTATGGTAGAATAAAAATACCGAATAGGAGGTGCGGATAATTTGTTGAGTTGACAAAACATTATACTTGTAGCTAATACCGAATCACTTACTATAGCTACTTCTAGTTAATAATATATACTTATGCTTTCTTTTGTTACATATAGCTGATTCTTGTGTGTTTTGAAAAACTTTTTTTTGTTAGAATAGAAATAATTGCCAATAAAGTATTTGCAAATAGTTTTAAAATTGGTATAATATATAAAAACAAGGGTGTATTGTAATTTATTACAAAAGGTTGCTTTAATCTTAACACTAATCTATCTAATTAATTTTTTAGGAGGAGTATTATGAAGAAAAGAAGCATTATAGCGTTATTATTATGTCTCACTATGATTTCTAGTATCGTTTCGTACGCAAGTCCTTATGAGAGAACAGAAAATTCTAAGATTACTATTATTGATAGACGAATAGATAATAATGGGTCGCATATAAGAGAAATTAGCACCTATAATGGTTCTGTGTTCTATTATGAGGAAACAGAAGATTGTAGAATTTCGATGGAAATGCTTGAAGACGGAACCGTTATAGTATTTAAGGGAAAGTTTGAAGGAGAATCAAAACTAAATCCAATATTTATGAAAGGTGTTTTTGCAAAATCTAATAATAAGATCAAAAAGCTTTCTTTAGAAGAAAAGGTGAATTACTTATCCGATCTGAGTAATAGCGTGTTGACTAATGAATTAGCATTAAGTGTTGTTACTGCTGAAGAGATGGGAATTGTATCTGTCGATGAAAATCCAATAAGTAATACACGTAGCTCAATTGCTGATAAAGTCTACGATGCCTTATTAGCCCAAGAAGGTGCTGAATATTCTGATCAGTTTTTATATGGTAAGGATTATCGAGGTGAATATGGGGCACTATACAGATCAAAAACATTTCAAATTTCTACATATTATTCTTGGAATTGGGGAGTAAGCACACTTATTTCAGCTATTTCTATAGCTGTCGGCTTTGCTCAACCCACTATCCTAAAAGCTCTCGGAAGTATAGCGCTTTCTGGATCAAGCGTAGGTTTAGCATTAGCTGAAGCTGCAAACAGCAATAGGTACAATGCAAATGTTTTGTATGAAAAGGATGTTAAAGTTAATGCACAAGTTGTTTACACAACTACAAAGAATGAGCTGAATTTTGGATTAGCATTTGAGGGTAGCGATGCGGGGGATGCTCAACTTAAAGATAGGTATGATAATGTTGACAACGACTATAATGCGTCTAACAGTACGTTAATAGAAACTGGAATTAACATTTATCTTGAAAACCTTAGTTAAAAAATTTACACTAATATTAAGTGATAAAAAGTTGTTGATTTTAGAATTGTAGTCTATTTATAGAATAAAGTATGGTTTATTAACTTAGGCCACACTTTGTAATTAGTTACTTGCTTTAGCATTTAATAGGCAATGACTCTATGAGTTAGTTATTAATATTATCATAATCAGGGTTAATGAACATAACATATTTAGTAATAGAAATAATGATTAATCTAATGTATACACTTTTAGCTGGGAAAGTAATAGATAACTAATAAAGTAATTATATCTCAAGTAATTTAACGGGGTGGAGCTATGCAGAGGTTTTGGAAAAAAGAGCATTTGTCTTTTTTACTTGCAATAATCGCTATACTTGGCTTTATTTATGGTGCTATAACTGAGCGCCAATATGTAAATAATTGGGCAGACATAGGTGAGTTTTTTAAAAGCACTGATCAAATTGAGTCAATTACTTTATATGGCCATATAAATGACGAAAAGTTTATCTACAGTGACAAAGTAAAAATTCAAGAGTTAATAAAACCATTTAGGTATACTAACAGGATATCTAAACCTAGGGAAATAATGAAACAGAATGTAGTGTTGTTGTATAGTATGAAAGTTTTCTTAACTGATGATTGGACAGAAGAAATGGAGATTTATTATGCAGACAAGGAAATCTATAAGGGTGATGAAAAAGTGTCTTTTAAAGTGAACGATAAGCATTATGTATTGCTTTTTAGAGATTCTATTTGCTATATTGATGTGATTTCCGAGTAGTTTAGAATTTCTTTTGCTTTATTATTAGATTAAGTTTAAATTGACCACTTTTAACCAATCAGTTTTTATATTTATAATTTTTAGAAATGTAGAACACGCTGTAAATACAACAACATTGAAATAATTAATATGTTATAAAACTTTCTTAAAGAATCAGGAGGGCACGTGTTCAACTCCTACCAAACACACTAAAAAAACGTTGTAAGCACATTGTAAATTTGTGCTTGGGACGTTGTTCTAAATATTGTCTACCTTATTATCACCAGCAACTTTTGTCCCACACGATTTGCAAAAACAAAATTAGTCTCTAGCTTTAGCCCACATTGATTACAAAACATTTTTGCTCCTCCTATTCCTTTATCAAATTTAATAACTAGCTTTTTTTTCTACTACTAATACCTTGAGTCCCTCCGTATCTCATTCAGAGTTCGTCCCTTATAATTAACACCTTCAATCATTCACTTCTACGATATACGGTCAATAGTCAATCTTCTTTGCTAATTCTATATAGCACTCTCGCTTTCCTGCTTTACAACAATAAACTTTCAATTTTTTATAAATAATATTTCTTATACTGAAAAAGGTAATATAAAAATGCACTAAAAAGGGAAAATAAGGATGTACAAAATTGTACAATATTGTTATTCTGGAGGAATCAGGGCCAGGAGGAATAACAATGATAAATCAAGCAGTAGCTCAAGCAAATTTTTTAATGAGGTTAGGAATGAAGATCAATTTTTCAGAATTATCAAGAATCTACAAAGTAGATAGGAGAACTATCAAAAAGCATGTTGAAGGGAAAATTAAGAAAGTTAAAAGCAGAAACAAGAAGAGCTTCTTTGATCAGTATCGAGAAGAGATTGAAGATAAGCTAGCACTCAAAGGTGTAACGATTAAAGGAGTGCATGAATACTTCATTGATAAATATGGTGAGTTTAGAACATATTCAAATTTTCTTAAATATGTTAAGAAAAATGAACTGAAACCAAAGCATGCAGTTATGGGTCATCCAAGATTTGAAACTGCACCAGGAAAGCAAGCACAGGTTGACTGGAAAGAGGATATTAAGATGATATCAAAACATGGAGTAGTACATGAGTTTCATGTGTTAAACTACAAACTTGGTTGTTCAAGACACAGTGTTTTTAAGTACAGTCATTCATTAAAGACAGATGAATTAATAGAAAAATTAATCATGGCATTTAAAGAACAAAATGGAGTACCATTAACAATTTTGTTTGATAATGCAAGTGCAGTTGTTAATTTTTCTAGAGGAAAAAGAACTATTAATGCCAGAATGAAAGCATTCGCAAAAGATTTTGGTTTTAAGATAAAGCTGTGTAAACCTTACCACTCTTTTACCAAAGGTAAAGTGGAAGCCAATAACAAATTCCTTATACGATTATTAGCATATAACCATGATTTTGAAGATGAGGAGGATTTGAAAAGAATAATTAAACATATTAACAAAAGAGTAAATGAATCTGTATCACAAGCAACTGGTGTTACCCCGAATTTGTTGTTTCAAAAAGAAAAAGAGTATCTACTTCCATTACCTAACGACAGAATTATTGAATCATATTTAGACCCACATTTTCATAAAAAAGTCCAAAAAGATTCTTTAATTAGTCACAATGGCAGCAAATACTCAGTTCCCAAAAACTTAATTGGTAAAACAGTCTCTATCAAAGAGATTGATAACCAATTGCACATTTATCATAACACAGATTTAGTCAGAATACATCCTGTTAGTTCTAAAAAAATTAACTACAATCAAGAAGATTATGTATCTCTAATGAATCTGTATCACAAGCAACTGGTGTTACCCCGAATTTGTTGTTTCAAAAAGAAAAAGAGTATCTACTTCCATTACCTAACGACAGAATTATTGAATCATATTTAGACCCACATTTTCATAAAAAAGTCCAAAAAGATTCTTTAATTAGTCACAATGGCAGCAAATACTCAGTTCCCAAAAACTTAATTGGTAAAACAGTCTCTATCAAAGAGATTGATAACCAATTGCACATTTATCATAACACAGATTTAGTCAGAATACATCCTGTTAGTTCTAAAAAAATTAACTACAATCAAGAAGATTATGTATCTCTGATGAGTCCTCACTTTGATGATGTAGAAGCTTTAGAAAAAGCTGTAGAAGAAAATTTAAAATTGTTAGATTTAATGTTGGAGGATAAATAAATGAGCAATTATGTGAAGTTGATGAATAACTTAGATAACTTATCATTAACTGTTATTAAGGATCACTTAGAGCCCTATATATCATCAGTTAACAATAATGATAAAAGTATAGTAGATGCTCTTTATGAGCTAAGTGAACTTGAAATAAAAGCTAAAAAGTTAAGGGCTATGCAGGCTTGTGTTAAAGTTGCTAACTTCCCTTTTTTGAAAACATTAGAAGATTTCGACTTTGACTTCCAACCTGCAGTTAACAAGCAGCAAATGCTAGATCTTTCATCTTTAAGATTCGTAGAACAGAAAGAGAACATTGTTTTTTTAGGCACTTGTGGTGTAGGAAAGACCCATCTTGCTACTTCTATTGGTATTGTTAGTGCAAGAAATCGATTTTCTACTTACTTTATCAATTTTCATGAGTTAATGCTTCAGCTTAAAAAAGCACTGTTAGAAAACAGATTGGAAACCAGATTAAAGCACTTTGCTAAGTACAAAGTCTTAATTATTGATGAGGTAGGGTACTTACCAATAGATACCGATGCATCTAATCTGTTTTTTCAACTAGTAGCTAAGCGCTATGAAAAACATAGTACTATTATCACTACTAATATCAGCTTTTCTCAGTGGCCTAGTATTTTTGGTACTCCAACTCTTGCTAGTGCTATTCTTGATAGGCTGTTACATCACTCACATGTTATTAATATTAAAGGTCCGTCTTATCGCTTAAAATCAAAAGTTAGCGTTATTAGTGATAAAAATATTAATGACTAAGTTTTAACTCAGTACTTTTTTGTACATTCTTATTTTCCGTTTTTTATACATCTTTCCATTGACTTTTACACTTATACCATATATTGTCACAATATTCTTCATATGACTTCTTATTGCTCATTCTAGATATTCCTGTTTAAAATTGAAAAGGCTACTTTCATGGTAACACCTATCATCTATATATATTAATAGTTATTCTAGCCTAAAAACTTATACATATTGACAATTCTTAGATAAACATATCAACATCTTTACTATAATATTTGGCAAAATTCTCACAAAAAGCTTTCTAACCACCTCAACATCAGTTGTTTCTGCAGCAACATTAGTTGTCATCTTACCAGTTATAGCTACTGCATATAGCATCGTACCTCAGCAACATTACTGGAACCTAAATTTTCTAATATCATTTTCATTACTGGCTTTTTGACGATGTCGGCGATAGTGACGATATATTTAGAATTTCATGTGGTACGTGCTCCAAAAAAATCAGTCAATTCCTTTTTCTAAACTAGAAGGAACGATTATTCAATCTTTACTCCAATTGTTTTAAAATAGAAAAAGAGCATATCACTAATTGATATGCCCAGATCACTTACATTAACTAGATCTACAATGTCTAACTCTTAAATCATGTTTGTAATACTATTATCTAGTTTATTAATAACATCAATTATTTTACTTAATATACAAATAATCTTTAATAAAAAGTAAATATTTTTAATTTCTTTATCAATTTTATTGAAAGTGGTGGATAATAATGGTGGAGGCGGGGGGAATCGAACCCACCGTCCGAAAGTGAATCCACACAAGTTTCTACGTGCGTAGTCTCTGCTTTAAATTACCTAGTCAATCTTCCAAAGACAAAATATCAATTAGGCTAGTCAGTTAATTTCCCTAATTACCTACTGACATCAGTAATTGGTATCCTATTTTGTATGACATCCATTACCATCGCCATAGAAAGGCTATGGGTGGACGGCTGCGTTTATTTACGCAGCTACTGCTAATCTGTTATCAGCGTTTAAGTTTTGGTTTATGTTTTACAGGTTGCATAATTCCTGGCACGCTACTCATGTTCATCCTACTCCCGTCGAAACCTGTGCGCCCCCACGGTGCATTGTTTAGTATATCAGATTAGTAGGAATTGTCAAATAGATTAATACCTACTTCTTTTTTCAGCTTGCCTAGCTCTTCTTTCTGCATCTTTCTTTGCTACTGCTTCTCTTTTATCATGAAGCTTTTTTCCTTCTGCAACAGCTATTTCAGCTTTTACCCATCCATCTCTTAAATACAGCCCTAAAGGTATTAGAGTATTCCCTTTAATTTGAGTATCTTGATAAAGCTTTCTGATTTCTCTTTTATTAAGTAACAACTTTTTCGGTCTTAAAGGATCATGATTGAACCTATTTCCTTGCTCATATGGGCTTATATGCATGTTCAACAAAAATACTTCTCCATTGTCTACCCTTGCATATGCCTCAGCAATATTTGCTTTACCATTTCTGACTGATTTAACCTCTGTTCCTTTAAGCTCTATTCCAGCCTCGTAAATATCTTTTATGCTATATTCATGTTTTGCTCTTCTATTTTGAACTAGCTTCTTAATACCTTTTTGTCTTGCCATATTATCACCTATCTTTATTTTATCATTTTTTTCTTTCTCTATATACATTAAGTACACTTATTAATATAATTGTAAAGTAAAATTAATGAATAGAGGATTGTATCTTGGAGAACAATTTAAAATATAAGGAAATTCTAAAATTCTATTTACCATTAGCTACAGCTGCATTTATTATGATGTTTAGTAATAATATTGTAAATTCTGTCTTAAGTCAAACAGTAAACCCCAAAGCAGCTCTTGCTTCCTTCTCTGTTGCATTCAGTTATGCTGAAATGATAGCAGCACCATGCTTTTCTGGATTGAGCATGTATGTAACACTTGGTAAAGACAGGACTTATTTTAAAAATACTATGATCTTTACGCTAAAAGTATTAGCCGTTGCTACTGCAACTCTATTTATCTTTACTTTCACTCCTTTTGGGGAATATATAGCAACAACATATGGTGGAGCAACTTCACATATGATGCGTGAGATTAAGGAAGTATGGAAGTTTGCACTTTTATTACCTTTGCTTTTCTTCTTGATGGCAACTAGCCGTGCTGTTTTGTTAACGGAAAGAGCAACTTATTTTGTAACAATTTCCAGACTAGTACGTTTACTTTCAATGTTAGCCCTATCTATAACATTACCTAGTTTAAATATATTCTCTGGTGCAACTTTAGGTACCATTGTAATGATGGGTGGAATGGCTGTAGAAGTAGTAGCAAGTGTTATTCCTGCAATAATTTTATATAGAAAGTGGCCATCAACACCTGATCATACCATCATGCAAAAGCCTTATCCCGCAACACAAAAGGCAGCTTTGAAGTTCTTAGCACCATTGATGGTTATTTCATTTATGTGGGGTATTTCTCGTCCTATTTTGTTTTCTGGTTTAGCTAGAATGGATAATCCTGAGCTTACAATAGCTACATACAGAGTTGCAACTAATTTTATTTGGCTATATATCGTATTCATAGAAGAGAACACTAAGCAATTATCTATTGCATTTTTAAGCAAATACAAACATGAAGCAAAAAAAGTAATTTCTTTCATTACAAAAACATGTTTGATTGTGGTTGCTGCAATCCTATTGACTGCATTAACACCATTTGGAAGAATTATACTAGAAAATGTAATAGGTGTTGAACCAGAGATGGCTGCTCTAAGTACTTTACCTATATTGGCACTAGCTATATTCCCAATTTTACAAGCTAATCAAGAATTCTTCCAAGCGAACTTGCTTCTTGGAGGAAAAACAAACTATCTTGGCTATGGCAAAGTATTAAATATTATAATAATGAGCTCATCCATTTTTATGATAGCATACTTCTATCCACAAATTGGAGCAGTGGCTGGCGCACTGGCAATGATTGCTGGAATGGGTTTCGAAATGATTTTCCTTGGATATTTCACGAAAAAATTCAGCTAGAGAAGCTCAAAATGAGCTTTTTTATACGAACACTTGTTTGTTTATGTTTCATTTTTTGATATAATATTTCTGAGGTGAATACTTTGGATATTCTTGAGAAATTAAACATACTTGCGGATGCTGCCAAATATGATGTTTCCTGTGCTTCAAGTGGAGTGACTAAATCAAATACTACAAAAGGAATCGGTAATTCCATAAGGTCTGGAATATGCCATACTTGGACTAGTGACGGAAGATGTGTCTCTCTGCTAAAAGTGCTCCAAACTAATAATTGCATTTATGACTGTAAATATTGTATAAACAGAAAAACTAATGATATCCCCAGGACTACTTTTTATCCAGAAGAGGTTGCTAAACTCACTTACCAGTTTTACAAGAGAAATTATATAGAGGGTCTTTTTCTAAGCTCAGCAATAGAAAAATCACCAAACTATACATTAGAAAAAATGTATCAAACTGTTAAACTGCTAAGAGAGAAATATCAGTTCAACGGATATATTCATGTGAAAGTTATACCAGGTGCTGATTTGAGACTCGTATATAATATAGGCTTGCTAGTTGATAGAGTTAGTACAAATTTAGAGTTACCTACACAGCAAAGCCTTGATCTTCTTGCTCCCCAGAAAAAGATGGCTGCACTAATAAACCCTATACGTTATGTTGCAAATAATTTGCAAATTACGCCAAGCATAGGTTATGGTGAAGAAAAATTTGTGCCAGCAGGTCAGTCAACTCAGTTTATAGTTGGTGCTTCTAGAGATACTGATTTTACTTTACTAAAGGCATCTGAAATTTTATATGATAAATACAAACTTAAAAGAGTGTATTATTCTGCATATGTACCAATAAATGAGGACACCAGTCTTCCTGCATTAACAACTACTCCTCCCATGAAAAGAGAAAATAGACTATATCAAGCTGATTGGTTACTTAGATTCTATCATTTTAAAGCAGATGAATTGCTTGACAGTAAAAACTCTTACTTTGATGAAGACTTAGATCCCAAACTTTTTTGGGCATTAAGACACTTAGAGTTTTTTCCAATAGAAATCAACTCCGCTAACTACCAGACCCTTCTTAGGGTGCCTGGTATTGGCCCTAAAAATGCTCAAAGAATCATAAAGGAAAGAAAGCTAACCAGTATCACTTTTCAAAGCCTAAAAAGAATGAGAGTTGCCCTAAATAGAGCAAAGTATTTTATAACATGTAACGGAAAATATAATAGTGAGATATCTCTTGACTCTAATATGATTAAATCATATATTTTAGAAAACGCTAAGAATGGACAAATGTCAATATGGAAGAAAAATTGATATTGATATATGATGATAGTTTTGAAGGCATTTTAACTTGTCTTTACTACCAAGCAAAACATAACAATGTTTATACTATAAGCCATAAGCCTATGCAAAAGAATATATTTGTCAAGCATGTCTATTTAAAAACCAATTTTAAACTAGCCTCTAAAATGCACAATTTTCTAGAAAGAACTTGCTCAAAAAATTTTATCGAGGATCTTTATTACTGCAACCTATCGAGCTCTGATAATAAAGGCTCTGCAATTTTGCAATATTTTAAATTGGCAAAAGACTTTGGGAAAAATGTTAATAAGCTTTTTTCCCATCAAGAAGCATATCCTCTGCGCAGGCTAGTCAGACAAGTTAATCTTGAACGACATAGATTTTATGGTCTGTTAAGGTTTAGTGAGTATGACACATTTATGCTTGCTCGATATGCACCTGATAATAATATTACAGAATTGATAATGCCTTACTTTGCTGATAGGCTTTCTTGCAATAAGTTTGTAGTTTTAGATGAAAAAAGGAGTTTTGCAGGCATCTATGATACAAAAAATTGGTTTATTAGAGAAGGCGTTAACTCAAAACTATTCAGAAATGATGATTCAGATATATTTAAAAAATTATGGCAAGAGTATTATTCATCAGTTAGTATCAAAGAACGTACAAATCTATCTCTTAGAAGCCAGCACATGCCAAAGCGATATTGGAAATACTTAACTGAAATAAATAAAGAAAACGACTAGCATTTTTACATGCCAGTCGTTTTTTTATAAGATTTAATTATCTTCAGCTAATCTTTTATATTTATTGTATCTGGAATCTGCATCTTTCTTTGCTTCAGCAAATAGCTCATCAGCAATTTCTGGGAAAGTCTGCTTAAGTTTAGTATAGCGCACTTCACCCATTAAGAATTCTTCAAAGTCCATTTTAGGCTCTTTAGAGTCTAAAACAAATGGATTCTTACCTTGATCGCTTAATCTTGGGTCAAATCTCCATAAGTGCCAATACCCTGCGTCGACAGCTTCTTTAATTCTGTGTTGAGCTTTACCCATACCAGCTCTGATACCATGATTTATACATGGTGAATATGCAATAATTAAGGAAGGACCATCATAAGCTTCTGCTTCTTTAATAGCTTTAAGTGTTTGGTTTTGGTTTGCACCCATACCAATTTGAGCTACATATACATATCCATAGTTTGTCGCCATAAGTCCTAAGTCTTTTTTGCTTACTTTCTTACCAGATGAAGCAAATTTTGCAACTGCTGCTGTTGGTGTAGCCTTTGATGATTGTCCACCAGTATTTGAATATACTTCAGTATCATAGACCAATACATTAACATTCTCATTTGAAGCTAATACATGATCTAATCCACCATATCCAATATCATAAGCCCATCCATCTCCACCGATAATCCATGTCGATTTCTTAATTAAATGATCTTTCTTATCCTCAACATCCTGAAGAAGATTCTTAGCTTCTTTATCGCTGATATCGTTATTATTAAGAACTCTTAAGACTTCAATAGTTGCTTCTTTTGATCCCTTTGCATCTTCCTTGTTCTCTAACCAAGCTTTGAAAGGAGCTTTATATTCATCAGCAATATTCATCTCAACTAGTTTTTCAATTGTAGTTGTCAATTGCTTTCTTACTTGTTTCATACCTAAGTGTATACCAAATCCAAACTCGGCATTATCCTCAAATAATGAGTTTGCCCATGCTGGACCTTTACCTTCTGCATTTGTGCAATAAGGAGTTGAAGGTGCTGAACCACCCCAAATTGAAGAACATCCTGTTGCGTTTGCTATAACCATTCTGTCTCCAAATAGCTGTGTAACTAGCTTTATGTAAGGAGTTTCTCCACATCCTGCACATGCACCTGAGAACTCAATTAGTGGTTGTGCAAATTGACTTCCCTTTAGTGTTTCTTTATCCATTAAGTCTTCTTTATACCCAACCTCGTTGTGTGCATACTCAAAGTTTGGTACTTGCTCATCTACTTGGGAGTCTAAAGGTTTCATGATTAAAGCTTTCTGTTTAGCTGGACATACATCTGCACAGTTGCCACAGCCAGTACAGTCTAGTGTTGATACTTGAATTCTGTACTCATATCCCGCTAGTTGTTTGCCTATTGCTTTTTTAGACTCGAAGCTTTCAGGAGCATTTGCTTTCTCTTCTTCATTTAATAAATACGGTCTAATAGCTGCATGTGGACATACATATGCACACTGATTACACTGTATACAATTATCTATCTGCCACTCTGGAACATTGATAGCAATACCACGCTTTTCATAAGCTGATGTTCCTTGTGGGAAAGTTCCATCTTCCCTACCTACAAATGTACTGACTGGTAATGAGTCTCCATCTTGGCGATTCATTACATCTGCTACATTTTTAATAAAGTCTGGAGCTATTCTTTCTTTCACTATATCATCCTCTACTGATGCCCAAGAAGCTGGTACTTCCACTTTATGTAAAGCACTAAGCGCAGCATCTATACCAGCATGATTCATATCTACAATTTTTTGTCCTTTGTCTCCATAAGACTTAACCACTGCATCTTTTAAGTACTTCATAGCATCATCTACGTCAATAACTTCTGACACTTTAAAGAAAGCAGTTTGCATTATCATATTAATTCTATTGCCTAATCCAACTTCATTGGCAATTTTTGTTGCATTAATTGTGTAAAGATTGATATGGTTATCAAAAATATACTTTTTCATTTTTGATGGCAGATGCCTTTCAAGTTCCTCTACAGAATCCCACATACAGTTAAGAACAAAGTCTCCACCTTTTTTTAGTCCTTTAAGAACATCATATTGTGTCACATAAGCTTGATTATGACAAGCAATATAATCTGCTTCTTCTACTAAGTAAGTTGACCTGATTGGCTTTTCACCAAAGCGTAAATGAGAAACAGTAACACCACCAGATTTCTTTGAATCATATGAGAAATATCCTTGAGCATACAAATCTGTCTCATCACCGATGATTTTAATTGCACTCTTATTTGCACCAACTGTTCCATCAGAACCTAGTCCCCAGAACTTACATCTTACAGTAGATGGATCTTCTGTCATGATGGTTTCTTTAATCTCTAAAGATTTATGAGTAACATCATCAACAATACCAACTGTAAAGTCATTTCTTGGGTTTTCTAAAGCTAAATTATCAAAAACAGCTTTAATTTGAGATGGTGTAGTATCCTTTGAGCTCAAACCATATCTGCCACCCACAATCAATGGAGCACTTTTTTTATTATAGAAGTAGCTCTTAATGTCTAGATATAAAGGCTCCCCAGGAGCACCTGGCTCCTTAGTTCTATCTAATACAGCTATTTTTTCAACCGTATCAGGAATTGCAGCTGCAAAATGCTCAATTGAGAATGGCCTATAAAGTCTAACCTTAATCAACCCTACTTTTTCTCCATTAGCATTCAAGTAGTCTACTGCTTCTTCAGCAGTCTCTACTACAGAACCCATAGCAATAATAATCCTTGTTGCTTCTGGGTCTCCATAATAATCGAACAAATTATACTCTCTACCTGTCAGCTTGCTTATTGCTTTCATTTTTTCTTCAATAATTTGAGGAAACTTATCATAGTAAGGATTAATTGCTTCCCTTGCTTGGAAAAAAATATCTGGGTTTTGCGCTGTACCTCTTGTTACTGGATTTTCTGGATTTAATGCATTCTGTCTAAATTCAGTAATTCTATCCCAATCAACTAGTTCTTTTAAATCCTCATAGTCAATAGCTTCAATTTTTTGTATTTCATGTGATGTCCTAAATCCATCGAAGAAGTGTAAAATTGGCATGTGAGACTTGATAGCTGCTAAATGTGCTACAGCTGCCAAGTCCATTGCTTCTTGTACACTACCAGATGATAATAAGCCAAAACCAGTTTGCCTTGTTGCCATCACATCAGAATGATCTCCAAAAATCGATAGTGCTTGTGCTGCAACAGTTCTTGCACTTACATGAAATACTCCTGGCAATAGCTCAGCAGCAATCTTATACATATTAGGAATCATCAGTAATAACCCCTGAGATGCTGTGTATGTAGTTGTTAAAGCACCTGCTTGCAATGATCCGTGCACTGCACCCGCTGCACCTGCTTCAGATTGCATTTCTACAACATTTACTGTCTCCCCAAAAATATTCTTTCTGCCATACGCTGCCCACTCATCAACATATTCCGCCATATTTGATGATGGGGTTATTGGATAAATCGCTGCAACATCTGTAAATGCATAAGATACATGTGATGCTGCCATGTTACCATCCATGCTCACCATGGTTTTCTTCGCCATACGGTTTGTCCTCCTTATATACTGTTCATTTAACAATAATCTATATACTTTCAATTATAAATATTATCACTTTATAGCTTGATTGTATACAGTATTACGACATTTCTTGCCTACCTGAAAGAGCTTTTCCTAAGGTTACTTCATCAACATTCTCTAAATCACTTCCCATTGGTAACCCATAAGCTATTCGACTTACTTTTATGCCAAGTGGTTTGATTAGTTTTGCTAAAAACATAGCTGTTGCTTCACCTTCAATACTAGGGCTTGTTGCAATTATGACTTCTTTTATTTTACTAGAATCTATTCTGTCTAATAATTCGCTAATATGTAAATCATCTGGTCCTATATCCTCCATAGGTGATATAAGCCCGTGCAAAACATGATACAATCCGCTAAATTCATTAGTTGCTTCAACTGCGTTTACATCCCTTGGAGACTCTACAACACAGACAATGCTTTGGTCTCTCTTATAATCGTCACATATTGAACATATCTCTGTTTCAGATAAGTTCATACAGCTCTTGCAAAATCCTATATCACTCTTAGCCTTTTTTATAACCTCTGCTAAGTCATTAACATTTTGTTCTGGCATATTCAATATATGAAATGCCATCCTTACTGCTGACTTAGGACCAACACCAGGCAATTGCATTAGATGATGAATCAACCTAGTTAATGCAACTGGAAAATTACTTTGCATTTCTTACATTAAACCTTTTAATCCACCAGTAATTTTACCTAGTGCTTCCTGTGTCATCTCTTCTGCTTTCACCAAAGCTTCATTTACAGCAGCCATAACTAAATCTTGTAACATATCTACATCTTCCGGATCTACAACATCTGGATCTATTACTAAACTAGTAATTTCTTTATTACCATTTGCCACAGCCTTAACTGCTCCGCCACCTACAATTGCCTCTACTTCTTTCTCAGCTAACTCTTCTTGTGCCTTGGCCATATCAGCCTGCATCTTCTGAGCTTGCTTCATTAACTTATTCATGTTTCCGCCACCACCAAAATTCTTTCTCATTAAAATTACCTCCTATTATTCTTTAACAACTTTTCCATTAAATATATCCAAAGCCTTCTGAATAACATCTTCTTTGTTCTCTTCAGGCTGATCCACTGGCTCTTCTTTGCCATTCTCTATTTTACCAAAGACTGTTATATCAATGCCAAAAATATTCTCCAATACACTCTCTACAATCTTCTTTTTTTGCTCTCCTAGGACTTGATCATAATGAAACTTATTATTAAATATTAACTCAAGCTTCTTATCTTTATATTCTCCAGGAGTAGCATTGTTTAATAATGCTTGAGTAATCACATCTTCTTGCTTTACTCTTAGCAATATCTCCTCCCAAGATCTCTCTATTACTTTGGTATTCACATCTGCACTAGATATCTGTTTTTCCTCTTTAGGAATATCTTTCTTTGAAGGATTTTTATCTTCTAAGCTCTTAGTTTTAGATACCACACCACTACTCAAATATCTTCCTAAATCTTTCTTCACACTCGTTTTGTTAGCTTCACTTTTGTCTATCTTCGGCTTTACTCTATCTTTTAAAATCTCCTCCGTAGCTTTTGTAGATCTAGTTTCTTGTCTATTAAACTTCTCTCCCTTAGCAAGAGCATCTTCCAATCTTGCCACCCTTGCTACAAGTGAAGAGTAATCATTTTCTTTTAAATGCTTACCTTCTATGATACTTAGTTCAACAACTAATCTTTGATTTGTAGCATACTTAACTTCATTAACTGCCTTAACAATACTATGAATCAGCTGATACAAATCATCTTCAAGAATTTTTAGCGCTTGTGCCTTAACTCTATTAAAGTCAAAAACAAACACATCGCTACTATCTGCATTTTTAAGCATCAAAAGGGTTCTTAAATAGTGGGAATAATCAATTAGAAACTGTTCTAGGCTTCTTCCCTCATAGTATACTTCTCCAATAAGCTTAAGTATGTCTTGCACCTTGTCTTCTATGAAAAGGTTTGTCAAATCATAAAATATACCATCATCTACTGTACCGAGTAAATCTATAGCATTTGCTAGTGTGATCTTTGTATCATAAGATAGGCACTGATCAAAGATACTTATTGCATCTCTAAGTGACCCATCTGCAGCTCTAGCAATCATCTTCAATGCGTCATTATCTACCTCCACAGACATTTCTTCAGCTATTTCCTCTAAGTGTCCAATCATCTGTGTTGCCTTTATCCTATGAAAGTCAAACCTTTGACATCTGGACTTTATTGTAGCAGGAATTTTATGTGCTTCTGTAGTTGCTAAGATAAAAATCACGTGACCTGGGGGCTCTTCTAAAGTTTTTAGAAGGGCATTAAAAGCCGCTGTAGAAAGCATATGGACTTCATCAACAATATAAACTTTATATTCAAACTCTAATGGAGCATATTTTACTTTTTCTCTTAAATCTCGGATTTCATCCACACCATTATTTGAGGCTGCGTCTATTTCAACAATATCAAGTGCTCTTCCCTCATTAATTCCAACACAAACCTTACATTTATTGCACGGGTTACCCTCTACTAAATCTAAGCAGTTAACTGCTTTCGCCATAACCCTAGCTGTACTAGTTTTACCAACCCCTCGAGGACCTGAGAATAGATATGCATGAGCAATGTACCCTTTTCTTACCGCATTGCTTAGCGTCTGTGTAATATGGTGTTGACCAACAATATCCGCAAAGTTAAGTGGCCTCCATGTTCTATATAATGCTTGATAACTCATCTCATATCCTCCATACATTTTTTGCTCTTCTTACATTATAACAAAAAATGATTACTGGTTTTAGTTTATTCTTAATACTTTAGCTGCATATCTAATAAATTAATAAATCTACAAACTGTTTTATACACATTTTTGCATAATATTAACAATTATACTTCTGACAAAATTAGTCTCTCAAACACCCCCGCAGCAATATTTAGAAAGGCTTCTTATATTTATCATTCTCTGCACATTTTATTAAAAGTTATCGTCAAGCATATAATACTATGACCTTAGTCTTTATTATAACCGGATAAAAACACTAATCATTACAAAATACAATCTATTGTCTTTCACGAATTTTAGTTAAATCATAAGCTGTTTAAAGTTTTTATTATTCTAGAATCCTCTCAGCAAAAAAAAATAATATTTAAGTGAACGAATGAAGCAACATAAACGTATCAATTGCAAAACAAACAAAAAAGGAGCTAATCATGAATAATTTATTGCAACTTGCGGATCTCTCATTAGTGGAGATTCTAAAACTAATTTGGCCTGTTATTATAATACAACTAATCTTACAAATATATTGTGTGATCAAAGTCATTAAAGAAGGAACCAGAAATCTTAATAAACTGATTTGGATTGTCATTATTCTTGCACTTAATATCCTAGGGCCAATTACTTATCTAATATTTGGAACAAGTCAGGAGTAATCTAATGATACAAATAACTAATTTAGTAAAATCATTTGGAAATCACCAAGTACTCAAAAATTTAAGCATAAATATCACAAATAATAAGTCTGGCTTAATTTATGGTTTCCTTGGTAAAAATGGTGCAGGTAAAACTACTACAATGAACATACTAGTAGGATTGTCTAGATTTGACAGTGGAGAATGTGTTGTTAATGGTACAAAAATAAACAATAAAAGAAGAACCTTTATTGAATCAATAGGCTATTTGCCAGAATCACCTGGCTTGCATAACTACATGACAGCATATGAGTACCTTCACTATCTTTGTAATTTGTTTATGGATAGCACTACAGCATCTGTTAGAGCAGAAGAACTGCTTGACCTTTCTGGTTTATCCTCATCTAGAGACAGGAAGATTGGGGGTTTTTCAAGAGGAATGAAACAACGTCTTGGAATAGTTGGCACTTTAGCTCACAACCCTAAGCTGATTTTTCTTGATGAACCAACATCAGCTCTAGACCCTGAAGGGCGCTATCAGGTTCTTGCACTTTTAGAAAAACTAAAAGATCAAGGTAAAGTCATATTTTTATCTACCCATTTATTAGATGATGTTGAGCGTATATGTGACAGAGTTGGAATTTTAGATGATGGCAGACTTGTAAAAGAAGGCAGTATAGAAGACTTGTTAAACAATGAAGTTGGGCACACATATAATATTGAAATTAAGGAATCCAACCAATTAGAGCGTTTGGCAAAAGAGATTGAGGCAATGCAAAAAACTAATAAAATCACTATCAAGAATAGCAAGCTACAAGTGACGTTTAATGATGAAAATGACTATAAGTCTTTGCTGAATCATCTTTTGACTAACAATTACACACTGGTAGATTTTAGTAAACACAAAACAAAACTTGAAGATGTATTTCTTTCAATTTACAGAGGTGAAAAACAATGAAAACTTACCTAAAAAAAGAAGTCTTATATGGCATGAGAAATTATAAGTTTCTTATTATCTTTGCTGTTTATATCTTTTTCGCGTTATTTGATCCTTTAATGCTTAAATTCTTACCGATTATTTTAGCAGATCAGTTTGGAGGAATGGATATAACTGAAGCAATGGCCATCGACCAAGCAGGAGCTATACAAAATTTTCTAAATACTAATTATCAAATAGTGACTCTAGTCATCGCTATTGCACTTATGGGATTAGTAGCTAGTGAAATTAAAGATAAAGAAATTATAATTCCTACTTGTCTAGGAATGAGCTTGAAAAAGTGGATTGTTAGCAAAATTTTCGTCTATTCTATTTTTATCATAGCTAGCTCAATAATAGCCCAGTTAATATGCAACATATATGCTCTCACAATTTTTGAAGGGCGATCTATTGAAATTAGTGCATCGCTAAAAATTGGCCTGTTAATGGGTGTTTTTCACATCTTCATTTTAAGCTTAATTATCTTCTTTGGGGCTTTGACTAAAAAGCATGGTATTTCTGCTTTCTTAGCATTACTAGCTGCTTATACGTTACCTGCTTTGACTGGACTTTTTAATATAAGCAAATACACCCCTGCAGGGCTTATTAATGAAGCTGGTTACCTTGTGAGCTATTTTTCAACTGATGGAATAATCTCTTTAGTATGGAGTGTTGGCGCTATAGCCATCATTATCCTACTGAGTTTAATCACAATAGAATCAACAGAATTAGTATAGGAGGACAACACTATGAAAGAATATATTTTTATTGGAGTGATTGTATTGGCTTTGGCTTTGGCTACTTTGTTTGTTGAGGCTAGCAATCTAAAAACAATTCAGTTCGATGATGTTACCCTTGAATATCGGCTTGATAAGGCATCAAGAAACAACGATACCATAGTAGTTTTAGTAGCTGGTTCAGGAGCTACTGATTATAATGGTAACTCCGTAGGAGCTAAAGGCAAATCTGATGTTTTACTACAATTGTCAAAAAGCCTTAATGATTATGGATATGACACATTTAGGTTTAATAAAAGGAATGTTAAGCCTGAGAATATTATAGGAAATCCTAGTTTTGATGTTTTTATTGATGACCTAGAGAATGTAATTATATGGCTGAAAGAGCAAAACTATAGTAAAATATACTTAGCGGGACATAGCCAAGGAAGTTTAGTCGCTGCACTTGCAGCACAACGTGAACAAGTCGAAGGTGTTATTTCTTTAGCTGGTACTGCTAGACCTATTAATCAAATTCTACTAGAACAATTGCACCGCATAGGCTATTACGATGAAGCTAAAAAAGTAATTGATAGCCTACTTACGAATGATTTATATACAGAAGAAATCGGCATACCTGAGAATATAGTATCTTTTTCAGATGTTAATCAGATTTTCATGATGACATGGATGAAGCATAATCCTTACAAAGTGTATAAGTCTCTTAATAACACTAAACTTCTATTTATGCAAGGAACAAAAGACATTCAAGTAAGTATTGAAGAGCTTTATTTATTTGATGGTCTAGGAAAACTCGTTGAACTCAAAGGGTCAAATCATGTCTTAAAAGTCATTAGTAAAGAGAGTGATAATCTGCAAAGCTATACGGACCCTTCATTCTTGCTAGATCCTAATGTTGCAAAAGAAATTGATACATTTATAAGAAACTGAGAGAAGATTGGTGGTGTTTATGAATTGGGAATATAACGAGGAGCTCTTAATCAAAAGAGCTAAAAAGGGAAACAATGAAGCTCTTTCACATCTTATTCAACACCACTATAATTTCATAATGAACTATATAACAAAAATATCTCTTGATAGAAATTTAGCCGAAGATCTGACTCAAGACACATGCTATAAAATAATTAAGAAATTTAACACATATAATGAGACTAAAGCGTCTTTATCTACCTGGATGATTCAAGTTGCTATAAATACATATAAAGATTATTGTAGAAAAGAAAAAACCAAACTATCTTTTCTAGACTTACTAAAAAAAGAGGCTTCAGAAGAATCTTCTCCTGTTTTTGGAATGGGGAATTCTGCAACCGAGATGCCTTCAGAGGGTATCATAGATCTTAAAGAAGCTTTAGCCAGAATTGGTCCAGATCATAGAATACCTTTAGTTCTAAAGTATTATTATGGATATGAGCAAAGTGAGATTGCAAGCTTAATGGGTATTCCTATAGGAACTGTTAAATCGCGTTTGTCTAATGGTTTAAAGTATGTGAGAAAGGAGCTTAGAAATGAATAAAAATGATTTTGAGAAAGAATACTCTAATGAAATAGAAGAAATTAAGGGCCTTTTTCAAAGCTTAGAAATTGATAAAGAACATCCAGATATTGAAACAATACGAAAATTTGTAAGGACTAGCAAGAATGAAATAGAACAAAAGAAAAAAAGAAACTACAATGTTTTCCGAGCATCTGCCTTAGTTATTATTAGTATTCTTATACCAGCACTGAACTATTATCCTTTGCAGGTATTATCTTTATCTCTCCTTTCAATCTTTGTTATGCCAATAGTTCTGGTTTTAAGTAGTGAGGAGAAGTTATAATGAGAATAGATTCTGACCACTTACCTATCTGGGGATGGATTTTGATTGCTATTATTCTTTTTGTGCAAAGCTCCTGGTTATTTAAAGATGCGCAAGAAAACAATGCAAATCCTTGGATTTGGGGAATATGGGGTTTAATACAAGCCCCAACCCCATTTATCATCTACTTGTTTGTTGTTAAAAAAATACATAAAAAAAATGAAAGATCTTCCTGAAAAACAGAAAGATCTTTTGTTACTTAAATACTTCGTTTGCAATCCTTACAGCACCTTGTGCATCTTTAGCATAATAATCTGCCCCAATTTCTCTTGCATACTCCCTTGTTAACACTGCCCCACCAACCATAATCTTAATAGCTGGCATTTTTGCCTTAAGCAACTCAATTGTTTTTTTCATACTCTCTACAGTAGAAGTCATTAAAGCACTAAGTCCAAGAAGCATCACTTCATTTGCTTGACACGATTTGAGTATCGCCTCTGCACTCACATCTTTACCTAAATCCACTACATTATATGAGTAGTTTTCTAGAAGAACTTTAACGATATTTTTTCCTATATCGTGTATATCACCTTCCACTGTTGCCAGCACAATTTTGTCTTTTTTATGGACGTGACTACTTGACAGCTCTTTATTAATAACACTGAAGGCTCCTTTTGCTGCTTCAGCTGATTGGATAAGCTGCGGTAAAAAGATCTCTTCTTCTTCATAAGCTTTCCCAATACGATCTAGTGCTGGTAATAGATATTTGTCAATAATATCAAGTGGCGAAACCTCTTTAACTAAATCCTTAGTTATACTTATTGCTATATCTTTTAATCCCCTAAAAACAGCATAAGGAAGTGATATATCATCATTTTTTATTTGCTCTATCTTTATATCACTTACTTTATCTATGTAGATTTGAGCATTCTTGTCTATTCCTTGTAATACATTATTAGCATAAATTGCTGACATCAGTTTGACATCCCCAGAATTCAAAATAGCACTGTCTAGCCCTGATTGGATTGCTTGTATAAGAAAGACTTGATTTATAAGCTCTCTATTTGGCAATCCAAAAGAAATGTTACTTATTCCTAAAGTGGTTTTAACTTTCAGCTTTTCTTTTATTAGTCTTATTCCTTTAAGTGTTTCCTTTACTTGGTCTTGTTGAGCAGAAGCTGTCAATGTTAAACAGTCTATGATTATATCTTTTTTATTTAAACCATGTTTAGCTGCATTGTTGACAATCTTCATAGCAATAGACAACCTCTCCTCAGCAGTATTTGGTAGCCCATTCTCATCAAGCGTTAACCCAATGACTAAAGCTCCATATTTTTTGGCTATAGGAAATATACTGTCCATACTATCTTGCTTTCCATTCACTGAGTTAATAATAGGTTTACCATTATAAGTTCTCAGAGATTTCTCAAACACTTCTGGTTGTGAACTATCAAACTGCAACGGAACATCAACAACCGCTTGTATATCTTCAATAATATTATCAAATAGCATTTTTTCATCAATCTTTGCCACACTAAGATTTATATCTAATATATCCGAGCCTTCCTCTACCTGCTTAATAGCCTCTTTGACTACATAGTCGTAGTCTTCATTGTTCAGTGCTGCTTGCAAATCTTTCTTTCCTGTTGGGTTTATTCTTTCACCTATTATTACAAGATCTTCATCAAACAAAACAGTTTTCACACCAGAGCTAGCTGCTGTAACAGGCTCAGAAACCTGTTTAATAAATACTGTATTACTGACTACATCTTTCAATTTAGCTATGTGTTTCTCAGTTGTGCCACAACACCCGCCAACAATACTTGCACCTGCTTCTATTATTAGCTTCATTTGCTGTGCATACAAATCAGGTCTTAAGTTAAATCTTGTTTCTCCATCAACCAATATTGGAAGCCCAGCGTTAGGTTGTGCTATTATAGGAATATTTGTTATATTAGAAATTCTTTTAACGATGTCAATAAGCAAATCTGGCCCTAATGAACAGTTAACTCCTAATGCATCAACTCCCAATCCTTCTAAAGTCACGGCCATTGTTTCAGGGTCAGTCCCTGAATAAGTTCTTTGGTTTTCTTCAAAGCTCATTGTAGCAAATATGGGTAGTTCTGAATGTTCTTTAATAGCTAGAATTGCTGCTTTAATTTCAAGAAGATCAGAAAAAGTCTCAACTATAAATAAGTCGACTCCTTGACTAATAGCAATCTTTACTTGCTCTTGATAAAGCAGATATGCCTTATCAAATGATAATGTACCATACGGTTTAAGCATCTCTCCTAAAGGCCCTACATTATAGGCAACGTAAACATCTTCATAGTCTGATGCTGCCATTTTAGCAGCTTTTATTGCATTAATTATTGTTTTTTCTAGTAGCACTTTTGATCCTAGCTTTTTACTATTAATGCTAAAAGTATTTGATGTTATAATTTTCGCTCCTGCATCTAAATACCCCTTATGTATAGACACGACGCGCTCTAAGTCTGTATTACACACTAATGACGGCAGCTCATTCTTAATAACTTTTTGCTCTTGTAACATTGTCCCCATACTACCATCAAGAAGAACATACTGTTTGTTGATTATGTCTCTTATCAATTTCTATACCCCCGATACTCTGCTTTTCTCATCTCACAAAGCTTATTACAATATGTACAATGAATAGCATCTTGATCTTTCCCCAATCCAATTACTGCTGTCACAGATTTTCTTGGAACTAGAATATTACTTTTGCTTACAAAGATGCCTACATTCTTACTAAGATTTAGTATAATGTCTATTTCTCTCTGAAACTCCAAAGGGAAATCTCCATATCCAGGACTGAATCTTGAGGTCTTTCCTAGACTTATTTGTGAAGCATACTTAACTATTTCTACCTCAACCCTATCGCAAATTTGTTCTATAAATGCGCTTGCACACGCATCATAAATCATTGCTTTACTCAAATCCGTATATTGCAATTCTTTGATTTTTTTGTCGACATTCATGCCTAGCGTTACCGCCATTATAGCTATCATTTGCGAATTATGTAGATGATTATTAATATCTTTGCCTGGCAATACAATTTCATATCCTTTAATTTCTTTAGGCTTTAAATCTGTTAGTGGTAATATTCTAAAGAAATATTTCGGGTTTGAAAGATCCTCAATTTCTATAAGCATTCTCTCTAATACTGTACCTATATCACTGAGATCACTACCCTTTTTATAACCTAAATATCTAGCTGCTTCTTTGATTAGTTCATTCAAGCTATTCTCCCCTTGATTTTAGTTCCTTCACTATAGAGTTAATATTCTCAAATAGCTTCTTTGCAACATCAGGTCGATTCATAACATACAGGTGAATACCCTCGACCCCGAAAGACAACAGATCTATAATCTGTTCTGTAGCATAAGCTATCCCAGCATCCCTTAATGCTATTTCATTATCTTGATACTTGTTCATTATTCTTTCAAATTTTTTTGGAACTACTGCTCCACAAAGTTTAGTAATTTTTCTTATCTGCCTAGTGTTAATAACAGGCATTATACCTGCAGAAATTGGTATATCAATTCCTAACTGTTTAGCTTCAAGAAAGAATTCAAAGAATCTCTCATTCTCAAAGAAAAGCTGGCTTATCAAAAAGTCTGCTCCTTGGTCAACTTTCTGCTTTAAATACAATAAATTCAGAGCTTTACTTGGTGTCTCTATGTGACCCTCTGGATGGCATGCAGCGCCAATACAAAGTTTTTCATTTTTTATAAGACTTATTAAGTCTTTTGCATATAAAAAATCTCCTACTTTATTATTGACTTTATCACCCCTTAAAGCAAGAATGTTTGTTAAACCTTTATCTTTAATTCTATTAATATTATATTCTATCTGTTGCTTTGTTGAATTGACACATGTTAAATGAACTAATGCTTCTATATTGTTTTTGTGTTTAATATTTTCAGCTAACCTTATGGTATAATCTGTACTCTCTTGCTCTCCTGCTGCACCATAGGTAACACTAATGAAACTTGGATTTAATTCTGCTAGTTGCTGAGCAGTTTTTTCAACTGATACAAAGTTTTCCTCTCTTTTTGGCGGAAAGACCTCAAATGACACAACTATTTTCTCTTCTCTGTATATATTCTTAATAAGCATTCCTTTTCTCCTCCATAAATCTTATGTTGCCCCATACTCCTAGTTTGCCATCAATCACTATAACTACTCCCTCTACAAACTCATTCTTCTTAGCTGATAGTAATACTTTTTTTATATCACCATTATTTTTAACTTGATTAGCAAATGCAGTAGCGGCTGCATCTGCTACTATTGAGTTCTTTGCTTTTACAACTACAGCATCACTATTGCCAAAACTCTTTGAATGACCTAACTTGCCTGATGAGGTACAGATGCCAATTTGACTTTCCTGACCTACTATAATTTTGAGTTTGTCTTTAAGAACTATATCTTCTGTAAAAATACTAAGTACACGCTCTTTGTGAGTGTTAACAAATAAATCTCCACCATTTTCAATAATTACCTCTTTTGAATGTTTTAATAAAGCGTTGCCTACATACTGAGAAACTGCTCCTGCAACAGTTGCCATAGGTCCTACATTAAATATAGAACTATACTCTATCATTTCTCTTATAATTCTTGCAGCACTTTGATCATATTTTATAGGTTTTAGACTATGCAAAAACTCTGGCCTTTGATTGATGTATTTAGTAATTTCAAGTCTTACTTTCCTCACTGCTTCTTTTGCGATGGTTTCCAAGTTTGCGTCTGCTAGTATTAGCATATCGCTTTCTAACTCTGTAACATTAAAAGCTATTAAGTCTTCATTATTTTTAATCTTATTTCTATACACTCTCTCTTGATACATTCTATTCTGCCACCATATTTTTTACAGCTTTACCTAGAGTAAACTTTTCAATTGGTTCATGTAAAAAGAATCTGCCTTGTTTAATTTCTTGTTTAAGCTCTTTTCCTAATTTATCAGCTTGTTTAATATTAGATATATTAGTAGCTTTAACTTTTTTGCCATCTATTTGCACATAGCCGGAGCTTAGTTCTTGATATGTAACCTCATGTATTGATTCTTTAGGGTTCTTGCTATAATCAATTATTTCAGTTGTGATATGTGCATCACTTAAAAGTACTGATTTAAGAATATCTTTATCCAGAATGGGTATAGGAACTGCAATTCCTATACTTAGAGATATTCCATAACCTTTAAGGTAAATAGGTTTAATGTACTCTGATTTAACACTTTTCAAATCAGCAATAGTCGCTATTGTACCTGCTGGCTTTTTTGGTATGCCATCTTCGTTTAACTCCCTATTGCTATTAAATTGTGTACCATACCATGAGACATAACCTTGTGCCCCTGCAAAATAAATTCTTGTACCTATTCCTATCACTTTAAAACTAGGATCATTTAACAAGGGGCTGTTTTGTCCTGTTGTACTATAATTAATATTTGCTCCATTTGCTTTTAATCGTCCCATATAGGTGAAAATATCTTTGCTAGATGTATTAATTGCTGCACTATAGTTTTGATATGCATTTCTTGGATTAAAGAAATATGCTTCGTTTAAGTCATTCAAAGTAAATTCTCTTTTAATATGTTTAGTTGGATAACAATCGCTACCTTTAGATTTCCCCTCTAGCAAAAGTGTCTTGCCATCAATCAAATCTTTGATGACATGGGCGCCGCCATATTTATGATTATGCCTTGACTCCTGTGTAACTCCTACATATGTGTCCACAGCAGCTATACCTGCATATCCTTGCACATCGTTAATGTATGTTTCACTCATCCTTATTGGAGGATCACTATGCCCAAAATTTAAGAAAACTCCACTTGAACACATAGGCCCAAATGTAGCAGTAGTGACTATGTCTACCTTATCATAAGCTTGATCAAAGCCAATTTGCTCAACTAATTCTATTGTTTCTTCAACTGTACAAACCACAACCTCGCCTTGTCTAATTCTTTCATTTATTTCACTATATGTTTTAGCCATTTTAATCCTCCTGTTTCTCTATAAGTTCTTCATGTAAGCTGTTTATTAATTCATCTGCTTTATCTCGTTTTATAAAGCATGAAATATTAGTCTCTGAACAAGATACTAACTCTATATCAACATTATTATTCTTAATAATGCTTACTACCTGAAAAGCTATGCCTGGTTGTTTTTTTAATCCATAACCAATTACCGACACCCTTGAAAGATTATTGAACAACTTAATGCTTTTCTCTCTTACACCAAGCCTTGCATTTATTTCTTTTATCTGTGTCCTTTCATCCTTTTCAAAAACTATGTGCAATGTCTTTGCATCATACGTAAACAAATCTATGCTAATTCTAGCCTTGCTTAATTCTCCTAGAACTTTTTCTATACTAGTTTGAGAGTCATCAAGCTCATATCTGCATACAACTAAGTTATCTTTTTTTGTAATTGACGTTACCTTAACTCCCTCTATCATATGTTTCTCCTTTGTTATACTTGTGCCTTTTAGTTTTGTAAAAGTTGAATATAAGTTTATAGTGATTCTTTCTTTCGCTGCAATTTCAACACATCTATTGTTTAACACTTTAGCACCTGAACCTGATAGCTCAAGCATTTCCTCATAAGAGACACTACTGATCAAAATTGCGTTTGCATTCATGTTTGGATCCATACTATATATACCATCTACATCTGAATATATGTCTACTTCCTTTGCACATAGTGCTTTGGCTATAGCCACTGCCGTTATATCTGAGCCGCCCCTACCTAACGTTGTAATATCATTTTTGGCAGTTACTCCTTGGAATCCAGCTATTATTAATACATCATTTTGTTTAAGTTCAGATTCAATTCTTATAATATCAATACTCTTAATCTTTGCTTTTGTGTATTCTCTATTAGTAAATATCCCAGCTTGACTTGCAGTAAGAGATTTAACCTTTACTTTTCTCTCCTTTAAATGCATTGTAAAGAGTGCTATAGAAATTACCTCTCCTGCAGATAAAAGAACATCCATTTCTCTCTTATCGGGCATACTACTAACTTCTAATGCCTTTCCATATAAGTAATCCGTCATACCTTTTTGTGCGGATAAAACAACAATCACTTTTGTCTTTTTTGATTGTTCACTCACTATTTGAGCAGCTTGTCTAATACAGCTAACATCTGCTATTGAAGAACCTCCAAATTTAACTACTTTTACACTCATACATTCACCTCCGATTATTTAAATTAAAAAAACTGCTTCCCAAAAAAGAAAGCAGTTTTATCGTTCCATAAAGCTTATCTTTCATTTCCTAGGAAATGCAGGATTTAGCACCACGCATAATTGCAGGTTGCTGGGTTTCATAGGGCCAGTCCCTCCACCACTCTGGATAAGTAAATTTATTTAATTTTTCGTATTATATCATCCTGTGATACTCTTTACAAGCCTTATTCTATTTTATCTAACAATATTTCTCGCTTCAACCTGTACGTCTTCTCATCAATTACATTAAGTTGAGATAATTCATGCAATTTGTGCAATAGATCTAATGCTGTATTAGCATCGATTATATTAATTTCATTCTCACTAACAAAATTTGTTCTTCTCTCAAACTCTACATACTTACTATCAAAGTCAACTGTTGACACATACCAACCAATTGGAACCCACACTCTAAGACCATTGTGCGATGAGTTAGCCCACCAAGCTCTATATAAATATGCAGAACATGGCAACTCAAAGCCTACAATTTTTTCAACTTCTGAAAATGTTAATCTCTTTATTCCTTCATCACACTGATATAAATAATCTTTTAATCGCCGATACTTGCTCATTATACCCTCCACATTCAATATTTTATGTTCGCTTCATATTGTACTTTTCTTGATATATTGACTTTATCACCAATGTTTAGCTCATACTTCTTTTCAGGTTGAAGTTTTATTCCATTTAAATATGTTCCATCTTCAGAGTGCATATCAGAAAGGTAAATAGTGCGATTTACTCTTTCTATTACACAATGGCTTGGACTAATTTCTTTAATGTTGCTACTGAACATGTACGATTTTTCTATTATACGTGCTCCTTTAACATTTCTCCCTAGAGTAATTGCTCCGCTGGACAAATCTAACTCAATAAGCCGTGGTAATTTTTTTGAAGTTTCATTCCTAACAAGCTCTAGAAAAAAAACTTCTTCAGGCAAATTACGACTCAATTTTTGGAAGAAATCATTCTCTTTTTTGTAAGGAGGTTTTCTCTCACTTGTCTCCTTATCTTCTTTTCTAAATAACCATTTTAGCAAGCCTTTTCTCTCTTGTATTTGTGGTTTATCCGCACATAATTGAACTGACTTTTTGTCTATTACAGTCTCTTCATAATGTGTGTCTTTTTTATTAACCTTATTACTTAATCTTTTTATCAAACCGCTCAATTTATAAGGACTAATTTCATCTTCAACCATAGCGCTTAAGATTTCTACTTTAATGTCCATGTAATCATTAGTAAGAAAATTCAATAATTGTAGTATTAATTGCTTATAATCATGGTTATCTTCTATTATGTTGCAAGGACAATACAATAGCTTAAGTTGCATATCTTGCTTGTTTATAAAAACATATTCTCTATTAAAAATAAAATTTCTATAGTTTAAAAACCAATAATGACAATTGCACAAGACATTCAAAAATGAACTCATCAACTTAAGAAACTGATCTAGTGTTATTCTATCTGACATTTTACTTAATCTCTCATACTCCGATATGTGATATTTGAGTAAAACAACATCTTTAGAATTAACACTTGATATATCAATTGCATGATTAAGTTTGTCATGCTCTAGTGTTTTAAGAGAAACATTATCAATATCTCTTTGGCTTAAGCTTAGATGAATATATTGATCATTCTCTTCAGTAATATTAAACAAGTTCACAGATATATTCTTCACCCCTTTATCTCCAAAAAGTTTGTTCTGGTTTGTATCTTTTTAGTATTAGAAGACTTTCTATATCGCCTATTCTTACTTTTGATACGCCTTCTATAAAACTGCTTACTTCATCAAATTTTGGCATTATTACAAGTGAACCAGACTCATCGATAAATCCCCATTTATTATGAACACGTACTGCTGCTAGTCCACATGAAAATGATTTAGCTTGTTCCCATTTAGCTTTTATCATAGTCTCACCGTTACTATCTATGAATCCCCACAGAGTATTGAATTTGACAGCAGCATATCCTTCTCTATCAATAAATGCTTTTGCATCAACAAATTCTGTAATTTCTTTTTTTCTTTCTAAATCATACAAAGTAATAGTATTATTATTCTTTATAAATACCCTCATATTAACAGTAGACCTTTTGAATTCATCAAACAATATTTCTTCACATCCAGAAACAATAACTTTACCATCTATATCTCTAATTCCCCATCCATTAGAATCTTTAAAAGCAGCATATCCATCTGCATAAGTTCCAAGATCTAAATAAGTTTGCTTAGTTGTTCTAAAATTATGGTCAACATAAACATATTCACTATTAACTTTAACTCCAGCTCTACCTTGTGAATATGGAAGTATCTTTTCTACTTTAAATCCTGACCCACTTATAATTACACCATTAGTGTCGATTAGGTATGCCATATTATCTTTGATTACAATAGCTTGTTTTTCTAAAAATGGAGTTATACTTTCATATTCATCTTTAATCATTAGAGAATTATTTCTATTATAGTATCCCCAGGATATTCCTTCCTTTATACTAAAATACTTTTTCCCGATTACAACTTCATTACTGAACAAGTCTATAATATCATATGCGTAATATAGCATATTTTTCTTTTCAATTCCTTTTGAATCAAGAGCTCTCTCTTTATTGACAAGTAAAGAGAGGGCCTTCTGATACTCTCCTCTTTCACATAATAAGTCTGCATACAACAAAAACGTATCTTGTCCTACAAATTTATTATTTATATAATCTTCTATAGTGTTTTGTGCTTTTATTTCTTGATTGTTTTCAAGATAGCATTTAACTAGTGCTAACAACACTTCTTCTTGATATTTCGCCTCTATTTTAAGGGCTTCTAATAGATAATTAATAGCTCTAGAATATACTTTCTTTGAGATTTCGTTATTAGCTTTTTCAAAAAGATCTAATTGATTATTCTCTAATCTTCTTTTTAAGGTTGCACAATTATATAAGTTAAAGGTCAAGATAACACATAAAAATGTAACAAGAATTTTCTTAAAAGTACTAGTAATGATCTATTTACCACCTCCACACAAACAAATACGCAAGTAAAATAAATGGAGAAAAAGGTACTGCCTTTTTCTTTGCAACAACCATATAAAAAAATGATAAAACCCCTGCTAAAACCATTATTAGAAAAACTTTCTCATCTAAATGTATAGCTGTTACTGCTAACAACTTTAAGTCTCCTGCATAAAAAATATTACTTGTAAAACTGTATATAACAAAAAATACGATCAAAATTATTGTTACTAATATCCAATCTATCTCATTTCTAAAATACATACTTTCAGTAGCTAATAAGATTAACATACAATTAGGTATCTTCTTAGTTATTATGTCTATAACTGAAATTAACACCAGAGTAAAAGCTAGCAAAAAATGAAAATCTAATTCTAATAATGAAGCAATGTAATACTTCATAATAATTAAAGACACAAATACTAATCTTATAGTCTTTCTATTAATCACGTATTGAATCTCCATAGCCTTTTATTAAAGTTACTTGCATTCCAAGAGCATCTCCAATTTCATGTGAAATATATCTAAATTCATCATACGTTTCTTCTGTAGTATTGCTAGGGAGAACAACTCTCACATTAAAAGCAATATCATATTCAACTAAACTAACCTTATCAGTCAAGTCGCCTTTCTTAAGCTCAATTGTTTTCAGTCCATCCAACTTTTTTATAACTGCTTCTCCATGTTCTTTCAGTGTTCTGCTAAACCTATGAGCAGTATTGCTAGGACGAAAGCAGTCATATGAAAACATCCTATATACATCAAGCTTCTCTCCATCAATATTAGCAGCATGTAGACCAGACACTGATACTACTTCATAACTTTCTTTTTTAATTTCCTGGGCAATAATATACTTTCCCCTATACCAATAATCATTGCTCATCCAAATGCTTTCTTGACTATCTTCATTTTCAGATGCTTTTACATTGCCAAGCCATGCACGTGTTTCAGCATAAACTGTTCTGGGCATCTCTATTCTACTAAAAATTGGCAAATCTAAAACTAATGAGTAATCCATAGATATTTTTATTGAATAATCTTTAGAGAACAACTTGCTATCAGATAAGTCAACTTGGGCAATACTTATAAAAGGATTTCTTATATTTAATTTATTCAAGTATTTATTTATTGCTAGAGATACAAAGTTTTCACTTTTTTGATTTAATATAAATTGAAAAGTCTGATAAAAAACAAATTCTAAAACATCTTCACTATTTGAGCCTAAATACTCAAGCAACTCTTCATCTTCAAATCCTGCATTAACATTAAGTTCACTAAAGCTTATTAAATTGACTAATTGATTTGTAAGTGAAAATTCTGTGCCAGAATCTATAAATTGAGATGAAGCATTTATTACATTTTCAAGCAAAATACCTAAGTCTAAATCAGGCATATCCAGTATATGTTCTACTAAATTAAGCTCTTCTAGGATATATGACATGTGCGAAAGAGATAAAGCACTTTGTGTTACACTATACTGCATATATGCATCAATTCTTTGTATGTCAATTATTGACATATATGACACTAAAAAAATGACGAAAATAAATATTGCTATAGATGCTTCTATTGATATAAAGCCTTTATTAGTACTCATATATTTCAGTGCTATTAACAGGAATCTTAATTAAGTTGTTTGTTTTACTAAAGAGATATTCTGCTTTTATATCTACAGTAATCCCAAAACTGAACTTAGAAAATTTGGTATCCAAATTCGTAATTTCTCTTGTGTTTTGATAGTTATAATTATAGTTTAACTCAATCAAATCTAATAATCTCTTGAGTAGAACCTCTTCGTTTACTATTAACATAAGACCTATTATATACTGATCATATAATAAACCTTCATCACTTTGATTCTTAACACCAAGAACACCTTCAGTTATTAATGAAACTATATTCTCTTTGCTGAGTTTCCAACTTGAGCTGTCTTTAAAAATTGGAACCCTTTTGCTTTCTATTAACTCTTTATAATCTAAAAAGCTTTCTACAAATGCAATAGTAGTAGAAATTGCTATTGTAGCAATAGGTTTCAGAATAGGATTGATTATTCCAAGACTATCAGTTAGCGTCGAAATAGTTTCTCTTAAAGTATCATTAGTAATAATATAGCTCAGGTTCAATACTGTTCTTAGTGCTAAAATTCTGTTTTTAGCCCCTTCGATATTTTTCACATTAGCCTCTTGACCAACTAGCAGATATTCAAGTTCTGACTTTTCAAAAAACACCTTGTTATCATTGCTTAGGTAATGAGTGCACCTATCGCTTAAGTAATCAATAAATATGAACTTAGTTAATAAGTTCTTTAAGTCGTTGTTCTTACTATATACACTTCTATTTGAAACTAGAGAATCATTTAATCCTTTAATAGAAACTTCAACCATGTCAACCTCAGAGGAAAAAGACTCCTTAATAGTAGTAATATCATTAATAATATCTATCTCTTCTCGTACTTGAGTTAATTCTTCAATATGTAAGCCCAAATCAATTAGCTTGATATCTTTGCTATCTGAATGATGAAGCTTAGTACCCTTTTCTATATTCTTAGCAACTTCTTCATAGGTAATATTTGATAAGTCTTGATATCTAAATGTTATTACTTTACTATTGTTAATAAGCTTAAAGCTATGCTTATTTATTTCCTCCATCATCTCTTTAGCTATAATTATGTTCTTATAGGTTTTGTCTTTTAATCTTTCTAAATCTAAAAGACTAAAAATCTTATTTGCCTCATCATAATTATATTCATGTTTTAATTCATTATTATATAATTCATTAGAATGTTCATCTATCCGATCCTTACTCAAAGACAGTCTTATTAAAATATCATCTACTTGATTATAAGTATCATAGATACTTATTGCGTTTTGATAAGCTTTGTCCTTTTCATAGATAAGCCTAATTGATTCTGTTCTTATTTTATCAAGTAACCCTTCAACTTCGTCTTGGATTTCTATATATTCTCTTTGTTGTAAATACAACATCATGTTAAATATAGCAGTTTCTCTTTCATCTCTTATTAATGAATAATCATTAAAGAAGGCTTTATCCATTTCACTGAGCTCTTTAACTTTTTCATCTAAAAGAATATAATCTGAAAGTACTTCTTCATATATCTGAGAGATTTCAACTAGTTTTTGCTCAATACTGGAATCTTCATCAGTAAAGCTTTTGACAAAAGGCACTATTTCTTCTATAGCACTATATATAGTTCTAGGTATTTGATAACTAATAATTTGCTCTTTTATTAAATCAAGGTTTCTTATTTCCAAGTCACTTGGCACATTTGTTTTAATCTGTTCTATCTGAATCTTATCTTTAAATAAGTTAGATTCTATAGTTTTATTAACCTCATCATTAACGCTCATACTATCAAAACATAGTAACCCATAATTATTGAATAAATATCTCTCATAAAATGACATTGCTGTATTAGCAGTTAAATCGCTTAAACCTGCTATATAAGCTTTATGCTCATAATAAGAAGAAACTTCAATAAGAACAGTCACTAGCAGAATGCACGGTAGTATCAGAGTTGATAAAAAAACCGTAACAAAACCATTTCTATTCATGAGATGACCCTAAATAAACAATATAATCATATAAGTTTTCCAGCATATTAGACTCATCTAATAATTCTTTTACTAAAGCAATATTCCTCAAAGTTATTCTTGCGTCTACACTCTTATTTAACAACTCTATCTCAGTAATATCTTCTTTTAGTAATAATAGCTCTTCTTTTATAATTTCAGTTTTTAATGTGTTGTCCTTTTCATCACTTATGTTACTCATTAAGTTTGTCTTAGCTTTTATTAAATCAACTCTCTCTATAGCTAAGTAGATAATAGATAAAATTATCAAAATAGCTAAAGGCAATATTATCGCAAACTCAATAATAACATTCCCTCTTTGATTCATCTAATATTGCCTGTTTGATTTCTAAATTGCTCAAATAACTCTTCTATCCACACTTTTAGTCCGTCTGAGACTAATACCGCTAACATAACTGCTATTAAGATTATTAATACTGAAGCAACTATAGGCGATACTCCTTTTTCATCATTAATAAACTGACCAATTTTCTCAAATACCTTATTCAACTTTAACCTCCTAAATAAAACTCATAAAAACAGGTGTTAGTACCAAAAACATTATTCCTATAAATATTAAAAGTAAGGGAACAAGTAGTTGGGAACTCCCGATTTGTCCTTTTTGCTTCATCTCTAGTATTCTATTACTCTTGAGATCTCTGTAAAAACTCTTTAATTGCTTTTGCAAATGCATTTCTCCAACCAAACTGCATTGCTCTAATATATTTAACAACTTATGAAAATCTTTCGTGATTATGCTGTTTCTTTGCTGTAGGTTTATGTTTGTAATTGCATTACCAAACATTAGCTGATTTTTATACTGATTAAGGATTTTTTTTGCTGGAATACTTAATTGAGGTATAACTTCTGATAAACTATCTTGCAAGTTTAATCCTGCATTTAGTAACATAATTAGTTTTATAGTTATATCTGGAAGATCTCTATTAATAGACTTTTGATTTATCTTTAATTCATGCTTAATATTATCTACCGGCAAGTAGCATAAAAACCCAAGAATCATAATTCCTAAAAGAAAAAAAATCCAAGTGCGTAAATAGTCCATATATTTTAGTAAGTATAAAGCTATTGCTGATAAAATCAAAAACCCAAAGCATATTTTAGATAATATTTTTGCTAAAATAATCTTAGCAGCTACCCATGCACTCATATCACCAACAAAACATGCTGCAAAGTTTTTAATGTGAGATAATACTGTATAAGTTACGAAACTTTCTTTTGTCACAAAAAATGAATATAGGGTAGCCTCAAAATAAGTAATTAACTGCTCCAATAAAGTAAGGACTTTCATCTTCTTTATTACATGTACATTCTTATTATTTAGGTTAGTCTTAATTTTGGCTTTTGTATCATTATATATTTTTAATGACGCTATATAGTTTTCTAGGTTAGTATCATCAAAACGATAAATACAAAAGAGTAGAAGCAAAGTGCATATAGCATTAATAGCTGAAAAAAAGTAATAATTAGTAATCACATATTCTACCTATAATTTTTCTTGCTAGAATTTGGGCTAGTGCAAATAACGCAAGTGAAATTGTTATCACTATTCTCCCAAAAATACTTGAGTAGAGTGTTTGATAATATACTGGACTAAATAACCTAAAGAATAATATAAGAAATACCGGCAATACAGTTAAGATATATAGTTCTATTTTCTTCTCTAAGATCAAGGTGTTAATTTCTTTATCCTTGTCAAATGCTTCTTGCATCATATCTATGGTTTCTTGAACTAGTTCTTCAATTCTATTTGTTCGCGTAGCAGCAATAGTATAAAGCTTACTAAAACTTTGTATACTTTTCAGATCACTTCTTTTTGCAAAACTTGCAAATGCATCTTTTATTGAAATACCATTATTGTTCTTTAATAAAAGTATTTCAATTTCATTTCTCATAAAATTATTTTTTTCAAAGTTTTGCTTTAAAGATTCTTTTGCTTTCTTATTAGACTCTAGAAAGTTTTCTCCTACTTGTAAATTAGATTTTAATATTGATAGATATTCAAAAAACTGCAACTCTAAAATTTCCTTTCTCCTTCTTATAATATGCTGTGTGTAATATCTCTTAATTGGTTTGAAAAAAATAGCCATGCTTAGCATACTTACTATATTTGAGTTATAGAAAATGTAAATTATAGAAGAAAAAAGCATATCAATTACTAAAGAAGACAATAAAATATTCGCATCTCTGCCTTCCATTACTGAATAATCAACTTCTTTATATATCATTTTTTTGCTTTTAACTCTCCCACTCTCTTTAATCCGATAGTATTCCTAAGATCATCAATAACGTAAATTGGATTTAATAAATATTGCTTGTTATGGCATGAAACTAGCTCACTTACCTCTACGACTTGCCTAATATTACTCTGGGACTTTCTAAGGTGAATTATTATGTCAATTGCAGAAGTTATTTGTTTTTGAACAAACTCTATTGGATAATTTGTTTGATCACTCAAAACTAGCATCTCTAAACGATTGATTGCATCATAGCATGAATTTGCATGAATCGTTGATATAGACCCATCATGCCCTGTATTCATCGCTTGTAGCATATCTATCGCTTCGACTCCGCGAACTTCGCCTACAATTATCCTGTCTGGCCTCATTCTTAGGGCATTTCTAATTAAATCTCTTATTGTAATATTTAATTCTTCATTACTCGTTTTTCTTGTTTCTAATCTCACTAGATTTTTTTTGTTTTTAAGAGTTAGCTCAGCAGTATCCTCTATTGTAATTATTCTTTCATAATCTGGTATGAACTCTGATAACATGTTCAAGAATGTCGTTTTTCCACTACTCGTAGAGCCTGCTATAATGATGTTGTACTTCTTTCTAACTAAATCAATTATAAAGTCAGCAGCTTCTTTTGTTATTGTTTTAAGACTTATTGCTTCTTTAATACTAATAACTTTTTTATTAAAGATTCGCATAGTGATAATCGGTCCGTCTAGTGAGAGTGGTGGTAATACAACATTTATCCTTGATCCATCTGCTAGCTTAGTATCCATTATAGGATTTGCTGTGTTTATAGACTTTGCAGTTTTACTTGCTATTCTGCTAATAATTTCACTTAACTCATTTTGTGATAACTGATAGTCTTTAAATTCTAGAATTTTGCCATGTTGTTCATAAAAAACATTCTTAGTGCCATTTATCATAATCTCGTTCACATCTTTAAATTCTTTGATTTTATCTAATATTCCAAAACCTCTTATTGAATTAAAGACATCTTTCTCGATTTCTGCTACGAACTTATAGTCTAAATTGCTAATTTCTTCTTGCTTGATTATTTTTGCAAGGCTATTTGATATTACTTTTCTTAGTTCATGATCTTGTAAATCAAATACCTCTATCTTTTTTCTAAGAACTTTCTTTGTTTCGTTGAATAAATATGTTTTCATACTATTTGTGATAAATTTACTGATCGCATTATCTCACTTATAACTTCATTGCAATTTGCACCATCCATAACTGGTACCCTAATCAAATCAGTCTTAACATTGATTTCTTTGGCTTTGTTTAGTATAAAAGTAGTTTTATCTAAGAAATGTTTATGGAAACTCGTATGCTTTTTAAATGCCAAGAACTTCTCTGTCGCAAACCTATTTTCTAGTATTACTAAAACCACCTTATCTACTTCCTCTAGCAATTCTTCTAACCATGCATCACTAGCACTATTTGAGTCAATTATGATATATTCTGCAATATCACAGTTTCTAAACTCTTTTACTAAACTAATAATGTCTGTAGTATTTGCAATTAGAAGATCTTTAGGATCACCAACAGTAGAGATATAGTTATAAGAACCATACTTTGCTTTTTTAATCATAGATCTCAATTTTACATTTATAGGCTCTCCTAGATGAATTGATTTTAAAAGTTCAGTTAAATCTCCTTTCTTATTCTCTGAACATGATGGATAATTTTCAAAGCTTGTTAGCAACACCCTATATCCAGCTTTTGATAGTGTTTCAGCTAATGCATTAGAAATAGTTGTCTTACCACTCCCACCAATTGGGGAATACACTAATACTAACTCTGCTAAATTACTGTTCTCTATGGATACTTTCTTAGGGTTATTTGCTAAGAATATCTCCATCATTTTCTTATAAATTTTGTGGGCATTCTGATACTTATATATTGTTCTGTCATTTTGATCTACATCAGTTAATACTGAACCTTTAAGAATTATGACATTACTATCATCATTACTTTTTGCATATGTTTGCCAAACGTTTTCACTTAATAACATCAAGTCATACTTTTTTTGAAAACTGCAGTTCTTAATTTCCTCAATACTTTTGCTTACATAAACATCAATTTCATCATTTGCTACTGCTACTAGTAAGTTTGCAAGCCTTTGACCATAATTATCTTCGTTATCAAATATTAGTACATTCAATGAACAACCTCCTGTCAAAAGTTACTGTTTGTACCAATTTTGCAAAAACTATTCTAATGGAATTATGATCATTTTTCAACCTTATTTTGTAATTTTTTATACACCTTTGCCAAAATATCCACAAAAATATAACTATTATATAACAAATTATTAAGAACCATATTATTCTATTATGTTTAATGAATTACTACTGCTTTAAAATTATATAATCTTGTATAAAAAAACAGAGCTGATTATTAATCAGCTCTGAGGCTGTTGACAAAAAAATGTCAACAGCTTTTTTAGTTTTAAAGGAGAATGTG
>CAZJHT010000017.1:0-42894 GCA_964546025.1 uncultured Clostridiaceae bacterium
AGGAACATGATTTGATAAAATCAGATGTTTATATCCTTTATCTAAAAGTGCTTTTAAGGCACTTTTAGTATCACTAAAAAGAGCCCAGTGCTCAAGATCTAAGTACTTTTCTTGTATTCCATTTGAAATACTAGTAGCATTTTGCACATCAATCCCAAGGATCATAAGCTCTTTTATAAAATATGTCTTCAAATAATCCCACCATGATAAATTTTGCATTAGGTCTTGATGTGATATATCAGCATTATGCCATGGGAATCCATTTTTTGTAATGATTCTGATCTTTTCTATATCAATTTCATAATTATTATTTTCTACTATTAAGTCATAAATTGTCTTTGTCCACATACCATCTCTATAAGCTAAGGTATGATCAAAATCCCACATTATATAGTTATTCATTAAGTCACCGCCATTATATATTTTCTCTTATTTTATAGGTATTCATGATTGACAGCAACTATATTATGATGTATATTAACGCTGTTAATAAAATTAACACTGTTAACAGGAGGAGTATTATGAAACTAATAGTTTATGCTAGCAAACAAGGGACAACAGAAGAGTGTGCACGGATCCTTGCAGAGCACTTTAGTGATGCTAAGTTAATTAACTTAGCCTCTGAAGAGGCAAATGTAAGGGATTATGATACTGTACTAATAGGAAGCGCTATATACGCAGGGCAAATAAGGCCAAAAGTTAAGAAATTTGTAGAAGACAATGCAGAGATCCTAAATGAGAAAAGAGTAGGTATTTTTATTTGCGGCGGAAATGATGAAAACACTAAATCAGTAATTGAGAATAACTTTAAACCGATACTTTCTGAAAGTGTGGTATATGAAAACTTTGGTTATCAATATGATTTTAGTAAACTGAATTTTTTTGAAAAACTCATTATTAAAAAAGTAGCTAATATTACTGAGAGCAAGAAAGAAATTTATAATGAAAGAATAGAAGAGTTCTCAAAAAAAGTTAGGTGATAATATGAATGTAAAAAGCATTCAAGATATGAGGATGAAGAACTATTTTATTGAGGCAACTAAGACGTTAGTTGTTAGTGGAGAGGAAGTTTCAGCTAGAAAGATTGGAAAGTTAGCTGGTTATTCATATGCGACAATTTATAATTATTTTAAAGACTTACAAGAATTACAGTGGTATGTCATAGACTCATTTTTTGAAGATATTTATAATCTGTTATTGGATATTGATACTGATAATTTAGATTGTCGTAATCGTCTTATTAAAACTACACGTACATTTGCAGAATTTTACCTTGATAAACCTAATATTTATAAGTTTAAATATAATAATAAACTTGGTGAAATGCCTAAAGAACTAAGAGGTAGATTTAATAATGTGAAAATTAGAGATTATTTAAATGCGTGTCTAGAATTATGTGTAAGAGAAGAAGTTTTGAGTAAGGAAAGCTTATTAGTTGTCTCCGATATTATTACCACAAGTGCCAGAGGACTGATTTCTTTACATATAGCTAACCCAGGCATACTAAATAAAGAAGCAGTTATATTTAAAACTGAAGAAATTATTAAGTACATTTTACCAGAGAGAGTGTAGATAGAAATGAAAAAGAAATTGTTACTTGTAGCGTTAGCATTTGTGATAATTGTAGCTTATAACTTTTACACTGTAGACAAGGAACTAGAAGAGATAAGTAACTCTACCATATTAGATTTTGATTTTACAAGTTTAGCAGATGGAGTTTATCATGGCATATTTGAAACCAAGATCTTAGCCGCAGAAGTTGAAGTTGTAATCGAAAATGAAGAAATAGTGGAAATCAGACTCATAAGGCATGATCACGGTAGAGGAGAAGAAGCAGAAAAGATTACTGAGCATGTTGTTACTGAGCAGTCTCTGATGGTTGATACTATTGCAGGGGCAACAATTAGCTCAAAAGTAATTTTAAAAGCAATAGAGAATGCAGTGACTAATTAATTAGTAAAAGTAAATAGTATTATATGGAACATACCAGTCCTTGATGTAGTATAATATATATAGATAGAACTACAACAAGGAGATGTGAAGAATGAAAAAACTAATAATAGGGATTTCACTTGTTTTAATATTAACAATAGTAGGTTGTACAGAGATAATTGTGCCTCCAGAAGATTTCACCGATGAAAATATCCAGTTAGCAACTGTAATGCCTGATGAAGAAAATTTTTTATGGACTTATAGTGGTTTTGCTGAGTATGGGCATACTATGACACTTGATACAATAAGTGGAGATAGTGAGTACAAGGCGTATACTATTACCGGTGAGTTTTTAGATATGAGCGATGGGGAGAGTCAGATGGACCCTTCTATATCAATGCAGTATATAATTGAAAATGGAAAGCTCATACAGTTTGTAACAGGCGAGATGATAATGGATCCATCTTATCAGGGTATAATATTACTTCAAACTCCTTTAGAATTAGAAACTTCTTGGGAGCAGACAGTTGCAGATAATGACGGTAATGAGATAACATTAGTTAGTGAAATTGTTGAGATAAATATAATAGATGGTAAAGAGACATATACTGTTATGTATGAAGATGCTGGTAGTAACTATTATGAAATAAGAAAGTTCAGACAGGGCAGTGGATTAATTGCATTTGAAAAACTCTATCAGTCAGCTGAAGGTGACTTTGATATTGCTTATACTTTGTATGAGGAAGGATCAGGGCAGTTAAATACAATTATGAATCAGGCAATAGCAGAAATTATGCCAAGTAGCAGTGGTTATGAGTGGATATATTCAGGATTTGTTGAATATGGTCATCAAATGACTCTAACTGAAGTAATACAAGATAATAATCTTATAACATATTCGGTAGTGGGAGAAGTTTATGATCCATCAGATGGAGAAGCTACAGGAGATTACAGCATTGATATAGAATACTATATAAGTAATGGAGAATTACGACAATCTATAAATGCTGAAAGATTAATGGAGCCAGAATATCAAGACATGATTTTGATTAAATACCCACTTAATATTGGAACTTCATGGCAACAAACTGTAAGCGATTTAAGTGGTAATCAGTATACATATGATAGTGAAATTTATGACTTAACAGTTGAAGATAATCAATGGGTTTATCATGTAAAGTATCAAGATACGCAAAGTGATTATTACGAGTTAAGAGAATTTCAAGCTGGCAAAGGAATGATCTCTTTTAGCAAACTTTATGAGTTTGATGAGGGCTCAGAAGAAATAGGATATTGGTTATTTGAATAAGCTCCATAATTGGAGCTTTTTTTCTTAGGAGGAATAATTATGAAATATGCAAATAACATGACAGAGCTAATTGGAAGGACCCCATTGCTGAAATTAACCTCTTTTTCAAAGCAATCTACAATTTTAATAAAATGTGAGTTTATGAACCCTATCAGTCTAAAAGATAGACCAGTATTAGAGATAATTGAAGATGCAGAAAGGAAGGGTTTGATTTCACCAGGAGATACTTTGATTGAAACAACCAGTGGTAATACAGGTATGGCGTTAGCGTATATTGCAGCAATAAAAGGCTATAAGACTGTGCTTTGCATGTCAGAAATTCAAAGCGAAGAGAGAAAACAAATACTAAAAGCATTCGGTGCAAAGCTTAAATTATCTTCTGCTGACAAAGGCACTGCAGGTGCTAAAATGTTAATGAACAGTATTCTAGCGGAGCATCCTGAATACTTTTATATTGGTCAACATGTAAACCAAAGCAATCCACTTTCGCATTATAAAACAACTGGCAAAGAAATATGGGATGATACGGAAGGCAAAGTTGATGTTATTGTAGCAGCTCTTGGGACTGGAGGAACTATTTGTGGGACTGGAAAATATCTTAAGGAGCAAAATAGCAGTATTAAGACTATTGCTGTTGAACCACAAGAGTCTCCATATATTAAAGAGGGAGTCTTTAAACCACATAAAATGATGGGTACCGCACCAGGATTTGTGCCAGAAACACTTGATAAAGAAATAATAGACGAAATTGAACTAGTAAAAACTAGCGATGCTTTTGAAATGTGTAGAGAGTTGGCACAAAAAGAAGGTATTTTAGTAGGAATATCATCTGGTGCCGTGGCATGTGTGTTAAAAAGATTAGCCAATAAGGAAGAATTTAAAGACAAAGTAATAGTTGGTATTATGGCAGACACAGGACAAAGGTACTTAAGTGTTGATGGATTATTCAATTAGGAGGAATCGTTGATGAAAAGAGTAGGTATAATTGGTGGAATGAGCTGGGAGTCAACAGTAAACTATTACAAAGTTATGAATCAAGAAGTAAAAAGAAGATTAGGCAAACTTCACTCAAGTGATATGTTAATCTATTCTTTTGACTTTCAAGTGATTGAAGAGTTACAACATAAGAATGACTGGAGTGCATTAAGCGATAAAATGGTAGGTGCAGCAAAAGACTTAGCATCAGCTAATGCAGATTTTATTATTATAGCGACAAACACTATGCATAAATTAGCTCCAGATATAATAAGAGATGTCAATATCCCACTTTTGCATATTGCTGACGCAACAGCAGAAGCTATAAAAGCCCAAAACGTGAGCAAGGTAGCTTTACTTGGTACTAAGTTTACAATGGAGGGAAAGTTCTATCGAGATAAGCTTGAATTGGATTATGGTATTGAGGTGCTTGTGCCTGATGAAATAGACCGAGAGTACATTCACCAAATAATATATAATGAACTGTGCTTAGGAGAAATTAATGAGGTATCGCGAGCTAGTTTCATTAAAATAATCAATAAAATGAAGAATAAAGGCGCACAAGGAGTCGTGCTAGGATGTACGGAGATTCCTTTGTTAATAACGAATGAAACATCACCTTTACCTGTATTTGATACAGCAACTATTCATGCCAAAGCAGCAGTTAATTATGCATTAATGGAGGGTTAGAAGATGAGAGAGATACGGCTTCATAATAACGAAAGCCCATTTAAACCAGAGTCTTTAGTTAATAGCTTGTTTGATTTTGATTATGAACAATTTAATCTTAATCTATATATTAGTCAAGAAGAAGGCCCTCTGCTTGATTCTTTGGCTAAGTATACAAAAGTAGATAAAGAAATGATTATAGCTGCTAATGGTGGAGATACATTACTTGGAGATATCTTTAATTCACTATCTGGAGATACAAGAAAAGTCTTAATAAGTAGCCCCACATTTTTCTTATATAACACAATAGCAAATAGGTTAAGACTTGAAATAGTAGATGTTCCTCTTAGAAAAGATTTTAGCTTGGATGTTGATAATATCATAAACAAAGCAAGGGATACTAAAACAGAGTTGATTGTAATATGTAGACCAAATAATCCAACGGGTAATGTATTCCCACGAAAAGACGTAATCAAAATAATAGAAAATGTTAAAGCTTATGTGCTTGTCGATGAAGCGTATTACGAGTTTGCGGAAGATACATTAGCTGATCAGTTAGATAAGTATGATAACCTAGTTATACTAAGAACATTTTCAAAAGCATTTGCTGCAGCTGGGTTAAGACTCGGTTATGGACTTGCTAATAAAGAAGTCAGAGAGCAAATTAGAAAATTTCAAACATATTATAATGTATCTAATATGGCCCAACTTATAGGGGTAAGACTATTAGAAAACTCCCAAAGCTTTAAGCCATATATAGAGAATATGAAAAAGCTTCGTGATGACTTTCTCAAGAAATTAAATGAAATTGAGGATGTATTCGCATACGATAGTGAAACTAATTTCTTGCTAGTGTGCATGGATGTAGATTTTGATGCTTTTGCTGACTATCTACAAGAGAAAAATATCTTAGTAAGAAAAGTACATAATTTATGCGAAATGACAAATGATACAGTAAGAGTTTCTGTTTCTAATGAAAAAGATAATGATGAGTTTGTTAGGATTCTTAAAGAATATTTAGCATAATAGCTGCTCTCATGGCATGTCCATGAGAGTTTTTTATTTTAAAGGGTTGATTTTTTCATTTATCTTTGTTATCATATTAAAGTCTTTAATGCTTTAACAAGATAAAGGAGCGATGAAATGAACTTAGAAGTTATGAGAGATTATGAACAGAAGCTAAGAGAAATTAATAGAGAATATTCTTATCATGAAAATAAGGTACCTCTATTTACAAAAGAAGCAATATATAAACACAGTAATTTAACAAAGGAGCTATATAAAGTAAATCATAAAAGTGAAGCATTTGCATTGAGAGCTGATTTTAGCACAGCAATTTTAGATCAAGTTGTCAATAATGATGAGCAAGTGCCTACTAGAAGAGCATATTACGGTGAGATTTTTAGGATGAATAGGTCTGATATCTGGCAAATAGGAATCGAGTATATAGGTGAGAAGGGGATAGAAAGTGAAAAAGAAATAATCGAATTAATTGATGAATACTTAGAGGTGTTTCCAGATGAAGAGTATGTTCTATGTATAAACTACATGCCTTTTGTTGATTCAGTTATCAAACTACTGAAATTGTCTGATAAAAAAGCAAGACAATTTAAGAGTAATTTAGCTAAACATAATTACGTTTCTATCAAAGAAGAATTAAGAGAAAGCTTAGATGATGAAAAATTTGAAATGGTTTGGCAACTATTTAGTGAAAGAGATATTTTAGTGGCTATAAAGCTAGTAAAAGAAATTTTCGCAAGTGAAGAATATGACCCTTTGTTAGTAATCTTTTTAGAAAGTTTGTCTAGTAAATATACTTTTGACTTAGGTTTAGTAAGGAATCTAAATTATTACACAGGGATTGTGTTTGAAATATATGCAAGAAACAGCCCAACTCCAATTATTACTGGTGGTAGATATGATAAGTTAGCTAGCCAGTTTGGCAAAGACTTAGGTGCAATTGGGTTAGCTGTTGACGCAACTTGGCTAGGAGGAGAAAAAAATGTCATTAACAATAGCTATACCAACAGGTAGACTCAAAAAAGAGTGCTTAGATCTTTTAGGTGTTGGCAATGAGCTTAAAAATAAAAATTCAAGAAAATTAGTATATTTAGTCAACGGATATAAATTAATAGAAGTTAAGCCAATAGACGTACCTATATACGTAGAAAATGGGGTTGCAGATTGTGGTTTTGTTGGGAAAGATATATTACTTGAAAATGATTATGAAGTATATGAATTGTATGATTGTAAAATTGGAAAATGCCACCTTGCTCTAGCACAAACTAATCTACAAGAGATAAAAAGTATTGCCACCAAATACGTTAATATCGCTAAAGATTATTGCCTAGGCAATAATTTGCAGGTAAACATCATAAAGCTCAATGGCTCAGTTGAATTAGCTCCTTTGCTAGGGCTATCTAATACAATTTTGGATATTGTTAGTACAGGGAATACACTTAAAGCTAATAGCTTAATTGAAACAGAAAAAATAAGGGATATTTCAGTTAGATTAATAGCAAATAAAGCAAGTTATCAAATAAAAAGAGATAAAATAACAGCTTTAATGGAAGACATGCAAAACAAGGAGAATAAAAATGCTTAGAAAGTATAATGTTGATGAATTTAAAAAATGTATCTTATTAGATAATAGTTTGAATAATCTTGATATAGAAAATGTTGTAAAGGAAATTTGTAGTAATGTACGTGAAAACGGAGATAAGGCAATAAGAAATTATACAAAAGAGTTTGACGGTATAGTGCTAGATAGTTTTTTAGTTACTGATAAAGAAGTAGATACAGCATATAAACTTGTAAGTGATAAATGGCTTATAGCATTAAGAAATGCTATAAAAAATATAAAGCAATTTCATGTTAAACAAGTAAGAAGTAATTGGTTTGAGACTTTACCAAACGGTGTAGTAAGAGGAAAACTAGTTAATCCGATAGAGAAAATTGGGGTTTATGTGCCTGGAGGGAAAGCTTCATATCCATCTTCTGTACTCATGGGAGTTATCCCAGCTATTGTAGCAGGTGCAAGCGAAATTTCTATCGTTACGCCTCCTAATAAAGAAGGAGTAGTCTCGCCAGAAACATTAGTTGCTGCAAAAGAACTAAGTATAGAGAAGATATATAAAATAGGAGGAGCTCAGGCAATAGCTGCTTTAGCATATGGTAGTGAGAGTGTGAAAAAGGTAGATAAAATAGTTGGTCCAGGAAATATTTATGTTACCTATGCGAAAAAAGAAGTTTATGGAACTGTAGGGATAGATATGCTAGCAGGTCCAAGTGAAGTATGCGTGTATTGTGATGATTCTGCAAATCCTAAGTATGTTGCAGCAGATTTACTGTCACAAGCAGAGCATGATCCACTTGCTAGAATTCTAATGATTAGCAAAAGTGATGAGATGGCAAACTTAGTAGTAAAAGAATTGGGTGAGCAAATCAGTGAACTACCAAAAAGAGAAATTGCTAAGCAAAGTATCAATAAAGGAGCGTATCTAATAATTAAAGATGAGGATATTGCCATAGATATTATAAATGATTTTGCACCAGAGCATTTAGAGCTTGCTGTTAATAATCCATTTGAATTGCTAGCTAAAATTAAGAACGCAGGGTCTATTTTCTTAGGACATTACGCAGCTGAAAGTTTAGGAGATTACTATGCAGGAGTGAATCATGTTTTACCTACTAGCGGTACAAGTAAATTTTCATCATCTCTTGGTGTTGATGATTTCATTAAACAAAGTGAAATACTATATTACCCAAAAGAAGCTACTTTAGCTGATGGGAAAGATGTGATTTTGCTTGCTGAAAGTGAAGGACTCTCTGCTCATGCTAATGCAATTAGGGTGAGAATAAATGATTAATGTATACTCTAAATTGAAAAAAAGAGAGATAGGACTAAATCTAAACGAACATCCTTTGCAGCCTAATGAAATAATAAGTACAATGATAGATTTAGAAAAGCTTAACTTAAACAAGTATTTAACACAAGAAGAAGGCCCTTTACTTAGTGCTTTGTCAAGATATACTAAGTTTGATGAGAAGCAGTTAGTGATTGGTAATGGAGCAGATGAGTTAATTGCTAATATTATTGATTGTTATGTAGACAATAAAGTTATGATTGTATCCCCTACTTTTGGAATGTATGAGTCCTATTCAAGGTTGAGAAATAAAGAAATCATTAAAATAGAACTGAAAGAAGATTTATTTTTGCCTAAAGAGGAGATTATAAATCTATCAAAACTAGAAAAAGTTGATCTAATTATAATTTGCAACCCTAATAACCCGACAGGAAATATGTTCGTAAAAGAAGATATAGAGGAAGTTATTGCTAGTGTTGATTCTATGGTCTTGATAGATGAAGCATACTTTGAGTTTAGTAACACTACAATGGCTAACAACATAGTAAACTTTGATAACTTAATTGTTTTAAGAACCTTGTCAAAGGCTTTTGCTGCAGCAGGGCTTAGAGTTGGTTATGCAATCAGCAAAGAGAAAAATGTAAATAGAATAAGGAAGATGCAAATGCCATTTAACATAAATAATTTTAGTCAATATTATGCAAGTGTTCTGCTAGACAATAGTAAGTTCTTTTTAGAAGAAGTTAAAAAAATAATCTTTGAAAGAGAAAGATTATCTGATGAGTTACGTAAACTAAGTGTGAAGATATATCAAAGTTATACTAACTTTATTTTAGTCAAGTTCGGGGACGAGTCTAAGAGCATCTATGAGAAGCTTGTTAGTAAAGGGATATACTTAAGAGACTATCAAATAAGTGATTATATTATGAAAGGTACTTTGCGCATATCAGTTGGGAGTTATGAAGAGAATAATATTCTAATAGACCAATTGAGCCAAATAGTAGGTGAGTGTAATGATTGAAAGAAAAACTTTGGAAACAGATATTAGAGTAAAGGTGAGAAATGATAAAGTCATAGAAATAGATTCTGGGAATGGTTTCTTTAACCATCTTCTAAAAACACTTTTTTTCTATGCAGGGATTGGTATAGAGATAAAAGTAAAGGGAGATTTTGAAACAGGATACCACCATAGTGTGGAAGACCTAGGAATTGTAATAGGTAAGCTATTTAGAAGTTTAATCGAACAAGCCTCAGGATTTAATAGGTATTCAAGTATTTATTCGCCAATGGATGAAGCTTTAGTTCTTCTTGTAATAGATGTTTCTAATAGGCCTTATCTGAATTATCAGGTTGATTATTCTCTACCATATATTGCACAATTGCCTCTTGAGCTCATACGAGAGTTCTTAGTAGCCTTTGTTAACAATAGTAGAGTGACACTTCATATAAAAAAGATTGAAGGCATTGATAGCCACCATATTGCAGAAGCTATTTTTAAGGGGTTAGGTAGACAGCTTAAAGAAATATTTGACACGCCCAATAGAGAATTGATGTCTACTAAAGGAGTTATTTATGATTAGCATAATAGATTACAAGGTTGGGAATATCTTTAGTATTCAGAATGCGCTTAAGTATGTAGGTTATGACAGTAAGGTAATAAATAGCAAAGGCGAGATAGAGAAAGCAAATTCCATAATACTGCCAGGAGTTGGAGCTTTTGACGATGCGATAAGGCAGCTAAAGGATAGTGATATATTCTATATGCTAAAAGAAAAAATTGAAAGTGGTATACCTACATTAGGTATTTGTTTGGGTATGCAAGTTCTGGCAAATAAAAGTGAAGAAGGAACTGAGCAGGGTCTTGGGTTGATAGATACTGATGTTATGAAGTTTAGGAAGAAGAAAATTGTTCCACACATGGGATGGAATAAAACTCTTTACAATGGTAGTTTTGAAAACTTTTATTTTGTACATAGCTACTATTTGCCGATTACTAATTTTACTACAGGAGTGTGTAGTTATGGAGAAGATTTTTCTGCAATTATCGAGAAGGGAAACCTAATAGCTACTCAATTTCACCCTGAAAAAAGCGGGAAAGCTGGATTAAGGCTATTGAAAAGATTCGGAGAACTAGTATGAGAATTATACCTGCGGTAGATATTTTAGATAATAATGTAGTGAGGTTAGTTAAGGGAGACTTTAACAGGCAAACTGTTTATAGTAATAGTCCAAGAGATATAATAAAAGAATATATCAAAAAAAGTTTTAACTTGGTTCATGTAGTTAATCTAAATGGAGCAAAAAATGATAATGATGACAGTACTTTACTAAGTTTGGTAAATGAGTTTTCATGCAAATTACAAGTAGCTGGAGGGATAAAAAACAGAGAAACAGCTCTGAAGTTAATAGAAGGTGGAGCAAGTAGGATTGTCATAGGAACAGCAGCAGCAAAGAAAGAACAATGGGTTATTGACTTAGCTAATATTGTGAGTGAAGAGATAGTAATAGCAATAGATATTAATAAATCTAAGGTCAAAACTTATGGATGGACTAAGGAATCAATATTTACTATAGACGAACTTATAGAGTTTTATAAAAGCTTGGGAATAAGAAGATTTCTCATCACAGATATTCAAAAAGATGGTTTAGAGCAAGGACCTAACATAAGTCTATATAAGAGGCTTGTTAATGATTTTAAAATTAATGTTATAGCATCAGGTGGAGTCTCAAGTTTGCTAGATATTAAAAAATTAGAAGACATAGGCGTTTCTGAATGTGTTATAGGAAAAGCAATTTACTCAGATAAACTGTCAATAGAGACTATAAGAAAGTATGGTGTTAAACAATGCTAACAAAAAGAATAATACCTTGTTTGGATATTAAAGACGGAAGGGTCGTTAAGGGAGTAAATTTTAGGTCTTTAAGAGATGAGGGTTCTCCTGCAGATTTAGCAAAAAAATACAATGAAATGGGTGCTGACGAAATAGTTTTCCTTGACATAAGTGCAACAGAAGAAAGCAGAGAGACAATAAAATCCACATTAGAAGAGGTTGCCAAAGAGGTTTTTATCCCGTTGACAGTCGGTGGCGGTATCAGTAAATTGGATGATGTGTCTAGATTGCTTGATTTGGGGGCAGATAAAGTAGCAATAAACTCTGCTGCTGTAAAGCATCCAGCACTAATTGAGCAAATATCAAAAAAGTATGGTGCACAATGCGTAGTAGTATCTATAGATGTGAAAAGAGAAGGTGAGAACTTAATTGTTTATACGCACGGTGGAAAGAAAAGAACTGAGTACAGTTTATCTAGCTGGGCTAAAAAAGTTATTGACTTGGGAGCTGGCGAGCTATTAATAACGAGTATAGATAATGATGGTATGCAAATGGGATTTGATACAAATCTGTATCAAACGCTGAGTGGGTTATCAGTCCCAGTTATTGCTTCAGGCGGTGCTGGAAGAAATGAAGATTTCTTAAGAGTTTTTAATGAGACAAATGTTACTGGAGCATTAGCGGCATCAATATTTCATAGAGATATTATCTCAATAAAGGATCTTAAGAAATATTTACAAGAAAATGAGGTTAACGTAAGATATGAAATATGATAATGAGGGATTGATTCCTGCGATAATACAAGATGATGATTCAAAAGAGGTTGTAATGCTAGGATATATGAATAAAGAGTCATATGAACTAACAATTATGACAAAAAGAGTTTGGTTTTATTCAAGGTCAAGAAAAAAGCTATGGATGAAAGGTGAAACTTCAAAGAACATTCTAAAGGTAATTAGTATTGATTTAGACTGCGATAAAGACACTTTATTAATTAGTGTGAATCCTAGTGGACCTACATGCCATACAGGTGAGATAAGCTGTTTTCATAACAATGTGCTTGGGTATAAGAGTATCGACTACTTAAAAAAACTAGAACATGTAATCAAAAGTAGAATAGAGCAAAGAGAAGAAGGCTCATATACACTTAAATTAATGGATAGTGGACTAGATAGGATTGTACAAAAGTTTGGGGAAGAGGCAGTAGAGACAATTATTGCTTTTAAGAATTCTGATAAAGAAAAAATGGTTGGTGAAGCAACGGATTTGATGTATCATTTTCTTGTTATGCTTTTTGCAAAAGAGTTAAGTCTTAGCGATATTAATAAAGAATTATCTGTTAGAGCTAAATAGACCAATACTTAAATAAGTGATATTATAGTATCTAATAGGCAGGGTGATTTATAATGGCAGATATATTTTTCTTAACAAGAGAAGGACTTTTCTTTAGTGCAATAACTGGGTTAGTTATAGCGACGTTTTCAGTCATCATTGGTAATAAGATTAAGCCAGCAGGTGGAATAGATAAGTCGTTAAGTGGGTTATTATACTTATGGAGCAAATCGCCTATATTCACTATATTTTTAACTATTGTACTTGGACCTTTATTAGAGGAAATTGTTTTTAGATTAATAGGAATAACTCTGCTAGATAAATTTCTTCCATTAATCATTGCCTTAGTTCTTACTTCAGTAGCTTTTGGACTTGCCCATAATCAGTTTCCACTTAATTTAATTAGCGGTATTATGGGAGTTGTTTTAGGCTATGTATATATCAAGCATGGAGTGGTTGCAAGTTTTATAACACATGGATTACAAAACGGTGTTGTTTTAATACACCTATGGTTTACTATCCTGATAAAAACAGGGTTTACAATAAAGGAAGCTATATCGATTTTTGGCGTTTCTAGATTAATGGAATTAATAAAGTAAAGATTTAAGGGATTGTTGTAAAACAGAGTCTTCACTCTATTTCACAGCAATCCCTTTATGTATTAGTTTTACTTTTATAACAATTATTCATTCAAGATTTTCATGTAGTTAAACGAGTCGGTGTCTCCTTCAGTATTAACGCAGAGTACTTTAGCTGTACTGTTTAGTCCTAACTCCTTTCTAATAGAATTATATCTAGGATGTTTCATTAAAACTTCAAGAAGGCCAATACCCACCGAACCAGACTCCCCAGCAATAACTTTCGGATCATTTTCTAATGGATTCGCCAGACGTCTAATGCCAATTTTTGCAACTTCATCATCTGCACTTATAAAGCTGTGAGATGTACGCATAATTAAATCATATGCAATAGTGTTTGGCTCACCACAAGCTAATCCTGCCATAATAGTCTTAAGCATCCCAGTAACTATTTGAGGACTCCCTTTATCTGCTTTTGCAGAAACAAAGTAGCAATTAGCTTCTTTTGGTTCAACAATAATTATGGTTGGTAAGTATTTGAATTCACGAACAAATGCATTTATAAAAGAGCCTGCAAAAGAGCCAACTCCTGCTTGTAAAATCACATGTGTAGGTAATAAAGCAATTTGTTGTTTCATCTCATGCACAATGGTTTCATAGCCATTCATAATATCTTTAGGTATCTCTTCATACATGTGTAAAGCAGTGTCTTGTATTAAAATCCAGTCATGCTTTTCAGCCATATTCGCAGAATACCTGACTGCATCATCATAGTTCATAGGTAAAATCTCTGCTTTAGCACCTTCAAGAGTAGCAGCATCCAGTCTTTCTTTAGCTGCTCCATGAGGAAGATATATAACAGCATTTTGGCCAAGCCATCTTGCCGCTCTAGCTACCCCTCTTCCGTGGTTTCCGTCAGTTGCGGTAACAAAAGTTAAGGGTTCTTTATCTACCAACTTGGATTGTATTGATGATAATGTAACTTCATCAAGGTTAAACTCATGATATTTTACTAAAACTTTGGCCATAGCCCAAGCAGCACCAAGAATCTTAAACGCTTTTAAATCAAATCTTTGAGACTCATCCTTGACTAGAATTTGCTTTAAGTTAAGTTCATTAGCCAACCCTTCTAAGTTGTATAAAGGAGTTTCTTGATAATTAGGAAGACTTCGATGAAAATTAAAAGCACTTAAATCTTGGGGCTGAAACATCTCGCTAAGTTCAACTTTCTTGTTTGGTGATATAAAAACATCAATCATAATTAGCACCTTGTATAATGAACATGCAGTTAAGTCATGGTCATTACCCTTTCCTTTTTATTGTATAATTGACATAGTGTTGTGGATTGGTTTGCGCACCTACAGCTTGACTGTTTAACAGAGGCTCCAACCACATCTCTATGTTTATTTGTTTATTAGTTGGATAACGCTTTGACGTTTAATCTCGGGCAAGGATACATGACGTAGAGCAATGTGGAACACAACATAATAACTTAAGGATGTGTTTTTATGATCTATGTAGGTATCGATGTAGCTAAAGATAAACATGACTGTTTCATTGTATCTTCTGATGGTGAGGTGTTAAAAAAAGTATTTACTTTTAACAACAACTTAGAAGGATTTAATTCTTTTCTTGCTGTTATTCCAAATGTCCCAAAAGATACAATAAGAGTGGGTCTTGAAGCCACTGGTCACTACAGCTTGAACTTAATGAACTTTATCACCAATAATCAACTACCTCTAGTTGTTCTTAATCCTCTGCAAACTAACCTTTTCAGAAAAGCTCACACTCTTAGAAAAAGCAAGACAGATAAGATTGATGCTAAAGTTATTGCTCTTATGCTGCAGTCAGGAAACTTCTCTCCCCACTCAAATTTATCATACCATTTGAGTGAGTTAAAGTCATTAACTAGACATAAATATAGGGTAAAAAAGAACCTATCAAAATACAAAGTTTCTCTTAATAGAATTCCTGATATTATGTTTCCTGAGTTATCCTCTGTGGTATATTCTCTTAATCAAAAATCAACATATGCTCTTTTAAAGACTTTCTCTTCAAAAAAAGCTATTGCTACTGCCCATCTTACTAAGCTTACTAACGTTTTGAAAAAAAGCTCTTATGGTAAGAGCAAAGCTCTATTGATAAGAGAAACTGCAAGTAGTTCTATTGGTACTGACAGCCGTGCTTTATCTTTTGAACTTTCTCAAACAATTTCTTTCATTGAAATCTATACTTCACAAATCAATAAAATTAATCATGAAATTAAAAGCATAATGGATGAATTACAAAGTCCTATATTATCTGTCCCAGGAATCTCTTATGGATTAGGTTCAGTTATTATTTCTGAAATCGGAAGTATTAAAAACTTTGACTCTCCCTACAAATTACTTGCTTTTGCAGGGTTAGATCCTTCAACTTATCAATCAGGAAAATTTGCTGCTTCTAACATGAGAATGGTTAAGCGTGGTTCTCCTTATCTCAGATGGGCTCTTTTAGAAGCTGCAAGACTAATTGCTATGAGAGACAATACTTTTAAAGCATACTATCAAAAGAAAAAAATTGAAGGCAAACATCATTATGTTGCACTCTCTCATGTCGCTAAAAAACTAGTCAGAGTTATTTATCATTTGTTATCTAACAACACTGACTTTGTTCCTCAGAGCTAACATTTTTATTTAGTAACAGGCTCCCTTGCAAAGGTAGATTGTCCTTCCTTATTTTGTCATACTCGTACTTATGTGTTTTTAATTTGTCTTTTTGTTTCAAGTTCATGCTTGACTTCATATAGTTAGTCTCTAAAATATAGTATGTATTAAAGATACAGGGTATACATGGAAAAATCAAATAAATATAAATTGCAAGTTAGATAAAAATCGAATGTAATTTTTCAATAATATAAAGGAATTGTCATATTTATGTTGAATAGCTATAGTTGTAGAATAATTTAAGAAGTTTGAGGAGGGAAATAATGTTAGCTGTTATAAACGCGCGACTAGAAACGCTCACAAATGGTGTGATTGAAGAAGGTACGCTATTAGTAAAAGATGGTAAGATAGCTGAATTAGGAGCAGACGTTAAAGTTCCAGAGGGTGCTAAGGTAATAGATGCTAAAGGAAGAACAATAACTCCGGGTATTGTAGAAGCTCATTCACATGCTGGTATTAATGAAAAAGGTATTGGTTCAGCAGGTAGTGATGCAAATGAAGGAACTTCGCCAATAACTCCTTGGTGTCATGCAAAAGATGGTATTAATATGCTTGCTGCTGACTTTGATGAGTTTAGGGAAGCTGGAATCACAGCTACTGGTGTTTTGCCAGGAAGTGCAAACCTATTAGGAGGCACAGCAGTTGCAGTTAAAACTAAGAATACTGCTATTGTGGAAGAAGCAATTTTTGCTGAAATAGGTATGAAATCAGCACTTGGGCAAAACCCAAAGGGTAAATATGGTAGAGCTAATAAAGCTCCATCAACAAGAATGGGTAATGCTGCCTTATTAAGAGAAGCTTTACTTAAAGCTCAGCAATACACAAACAAAAAAGATGCTGGTGAAGATGTTAAATTTGATAAAACAATGGAGTCTTTAGTTCCAGTAATGAAAAAAGAATTACCAATTTTGATTCACTGTCATAGAGCAGATGATATTGTGACAGCAATTAGAATTTGTAAAGAGTTTGGTCTAAAGTACACACTTGAGCATGTGACTGAAGGATATTTAGTTGTAGATCATATTTTAGAAAATGATTCACTTTGTGCAGTCGGCCCTACAATGTTCTATGGCTCAAAAGTAGAAAACAGAGAGAGAGACTTTAGAACACCAATAGCATTTTCAAAAGCAGGAGTACGCTTTTGTTTTACAACAGATCATGCTGTAATAGCTGGACGTCATCTTAGAACAACAGCTGGTATAGCTGTCAGTTGGGGAATGGATAGAGATGAAGCACTAAAAGCAATTACTCTATACTCAGCAAGACATATGGGTCAAGACCATAGAATCGGTTCTCTGGAAGTTGGAAAAGATGCTGACTTTGTAATTTGGTCAGGGGATCCACTATGCTTTTTAACTCATGCTGATGTGACTGTAGTTGAAGGAAATGTTGTATATGAGCGGGAGGTGCTGTAAATGTTATTAATTAAAAACGCTAAAATATATCCAGTTGTAGGAGATATGATAGAGAGCGGACAAATATTAATTGATGATAATGGTAAGATTTCTGCTATCGGTCAAACAGTTGACGCGCCAGCAGATGTTAATGAGATGGACTTATCAGGAAAGATTGTAACTCCTGGTTTAATAGATATTCACACACATGTAGGTATTTGGGGTGATGGTGAAGGCGCTGATTCTATGGATGGAAATGAAAAGCCTGATGCTATCAATCCAAAGGTAAATGCACTTGATTCTACAAACCCTCATCAGAGAAGTTTTGAAGGGGCCAGAGAAGGTGGAATTACTACAATGCAAATAGTTCCTGGTTCAGGTAATCCAATTGGTGGACTTGGCTTTGCATGCAAATCTTATGGGACAATTATCGATGAGATGGTAATAAAGAATCCTACAGGACTTAAAGGTGCTCTTGGAGAAAATCCAAAGAATTTGCATGGAAATATGTTAAAGCACGCACCTTCAACAAGAATGGGTACAGCAGGGCTTATTAGAGAATACTTTGAAGAAACAAAAGCTTATATGGCTAAGAAGGACGCAGCTGAAAAAGAAGGTAAATCTTTTGATATAGACATGAAGTATGAACCAGGGGTAATGGTACTTAAGAAGGAGATTCCTTTAAGACTTCATGCTCATCGTCATGATGATATTGTGACAGCAGTAAGATTGTGCCAAGAGTTAGATGTAGAATTTAGTATTGAGCATTGTACTGATGGCTATAAAATTGCTGATTATCTAGCTAAGAATAATGTATTAGCTTGTGTAGGTCCAGGTTTAAGCAATTCATCAAAAGTAGAAACAGCAGACTTTACAGATGCTAACCCTGCTATATTACATAAGGCTGGTGTTAAAGTTTGCCTAATGACAGATCATCCATTCTTAAACACACGTCACTTTATGGTGTATGGAGCTGTATCTGCTCGTTATGGAATAAGCTTTGAAGATGTATTAAAGATGATGACTATAAACCCAGCGGAAGCTTTAGGTTTAGAAGATAGAGTGGGCTCACTTGAAGTTGGAAAAGATGCTGATTTCCTAGTTTATGATGGACATCCATTCTCATATAAGACCAAGCTAGAAGCAACATATATCGAAGGACAAAAAGTTTGGGAAAAACCAGTATATTAAAAGTATCAAGAAGAGGGTTTGCCCCTCTTCTTGTTTACATGAAAGGATTAATAGGTGATAAATTATGAAATTATACGATTATTTTCAGCAAGTAGATATCACTAAGTATCATTTAAATTGAGCTGAGCAAATTGTTTGCGGAGCAAACAAAGCTTATGATTTAGGTATATCAAGAATGGATTTAAAAATGGCTGCAAGTTTTGGCGGAGGCATGGCTGTAAGAGGTGCTTGTGGTGCTCTTATTGGTGCAGTTATGATAATAGGAAGAGCCAAAGCAGTAAGTGGGGGGCATTACTCCCCTAGTTTAAAGATTGATGTTAAAGACTATGTTCTGAAATTTCAAGATAAATTAGGTAGTCAAACATGTGCTGATTTGCTAGAGATTCATAATAAAGACTGTAGAATGATTATTGATGAGGCTGCAAAACTACTAGATGAGACTCTCGCATAAACAATTCTCTAAAGCTTGATTATAAACTAAAGCTTTGGAGATTTTTATGTTTATAAGAAGGGAAACATTGATGCTTTGTTGAATAGATTAGTATAAATAAAAGAGGATGATGATTCGTGGATAAGGCGTTAAAATTTTTTGATATTTACCCAAAGGTAGTACCTGCTGACAAGACAGTTACTATTCATATAAGACCTTTGTATGAGCATGTTAAGTTCGTTGAAGGAGAAGAGTATGAGGTATTATATTACCCTATGGAGAGGGTGTCTGTTCATGGTGAATACCAGTATCAGATGCCACAGCTTGTCAAAGTTGAAAAAGGTGTTCTGAAAATAAACCAGTATTTTGCTGGTGAACAAGAGCACATGTTTGTTATAAATGACTTAAATGAAGAAATAGAACCAATAAGAATTAGGGTGTATTCTGTCGAAGATGACCTATTTAATAAGAGGCCATATTTGGGGGATCTGAATACGCAAAGCTATTATTCTGATGGTGAAGAATCACCAGCATTTATAGCTGCAAGTGCTAGAAATAAAGGATTAGACTTTATATCTGTAACAGACCATCATCAGTACAAACCATCTTTAGAAGCGATAGAAAGGTTTAAAGATGTTGAAATAGACTTATTAATTCTACCTGGAGAGAAGGTGCATTTGCCAGATAATCCAGTACACATTCTTAACTTTGGTGGAGAAAGCAGCATTAATAAATTTGTAGAAGAACACCAAGAGGATTATTTTTTACAAGTTAAAGCTATAGCAAAAGATATAGTAGGCATAAAAGACCCTCAAACGAGATTTTTAACTGCATCTAGTATATGGGCATTTGATAGGATTAGAAATGCAAATGGATTAGGGGTGTTTTGTCATCCTTATTGGGAAGTTTGGACAGGTTATTATGTTTCAAGAACAGTAATTGATTACTTTTATAAGCATAAACTGTTTGATGCAATTGAACTACTTAGTGGATATTATGCTCATGAAGAGTATGCAAATACTCTACAAGTAGCAAGATATTATGAGGCACTTAAAGAAAGTGATGATATTCCTGTAGTCGGTGTAAGCGATGCACATAGTTGTAGTGATGATGATTTACTAGGTAATTACTTTACAGTAGTTTTTGCTGATGACCTTACAAAAGAAGATATTATCAAGAATATTAAGGGATTATATAGTGTGGCAGTATCAAGTATTCCTGGAGAGCACCAAAGAGCATTTGGGCCTTTTAGATTAGTACGATATACACAGTTCTTATTAAGAGAAATATTCCCTTTGCATAACAAACTATGTGAGCTTGAAGGTGCGCAAATGTACGCTCATTTGGGTGATGATAAGAGAGCAAAAAGGCAACTTAGTATAATGCAGGGCCAGACAGAAAGTCTGTATAATAAGCTATTTGCAAAACCAACGAACATCAAATAGGAGGTGTTAGTTTGGCTAAAGATCTAAGCTGGAAATATAAGGGAAAGAAACTTGGATTAGCTTTAGGTGGTGGAGCTGCAAGAGGTGTTGCTCACATTGGAGCATTAAAGGCTTTTGAAGAGTATGGTCTTGAGTTTGATTTCATTGCTGGTACAAGTGTTGGCAGCTTAGTTGGAGCATGTTACGCCGCTGGTGTAAACTGGCAAGAGATGTATGACGCAGTAGAAGAGCTTAAGATTCCAGATTTACTAAAGTGGAAGAAATGGCATATTGGATATGATTCAATAACCATTGCTGAATTTTTGGAAGACCTTATAGGAAGCAAGGATTTTTCAGACTTAACTATACCATTTGCTGCTATTGCAACAAGCGTAAAGAAGGCTGAGGAGAGAATTTTTAAACAAGGCGATGTATCACTAGCGGTAAGAGCTAGTTGCTCTGTACCAGGTATTTTTGTTCCTTTAGATATCGATAGTGATATAATAGTAGATGGCGGGGTGCTTAATAATGTGCCTTCAAATGTAGTGAAAGACATGGGTGCTGACATAGTATTTGCAATAGATTTAAATGGGGAGCTGCCAGATATTGAAGTTGAAGGCAAGCTTCTAGAAACACTTTACGCTGTATTTAATATAATGGTTAGGAATAACTCACAGCTAGGATACCATGATGCGGATCATGTTATTGTGCCATGCTTGTCAAATTATCCTTATCATAGTATTAAGAAAGCAGATGAAATGTTTGAAAAAGGATATGAAGCAACAAAGGAATTACTAGAATCTATAATAGATTAAAAAAGGAATCATCTCTGAGATGATTCCTTTTTTAAACAAAATCCCATAATGCCGTAAAGCTCTGATCTCAAAGCCCTATCTGCTAGGGGGGCGCCACAAACAAAGCGTCTGACTTCCACTCTAAGGAGGCATGCCATTTTCTTTGTTATTAGACTCCCAATGTATGTGTGTTGGTTTGAGATTATACACTTTACGCACATCACAGGATATCTTGTTTAATTAATTATAACTTGATTCATTAGTTTTGTAAAATGATTATTGGATTCTAAATTAGTAAAAAATACCATCTATATATGGGTTGATTTATTGATAAATTAATATACTATGATATTTGAAGGTTTAAATTTTAACCATCTTATTATAGTATTTAATTATTGAAAATGCATATTAAGATATTTAATTGTTACTAAAAAATCTTACTATGTAAAATTAACTTAGCTAGATTTACATTCTAGATTTATTGCTATTAGAATAAGGTGTATAATGTACTGTGTTAATGCAACTTAGAAGGAAGGTTTAATAATGCGTGCAGAAATAATTTGTGTAGGAACAGAACTTTTATTAGGTGATATTGTCAACACTAATGCATCATGGTTGGCTAGGGAGTTAGCAGAAGTAGGTGTTGGGGTATATAAACAATTAGTAGTTGGTGATAATCACAATAGATTAGCAATGGCTATTAAAGATGCTCTAGATGAAAATGACGTTGTTATATGTACTGGTGGTTTAGGACCAACACAGGACGATATGACAAAGGAAGCCCTGGCAGACGCTTGTAATCTTGATATGGTAGAAAATCTTGAGGCTAGAAAGTGGCTAGAAGAGAGATTTAATAGAAATGGATACACCTTAACTCAAAATAATTATAGACAAGCTGTTTTCCCTAAAGGGTCTGTGCCACTATATAATGAAAATGGAAGTGCTCCAGGTTGTAAGCTTGAAATAGGTCAAAAGGTAGTATATTTATTGCCTGGTCCCCCAAGAGAGATGCAACCGATGTATTATCAATATATAAGGCCTTATCTAGAAAGTAAAACGGATGGTGTTTTAAGATCAGTTAATTTACGAATAATTGGGGTGGGAGAGTCTTCTGCTGAAGAAATGGCTAAAGACATAATTAATAAACAATCAAACCCTACAATAGCTCCTTATGCTCATTTTGGAGAACTTTCTTTTAGAATAACTGCAAAAGCTGCAAGCGAAGTGGATGCTTTTGAAATGATAAAGCCAGTTATTGATGATTTGAAGAAGGTTTTTGATGATAACATCTATGGGTATGACGATGATAATATTGAAAAAGTTGTAGTTAAGAAACTTATTGAGAGTAATATGACAGTTTCTATAGCTGAATCATGTACTGGAGGATTATTAACTTCTCACATAGTTAATGTCCCTGGATCTTCTAAGGTTCTAATGCAATCAGTAGTTGCATATTCTAATCAAGCAAAAATTGATAGGCTTGGTGTTAAGGAAGAAACACTTTTGCAGTATGGAGCTGTTAGTAAGGAAGTTGCAAAAGAGATGGCAATTGGCATTGCCAAGTCATCTGGGACAGATATAGGAATAGCCACTACAGGATTAGCTGGGCCTGGTGGTGGAAGCAAAGACAAACCAGTTGGTTTGGTATATATAGCTTTTTACATAAATGGATGTGTTACAGTTGAAGAGCACTTATTTAAGTCTTCAAGAGAAGGAGTTCGCCGTAGAAGTGTTCTAAGAGCTTTAGATTCACTTAGAAGGAGAATATAAGAAGGATATCAATATTCTTACAAATTAGTAGGGCACCTATTTGGTGCCCTTTTTTAGTAGCTTAATTAAATCAGAAAAAATCCCATAACCTGTTTGTTCTATGCTAGGATTGTTTTCTATAATTGTAATTATTCCCATTAAATCTGTATGTATGTTTAGTGCAGAAGATGTTCCGTTAATATTTGCAAGAGGGTGCGATAAGTCTAGCAGCTGGAGTTTAACTGAAGTCTTAATTTCTTCCTCTTTGGTTGCTTTGCATACTAGTTTATATCGTTTGTTAGCTGATGCTGCACTTAAGATGTCATCACTTGTAATCCCCATAATTCCTTCGTAGTCAACTTGGTTTGGTTTAATACTAGCATTCATAAGTACATTTGCTAAAACTGCTGTTTTAGCTGCTGCATCTTTGCCAGCTAAATCATTTTGCGGGTCAGCTTCGACAAAACCTTGAGACCTTCCCAACTCTAGAGCAGAATCATAACTCATTCCATGTTCCATTTTATCAAGTATGAAGTTTGTTGTGGTGTTTAGAATCCCTTCAAATCCTAATATTTCACAAAAAGGAAGGGTGTCTTCAATTAAGTTGAAAATCGGAGCTCCGTCCATAACTGTGGTTTCATAGAGGAAGCTTGCAGAATTGCTTATGGCTAAAGACTTTAGTTCATTATGTGCATTTGCTAAAGGTCCTTTATTTGCTGTAATAACACTCTTGCCTCGTTTCAAAGCTCTTTTAATATACTCTATAGCAGGTTGACCGGTTTCAATATTAAGCGGGGTAAGCTCTATAAGAACATCGTACTGGGCTATATCTATCAATTCTAAAACACTCATAGCAGTATAGTCTTTATGGTTAAAATACTCATTATTGTTCAATAAGTCTAATGGATTGATTCCTTCCTTACAATAAACATTGCCTCTAGTAGCAGTTGCGATAGAGTTTATTTGTATGTTGTAATCAAATAGTTGCCTTATTTCGTGTTCTTTACTCATTAGTATTTTAGTAAAGGCTCTAGCAGAGTTGCCAAAGCCTATTATTGCTAAACTTAAATTATTCATTTATTTCCTCCATAACTTCAATAATAAATATACCACTGCCTAAAGGCTTCCAGGATGCGTATCTATTGTTGTATTGGTCGTATGTAGTTATGCCTCCTTCACCTTCTTTTAGATAGTGTTCCATTCTGTCTATCATAAATTCTGCCTCATTATTAAATAAGTAGTAAAATAACTCTTCTAAGAAGTCCATGTGATTATTTAGTATGGAGTTTTCAAAGCCTCTGCCCCAAGAAATGATTTGATAAGGATTAAACTTGCTATTAATGCTGCTTTGCCTCATCGTTCTTGGATAGAGTTCAATATTACTAGGGTTTATAGTAATTGTCATATATATAGTTTGTGCTAATCTTGATATATATACTTCCCTTGTAGGTGCATACTGTAAGGCTAAAAAGTCATCTCTAGAGTTATATAACTCATAAGTTAAAACACCATTTTCAGGATTATAGAGTGGTTGAATGTATCCTCTTGATAGATCCTTGTGTTCTTCAATAAAGTTAACAATTCTAAGAGGGTCTAGTATTTTATGACCATCTATAAGTGCTGGGTAGTATCTCAAAGGCTCTTCATAATATAATACATCGCTAATTAATACATAAGGTGTGTCTTCTGGTATAACTGGTTGAAGTCTTGTTAAATCGAATAATTTAATCAGCATAGCCACTGCTTCTGCTCTTGTTAACTTATTATCAGGTTTTATTGTGCTATCACCATAGCCATTTAGGATGCCGATCAGGTGTGCATCAAAAATTGAGTCTGAAAAGGGGTTTGTGCTGCTTAGGTCACTGAACTTATCACTGACATAATTATGCAGCATCCTATCAGCATAAATATTTAATAGTTTTGCTGCTTGCGTCATAATGTAAGCTGCTTCACCTCTGGTAATATCTGCTCTGAATCTGAAATACGTAATATAGGAAGTAACATCGTATTGGTAAGGAAGAAGCCTTAACTTAACGGCTTCAAGCATTGTATTTCTACCCCAATAACTTGGAAGTTGTAACACCCTATATACTTGATCAAACTCTTCTTGCCACGGTAGAAGATCGCTCTTATCTTCAGCGTCTTCTAAAATTTGTTCATAAGCTTCATTCCCAAGTTTGTCTTTTAAAATTCTCATGACAAATGTAATAAACTCATCACGTTTAATTAAATCATTAGGTTTAAAAACTCCATCTGGATAGCCACTGACAAGCTGATTATCTGTAAGAGTGTTAATATCATTTTCCGCCCAGTGGTTTCTGATATCGCTAAAACTAATTGTAAAACCTACTTGTATAAATAAAGATAAGCACGTAATTAATGCTATCGTTTTTTTCATCATAGCTACACCCCTTGGATTCTCTTAAGCCTAATTATACCATATCAAATTAATCTAAAAATTAATATTAAATAAAAAATTTCTTCTTTAGCAGGAAAGAGCTTTCTTTTAGATAATATACTACTATTAAGTAATAAGGAGGATACTATGGTACACAAACCAGAGTTTAATCAATTTTTTGATTTTGAAAGATTAACCATTACATTAGAACAATGGGCTAGAGAGGCTCCTAGTAGGTGTGATCTAATCACAATAGGAAAGAGTCACCAAAATAGGGAAGTATATGCTTTAGAAATTACAAACAAAGAAGTGGGAGAGGTCAGTAAAAAGCCTGGATATTATGTGGAGGCATGTATTCATGCAGAAGAAGTAATGGGAACAAATGTAGCTATGTACATAGCTTGGCAATTACTGAGTTCAAGTGAAGGACTGGCAAAACATTTACTTGATGAGCAAGTCTTTTATATTTTGCCAAGAGTTAATCCTGATGGTGCAGAATTTGTAATTAAGCAAGGACAACCATGGTGTGGTAATGGGAGATACTTGCCTGGTGAAGAACAACCAGATGCAGGATTTTATTGGCATGATATCGACAATAATGGAGTAGTAGGCCAGATGAGGATAAAGGATAGTGCTGGAGAGTGGAAAATATCTAAAGAAGATCCTCGATTCATGGAGTTAAGAGAGCCATGGGAGAAAGAAGGAGAGTTCTATCGCCTATTGCCAGAAGGATTGTTTAGAGATTTTGATGGCGAGTTTGAGTTTCCAAAACCAAAAGATGGAAATCTTAACAGGCAATTTCCTTCAAGTTATCACCCAGAGGGAAGACAATATGGCGCTGGTAATTATGCCTTAGAGGAGCCTGAAGCAAAAGCAGTTGCAGACTTTATTCTACAAAGACCTAATATTGGTGGTGCAATGTCTTATCACACATGTGCAGGGGCTATTTTACGACCCTTTGGAGACAAAGGTGATGATAACTTCTTAGGTGATGATTTAAAGATTTATGAGACTTTAGGTAAAATGGGAACAGATTTGACAGGATACCCATTGATTTCAGTTTATCATGGTTTTACTCCTGATAAAAATACCGTTAGAGGCGGTTGTTTAGACGATTGGACCTATGAGCATCTAGGTATGCCAAGCTTTGTTACAGAGCTTTGGAATCTTAATAAAGCTGCTGGTGTTGGCCAAGAAGGATTCTATCCTTCAGAGGTTCGGAGTGGTAAGGATGAACTAAAAGTTTATGAGTATTTGAAAAAGTATATGGAGAAGCCTTTTATTGAGTGGAAAACATTTAATCACCCTCAAATAGGTGAGGTCGAAATAGGTGGCTGGGATAGAATATGGGTGTTTAGAAATTGTCCTCCACAGTTGCTTGAAGAAACTGCTAAAAGTCATTCAGAGTTTACTCTTAGATTAGCAGCAACTTTGCCACAATTAAATATTAGAGATATTAAAGCTGAACCAGTTGAAGGTGGACTAATTAGATTAACTGCAAGTGTTGCAAATGAAGGATACCTATCTACATATCTAACAGAGCAAGCTAAATTTATGAAAGTTGATAGTCCAGTAAAAGTTAAGATTTTATCTGAAGATAATTATGTATTAGTAGAGGGAAAACAAGAACAAAATATTGGGCATTTAGCTGGTAGATCAGAAAGAGTTGCTCCTTGGTCTCAGTGGGGTAAAAAATGGAATAAGTCCATAAAGAAAGTTCACTGGATTGTAAAGGGAGAAATAGGCACAAAATTTACTATAGTAGCTGAAAATGATAAGGGCGGTATAGCGGTTAAAGATTACGAGATATAAAAACAGGTGGGAAATTTATTCCCGCCTGTTTTTTAGTTTGAATGTATATATTTTTTTTATTGGATAAAATTCGTATATGGCTAGTTCAGTGATAAATCCATTAAATGGTTTGAAGTAATCAAGTATTATCTCTAAAGCATCCAATATTTTATCCCTATTACCTAATGCGAGCGAAACATGCGGAACAAATGCGTTTGACATAAGGGTGTAATAATAACCATTCCTACTATATAAATCATCATACTTTTGGTGGAAATCTTCATGAAATTGTAGTAGTTCTTTTGTTACTTTAGGTTCTACAAACAGTACGGAGTCTTCAAATATTCCTAAATGACTGAATCTTAATTCAATAGATTCATTTTTTGAAACAAAATCTGCAACGTAATCATGAAGTTCTTCAAGCTCAACACCTTCATAAGTACCTAGAGTAATATGAGGTGGTAAATCGATTGTTTTTATACCCTCATTTTCCATCATGAAATCTAGCTCTGTAAAAGCCTCATTTGTTTTTTCATCTAATAAACACATTATGCAAAAAAATTTATTATCGATTGAAACCACCTCGCCAATATTTTATTAAATCATTACATTAAGTGTTTTGATTACCTCTATTAAATCTTCACTATTGTATGATACTGTATCGCCAGACTCTCTAACAGTTCCAGGTACTCTACTGGCTTGGTCTGCTTGGCCTGAATTGAAAAACTGTATTTTGCCTGTGAAAGGTCCTTCTAAAGTAAAAGGTTTGATACTTGGAGCTTTAATAATTGCAGTTTTTGCTGCTTCTCTTATTTTATCACAAGCTACTTCTGGGTGTAAGCATTGTGCACTATATCTTGTTATGGCTTTCTTAACTTGAACATACACAGTGTCTGGACCTAGTGTATCAACAACTTCTTGTTTTAATACTTGATCCCCTGTTACTAAAACAACTGGAACATCAAAATAACCAGCAACTAACGCATTAAAACCTGTTTCACCTACTAAAGTGTCGTTAATCCAAATATTATCTACTGCACCACTGTGAATAGTGTGACTCAGTATACCTGGAGTATTGTTCCGTGAATGGTAACCTACAAACATAGCAATATCAAAAGATTCATCGATGCCTTGCATCATAATCATAGGCTTTGTTGTTCCAGTAATTAGTTCTGCTCTCTTATCTAGCATATCCGGTATAATATTAACCATTGGTCCATGACTATCATTTACAATTACTTCACTAGCTCCTGCATCAAAAGCTCCTTGTATAGCTGCATTAGCTTCTTTAGTCATTTGCTTTCTAGCCCAATCATAAAGATAACCATTTTTACCAGTATGATCTGAATTAACTACATCACAGATGCCTTCAATATCAACTGAAATATAAACTTTCATAATCTACCTCCAAAAAAATCTTAATATAGTGTTCATGCTTTTGGGTAAAACCCTATTGCAAAAATATAAAACCACTTTGGTAAGCCAAAGTGGTAAACAATTATCTAGACAAACCAATCATTGTATTAAGTGTTTTCATTACATTTAGTAAATTTGTATCAGTGTATTGTAAAGTATCTCCTGAAACTCGCTCAACGCCAGGTATTCTGCCTGCTGCATCAGCATGTCCAGAGTTTAAAAACTGAATTTTGCCTGTAAAAGGTCCTTCTAATTTAAGAGGTTTCACTTCTCTGGCTTTGCTGATTGCTTTTTCAGCTGTTTCCCTGATTTTCTCACAAGCAACCTCTGGATGTAGGCATTGTGCACTATACCTAGTTATTGCTTTCTTTACCTGTGCAAATTCTGTGTCAGGTCCTAAGATTTCTAATACTTCTTCTTTAAGAATTTGATCACCTGTAACCATAACAACAGGTATGTTAAAGTATCCTGCTGTAAGAGAATTAAAGCCTGTCTCTCCAACCAACAAATCGTTAACCCAAATATTATCTACAGCCCCACCACTTATTGTGTGACTTAATACACCAGGGGTGTTATTTCTAGAATGGTAACCTACAAACATAACAGCATCAAATGTATCATCAATATTTTGCATCATACTAAGTGGTTTAGTAGTTCCAGTTATTAGTTCAGCTCTTTTGTCTAGCATGTCAGGTATAAGATTAGTCATTGGTCCATGACTATCATTTACAATTACCTCACTAGCTCCTGCAGCAAAAGCTCCATCTATAGCAGCATTTGCTTCTTTAGTCATTTGCTTTCTAGCCCAATCATAGTGATAACCATTTTTACTTGTATGTTCTAAATTAACAACATCACAAATACCCTCAATATCAACAGAAATAAATACTTTCATTTAAAATCCTCCCTTATTATTACTAATATAGTATTCAATTAAATAAATCAAAATCCTTTTAGATATATAAATTTTGTTAATGTAGATGGTATAATTAACTTTGGGTGGTGATTATATGTCAAAGGTTGTAATAATAAAATGTACTACTTATGAAGAGGATAAAGTTTATGAAGCGTTAGTCAGAGGTCTAGATTTAATTGGCGGCATTGCAAGGTTTGTTGAAAAAAATGAAAGAATTTTGCTAAAACCTAATATGTTATCTGCCAAAGAGCCAGACAAACATGTAACAACACATCCTACAGTTTTAAGTGCTATTATAAAGGTATTGTTAGAACAAGGATATGAAGATGTTGTTTTTGGAGATTCTCCAGCTGTTGATAAGGAAGATAAAGCAGCAAGAATAAATGGGCTTTTTGATGCAGCGGACAAGTATGGGGTAGAACAAGTTGATTTTTCAACTGGCCAGACGGTCTCCTTTCCACAAGGTAGACAGTGTCAACGATTTGAAGTTGCAGATTCAGTTATAAAGTCGAATGCTATTATTAGCTTATCAAAGATGAAAACCCATCAGCTAACAAGAATAACAGGTGCGATTAAAAATCAACTAGGTTGTGTTTATGGTCTTAATAAAGCAGGTATGCATGCCAGTTTTCCTAATGCCATTAATTTTTCTAAGATGCTAGTTGATCTAAACTTATTATTAAAGCCAAGGCTTTATATTATGGATGGGATCATAGCAATGGAGGGTAATGGACCAGGCTCAGGTGACCCTAGGCCAATGAATGTCTTACTTATTTCTGATGATCCTGTTGCGATTGATGCGACTTTTTGTAAAATGATAAAATTAAAACCAGAGTTTATTCCTACAATTACATTTGGCAAGCATTGGGGCCTTGGTGAATATAAAGATGAGAAAATTGAGTATTTGGGAGATTCAATTGAAGAGTTTATAACAGAAGACTTTGATGTAGTTAGGGCTCCCGTAGTTGCAGAGTTACCTAAAGCAACATCTTTTGTAAGGTATTTTGCTTTAAGGAAACCATATATAGTGGAAAAGGATTGTATTATGTGTAATCAATGTGTAAGAGCATGTCCAGCAGAACCAAAGGCACTACTTGAGAGAAACGGTTTGCCCCCAAAGTATGAATATTCAAAATGTATAAGGTGTTATTGCTGTCAAGAAACATGTCCAGAAGATGCAATAAGAGTTAAAACGCCTTTGCTTGGGAAATTATTCTTTTATAGATAGTGTTGAATATATTCTCTAAATATGATTATAATAGCTAAGTATGCAAACTAAGTGTTAGAAGGTATAGGAATGAAAAATAAAACGCAGTTTTTAGCAATTTTATCTATGTTGATGACAATGCTGGGAATGTCCTTCATAGGTGGATCTCGTGGTGTTTTGGTCCCAGTATTCAAAAGTGAGTTTTTAGTTACTGATTCTAATATAGGCTTTATGTTTTTAGTAAGTACTTTTGGATATATGATTTTTACTTATGTTGTAGGTAACATTCTTGAAACAATAGGTAATAAGAAAACATTAATTATAGGAACATTTATTATAATGGCATCATTAGTGGTTATGATATTTAGTCCAAATTTTATAGTATTTACATTCGCTTATTTTCTCAATGGAGCAGGTAATGCATTCTTAATTTTCGGAGTTAATTTTACTACTCCTCTTTTTGCTGTAGCTTTTCAGGCAGCTTTAATGAATATTATTCATGGTTCTTATGGGTTGGGAAGTGCATTTGTACAAAGGCTTACAGGGTATCTCATTTCAATGAGTATTGATTGGAGAGTTATGCTATCAGGATTTTTGGCTTTTCAGTTCCTTATTTTATTCCTTATAATTATATCAAAATACCCGAATATTCCGAAAGAAGTTAAAGTGGATCCACAAGGAGCACCAATAATAAATGTGTCTCCACTTAAGAATAAAATAGTGTATTTTTATATTTTTGCTTTAGGATTTGGTTTAATCGGTGAGCATGGTATAAATAATTGGTTTGTTAATTATGCCAAAGAAGGTTTTGGTATTGGCGAAAACGTAGGGTCTACATATCTTTCACTTTTTTTTATTTTATTCACCATAGGAAGGTTTGCTGGTGGGTTCCTCTTAGAGAAAATCGGGTATTTAAAGGGAGTAATAATAGCTCAGTTACTAACTGCGGTGATTTATTTAATTGGTATTCAGCTTGGTGCAAATGGATTTTTACTAATTGCTATGGCAGGTATATTACAGGCAATAATTTATCCTACAATAGTGACAACTATTCCAAAGGTATTTAAGAAGAATTCAGCAAAAACAATGGCCACAATTATAATAGGTTCATCTTTATTGAATAACCTTAGTAGTTTATTCCTTGGAGTGTTAAATGACACCATTGGCGTAATAAGTTCTTTTTACATGCTTCCAATTCAAGTTGTTTTATCAGCAATTGCAGCTTACTTAATTTTTAGAACTACAAAAGATATTTTTGTTCCAGAGGTATCATTATGATAGCTAAAGAAAAAACAGCAAGAGTATCACTTTTTTTAGCGATGGCTTTTATGGCTATGTCTGTAGCCATAAAGGGAGTACTTGTGCCTCAGTGGCGAAGTGATTTTAATGTCAATAATCAGATAATATCTTGGGTATTTACAGCTGAGATGATACCATTTTTGATTGCCAGCTTTTTTGGAGGCAAAATAATAAAGAAGTTAGAGATTAAAAAGACCTTTATTTTATCTATATTGATCTTGAGTTTAAGCTTGTTATTTGTATCTTTTACTTCTAATTACCCAATGCTTCTTGTTGGAATGATGGGTGTTGGAGTAGGCTCAGCGTTAATAGGATTAACTGTCAATCTAGCAGTTGATTTGCTTAAAAGTAAGAAGCCAGCTCTGCTAATGACATTAGTGCACTTTTGCTTTGGCGCGGGTGCAGCATTAATACAGTTTCTTGGTGGATATATGCTCGACTTAGGTTATTCATGGAAAGTTTTTTACCCTGGCTTAGCAGCATTAGGCTTTATGATTTTATTGCTAGCACTAGTATCAGAATACCCAGTTTTACTGACTGTGAGCAGTAAAAAGAAGAAGAAAGTTAATGTGTTGCTTTTGATCTTTTTGACCATGAGCTTAGGATTATACCTAGTTGGAGAGATAGGAATATCAAATTGGTTTGTCAACTTTACTGTTGATGCTTACCATATAGATCAAGCAATAGGTGCTGGTCTTCTATCGTTATTCTTTATTTTATTCACAACTGGTAGGCTGTTTGGAGGATTTATTTTAGAGAAAGTTTCATATTTAAAAGTAGTAGCTTATGCTGCATTTATTGCAGCAATACTTAATTTTACTATGTTGTCATTTGGTCAAACAGGCTTGATTCTTGTTTCCATTTCAGGAATTTTTCAGTCTTTAGTATATCCAGCACTTGTTTTGGTGGTAGCTAAGCTAGCTAGAGATGATTCGCAAATTATGTCAATCTTTATAACAGGCGGTTACTCATTATATATTATTGTTAACTATCTTATTGGCTCCCTAAATGATAAAATAGGGGTGGAGGCAGCATATGTTGTCATTCCCATAGCTTTAGTTCTAAGTGGCATTTTTGCCATCATAGCTATGAAAAATCAAGAGGAGGATTGTCGTGGAAATTAAAAAAGTAGTAGCAGAAGTCGTCAATCAAGTAATAGAATGGCGCCATCAAATTCACCAAAATCCAGAACTAGCAAATGAAGAACATGAAACAGCAGCTCTAGTTGAAAAGGTATTAAATGATGCTGGTATTGAAGTAACTAGATTTGAAAACTCAACAGCTGTCCTTGGTATACTAAAGGGTGGTAAGCCAGGGAAAACTGTAGCATTAAGAGCGGATATGGATGCTCTTCCTATACAAGAGTTGACAGATGTATCATATAAATCTCAAAAAGATGGAATTATGCATGCATGTGGCCATGATATACATACTGCAGTTTTATTAGGAACTGCTAAAGTACTAGCAGACAATAGAGAAAATGTGCCTGGAATAGTAAAGTTCTTGTTCCAGCCAGCAGAAGAAGCACCTCCTGGTGGAGCCAAATTTATGGTAGAAGATGGTGTGCTAAAAGACCCTGATGCTGATTATGTATTTGGACTTCATACAACAACTAATTTAGAACCAGGTAATATAGAAATCATAAGTGGTTATAGTCATGCAAATACTGATGGATGCACTATTAAAATTATTGGCCACGGTGCGCATGGTGCATACCCTCATAAAGGTATCGATGCTGTTCATATTGCAGGCCATGTTATTGTGGGGCTTCATACTATAGTAAGTAGAGGGTTGGATCCACTTGACAGTGGAGTAATAACTATTGGTAGTGTGCATAGTGGAACAGTTAATAATATAATTGCTGAGACAGCTGAAATGAAATTAACTGTTAGAACACTAACTGAAGAAGCTAGAGAGAAGTTTAAGAAAAGAATCATTGAAGTTAGTGAGTATACAGCAAAAGCTCATGGTGCGAAAGCTGAAGTAGATTATTGGTATGGATACCCATCATTACTTAATAGTGAAGAAGGTGTAGAGATAGTTAACCGTGCTGCTAAAAATGTACTAAAAGACGAGAATATACATCACAGAGATAAACCAGGAATGGGTGGAGAAGACTTTGCATACTTCTTGCAAGAAGTAACAGGAGCATTTTTCTATCTTGGTTCAAAGACAGATGGGGATGACTATCCAGGACATAATCCAAGATTTAATCCTTCTGATGATGGTATGCAAACAGGAGTAGAAATGATGGTAAGCGTAGTATTAGCTGCCAACGAATAAATTAATTAATTGGTGGGTCATTACTTTTGTAGTGGTCCTTCATTTTAAAATTGAATATTGTAAGAGGAGGTGGAGAGGTGTGATATCAATATTTAAGCATTATATGGGTAAACATTATGGGTCTTTTAATTTTAAGAAGGTTAAGGAGAAAACCTTTTCATATCAAGAAGAAAAAAACTTGGGTTTATATCTCCACATACCCTTTTGTGAATCAATCTGCTACTTTTGTCCGTTTTGCAAAGAGAAGTATACAAAAGATAGAATGATAAAGTATATCAACGCTTTACTAAAAGAGATTGATTTGACATGTATGGGGCAGGAAAAAAAGAATATTGTGAGTATTTATTTTGGTGGAGGGACACCTTCTTTGGCCATTAATTATTTAGACGTTATTCTAGAGAAACTTCGCAAGTATTTTTCATTTACAGAAATTGGGATAGAGCTATGCCCTAAAGATATAACAGAGGACAACTTAAAAAAGCTCAAAGATTTAGGTGTAAATATGATAAGTGTTGGTATTCAAACCTTTTCAAATAAGTTGTTATCATCACTTGATAGAGAGCGATTAAACACGGATAGTTTTCATGAATTATTTGACAAATACAGCTTTGATGTAATAAGTTTTGATTTAATCTTTGGAGTTAGCAATCAGGCAGTACATGAGCTAATCTCAGATTTTAATAAAAGCTTTCAAAGTGGCGCTACACAAGTGTCAACATATCCTTTTATAGAGTTTTCATACTTAAAAAAGATTAGCACGCAGTCAAAAAAGGAGAAAAAGAAGCTTCTTAGAGCTCTAGTTAATTACGCAGAAAGTCAGAAGTTACATAGAAACAGTGTGTGGTCATTTGCAAAAATAGGTAGTAAAAAGTTCTCATCTATTACAAGAGATAACTATATTGGTTTTGGGCCAAGTGCTTCATCACTGAATAGTAATTCTTTTAAGGTCAACACTTTTTCATTAGACTGTTACATAGAAAAAATTGAGAGAGGATTTTTACCAACTGAGGTTAGACTTGATTTTTCTAAGAAGCAAAGAGTTTTATATCACTTATTTTGGGCTGTATACAATTTAGAAATTAATGCAAACTTGATTGAAGACCTGTTTGGGTTAAAAGTAAATGATGTGTTTAGTAAAGAATTGAAACTAGCAAGAGTTTTAGGAATGTTAAGAAAAACTGAAGTTGGATATAAAATTACAACTAGAGGTGCTTATTATTATCATTTAATTGAACAAGCTTATACTAACTCAATGATTGATAAGCTTTGGGGAATACTGCAAAGTGATAATATTCCAGAAATAATCTCACTTAATTAAATAGCCTTCCTAAAAAATAGGAAGGCTATGTGCTTAAGCTGGTAAATATTTAATAAACCAATCAATGATGAAACGAAGTCTTTCTTTTCTATGCTTTGGCTGACCCGAACGAGATAATTCATGATTCTCTTTTGGGAATCTTGCCATTGCAACTTCTTTTTTGAGCCATTTCAAAGCGGTAAAGAATTCTTCTGATTGTGATATAGGACATCTATGGTCTTCTTCACTATGAATTAAGAGCACAGGAGTTTCAACGTTATTAACATATGTAATGGGTGATACTTTTAAGTAAAACTCTGGGTTATCCCAAGGATTTCCTTTTTGCTCAAAAATACCGTTAAAGAAGCCTACGTCACTTGTTCCAAACATACTATATCTATTACAAGTACTTCTAGCTGATACAGCGGCTTTAAAGAAGTTGTTTTGTGAAATCATCCAGTTAACCATGTATCCGCCATAGCTTCCACCAGTAACTCCCCATTTGTCCTTATCTACAAAGTTAAAGTTTTCATTAACATACTCTGTAGCAGCCATGAGAGAACGATAATCTGTTCCGCCCCAATCTTCTTTAGTTTGAATAATAAATTCTTGTCCATATGTTGTACTTCCTGGTGGATTTGTAAACACTACTACATATCCTTGAGCTGCTAATAGTTGGAACTCGTGGAAAAATGCATGTCCATATGCAGCGTGTGGTCCTCCATGTATATGTAATACTGTAGGGTATTTTTTACCTTTTTCGAAACCATAAGGTTTCATTATCCATCCTTCAATATCAAACCCTTCTGCATTGTACATGAACTGTTCAGAAGCAGATACGTGTATTTCCTCTAGGAAGTCTTTATTCAGTGTTGTAAGTTGGGTTCTTGTTCCATCAGCATCAATAACAAACAAATCTCCTATTTCAGTCATAGTAGTTCTAACTACTGCATAACTGTCTGAATATGAACAATATGTCATGCCATATAGAGCTTCATCCCCATTTGTTACTTGAACTAGATTAGCATTTGGTGTTACTTCTTTTCTATATATGGCAGTCTTACCATGCCAACTTGCTAAGAAAACTATCTCTTTTGAGTTGCTAGTCCAAGTAATTCCTGTAGCAGGAGAAGACACTAAGTCGCCGCCTACACCATGCCTTGGAGCTGTGTCAAGTTCAGGTAGAAAATCAAACCTTTCGCTTCCATCTAAAGTTTGTACATACATTGTAGGAACTGTCGCTGAACTATATTCAAATTGATGTCCCATATAAGCGATTAGCTTTCCATTTGGTGAGAAAGCTGGTGATGAGTATGAACCATCAGTATTTGTGAGTTTCTCTAAGTTTCCATCAAGACCACACGAATAAATGTCTGAAAAATGGTTATACTCGTGGTCTTCTGTTCTGTTTGAGCTAAATGCAAGTTTAGTACTATCAGCAGACCAAGCAGGAGTAGAGCAAGCAAATTCCCCCTCAGTTAGCTGCTTAGTTTCACCAGTAGCAACATCTGTGTAATGAACTTGGCTAACTTTTCCGTCAAAGAATCCTACACCGTTAAACTTGTATCTCAAGCTTGTTATGTATTTAACATCAGTATCTTTTTTCTCATGATCTTTAGAGAACACCTTAGCTGCATAAGCGATTTTAGTCCCATCTGGAGACCAAACTGGTTCACCAGCATTAAAATCATTATTTGTTAAGGATAACGGAGCTCCGCCATCAACTGGCACAAGATAAATTTGTGTATTATCGCCTTTTTTAGCTAAGAAAGCTAATTTGGATCCATCTGGAGACCAGCGTGGAAAGGTTTCGCTTTTGCCAACATTTGTGAACTGCGTAGGCTCAGATGGTTCTTCAGTTGATACCATCCAAATGTGGTTTTGATATTTTGTCTCATCTTCTTTATCAACAGTTTTTACTACGTATGCTATTTGCTTACCATCAGGCGAGATTTGTGGGTCACTTACAAACTTCATTTCATACAAATCTTCAATAGTAATCTTGCGTTTTGCTTTTGTCATAACATTTCCTCCTTGTATTTATCATACAACAATTTATATTCTCTAAATAAAAGGGAAATCCTTTTTATTATCGAATATTTCTTATGGAGTTAAAATTACCTAAATTATAAGAAAAGGGGATTGTTATGAACTTTATAACTAATACAGAACAATTACGTGAGGAAGTAAGAGAACTTAGAAGATGGCTACATCAACATCCTGAGCCTGGCTTTGAGGAATTTGAAACAAGTAAGTTTATCAGAGATTATTTAAGCAAACATGAAATTTGGTTTAGAGAGTGTACTGAGACGGGTGTACTAGCAGAAATAGACACAAAAAGAGACGGAAAAACCGTTGCTTTTAGAGCAGATATTGATGCTTTGCCTATTATTGAAGCTAATGATGTTTCATATAAATCAAAAAATGAAGGCTATATGCATGCTTGTGGACATGATTCACACACAGCAGTATTGCTAGCAACTGCGAAGTTTATTAAGGAGAATATAGAAGAGTATTCGGGTAAAATTAGGTTTTTATTTCAGCCAGCAGAGGAAAGCCCTCCGGGTGGTGCAAAGCCAATGATTGTTGACGGTGCGCTTGAAGGTGTGGATTATGTATATGGTCTTCATTGTAATCCAGAGATTGAAGTAGGACAAATTGCAGTAATCAATGGACCCATGATGGCTGCTGCAGATAGAATTGAAATTAAAATAATCGGAAAAGGCGGTCATGGAGCATCGCCGCATCAAACTATTGATCCTGTAGTAATTGCATCGCAAGTGATTAATAATTTACAAGTAATAGTTAGTAGAAATTTAAACCCACAAGACGCAGCAGTAGTTACAATTGGCAAGCTAGAAGGAGGCTTTAGATTTAATGTTATAGCCCCTGAAGTTAACTTAGATGGCACAGTCAGAACGCTGACTCCTGAAACAAGAGAAAAAGTAAAGAGTAGAATTGAAGAAATAGTAAAAGGAACTGTTAGCGCTCATGGTGCTGATTATGAATTTAAATACACTTATGGATATCCACCACTTATAAATCATGATGAGCATGTAGACTTTATAAGAGAAGTTGGAAGCTCTTTGCTAGGAGACAAAGGGGTAATAGAGCTGCCTTTTGCATCTTTAGGTGGGGAGGATTTTTCATACTTTGTAGAAGAAGTCCCAGGAGCATTTTTTAGGCTGGGTATTAAAATGACTGATAGTGAGCAGTACCCACTTCATAACGCTAAGTTTGATATGGATGAGGCTGGATTAGAGTATGGTATTAAAATGTTTGCAGGTATTGCTTATAAGCACAACAAGAGATAAAACATAAATACATGGTGAGCCTTGATTAATTCAAGGTTCTTTTTTTATATAATCAATAAATATAAACAAAAAAATGAAATATATTAATAAAAAAGTTTAAAAAAGGGGTTGACATCGAAAAATAAAGGGTGTATCTTAATATTATAAATAAAGAAATTAATAATATTAAAGGTGGGCTTTATAAATGAACAAAAGAGATTTGACACAAGGGAGTATAGTAAAGGGTCTTTTGTATATGTCGGTTCCTGCAATGTTAGGAATGATGAGTCATACTATTTATGATTTAGTAGACATGATTTGGATTGGCAGGTTGTCAGCAAATGCGGTTGCAGCGGTAACATTGTTTAGTTCTATATACTTTATGGTATATGTATTGAATAATATAATTGGAAGTGGATCAGTAGCGATATTGTCACAAGCATTTGGTTCTAAAGATGATGACAAGGCAAACGTGGCAATAATTAATACATTTACATTTAAGTTAATTACAGGCGTAATAGCAGCGGTGATTCTTTTCATCTTTATTAAACCACTATTAATGCTGTTCACTAAGGATATAACACTTATAAATGATGCACTAGCTTATGGGCGTATAAGGATTTTATTCCTCCCTATTACTTTTTCAACATTTACAGTAACTACAATTTTACGCTGTAGTGGTGACTCAAAAAGTCCAATGATTATTAACATTCTAACTTCAATATTGAACATTGTACTTGACCCAATTTTAATCTTTGACAGAGTACCTTTACTAGGAATACAAGGTCTAGGCCTTGGTATATCTGGAGCCGCAATAGCTACAGTAATATCAGCAACACTATCTTTAGTAATTAGTTCTTACATTATGTTTGGTCCAAAAAGCAAGTATAAGCTTAATCTTAAAGATTTAACAAATATAGACATGAATGTGGTTAAAAAGATAACAAAAATTGGTCTTCCTGAGGCGACTTCAGGACTTATTAGAAACTTAGCTAATCTAATTATGATTGGGTTAGTTACAACATATGGTACACTCGCAGTCGCAGCCTGGGGTATATGTGGAAGATTGATTAATCTAGGTTTTATGCCGATAAGTGGATTGATTCAAGGTGGAAGTGCTATGGTTGGCCAAAATATTGGTGCTAATAAACTAGAAAGAGCTGAATCAATTGGTAAGGCAGCAGGTAAAATTGGGTTATTCTCAATGTTAGTTATAGCAGCTTTAGGCTTTGTCTTTATGCCACAAATAATGCATATCTTTTCTGAAAATGCAGTGGTAATAGATCTTGGGACAAAAGCTATGAGAGCAGCAATTTTTTGTATGCCTATTCTTGCCTATGGTTATGGTATTGCAACTCTTTTTGGAGGCTCTGGTTACACAATGCCATTTTTATATGGATCTATTATAGCTCAATGGGGAGTGCAAATTCCTTTGATGCTTTTGACAACGAAAGTATTAAACCTAGGTTTTTACTGGTTAGCTGGTACTTATATATTCTATGCAATAGGTGAGCTTATAGTTGCTTTGTACTTCTACAACAAAGGCAAATGGAGGAAAAAGGCACTAGAAGAAATAGAAATGTCATTAGCTGCAGTGGCAGACTAAAAATATACAATGAATAGACAAAAAATAGTTTTAGAAAAAATAAACGCAGAAGTGATTTTAGATATTGGTGGTGGTGGAGAAGGAATAATCGGGCAATTATATGGTAGTAAAGTCATTTCTATAGATAAACTAAAAAATGAACTGGATGAAGTTTCAAATGAAGCAATGAAAATAATAATGGACGCAACAGATCTAAAATTTCTTGATAATACCTTCGACTTAGTAACAATATTTTATTCACTAATGTATTTGAAAAGTGAAGAAAAGTGTAAGGCAATCTCTGAAGCAACTAGAGTTCTTAAACCAAATGGTATTATTGAGATTTGGGATGTGAACATAGATGTTAATGATTTATTTATTACTGATTTGGAGGTTCATTTGCCAAATAAAATAGTTACTACAAGTTATGGTGTTTATGCTGAGAATAGGAAGCAATCATTTAGTAGTGTAAAAAAACTATTTTGCAAAAGAGTGAATATTATGAGCTCAGCTGAGTACAGCAAGCATTTTTATGTAAGGGGGAAGAAGTATATATAAGATTACCTTTCTTGAAATCCTTTTGTAAGCAAAATAAGACTTGACAGACTCCCAAGATTTATATAGACTATACTAGCGTAGTTGATTAGCTACGCTTTTGGGGGCGAGAAGAATGGAGAAAAATAAATCAAAAGGACAAAGAGATTTAACAAAAGGTAGTATTATGAGCAATCTCATATATATGTCTATGCCAGCTAGTTTAGCTTTTTTAGCACAGACACTATATAGCCTTGTAGATATGATTTGGGTAGGTAGATTATCTACTGAAGCCGTGGCAGCAATTACAGTATTTAGTACTGTGTACTTTTTAGTATTTATACTTAATAACATAATTGGTCAAGGTTCTGTTCCTACAATATCTCAAGCATATGGTGCTGGAGATATGGGAAAAACAAGAAATGCAATAAGTAACACGTTTTCTTTTAAATTTATAGTAGGAATAATATCCTCGTTTATATTGCTTGTGATTTTAAGGCCAGTTCTTCATTTGTTAACAGATGATCTTGTAGTAATTGATCTAGCTGTTGAATATGGCCGCATCATGATGATTTTCTTGCCACTCTTTTTCTCTTTATATACAATTAAGACTTCTTTAAGATGTTGTGGAGATTCAAAAAGTCCGATGATAATCACATTTGTTTCTTCGATAATAAATGTAGTACTTGATCCGATCTTCATGTTTGAAACAATACCAGTGATTAATTTGCCAGGACTAGGCATGGGTGTATATGGAGTAGCTGTGGCAACTGTTATTGCTAACATGGTGGGTTTATTAATGGGTGGATATATCTTATTTGGAAAGAATAATTTTATTGGTATGAAGTTTTCAGATATTTTCACAATTGATCTTAAAATGGCTAGAGAGTTAATTACAGTTGGAACCCCACCAGCAATGGCCAATTTAACAAGAAATATAACAAACATGATTTTAATATCTTTAATAGGTGGTTATGGAACGGCTGCACTTGCAGCATGGGGTATTATTAGTAGGATTTTTAATTTGTTGTTTATTCCACTCGCAGGTTTAATGAGTGGGGGAAGTGCCATGACGGGCCAAAATATAGGGAAGAACCTACTTGAAAGAGCAATAGAAACTGCTCGGACTGCTGGAAAGCTTGGCATAATAAGCATGGGAATATTAAGTGGACTTACTTTTATTTTAGCTAGGCCATTTTTTATGGTGTTTATCAATGAAGCTGAAGTTTTAGCTTTAGGGGTACCAGCACTTAGAATAGTCGCGATAAGTCTTATACCAACTGGTTATTATCTTGGACTTGCCACAATTTTTACTGGATCTGGCTATACAATTCCACTCTTAATATCAGCTATTATTGGTCAATGGGCTTTTCAATTACCATTTGTATTTTTGGCAGTAGTAGTTTTAAACATGCCATTCCAGTTTGTTGCACTAAGCTATTTTGCGTTTACCCTAGGTGAAGGGGCAATAATATTGTACTTTTACAAGAAAGGTAAATGGAAAGACGCTGTTAACAACAAGATGAATGAAGCAGTAACAGCTTAATATGGGCTTTACCATTTACAGATTTTCTGTAAATGGTTTTTGAAATTTGTTATTAATTTAACAAATTAGAAAGAGTCATTCCATGCTCAGGAATGACTGAGGCTGTTGACAAAAAAATGTCAACAGCTTTTTTAGTTTTAAAGGAGAATG
>CAZJHT010000018.1:0-41425 GCA_964546025.1 uncultured Clostridiaceae bacterium
AGATAACGTAATTCTAGAATCTAAAATGCGACAACTAACTTGACATCCACCGCTTTGTTTAGTTTCATGCAACCAATTCTCATTCAGATGCGTTATATATTGTAGAAAGGAGGCAAACATGAGCAATGTAAAAAATAAGGAACAAGAATTTAATGATATTTATAATTCACTAAGTAAAAAAGTGTATAGATACGTATACTATAAAGTTCAAAATGAAGAAGAAGCCAAAGAACTTCATCAAGAAGTATTTAAGAAAATCTATGCGAACATAAAAAGTAGCAGATTTAATCCAAGAAATACTGAAGCTTATGTATATACTGTTGCCAAACATGTCATCTATGACCAGTGGAGAAAGAATATGAACACTCCTGACATAGTCAATATTGAAGATATGCAAGAAAAAGGCTTCGATATTAGTGTTAATGAACAAGCCAGCGAAAAACTAATTGTTGAAGAAGCCCTTAATAAATTGGGTAAGAAGTATAAAAGTGTAATTCAACTTAGAATTATTGATGGATACTCTGTGAAAGAAGTTGCTCATATGCTAAATAAGCCTGAAGGAACTATCAAGAGTCTACAATATAGAGGGCTGAAAAAGTTAAGGAAAATTTTAGAGAAGGGAGGATTTTTTAATGAATAAAGATTTAGAAAACAAACTAGATCAATACATAAATAATTTAAACGAAGAAAAGAAACCTCAATACGACGATGAACTATCTGAGATGTTTGAAACAGTTCGAGCTGTAAAAAGCTTAAAGAATCCTCAAACTATAAACAAAGGAGTATCAAACAAAGTGAAATCAAAATCAATTTTTAGAAAAATAATTACAGTCGCAGCAATGCTTATTTTTGTAGTCACCGGCTTTTTATACTTTTCAAGTGATGACAACATTAATATTGCTAACGCTATGATGGAAGCATATAATTCAATAACAGGTTATCAAGGAAGTCTAAGATTTGCCCATACGATAAATGGAAACACCACCGAGCAAGAAATTGACATCATTTATCAAAAGGACAATATGTTTTATACCGTTACCAAAACAAATGGTAATAAGTTTACAAGAATTTATGATGGTGGAGATAAGATGATTAGCTTCCACGGAGATGACCCGCAAACAGTAATTATTGACTATATGGATGAAACATCTGTTAGCTTTTATCTCCAAGACTATAACTTAGCTGATTATGTGTACCAAATGCAACATGCCATTGATGTTGAAAGACTAGAAAGCACTACTTTCCTAGGCCAGAATGTGGATATTTATCAGTATAGATTTGACTCAGATCAACCTCTATCAAAAGTGTGGTTAAATGAAGTAAATCTGCCACTAAAGATAGAATCAAATTATGAAAACTCTGTTTTAATTAGAGAATTTCTAGAGTTTGAGGTAAACCCAAATGTAGATCAAAGTATTTTTAAGTATGAAATTAAGCCAAACCAAGAAATACACTATACCTCAGAAAAGCCTGAAGAAGAGGAGCCTTCTTTTGATGTTGATCACACATCTGCTATTGGTTATTACATAGGTCAAATTGATAATAATCATATAGAAGTAAACTTGATTGATGCAGGACTACATGTCAAAAGCTTTAGAACTGAAGAAACTTTAAGAGACACTGTTGAATCCTTAGAAGAAAACACCTTGGTTAATATAAGCTTTGAAGTATCAGGAGGCATAGCTACAGTGACATCAGTAACAGCTATAGATAATGCTACAATAACAGGTTATTATTTAGGGGATGCAGACACAAATTTCTCAGAGTTTATGATTTCTGATGAAATTATAATGATAGCTATTACTGAAAAAGCTAGAAACTTTTTGTATGAGAACAATATCACAGATGAACAACTTATTCTAACATTAGAAAAATCATCTATTAGTTCATTTGGAATTGTTACAGATATTAATATAGCAGATTAGCATAAAACACTCGCAATTTAGCGAGTGTTTCCTTTTATACTTAACATATCTCTAATTGCCTTAAAATCTTCTTGTAAGCTCTTATCTAGCTTAACTCCTACTTTTTTGTTCTTTTGATATGCTAGGTATTCTTTCTCTCCAGCAGTATATATTCTCTCTTCATTTGGTGCTAACTTTGCATTTCTTAAGTCTCTTAAAATATTACCTGCTACCTTTTTAAACTCTTCTGCTCCTAGAAAAGCCTCTGTATCAATTGCCATAAAAAAATGGCCCAATCCATACGGAACTTTTTCACCTTTATCATTGATACCAGTTAACATTTTCAAGTAGTTTCCTGCTTGCAAAGCTGCAGACAAAATCTCTACAATTGTCGCATAACCATATCCCTTGTATCCAGCTAGTTCTTCACCTATACCACCCAAAGGCGCTAGTGCTGCTTTACCTTTAACAAGTGCATCGAGTATCACGTGACTATCTGTCATAGTTTCACCGTTTTCTCCTATGACCATCCCAGATGGTGTATCTTGATCAGCCCTTGCATATTTCTCTATCTTCCCTCTTTGAGTAATACTCGTTGCACAGTCTAATACAAATGGAAACTCTTCATCTGTCGGAAGTCCTATAGTTAATGGATTAGTACCAAGCATATTTTCCACACTAAAAGTTGGAGCTATCGAAGGCCTTGCATTAGTTCCAGTCATACCTATCATATTATGCTCTGTAGCCATTGTCACATAATAGCCTGCGATTCCATAATGAGTAGAGTTTCTCACAGCTACCATTCCCATTCCATATTCTTTGGCTTTTTTAATAGCCAGTTTCATAGCATGATAAGAAGCCACCATACCCATACCATGATTAGCATCCATCACAGCAGTAGTTGCTGTCTCTTTAATAATATCTAGCTTTGTTACTGGTTCTTGAATTTTTGCTATTATTCTGTCTACATATATGGGCTTCAGTCTATTTACTCCATGGCTCTCTATGCCTCTTTTATCACTTTCGATTAAGATATCAGCACATATTCTTGCATCTTCAAGAGGAACACCTAACCTAGTAAATGTTTCTATCATAAAATCTTCTGCTTGATCAAATGGCATATATACATCATCGGTCATTTGAATTCTCCTTTCACTCTTTAAAGGTTAATAATATTTTACATCTAAATTGCATAAAATGTAAGTCCATAATATAATTAACAATCATATTATCTATTGGAGTGTTATTAATGAACATACAGTTTAGGTTTGCTACAATAAATGATTTATCTACTCTTTATAATATTGAGTCCAAATGTTTTCCTACTGCTGAGGCCGCAACTTACGAATCTATAAAAGCACGGCTATCAACTTTTCCCAAATCTTTTGTGTTAGCTGTTTATGAGAATGAGGTTATTGGTTTTATTAACGGTAGTATTACAACAGAACTAGCCTTGCCTGATAAACTTTATCATGATGTAAACTTGCATAACAAAGCTGGTATGTATCAAACAATTTTTGGATTAGATGTTCTACCAGAGTTTCAGCATAAAGGAGTTGCAACTAAGCTAATGCTAGAATTTATTAGTTTAGCAAAGAAGAGAAACAAAGCTGGTTTAATTTTAACATGTAAAAAACATCTCATCACCTTCTATGAAAGCTTTGGCTTTATTAATAAAGGGTCCTCTAACTCTACTCATGGTCAAGCGTCTTGGTATGAAATGCATCTATTATTCTAATAACGTTAAAAAGACAACTTTTGTTGTCTTTTTAACGCACCCTTTTAAATGTAAACTTCATTAATCCAAAACCACCCAAAACCCCAATCAGAACTGCTAATATAATCGATATAAAGTGTGGGATATCAATAGCTAATACAAGTATAAGTGCTAATACAAATAAGAAGTCTAGTAGTATTATTAGCTTTTTTGATCGGTGATATAGCGCATTACTCTTATAAATCAATAAAAAGACTCCTAAAAGTAAAGGTGCTAAAAAAACCAAGTTAAGTTCTGAAAATCCTCGATAACAGATAACAAAAAAACTCATAACTCCTAAAAAAGTCAACAAATAACCAGAAGCTGCAAACTTAAACAAAGATTTATTCATTTTTTCTAACCCCTATCTACTCCATTACTATTAATCGGGTTACTACTCTGTGGCGAATCTACCATATTATCTATCTATCTTTGTCTCTGCTATCTTTATGAAGCTATATTCTAATTATACCAGATTTTTCTTTATGTTGTTAATATGCTCAAGTGAAAAAGGGCCAAAAAATGTACAAATTAACTTTAAATTTATTTTAAATTTAGAAAATTAATAGTGGTTTAACACTACATGCCTCCAGGAATCTTTAAGCATGTCTTCTAACGTTTTCTCTGCTTTAAATAATAGTGCACTTCTAGCTTTTGATACATCTGCATAGTATTCAGCTAGGTCACCTTCCCTTCTATTCCCAATCTTATATGGTATATTGATATTATTAGTCTTCTCAAATGTATTTATCAACTCTAACACTGAAGTTCCCCGGCCAGTCCCTAAATTATATATTTCTATACCACTCTTAAGTTTTTGATAGGCTAATAAATGCCCTCTGGCTAAGTCCATAACATGAATATAATCTCTTACTCCTGTGCCATCTATTGTGGCATAATCATCTCCGAAAATAGTTAGTTCTTTCAACTCGCCAGTAGCAACTTTTAGTATTAATGGCATTAGATTATTTGGATCACCATGTATAGACTCTCCCAGCAACCCACTTGCATGCGCTCCTATTGGATTAAAATACCTTAAAAGAGAGACTGCAAACAATTCGTTAGCTTTAACAGTATCAGTCAGTACTCTCTCACTCATTAGTTTAGATTCTCCATAAGGGTTTGCCCTAGCACCAAGTTCCATGTCTTCTTTAAAAGGAACTGCATTATCACCATATACAGTAGCAGAAGAAGAAAAAATAAACTTTTTAACATCATTATCAATACACGCTTTTGCTAGAAGTATCGTACTTAAGACATTATTATAGTAATATTTCAAGGGTTCCCTTACAGACTCAGCCACTGCTTTATACCCTGCAAAATGCATTACACCTTCAATATTATAATTAGCAAATAAATAATCAATTGATTCTTTGTCAGTAACATCAAGCTTATAAAATGTAAATTTTCTCTTTGACAATCTCTCAATTTTATCTATAACAGATCTTTCGCTATTTGACAGATTATCAACAATTATTATGTCAAAACCTGCTTCTAATAGCACCAAAGCTGTGTGAGAACCAATATAACCTGCTCCTCCAGTAATTAGTATCACCTTATTACCCCCTCTAGTCATCTTCTTGCTTATATTATTAAGCATGTGATGGGAAAGTCCTTCTTTTAACTCAAAATGACCACTATATAGTGGTCATTTTGATTCTGGAAGCAGAAAAGGATAGGGATTTATCTTAATTATATAGCATCTCTAATTCTCTCATCTTCTTATGAATTTCTTCCATATGATTATCTAGAATAGAAACTTTCTTAGCTGCGTCTTTAAGCTCAACAACTAAATCTTTTGGCGGCTCATCAATACGATGTTTATAGTAAATCTTATGTTCTAAGCTTGCCCAAAAATCCATAGCTATTGTTCTAAGTTGTATTTCTACACTTACTCTTTCAGTCCTATCTGATAAAAACACTGGCACCTCTACAGTTAAATGCAAGCTTTGATATCCACTATTTTTTGGGTATTCAATGTAGTCTTCATACTCCAATACATTTACATCTGGCTGCTGTATAAGCATTCCAGCAACTCTATATAAATCACTTTTAAATGAGCAAACTACTCTTACTCCAGCAATATCTTTGATATGCTTTTTTATAGCAAGTATGTCATAGTCTAGATTCTTTCTTGTTAATTTATGATATATGCTTTCAACACTTTTCACTCTACTCTTAACATGTTCAATTGGATTGTATCTATGCATCATACTAAACTCTTTTTGCAAAATCTTTATTTTTGTTAATATCTCTTCTAACCCAAACTGGTAGGATAGTATTAACCTATCTAGAATTTCTTGATCTATAGGTGTCTTGTAGTTCATCAGGAACGCCTGCGCTGTAATAATATCAGTCTTAGTAACTGCGATACTGCTGAAGCTGTGGCAGCAACATAAGTAAGTGCTGCAGCATTAAGCACATCTTTTACACCTTTTTGTTCTTCTGGGATTATAATTCCATTAGTTCCTAACATAGCAACGGCTCTCTTGCTTGCATCAAATTCAACTGGCAATGTGATAACTTGAAAGAGGACTGCTAATGAAAATAAAATTACACCAAAGCTAAACAGTGATTGTAGTGATGGTATTAACAATCCAGCAAATAAAAACACCCATGCCATTGATGATCCAAAGTTTGCCACTGGATGGAATGCAGTACGCAACCTTAAGGGAGCATAACCCTTTGCATGCTGAACTGCATGGCCTACTTCATGTGCTGCAACGCTTATAGCAGATATTGAACTACCACTATACACTTCGGGGGATAGCCTCACAGTTTTTTTTGTTGGATCATAATGGTCACTAAATGTCTTTCTTGTCTGCTCAAGTTTTACATTATGCAGTCCATTTCTTTCAAGTAAAAGTTTTGCAACTTCTGCTCCTGTCAGCCCTTTAAATGACCTTACTCTAAGATATTTACTAAAATTACTCTTAACCTTACTTTGAGCATACATTGCTAAAATCATTGCAGGTATTAATATTATTATTGTTGAATCAAAATATAGCGGATACATCTAGACTTCCTCCTTTAGTAAATTGACAATGACAGTGGTTCCTTTACTAACTTCAGATTCTATTGAAATAGTACCTTCATGGATCTCTATGATCCGTTGGCTTAAAGCTAAACCTAATCCAGAACCAACATCGGAATGTGAAACTTCACCTTGGAAAAACTGCTCAAATGCTCTAGAACGTGTTTCTTCAGTCATTCCTATTCCATTATCTGATATTTTTATTAGATAGTTATAATCAAACTCTTCAATCTTCACTTTTATGCTACCTTTAGGTTTTGAAAACTTGATAGCGTTAGAGATTATATTTATCCATACATTATTAAGTAACTCCTCATTGCCTGTTATAGGAGCATCTTGCAAATCAAGTTCAAACTCAATTTCTTTTCGTTCCCATACAGGTGCAAGCATAAGTATTGCTTTTCTTATTTGCTCATCAACAAGAAATCTATCTACTTCTATTATCCCTTGGCTTTCAAGCTTTGAAATCTTTAGTAGATTTGAAGATAGATTTGTCAGTCTGCTTGTTTCATTTATTATTATTTCAAGATACTCATTATATTCTTCAGCACTCAGATTTTCATCTCTTAACACTTTTGCAAAACCCTGTATTGAAGCCAGAGGAGTTTTTAATTCATGTGAGACATTACTAACGAAGTCTTTTCTTAATATTTCAATATCTCTTAACTCTTTTACCATCTTATTGAAATTTTTCATGAGTTGACCTATTTCATCATCATTTTTTACTTCTAGCTCTATATCAAAATTACCTTTAGCTACTTCTTGTGTAGCTTCAGTTACATTCACTATTGGCTTAACTACTTTTCTAACTAACACAATTATTATGAACGTTCCTATAATAATATATAGCAAAAATGAGTCCCATAATCTTGAAATCATATGAAATAAAACTGCCTCAGATGGTTGTACTCCTATTCGAATTATTGAATCATCTACTTGCATTATCAAAAAATTCTGCTTTAGTCTAAAAGTGTGATTCTCTATAAACTCTCCTCTTGCCAAACTTATCATTTCTTCATCAGTTAATGACTCTTGAATATCTATATCTTCAATTTGAATATTGTATAAGCTTGGTCTTAGTGCATCTATTATTTCATCAAGACTAAGATCAGTCTTTGCTTTAAGTTCTAATATAATATACGCAACCTCTTCTTGATTATCCCTTATTTCATTGATAAAACTAGGCGAGATAATAGCTGATACTACAAATGATATAACTGATGATGCTAATAGAATTGATATAAATATTAGCGCTAGTTTAATGCTTATTTTTTTAGTCATTTTTATCTGCTTTATATCCTAGCCCTCTAATCGTTACAATAGAGAAGTCCTTATTATCAATTAATTTATCTCGCAACCTCTTAATGTGCACATCTACAGTCCTCTCATCTGTATCACTATCCCTTCCCCAAATCTCATCCATTAGCTGCTGGCGAGTAAATATTTGGCCTGGATAACTCAGCAGTTTGAAAAGCAAAGCAAATTCTTTGTTTGTTAGCTCTATATATTCATTAGCTTGTTTAGTAGTTTGCTTCTTCCAATCTAAAACCGTCTTTCCTATTTGAAGTTTTTTCTCAGTATTTATTTGAGATCTCCTCATTAAAGCTTCAACTCTTAATATCATCTCATCCATATCAACTGGTTTAACCATATAATCATCTGTTCCCACATAAAACCCCTTCTTTTTGTCTTCCAGAGTCTCTTTAGCTGTAACCATTAGCACTGGCTGACTGTAATTTGCTTCTCTTAACATCTTAATCAGCTCATAGCCATCAATTATGGGCATCATAACATCACAGATAATTAAATCAATGTGCTCTATGTCTATTTTATCCAAGGCATCTTCACCATTGCTTGCTAATATAGGGTGATAACCGTTTTGTCTCAATACTGTCGCCATCAACTTTCTTAAGTTATTATCATCTTCAACTACTAATATTTTAAACATAATTAATCTCCATCCTTGTAAACATATTTTATACCTTAAAAATGAACTAAATATGAATCCTTTGTGTAAAATTGAAAGAATACTTTGAAAAAACTGTGCAATTTAAAATTACAAAGCCCCAATAAGAATATATAAATAATATAATATTCAAAGTTTGGGGCGTTTTTACTTGCTATTCTATTCTAGTATCAAATATTGTTATCTGTTCTCCTCTTCTTATCACAGAAAGAGCATCAGCCTCTATTAAGTGCGAGAAAGATCTAAAATATACGTCACTGTTTATGACAAAAATCGAGCTAGGAAAATAACTAGGCGTATCTGGCTTCATCATAGGAAAATTAGTGACCTTCATCAATCCCTGCCCATTATAATCAACTCTATAAATATTATAGTAATCTTTTGCATATAAAAAGTATACATATCCATTGTTTGCATTCACATAATCAACATTAGTATCTATTAAAACTATGTTTTCTAGTGTTTCTTTATCTATTCTTCTTAACACTTGCTCGTTTACTGACCAATAGAATATATAATCTTCCACTACATTGATAAAGTGCACATAGTGACCATTAGTCAATCTTACTTCGTTCTCTCCATCAAAGTCTATTCTGAATAGGTCAAAAAAACCGTTATCTACAGGTTTCTTATAATACAGATGATTACCATCTGTAACAAGTCCCCCAACTCTTTCCTCCAAAATTATATCCTTATTCTCGCCATTTATATCTATCTTACTTAGATAAAAGCCGTCGTCTCTATTAATGTAATATATTGAATCATCAATGACATTTACATTAGTGACTCCATAATCAGTTAACTTCTTTCTTGAATCTCCATTAACAGATATTCTATATAGTTTAAACCCTTCAGAATAGTTAGCAAAGTAAATTGTATCATCAACTATATTAATTGATGCAGGTTTGTCATCGCTAATTTTTTGGTGTTCTTGCCCATCATACACATATAAACTCCAACTATCTGCTTCACTTCTATATGCGACTAGGTCATCCTGCCCACACATCAATCCACCATGTGAAATATTACCCGATGTGCTTCCTAGTATAGGGGCATTAGCCTCTTTGTTATCTTCAGATGAACCATTGCATGCTGTGATAATAAACATCAGAATTGCTATTATAGCAATTACTCTTTTCATCTAATCACACTCCCAGTAGTATTATAACACCACTAAGTCAAGAGAAGCATACTTTGCTACTCTTATTGCATAACTTAAGCAGCTATTTAAGTTGGATTAACGAATTCTTCTTTACTAAACACAAATGCATCACTCATTTATAATCTTAGTCTCTTTTATTATAGTAATCGGTTGTGCATTTGATATCCACTTAACATGAAAACCTAATTCCTCTGAAATCATTCTCAAAGGCACCATCGTTCTGTTTTGTTCGTTTATATATGCTCTTTGAGGCATATTAAGTTCATTATTATTTGCTAAAGCTGTTTCTTGCCCAATACTGATTTCCACTCTTTTATCTAAGTACCTATAAATAACTTTTCTTTGTTGACTTAACCACTCAAAATGGACCCCAAGGTCTTCAACAAACCTTACTGGAACCATTGTAGTTCCATTAACTAAAACTGGAGTCCCATAATCTAGATCTTCTCCTATTGAAAATGATATCTCTTTTCTTTCAAAAACAGTTTCAGATACTTCTCCAAAAGTTACAATATCATCCTCTATTGCCCATGTGTCATAATTTTGTCCAAATGCTCTTACCCAAGCATTTAGTGCATTTACTAAACTTGAATAAGATTGTCCATTTATTATTACTGGGTCAGCTAAAGTATATGCATCAGCAATTTGACTGGATTTTAATAATCTTCTGCTATCAGTGACGGCCTTATTTTCACCTAACCAGTAATTATACATTAACTTATCGCTACTTTGATTAAAGGTGAGGTCAAAAAGTCCACTGCCTAGTTTTTCTTCAGAAGCTCCTTGCCTCACAAGTGTTAAACCAATATTATAGGTATTCTCTACAATTGCTTGCCCTGAAGCTATACCTACTGCACTTGTTCTATGTCTTACACTTGTAGATGTTGATTTCACTTCACCAATATTGAATGAGTTATAAATTATACCATTAGTAGCATCTCCTGCTATACCTGCACCAATTGATAAGTAGCCATTTTCTACAATTACATCACCTTTGTTACTACTATTTCTGATAACAGCTCGATTGTTAAGCTTCCCAACTAAACCGCCAGCATAATTTATCACCCTATCTACATCTCGACCTAAATAACTTGAGTTAATCATTCCGTAATTAACTATATTCTCTAAGACAACATTTTCTGCTACCCCTACTATACCACCCACATTCAAAGCAATATCACTAATTGCACTTATATCTATCACAGCAATTATATCTCCATGATTTTCAAGATCTTTTATCGATGCTCTTTCACTAACGACACCAATTAACCCGCCTAGTGTTAGCTTGCTCTTTGAATATGCTTTTATTTTACTACTGTTCTTACTAAAACTAATGCGTGAGGATGAGCTACTTGACTCTCCTGATATACCTCCTACAATAACATTGTTGACAAAACCATCTAAAATGTTAATGCTCCCCTCATTAATTGAGTCTATAATCTCTCCATAGTTTTTTCCAACTAAGCCTCCCAGTGTTAAAGACTCTATTTCTTTATCAATTATGATAGCTCCACTAAACACTACGTTTTCAACTTTACCAAAATTAAGTGCTACAGTAACACCTACATTCACATCCAAAAGAGTATTTTCAGAAGAGTTCTCAATCTTTATGTCTCCTAAAACTGTTAAATCCTTTACTAATCCTCCTTCAGAAAGCTTATTAAAGAATCCAAAATCACCCTCCCCAACAAGAGTGTCTAGCTCTATACTATATCCATTTCCATCAAAAACACCACCAAACTCTATCGGTGTCCACTTCTTTTCATGATTAATATTAGTAGTTAACTTAAAGTGCTCTTTTGTTTCTGGGCTATCATTGATGTAGTTGCTAAATAATTCAAGATCAGCTGAACTCTCTATTAGATAAGGATTCTCAGCTGTGCCTTGCCCTTCTAGACTTGCTCCACTTGCAAAGTTATAGCTAAATACAAAAACTAAGGTTAATAAAAACAAGGTTACGATTGTTCTTAGGGATTTCTTCAAAATTGTTCCTCCTAGCTAGATTAAAGTAAAACAGAGCATATATCTTATATGCTCTAATTATACCAATAATATCTATGTATTTGTATAAATTATGTGGTCTGAGTATAATCTACTGATTTACAAATTTTTATGAAAATATGTTTCTTATTCTATTCTTTTAATATGCTGAGCCGTGCTAACTATTAATCAGTTCTTTTATTTTGTTAAAGATTTCTTCATTTTTCACTCTATCTTTAAGTGCAATAATCACTACACTCTCATCGTGCAATTTTATTATTACCGGTGACGCAGCTGTGTCGTGAACAAACAATCTTCCTTTGCCAAATTCTTCAAGCCTATAATGACCTTTTTTTACAGAGAGAAAATCTAGACCATTAGTCCTACTTGTGGTTTTAGGCAACTCACTTCTCATCTCAACACTTTCAATTTCATCAGCTGTTATTGAAACTCCATACATTCCACTTATCTCTATTGAATCATTACTGAAGTTTATTTTTGGCTCCATTACTCCATACCCTATTGCTCCAGCAACAACAATTAGAGTTACAGCTGTGAGTATTGACTTAATTATTTTAGTTTTATTGTCTTTCATTTTACTTTTTCCTTTCTATTACCTCACTATTATACATTATTCCTATATCTTCATCTAGTATAAATATATAGAAATTTGAGCTTTAATGTTAGCTTATTGTACTGTATTATTATATATATATAGAAATCAGGAGGACAAAAATGCAAAAAAAGTACTATTTAGTTAAGCTTATAGTTTTCATAGCAATACTTTTTCTTGCTTTTAGATACGAGCAAGCCATGCCTCAAAGGCAAGTTTATTTAATTATCTTATCCTCATTTTTACTATTGTCTACTTTTGTTAGATTTTTTATAAGAATGAAAAACAATTTACTAGTAGGGTTTGTAATATTTGATACAATGGTTGTTTTCATGCTAGAAAGATTATCCAGATATGTAGTTAATTATGCTCTTCATATTTTATTCTTACTTATATTAGTAGAAATAGCACTTACCTTTGAGAAAAAATACTTTAATATGTTAGGAGTTATTGTTAGCATTACCTCTCTATCAAAATACATTTATATGTTAATATTAGTTAGAAATTTTTCAACAATAGCAGAGTCTATTGCCGTTTCATTATTTACAATTATAACCTTTATTTCACTTTATCTACTAAAGATTATTCAAGGTGAAAAAGAGAAAGTAGTTGTACTTTATAATGAAATCACAAGAACCCATCAAGATCTTGCTATTAAATACAAAAGATTAAATTTAGAATTTGAACCTGACCCACTAGTAACTGAGCTAACAGATAGAGAAATAGATGTGTGTAAATTAGTTGCTAAGGGTTTATCAAATAATGAAATCGCAAAAAAATTATATATAAGCGAAGGCACCGTTAAAAATCACATAACTAGTATATTTAGAAAACTTGATATTAGAGATAGAACCCAATTAGCTATTTTTACCATAAAAAACAGACTTTAGCGCATTTTAAGCATTTTAAATGCGCTATTCTTATCTTTTTTATCAATATATGACTTAAGTCACCCCCAAATGTGACCTATGATATATGTATTTTTTAATCTTTTTTTCATATACTTAAGTCAATTAACACATGAGGAGAATCAAAATGAAAAACACTAAAAAATTAATTTTACTTTTTCTTATTACTTCACTACTCTTGGTCGGATGTATTTCAGAGCCATTTGAAATGTACGATAGAGCTGTCAGGAATACTAACAACTTAACTAGCGGGCAAATGAGAACAACCGTCACAATAAATACTAGTACTAACAATATTGACTTATTAGATGACGAGCAAGCTACAACGACGGAAACCTTTGACTTTATCATATATTCATCTTTTGATGTAAATCAAGAGATTGAACAATATAACATTTACATCAAATCAGAAGATGTTGGTTATGACTTCGTAATTTTTGATTTATCTGATGAAGCTTATTTAAAACTTCCCATGCAAAGTAAATACCTAAAATTGAGTGAAATTATTTCCCAGGAAAACATCATTAATGAAGCTAACTTTAATATTGATCAAATGTTAACACTTTTATCAACTGAATGGTTAGCTTTATTAGAAAGAGAAAATGTAGTAAGGGGTAGTAACACTGTTATGGCCATAGAAGATGGAGATGTAAGAGCTACAAAGTATGAAATCAAGCCATCCGAGGATCAATTAAAAGATTTTATTAAGCGTATTATCACGACCATTGAAGAGAATGAAGAAGTGTTTGAGCAATTCATACATGTACCTGATAACCAAACCTTTTCTGAAACAATGATTCCTTGGATCGATAATTTAGAGCAAATTGAATTTTCATATCAGTCATACATTGATGTGGATGCTTATATAGTCAACGAGTTTATTAATCTTGTATTAGGCGATGAACTTATTTCAACAGATATAAACATTAAGCTTGAATATTGGGATAATAATGGTGAACAGAACTTTGATTTGCCAGACTTCAGTGATGATAATATTATAGATTTTGAAGATTTTGAAAATGAATTTTTTATAGAGATTGGAAGGTAGATATATATGCTTAAAATAGAGAATTTGCACAAATCATATGGTAAAACAAAAGCTGTAGATGGAATCTCCTTTGAACTTAACCAAGGAGAGGTTCTTGGTCTGCTTGGACCAAATGGAGCAGGAAAGTCTACCACTATAGCGATGATATCTACGCTACTTAAGCCAGATCAAGGAAGAATACTATTTAATGGTGAGGATATTCAAAAAAGCAGTAAAGCACTGAAAAACAATCTGGGATACGTACCTCAAGAAATTGCTCTATACCCTACGCTTACTGGAATGGATAATCTAGTCTTTTGGGGAAGGGCTAATCAGGTTAACAAAAAAGACCTCCATAAGAGAATAGAGAATGTTGCTAACATAATTGGTATAAAAGATCGGCTTAAAGATAAAGTTGAAACATACTCTGGAGGAATGAAAAGAAGGCTTAACATAGGTTGTGCTATGCTTCATAATCCTAGTCTTATGATATTTGACGAGCCAACTGTAGGCATTGACCCACAGTCAAGAAGACATATTTTGGATTCAATAAAAGATATTAGTGACAATGGCACAACTATTATATATACAAGCCACTACATGGAAGAAGTTGAATTTCTATGTTCGAAGATTCTTATAATAGATAGAGGTAAAATCATAGCAGGTGGTACAAAAGATGAACTAGTTGCACTAACAAAAATAGAAAAACAAGTTCATCTAGAGATTACTGGTAATATAGAGAATATTGCTGATTCGATTAATAAGCTGGCTTCTGTTGATTCTGTTACTTTTTCTGATAATTTGATAAAAGTAAGTATGATTAGTAATAGCACAAGCTATATAGAAATACTGACCGTAGTAACTGATCATGATGGAAAACTTTTATCTATGGATATCAAAGAGCCTGATTTAGAAGCTGTTTTCCTTTCATTAACTGGAAGAGAATTAAGAGATTAGGTGGTTTTAATGATTAATATTATTCTTAAAGATTTAAAGCTAATTTTTTCTGATAGAAAAGCCTTAGCAATTGTACTACTAATGCCTATAATACTGACAACTATACTAGGTTTTGCATTAGCTAACAATTTTACCACAGCAGGGTCTTCATTTATTGCTAATATAGCAGTGGTAAAAGAATATGAAAAGAATATAGAGTCTGAACGTGCAGACGAAGAAGTTTCTAGAATACTCAGTCAATACGCTTCTGGTGAAATTAATCTTGACACAGATCTACTTGATCCTGAAAATATTCTTTTTAAAGACTTTTTGGATCTTGAAGAAGTCGCGAAGGCTATTAATTATCAAATTGTAGACATGGAAAATGCAAATCAATTATTAAGTGATAAAAAGGTATCTGCGATTGTTATAATTCCTGAAAACTTTATATTTGATATGTATATTAATTTCTTGACACCATTTAGAAACAATATATCAATTAAAGTGGTGAGTCACCCTGATATGCCTTATACAGGCAGAATAATTGAAGGTTTCTTTCAAAGTTTTAGTGATATTATATCTGCTTCTATTATCTCTAAGAATATCTTGCTAGAAGAAGCCTCCAGATTTGATTTAACTGACAGCACTTTTGATCTTGTTAACAACCTAGATTTCAGTACCTTAGTAAACAGCCAGATTACAATAACTGATTATACAATAGAAGGCAAAAACCCTATTAGTTCGTTCATGTATTACACTGCAGCTATGTTATCAATGTTTATATTTTTCAGTGCTGGCTACGCAGGAAAATACATGTTACATGAACATGAATATCAAACTTCAATGAGATTAATGTCAACTAATGTTAAGTTTTCTCAAATAATACTTAGTAAATTCATAATGACTACGTTACTAGTAATTACGCAATCAACTGTAATGATTTTATTCTCAAGATTTGCATTTTCGGTAAATTGGGTAAGTATGCCTCAGGTTTTTGTAACCATACTAATTTCTGCTTTGGCTGTAGCAGCTATTGGATTATTAATCATAGCATTAACCTTAAAGCATAACTCCTACAAGGTCTATGATGCTTTTACAAGCTTTATAATCCAAGTTTTTGCTCTTCTTGGAGGCAACTTTATACCTATAGAAGTAATGCCAGGGTTTATTCAAACACTAAGTGAGTATATTCCAAATGGTTCGATATTGAGAATATATGTAAGAATACTAGAAGGATCAAACTTTAGTGAACTTATACCTTTGTATCTAAATCTAGTTTTAGTTTCAGCTGTATTTATAGTAAGCGGAACATTCATGCTAAGAAAAGAGGGTAGACAAAATGCTTAATTTAATTAGTTTAAGACTAAAGCTTCTAAAAGACAAAAAAGCTTTAATACTTATCATGCTTGGTATGTCTATAGTTCTAACTATGATATTCACCTCTTCTATGAGCGGGACATATCGTCCAGTAGTTTATGTCATAGATGAAGATAACACTGTTCTATCAGAAAGTATCATAAGTAAATTGAAAAGTAATAGTACACTAAACTATCAGGAAGCTGATTTGTTATATGCGATTAATAATGTGGAAAGTGGTAGAGCAATAGCTTCTATTGCCATTCCAGAAGGTTTTGAGGAAGATCTACTAAAAAAACAGAACCCAACAGTCAATATATCAAAAAGCAAAGATTCTGTTGAACTCTATCAAGCTATATCTGATATTAGATCTGCTTACATAGAAATCAATACAATAGATAATATTGTAAACATTCTTGTAGATAATTACCAAGTTGAAGACGAAGCACTTTTGAGGGGTAATATTTTTAGCACTGGTGATTTTTACTTCAAGCACAGAGTACCTATTTCAGTATCTTTAACTACCTTAGATATTAACCAAGACTGGAATTATGTCCCTAGTTTGCATTACCTAGTTGGATTTGCTTTGTTTTTTGTCTCATTTACAGCTGTCTACCTTGTAGGAGATATTCTAAAAGAGAAACAAGATGGTACATGGCAAAGGAAACTAGTAACACCCATTTCAAATTTTAGTAATGTTTCAAGCTTATTACTTGTTTCTTTCATAACAGGGTTAGCACAAATTTCACTAGTTTTCATTATAGGAAGAATTATAACTCGTGCTAACTGGGGTATAAATACGGGGTTATTACTTATAGTATTTGCAGCTTTTATTTTCTGTGTGACAAGTTTTGGGCTATTTCTTTCAGGATTCATAAAAACATATGAGCAACTTGACACCATTGTTCCAATAGTTCTCATTGCTACTGGAATGCTAGGTGGAACAATGTGGCCTCTTGAAATTGTACAAAACAAAGCTCTGTTGCTTTTATCAAATCTTTCTCCTCATAAATGGGCTATGCAAAGTATACAGAGGACAGTAGTTTCTGGTTACAGTTTTGAAGCATTTTTTTACCCTGTTTTTATTTTAATAGCTATGGGTGCTGCTTTCTTGTTCATTGGTTCGAAAAAGACATCCCATAACCGATAAAACCAAGGAGCAAGCGTTAAACATGCTTGTTCCTTATTAATTCCTGCCATGTTTCCTTTGGATCGCTGCTATATGTGCATCTTTTACTTCTTTTGAAGCTAAAGTATAATCATTTAATATTTCTGAAATAGTTTTAATACTTTTATTTGTGAGCCACTTATATGAGGTGTTAAAGTCTTGTTTTAAGACTCTCATAAGATTGTTTCGCTTTAAGCAAAACACATTTTTTGATGTAACTTCTATTTCCTTTAATTCACATCTTTCACTAAACACGATATATGATTTATAGACATCATCTACATCAATTCCTAATACATTTTTTAGTGCACTTATATGTCCAGCATTTTGCCATACAGGATTAAAGAATCTGTTTTTTTGTTTATTTGGGAGTGTTTGCGTCCAGTACTTATTTTTATCATTTCCAAATATCCAACCACTATAATTTTTAGATTCAAAAGCGTATATACCTGTTTTCGAGACAAGTAGCAAGTCTATTTCTGTTGTTTCCCCATTTGCCTTAGGAAGATATATGTTTGCAAATACTTGGCTATCATCACCAAAGTTTTCAAGCATCCTATATGTCAAAAATTCTCCATAAGTCCCCTTATCAAATAAAACATCAAATAAGCCAATCCCAGTAGCCTTATTGAAACTTGACTTACTAAAACTAAAATATCTAGGTAAAGTAGTTATTACAAAAGCGAATGTAAACATTAAAATTACATATATTAACAGACGAGCATATATCCACATTGATAAACCTCCAAGCTTTGATGACATATATTTCTATAAAATATCAGATATTCCTTCAATAAATAAAAAAAACCTAAGACAAATGCCTTAGGTCAAATATTACTCATCTTTACTTGTATAATCAAACTCACACCCACAATCAACATTGCCTTTTATAATTTCTCGCCAGTCACCTATTGTTCCATGAGTAAAGCAGTCATCTCCACCAGCTGCCTCTCGAGTTGTTAGTGCTAAAATATAGCTTAACTCTTTAACAGTAGCACCTTGGTCTAATGCTCCTTTAAAATGCTTAAGCACACATGGTTGTGATCTCGCTTTAATAGCTAAAGCAAAACATATGAACTCATAAGTTTTCTTATCAATTACTCTATTCTCTTCTAAAAGCTGATCTATTTCATTAAACTTTTCAGTGAACTCTGGAAAAAATTGCTCGAGCATTCTCATCTTATAGATCCTCCCTTAACTTACTACTTCTTTATTAGCTCTAGTACCTCGTCAGCACTTGGTACCTTACCTACTAAAACAACTTCGCCATTTACTGCAAGCGCAGGAGTTTTCATAACACCATATTCAGCTATGTCATTTATGTCCTCAACTTTTAACAGCTCAGCTTCAATACCGTTGTCTTTTAACACTTTTTCCACAACAGCATATAGCTTTTTGCACTTACGACAGCCTGTTCCTAATACCTCAATTCTCATACTAGATTCCTCCTTTAAATTTTTCATTAAAACATCTTTCAAATTCTTTTGTTGCAACTATCAATTAACACACACTAAAAAACCAATATTCCTGCTATCTTACCTACAATTGCAGCTAAAACTACTACTAAAGATATATATGTTGCCGTTTTCTTAATGCCTAGCACTTTTGAAATTACAATCATGTTTGGAATACTAAGTGATGGCCCTGCTATTAGCAATGCTGAGGCAGGTCCTTTAAACATACCTAAAGCTAAGAAACTATTAACTATTGGGACTTCCGTTAAAGTTGCAAAATACATTAACGCACCAAAACTACTGGCTAACAGGTTAGCTGCGTAACTGTTGTTTCCAACTAAGCTTGCCATGAGCTCCTGTGAAATTGCTGCTTCAATAATTCCTGCTAAGAAAACACCTATAAAGAAAAGTGGTATAATTCTTTTCGCTAAATCCCAAGTTGCAACACCCCAATCAAGTAACTCTTCCTTATCAAAGAAAGCATATAGTTGAATGAATAGTAAAACTACAAGTATGTTTCTTGTCATTGGATGCCAATAATGTGCTACTAGAATTCCTAGTAAAGTTGAGAAGTATAACGCATTTTGAATAAAAGTTCTGTTATTACTATCATCAATTACAAATGCTTTGCTATCACTATCAGTCTCTTCACTCTTATTATATAAGACAAACATAATTAAACCTATAACTATTGATAATATAACAGCTCCAATTATTCTAACAAATCCAATATCCACTCCTACTAAAGTAAATGTAAAAACTATAGCCAATACATTAATAGATGGGCCTGCAAATAAGAATGTAACAGCAGGACCTATTCCTGCTCCCTTTTTCCTTATGCTTGCAAACATTGGTAGTACTGAACAAGAGCACACTGTCAAAATTGCACCTGATACACTAGCTATCAGATAAGCCAGCACCTTATTTGACTTTGGTCCAAAATACTTTAACACTGCACCTTGAGATAAAAATTCAGTTATTGCCCCAGAAAGGAAAAATGCAATAGTTAGTGATATGGCTCGATTAACTGTTACATAGTCTATAACTGATTGCACCCCTGCTCTGAATATATCCATAACTCTTCCTCCTAATAACGCATATTACTTATATGCGGGTTTTGTTATATGTTAACTCATGAATATACTCATGTCAACACCTTATAGCAAAAATCCTCATATATTATATAAGAATTTCATTATATAATCAAATTTCTTGTACGTTTAACTCTTTAAGACACACTTGTTGCTTATTATCTTATTCAATGGTATATTTTGATAAATGTTTTTTACACTATTTGAGTATATATCAAAGTAATGATAGCATATCAATGGAGTATTGTTTTTTATATATACTCATTAAAGAGACTCTGTTAACTATTTGTGACGAATCTATTTTTTAGGAGGATTCTTTATGCAATTAAAAAAAAGAAAACATGTTGTATTAATTATAGCTATTGTATTATTAATTTTTAGTGCTTGCCAAGAAGTGGAGATTACTGAAAGAGATAGATTAATAGAGGAGCAAAGTGCTAGAATTGAAAGCAACGTTGATGAATGGTTTGGAGGCCAAGAAGTAAACTATTATGTAGGAAATAATAGGGATTATAATTGGTTTATTGACCAAGGTGAAACTGGAGAACACAGCAATAATAATTGTGGCCCTAGTTCTGCTGTTATGGCACTTCACTGGCTTGATGAATCTTTCAGTGAAACAGCAGAAGATGCTAGAAATAAATATTTATTACAAGGTGGATGGTGGTCTACTAATACAGTACAGACATATTTTAAAGGGCACAACGTAGACTATGGATTTATCTTTTTTAATTCAGATGACAAAGAATCTGGCATAATAGAGATGAAAGAAACTATTGAGGACAATAGCATCATACTTTTATGTGTTGACATGGGATACATTCCAGTAGATCCTAGAGTAGATATGCGCATAAACAGATTTTATGATTATGATGATGGGCACTTTATCATTGTGAAAGGTTATGTGGAAGTCGATGATGACTCATATTTTGAAGTTTATGACCCTAATAACTGGGGACAAACTTATCCTAATGATGGAACACCTAGAGGAAAAGATCGATATTTTTCAGCAGATTCGCTTATGGATGCAATTGTTAACTGGTGGGATATTGGATATGTGATTCATGACCCATTAGATGATAATGCCAATAGCTAAACCTGTATAACTACTAAACCTTAGCAAATTTAAAGGGATAGCATACTTTTTAACTATCCCTTTTATTATTATATGCTATTTCTTTTTAAATATAATCATAATTAATTTTCTTATAAGCATTATTATGACAAGAATAACAGCAGCAACTATTCCTAGGAATAATCCCAGCCCATCTCCTTCATCATTCTCAACTTCACCTTGAGCAATCTCTCCAACAGTAGGGTCCTCATCAATAATAAGCTCATTATCTATTTCGCTATCTCTTTGCATATTATATGCTTCAATATCTTCGATTACTTCATCTTCTCCTAAATCAGAATAGTAATCAGGTAAAGTGTCATAGTCAATCTCATCAAATAAACTTCTTTCATACATATTAAGCTCTTCTATTTGACCGATTGGATTGTTGAGCATACTTACTACCTTTTGACCAGGCTCAAGCATTACACTACTGTCATCATATTTACTTTTAACTTCTACACTACCCTCAATTAAAAGTACAGTAGTATTACCATCATAATCTACATCAATAATAAAATCAGTACCACGTATTCCCATAACCGCTGATGGTGTCTCTATTTCAAAATCATCGCTAAAGAGCTTCTTAACATTATCTATCATGTCTTCAGCTATAACTCTCACTTTACTTTTCCTTGGGACCTCAACCTTTTCATGGGGAACTACAAATGACGACATCGGCATCAATGTAAAATCATGTCCACTAATTGCAAATTCACCCATATTTGAGCCAACATCTGCATAAGAATCTCTTCCTGTATATACAGTGTCACCAGGATTTATAGGCATGTTTCTTCTAGCTCTTACTAACTGATCTGTCCCTGCTCTTTTAACTTGAACCAGCCCTTTTACAAAAGTCAATGCCATTGGCTTAGCATCTTGCATCTGTAAAGTATGATCTACTGGCTCATCCTCTACTTCATTTCCTACTTTAGTAATTGTAAATGTCCCGTTACCTATACTTCCATACCGAGTTTCGCCATCTCTTTGATGTATATAATATAAAGTTAGCCTAGTTGCTGATATATCATCAAAGCTTTTAAGAGAGTCATTAAATTTTACTACTGCAGTTATTTGATATCCAATTCCAGGTATAGCAGAGTTTGGCACTTCATACACAAAGTTAAAGTTAAACTGCTCATTGTTTGAGCTCATCCCACTATTTTTAATTTCTTCTCCTCTATTAAATAAGAGCATTTGCCCATCTACATACTTTATATCAACAACAAATGAGTGATCAATTAAATCAGGAGTAAGCGACCTGTCTATCCCATATGAGTGTTTTAGCTGTAAATTTGCATTGTCTGAATTTGATATAGATACATCTATCTTATAAGAACCCTCTAGGGTTCGAAGTTCTCTCTCTGTCTTTGCTGAAACAACAAGGCCACTAAAAACTAGTAATGATACAAGAATAATTGCTATGGTTTTTTTCATTTCTTTTCCTCCAAAAATCTTGATATTGTCCTATGACACAGATGAAATGTTCTATTGTTTCAAGCAGCCCTCCTTGAATTTACCTAAATAATAAACTAATATTTACGAAATTATTATCAGATCATTAACTTTACTCAATTATACCATCAAATTAAAATGATTAAAATCCATTTTCTTCCATTTTAATGTTCAAGCAGTCTTTTATTTGTGCTATAATTCTTTATAGATTGGAGTGTATATTATGTCAAAGGATAAAAAGGTGTTTTTAGCCGAAATCATACTTTGTATTCTTACTATTTCACTAATTTATTACATGCAATATGTTACTTATGCTAATGTCTTTGATACAAGATTATTAACTGTAATCCTTGTTACATTCCTTTTTTCTAACATTATTAACTATAAAAGTAGGGATTCTAAGAGTGAACCTAAACTTTTTATTTTGACAGTGGTATTAGTAGTCTTTTCTTTTGTTTATCTTATTTATGTATCGCCTGCTATTACTTATAAGGAGGGATATGAGATCATTAAATCAAGTGATTATTCAGAAGTATCTTCTCTTGATCCTAACTCAATCTTGTATTTTGATATGCCTAGTTCTAATCATATTAAAAAAGCATACCTCTACCAAGGAAAGAAAAGTAGCACTTCATATTATATTCTTGTGAGCCCAATAGATGGTGCTATATATACTGAAGAAATTAATAGTGGAAACTATTTAGATTTATTTTTTGAGCTGACAAGGAACTAAAGTAAGATTGCCTCCAGTTTATAAAGTTTATTTAACTCTATAAAATGGAGGCAATTTTTAGTTACTTAACAAGTTGTATATAAGTTGTGCTGCATCAGCTCTAGTTGCTGTGCTTGTAGGGGTTATTTCACTAATGTTATCGATTGCATTAATCTCAACTAGTAAACGTATAGATTCTATTGCCCATTTCGCTATCTGATCTTTATCTTCAAAATTAGTAAGATAATCTACTCCATCGGTCTCAGGAAGCCTATCTGTAACTCTTAGAACATTAGTAATCATTGCGAACATTTCTTGTCTTGTTATTTCTTTAGTTGGAGCAAACATATCATTTCCAATTCCGCTTGAGATGCCCATTTTTTTCGCTGTTGCCAATGCAGTTGTGTACCAAGTGTTACCTGCATCAACAAAATTGCTTTCAATATCATTGTCAGTTTCTATATTAAAAGCTCTCATTAGCAAAACTAAGAACTCACTTCTAGTTAAATTTGAGTTTGGGCTAAACATGCTATTACCTGTACCAGCTGTAATTCCTCTCGCGGCAATATATGTAACAGCATTAAAATACTCATCATTTGATTTTACATCTGAAAAATTTACTTCGTTGTAACCAACCATAAAGTCAGAAAGTGAATTGGTATCTATAACAAAATGTCTTCTTGCAAGATTATAATAAGTTTCAGAGAGTAATCTAACATAATTACTCATAATCAGAAGTTTTTCGTTTTCCTCTTTCATTTCATCTATTGAATAGCTTCTTTTGTAAATTAGTAAAGCTTCAATCTTTTCTGAAATTTCTTTTTCATAGTCTATTGTTAGCTTTATAGGTTCATCAAAATCTGAAACATACTCACCATCTGCTCTTACTTCAAATCGTATAATAGGCCTAATGCCAATTAATCTTGATAATTCATTATCTAACGGAGGATAAACTGACTCCATACTTACCGTAACGTCTCTTTCACTTAAGTTATTCAACTGGTTTAACACATTGTTTCCAAGCTGAATAGATGCAAAATCTGTATTTATTTGCAATGTATCTACATTATGGCTAACCATATCATCAATCGAGTTGCTTTGTAGACGAAGCATTAATGGAGAATCCTCCTCATTTGGAGACCCCCACGACTCAGGTGGTGGTGATTGCATATTAATCGCTAAATTACTAGGAGTACCATTTCCTTCAAATTGAGACATAGCGCTTAAAATATCATCTCTTTCAACATTAAACATAAACGGTGCTCCTATAAAAGCAGTCTGCAGCGGTGGAGGAGGATTTATTATAATGTAATTCTCCCCAGCAAGACTACCTGAACCTATATCAGGAGGTCTAGGAGCAGGCGGTGGTGGCGGTGGTGGCGGTGGTGGTAATATTGGTGGAGGCTCTGCATATGAAAATGCTGCTTCTTTGTACTTTCCTCCTTCATAATTAGCTGCTTTAATAGTATATATTCCATTTTTGAATAATCTAATTGATATTGACCCACTAAATCTTCCATCAACTACTTTAAAAGTTTCCATTCTAAGTAGGTTTTCAGAATCAACATCATATAATAATACTGCTACAGCTAGTACATCCTCATGCGTTGTTCCGCTTACCGCAACACTATATGAAGAATGTGAATAAAACGCACTTAAAATTAGAATATCATTGCCATCTTGAGCAAATGCAGGTATCAGCTGAATAATGCTCAATGAGATTATCAAGATAAGTGTCCTCATTTTCTTCAGTAATTTACTCATTCTATTTCCTCCCATCTCAACTCTTGTCCCACTGAACACCCGCACCAGAACCAAAGAAAACACCTCCAAACTCATCGCTAGCAGATAGATTATCCTTTAATACCGTTACATAGATACTAATAGGGGCATTGGCTTTGTTTCCTGTGTATAGCAAATAGTCACAAGAAGAAACAAATCCTCTTGATTCATTCTCATTATCTTCAGGTATAAAGACTCCACTGAACTTGTCTTCTGTCATATCATTTCCTGTCATAACTAACTCATCAATGACCTCTGTTGTAATTAATCCGCTGCTATAATGCTTTGTTACATAAATACCATAAGGAGCTTCATCGTTGAAGTCTGGAATATAATATGTAGCGTAGACTTGATATTCACCTTGATCAAAATCGATTCTGGAACCAGGTTGAGTGCCGTGCAGTACACCTCCATACCTGTGCTCATGACGTTCATACGAATCTATTTTTACTCCTACCCTGTTTACAGTTAAGGTTCTTTCAAGTTCTTCATTGATTAATAAGTTGAGAACAACTTTATTGTAAAAGTCTGACAAAAATACTACTTCATATGTTTGGTCGACTTTAGTAACGTTATATCCCCTAAAATTGCCTTCCTCAATTTCTAAGCTTTTAATATCTCCGAGACCATGGTCGGGTAAACTTATAACGAATGTATCGTTTCCGAAAAATACTTCTGAAGCATAAGACCCTGTTGAAAGTTCTGCATACCTATTAAGGCTCCATTCATATGTTTCTTGAGTAAAACCCCCACTTTGTGCATCTACTTTTAATGCAAATGCATTATCTTGAATTAAGTCAAAAGCAAACCAGTTCAGAGAATCGTCATAATTACTACCTTTATTTGTAATATGAAGTTGTACGCGATAATATTGTTGCTTAATCTCTAACTTGTTTTCGTTTATACCCTCAAAAGCTCCTCTAACATCTGGACTCATATATCCTTCAATGTGGACATAATTCGGTCCAAACACCTCAAGATATCCTAGGTCAATTGGAGGAACTCCAAAAGACCCAAACCCACCAGTTTCAAACAACAAATTAGCAACACGTACTTCTTCAACTTTATCATTATTGTATAAACCAGAGACCTTGAATAGTACATGGTCATAACTTTCTACAATATATCCTTGTTGGATAGATGACTCTCTTATTGTAAAGTCAAATGTTCCATAACCTACTTCAGCATCTACGTTTGAAACATTGCTAACCTCTATTTCCTCAATTGCAATTGTATACCCAATATTTGCAAACTCGTTAGTTAAAGCTTCTTTTATTTCAGCTATGTAATCATCTCCAGAGTCTAATGTTGAAAAGTCAGAGCTAATCCAAAATGGGGTAAACTGTGGTTCTATTAATACTGCATAACTTCTATCTAAAACTCCTGTTATATCCTCTTCAACAAAAACTGCTTCAACATTAAAGTCTTCAGTAATATCATCATAATAAAAAGTGAAAACCCTGTCTTCTGAATGATATGTAAGATATCTAGTATAATCAAATATATCAGACTCACTCTCTATAGTGAAAGATTGTAAAGCATATCCCTCATCAGGAATTATCCTAAAGTTTTCATAATAACCATCAAGAACATCAATCTCATTATTTATAACTTCCCCAACAGAAGCCTCAATAGTACCATGATTTGGTTCTTTTATAGTAATTACATGGCTTGAACCATCTCCATATTCAATAAATTCAACATTTACACCAAATCCTCTATCAATGTTTTTAATCTCAAATATTTGCTCAACATAAGGGTTTGATATATTTTTTTGGTCGCCGTCAATATAAATTTCTCTTATCTTATTAAACTCTCCTGGTTTAACAGTAAGAACTAAGTCGGTGCCCTCTTCTACCCCATACTCTCCATATTCGAATACTTCATATTGATCTAGTGAAACCTCGCCAGCTGCATCGTCATAATTAAGCATAATCCAATAATAGCTGTTTCCTTGATTATTATCATCACTACCTGGATTACCTTTCCAATTCAGCTTAACTCTAAAACCAAAATATATTTTGCTACTTCTAATTTGAGGTACTTGAACTGGGGTTATTGCAAATGTATATAGATTGTTCTCATAAGTAATTCCGTTATCCACTGATAATACATATCTATCTCCATTACCATGCTCAACCTCGATAGTATCAAGCTCTACATCATATTCCCCAAAAGATCCCGCTTCAATAAAAAAATTAATCGCTTCATCATGTTCTATATAATGTGGACCGCTTTCTTGATTGTAAACTTGCTCTTGCTGACTGTCTAAGTCAACTTTGTATCTAACAGTCGGGGGTGTGCTTCCTTCAGGTGGATTGAAGTCAATAGAAAACCCATTATCAGAGATTTGTGGCTCACTATAATCTTGAGTAACTATCTCTAAATCAAACACGAAATAACCATTATTATCGGTTTCTATGGGGTTAATCACTACTGAATAAGTTTTTGTGTCATTGACTTCTTCTATTACTAACCCATTTTCTAGACTATATCTTCTCTCTACATTATTTGATCTAAAAACTACTTCTACTACTTCTCTTCCATCATATACACTTATGTTAAAATTAATCTCATTTGAGTTAAACTCTACTGGTAGAGAGAAGTCAGTTATATCTATTGCAGACCCAGTAGTGCTGTACGATACCTCTGCAATATCTTCTACTGGATTCATGCTTATTGTAAATTCATTTGCTTCTATAGGATTATCTCCAGGGCCATTGTTGTTTTCATCATTATTTTGACTTCTGTATACCCACTTATCATTTATATACTCAAACTCGCTATACTCTTGATTGCTTAATCTACTAACGTCAAATATAGTATTTGCATCACTTTCGTACAAATTGTCATTACTTAAATCAAAGCTACTACCTTGCCTAAGCTCTAGTACCCCACCCGCACTTCCAACTAAACTACCATTAACAGTCAACCGTTTATCTATTCTTAGTCTACTGTTTACTGTTATTGTAACACCTTGATCAATAAACAAGTCGTAGTAAGACTCATCATGGTCTAAAGCTTGATCACCTGTATACTTCGTACGTATTCTAGATTCTGCTAAATTATTGCTTAAATCTTCATCAGAAAAATTAGATTCTATAGCAGCTAGTGGGTTGCCTTCTTCATTTATACCTATTTTTGTTATGTTGCCACTTATATACTTTGCTTCTCCAAGCAAAAATACATTTTCAACTCCTATGTGTCCATTGAACTCAATATTACTAAGTACTAAAAGATTAAAACTATCACCCCATTCACTGATACTACTAATAGAACTCTGTGTTGTTGAGTAAACAACGAGTCCAATTGCAGATTGGGATGTGTTTGTGTAGTGAGAGCTTATATCATCACCACTTCCGCTTATAAACTTATACTGATAGTTAGGATTTGATTCTCCTTGATAGATAGGAAAATAGCTAAAAAGCAAAACAAGTAACAAAACATAAGACAACCATTTTTTCATTGGGGATCACTCCAATATTTTAAAATTCAAGACATATACTTAACAGTGTGCCGCTCAAATAGGTACTGCAAACTATCAAACATATGTCTCTCTCTTTATTATAAATCTGCCAATTTTATTGTCAAATTATTTGAAACAAAGCAAATACCTCTGTTATCGGTGTCATGACAGCATAAATTTAAGATTTTTGTACTTCCATGTATTAAATTATTTATTATAATATGTGTTTTAATTTGTGATTATATTCAAATAAAGAACAATTCCCCTCTTAGCAGGTAGTTTTCTTACTTAAGTTGACTACTAAAAGCGGGAACATATCCTTGCCTATTCTGAGATCTTTCTTTATGAACTCAAACTAATTACTTTTAATCTGATTGTTTGTTCTCAAATTGGAACACTTTCTTTATCGCTCCATGTTTCAGTCTTCCTCAAATACCCTACTAACTATCAGACTCTGTGTAAAGATAAACCATTTTATACAAAAAAAATATACTCTAGCTTAGATTACATTCTTCCATGTTACTGTAAACATCAAGCCTTACGCATTCTAGATTCAGTGATTTTCTTTCTAACTACTAAATAAAAAAATCTTCTAGACTTTCGTCTATTTCTTCTTGTGTAATTCCAATATAACGTTTTGTTATTTTTTGTGAACTATGATTAAATATTTGCATTAGCTGCACGATATCTTTAGTTTTCTTATAGAAGAAGTATCCAAATGACTTTCTAAATGAATGCAGTCCAAACTCTTCAATACCTAAGTCTACTGCAACTGCTTTAATAAATCTGTAAGCTTGGACTCTAGTTATATGAGTTTTTATACCTTGACTATTCTTTTGTCTGCTTGGAAATAAATAGTCTTCATCATCCTTCCCTATAACATAGTGATCAAGTTCGCCTCTTAATTGAGTGTTTATTGGGAAATACTGAAGTTTTTTTGTCTTCTGTTCTCTTAAATATATATGTGATTTTCTTTTTACATCCTTTACTTTAAGAGGTACAATATCTCCTCCTCTCATACCAGTATTTAATGCTATTGTTGCAAAAATGTAGTACTTATAGTTCCTAATTTTCAACTCTCTTTTCAAATCTTCAATTCTTTCTTTATCCTTTATAGGTTGTACTAGCTCTATAATCTCACCCCTCAAACTTCATTGATTATATTTTATCTAGATAGTCTTTTATCTATCAAGTATTATAAATGAATTTGACAGACTTTTGACATAGTTATTAATTAGTTCAATAAAACGTTACTCGTTTATATAATGTTTTATACTCCACATAAAAGCAAAAAATCCTAGTATAATGCTCTATTAATCAATTGAGCTCTTTACCAGGATTTTGGTTTCTCTTTATAAAGGTCTATATAAGTAGAATACATCATCTTCATGCATTCTTACTCCTCCTGTTTTTTCATATGTTTTAGTCGCAGCAATATTAGATTTGTTAGTTGGAACAAAAACCTCCACACAATCATTTTCTTTAGCTATTTCCTTTAACATCTCAATAAGTTTAGTTGCTATGCCCTGCTGGCGATATTCTTCTATTACATCGATTGAAAACAAAAACATCATATCTCTATTTACTCTAATATCATTTAATATATATCCATATAAAAATCCAGCTGGCTTACTATCCACTTCTGCGATTAGTAAAACATTCTTCTCTGAGTCAAAAAATAAATGATTAATAACAATATTATCTGTGCCTATTTTTTCAAACAAAAATTTAATACTATCAGCATCACCTACTGTTGCTCTTTTTATGGTTAGGTTCATTATGTGCTCCTTTTTTATGTGTTATATTATCTCCAGAACTTCTTATGATCTTTTTTATCAACTATATTGTACTTAATAATCTTCTCAAGCAAGTTATAATTAATCTCATCAGTCCACTTTATCTTAAAAAGTTCTTTTGTCCTTTCATAGCCAGCATTTGCGACATCATCTTCAAATTTATTTAAGGCTATGGCCTCTGGAGCAATAGCTATATGATTTTTAGCAACACTAAATCCTATTATAAAAGTACCATGATCAGTAAACATTGGTTGGCTCCATTTAATCTCTTCTTTTAATTGAGGGAACTTATTACTAATATAACTAAGCAATTGGATCATCCTATGCCTCTTACTGTCGTCTTCAATTCTGATTAGAAAATCTTCGAAACTTTTCATGTTTTTATTGTGCAAGAGTACTGCACTATCTCCTTATACATTGTATTTAGGTTAACAAAGGCAACCTGTAATCCTTTACAATCTGCATAATTGTACGTTAAAGTGTATAACTAAGTTATTAGAAAGTGGTTTGTCGATTGACTCCTTGAAGCATTACTTAAAAGCAAACTAAAGGCAACTCATATAACTCTAAGCTTGCTGGTAAGAATGTTCTTAATCGTGCGTGATACCTCACTCAAACCATTATTTTAACTCCTTTACATTTCTATCTACTAAAGGATATTCTTTACCATTTCTTCAACAGTTGTAATGTATGAGCTTTGCTTATCAAAAATTTCAACCAATTATTCTCTACGTATTATGCCATATAAGTTAACTGCTGCTATTGCATAAGTATCCAGAAGCTTGCGAACCTTTGCTCTTCCGTATGTGCAACGCACAACGTCTTTTTCAGGATTAAACTTTCTAAATATCTTATTCATCTTTTCTTCTTTCATTGGTATACCTCTTCAAATAATTACTTTTCTTTCCACTATTTCTAGCTAGTTTTCTCATGTTTGTTATACACTAAAGCAATACTCTCTTTAGTTGAATGTCCATATTTTATTCATTAAAATTTCTAAAGTTTTAATTAGACTACTTATATTGCAGTTTATATACCATTTGAAGAGGTATTTCAGTACAATGACTCTTAGATTAATGTACCCTCAATAGAAGCACCCTTTTCAACTCTATCGATGTTATATTATTAAATGCAGTTTAAATAGCTAAATCTTTCTTATTAAAGATAGTTATCCCAGCAAAATAAAGAATAAGTGTCGTCAGACTATAGAAAGTAACAATAAAAATTATGGTAGTCTCTCCCTGAAGTATTTTACCCACGTCAAACAAGGAGAAAATAGTGAAGTTTTTTAGCCAATTAATTTCTGCACTCACATTAGAAAGCATATTAAGAATAAAAAACAAAACAGGAACACCTGTGCCAAACATAGTAGATTTTGAGCTTTCATTAAATAGACAAGAAAAGAAAAAGCTAATAGAGCTAATGGAATACATTAAAAACATGGCACCTATGTTGATAGTTATATAGCTTCTAACATCTAACTCACCTGGGAACATTACTTGTGCAACTAGAGCTCCTAGTAACGCTATAGCTATGTGTAAGATAGTAATACTTAATAATAAGAAAATACCTTGCGTTAAAACTATTCTCCTTCTTGTATTTGGGGTTGATAGCAGAAAGCTCATAGAACCTTGATCTACATGCTTAGCAACTAACCTATTAGCCATAATTATGCAATAAATCATAGGGAACATTAAAATTATAAAGCCATAATAATAGTGAGCAATAAAAGATGTAAAGTCAGTTGCAAGTGTACTAAAACCCATAGCTGCAGCAATCTCTTGAGGTAATGCTTCAAGCATTTGATTCATTGCATCTGTATTATCTGGGTCATACATAGATATTATTATGGTCAAATACATAACCATGATGGCAAATATAATCATAAGGATAAAAATATTTCTTCTAAAAGTATTCTTAAACAATGCTTTATTCATGATTTTTTCCTCCTTCTGTACCGTAATATTGCATAAAAATTTGTTCAATATTTTGGGCAGCAGCATCGAGGCTTATAACATTGCATTTACTTAAAACCTTGAAGAACTCCTCATAATTTCCACTAATAGCAATCTCAATAAAGTTATCTTTAATGGATACCACTTCTAAGGTACTAGCTTTTATATTATCTAAATCCTTTTGTGAGGAAACGTTTATTGAGAACACTTTTCTTTGACTTGCTTTAAGTGAATGAATGTCTTGAATAGTTGCTATTCTGCCTTCTTTGATAATCCCTGCACGGTCACATGTTCTTTCAATTTCTTCAAAGCTATGTGAAGACATTAAAATAGTCTTATTACGCTTTTTTTCTTCAAGTATTATATCTACAAATATCGTCTGCATTAATGGGTCAAGTCCACTTGTTGGTTCGTCTAAAATGTACACTTCAGGATCATGCATGAATGCTGTAATAATGCCTAGTTTTTGCTTCATACCTTTTGACATGTTTCTTATTTTGCCTTTTGGATTAAAATCTAGAATTTCAATTAGTTCATTCTTTCTTGTAAAATTTTGCATTTTCCTCATTTTAGCAATTAGATTCAAAAAAGATATCCCAGTCATATTGTCTATGAATGCAATTTCACCAGGGATATAGCCAACAAACTCTTGAATTTTAGCTGCATTACTCCAACAATCTAAGTTGCTGATTCTACAACTGCCTTGATCAGGATTCAGAAATCCTAGCAAATTTCTAATAGTAGTTGTTTTCCCAGCTCCATTAGGCCCCAAAAAACCAAATACCTCCCCCTGTTTTACTTCAAAGGAGACATCAAAAACACCTTTCCCACTCTTATATACTTTTGTCAAATCTTTTATTTCAATCATCTTTTATGATCCTTTCTTACTATCAGCATATTTAGGTTTCTTAATCGAAGTTAAAGAAAAATTAGTTATACATAATTTGAATGAGTTTATGCTGAAATATTAACTAGTACAAATCAGTTAATGTAGTCTTTTTTAGCATGTAAGTAGACATTTCCTATAGGAATATTCCCTTCTTTTATGATAGTCATATACCCGTCTTTAGTGCAAAATTTAGCTTGTCCAATTCTTTTGCTCCTCCTATAATAATTCTTCAAATATATCTGCTTCAATTCTAATAATTTCATCCATTGGAACTACAGTGCCATCATCTAATAATATCTTCTTGTTATACTCATCTATTCTTTTCACTATGGCAATCTTAGTAATATAAGCTCCTCCATCCTTTTTTTTATCTGGCTTAAAGTAACAGATACTAACCTCAATTTCATCTTCAATTTTAGCCTGCAGTGTTTTTAACTTGTGACTTAGCTTTTCTATCATGTACTTATCTAAGTAAACTCTTTTTTCTGTAATTCTAGCTGTTTCCTTAATCTTTTCTTCATACGTTGTTAAAGCAGAAAAAGGAGAAAACTGGGCAGCACGATCTTTTATTGGCATTGCTGGTCTTTTTTTAGATTTATGCCTTGGCAGATTAATGATGTCATCATATTTTCCTGTCATTTTTTATGCCCCCCAATTTGATTATTTCTAGCTAAGCCTGTAGCTTCTTCGTCTAGATTAGCTCCTTTTATTACTGCATTTTTACCATATTTCTCTTTTATAACTAAAATAGCTTCTTGAATCTTTCTTTCTTTAGAAAGCTCAATATTTTCTTCCTTTTTCTCTTTTTTCAATTGATCATAATCTTTGAATATATTTAGTTGCTTTGCCTTCTCTTCTACATTTATCTCTGATTCGTTTAATATATTATTAGCGCTTATTGTAACTCTGCGAATCAGTAAGCTCTCATCTACTATATTGTCGTACAGTTCCAAAACTGCATCTATTATTAATTTTGCTGATGAAGTATATCTATCCAAATTTATAGTACCTCGTGCTGATTTAGGTCTTACTCTACCATAAGCATCTGTACTTGTTTGCCCTTTGTATATTTTCTTTATTGTAGGGTCTGACAAACTTTTTCTATCATAGCCTATCCTTAACACCATCTGATTTGTTACAAATCTTTTTGACACCAAATCCAGTGCAAGCATATCTGTCATTTCCCATACTATTAGCCTACCTTTATTAAAAGTATAAGCTGAGTGTAGAACTTGCCCTGAGCTAATACTTTTAGATTCTGGCTTATAATCTTTAATATCTTTTATGCTACATGGTTCATATCCCCATGCATGGTCTATTAGAAGTTCTGCGTTCTTACCAAATATCTTATATAGCAAATCTTCGTTATGAAAATCTGTATTTTCTCCTATTGAGCACCTAGCAATATCTCCCATAGTATATAATCCTACTCGCTCAAGTCTTTTGGCATACCCTTTACCTACCCGCCAGAAATCTGTAATTGGTCTGTGCGACCATAATAATTTACGATAACTCATTTCATCAAGCTCTGCTATCTGTACCCCGTTTTTATCAACAGAAATTTTTTTTGCTAGAATATCCATTGCAACTTTTGTCAAATAAAGATTTGTCCCAATTCCTGCACTCGCTGTAATACCGGTATTCTTAAGAATATCTCTTAAAATCTTTGTAGTGAGTTCTCTAGCTGTAAAATGATATCTTTTTAAATAACTGCTAATATCTATAAACACTTCATCTATTGAATACACATGTATGTCTTCTGGTGAGGCATACTTTAAATAGATATCATAGATTCTTGTACTGTACTCTATGTAAAAAGCCATTCTAGGTGTTGCTACTAGATAGTCAACTTTTAGATGCGGTGATGATTTAAGTTGATTATAGTCATATGATTTACCTTTGAATTTTCTTGCTTTTAAATTGCTTAATCTTAAAGCATTCACTTCTTTTACCTTCTGAACTACTTCAAACAGTCTTGGTCTACCCTTTACCCCATAAGATTTTAAAGACGGTGAAACTGCAAGACATATAGTTTTTTCAGTACGACTATTATCTGCAACAACAAGATTTGTAGTTAGAGGATCTAGTCCACGTTCGATACATTCTACAGAAGCATAAAACGATTTTAAATCAATTGATATATAAGTTTTTTTACTCATAAATTACTATCCCCTCTTAAAGTCAACTTATTAATATATACATTCACTCATTAACATTGGCTCTAAGCCATTTCTGTCTGCTTCTTAAACTGCTCTTCATATCTTTTAGGCATTTAGTATCCATCCCGCTACTTTCTTATTATATCATCGTTTGGTTTCTATTTGACTATTTTGTGTAGCTTATCCATTAATTAGTGCTACTGCAACAAAAACATAAAAATGAACTTAGACTATTAATTGACTTTGTGATTTTCGCATACCACAGTAAGACAAAATTCTTGTTGTAAATGGTCAAGTATGTTGGGAAGATTGTGTTGCACTATAAGTTCTTATAGATTTGTAGGCAATTGGTTTATCTAAGGCTGTAGGCTGTGCCTAGCACTTTCCTTCTTTTCATTAAGATGTTCTTGTCAATTAAATTATTGATTACTCTAAGAGTTTTCTATTTATTAAACCCTGATTCTAACTCAACCTCAGACCTTGTTAACTTAACTTCATCCTTAAAAATTTCTAACAATAATTTTTCGTCTTCATTTAAGTCAAGCACATCCTGATCAATAACGGGTAAAACTATAAAAAATATTATTATTACTCACACAAAAAGCAGGTTTAACTATGCTATTTTGATACTCTTTGTTTATTCTCGCAATTCCCGTACCAAACTGTTCTATAATATTTAATCTATAGAAAACCAATGAAATGATTGGATTTCTCAGTATAGATGTACTACTACGTAAATATTCTCCTTTGGAAATGACATTTGGCAAACCTCCAGGAGAGTTAATTATAATTAAGCTTCCCACAACAGTAAATTAAGATACATTCTATTTATGAAATAATGTAGTAAATTGTTTTACAATGATATATCAACTTTGCATATGCTAGAATCTTTGTTATTAACTCCTTAAACTAGTAAAAGCACTTCCTTAAAGAAATTCTTTTACTAGTTTTCTAATATGTATTTATATGTGTTTAATAGTAAATTTTTTTGTCTAGATACACTCTAAAAAGAGATACTTCCTTCTGAGATATCTATGAACTCAGTATAATACTACTGTCTTTCTCTCAAAAATAGTATATATATGTGAAATTCCTTATTTCAACAGCGTAATTTAATCCTCAAGCTATCGCTTATTATATAGTTTATATTAATTTAGATAATTTCCATCTTTTGAATCATAACATGTATATTAGTTCCTATACCATCTAATACATCTTCTAAAGAATCACTAAAATATTTTGTTGCTTGCTCTATGGCAAAATTAAGTTTCAACATATTTCTTTACATTGTTCTTTAACCCATAATAGTTGTTTATGTATGTCATTGTTTGTTTCTGTATCGAATACCATCCGCACCCCTAGTCGGTCAATTTGCAAATGACAAATATATCCATCGCTTTAATCCTAAAGGAACGCTCATTGGAGAAGTTAGCGACAACCAAACCAAAACTGTATTACCCAGTGGATTAACGACCATCCTAGGGCTATCTTAGACGATGACGCAGCATTTAAGGTATTTATTCAAGAGCTTAGGAAACTAGATTCATTACCTCTAGCTAGTTAAACCAAGAACTTATGAATATTTTATAAGTGGGCTAACTTACTCATGCAATCAAGGCTTCTTAAATAATTATATAATGCACACAAATATTTTAAAGTATGTTAGTCTAAGTTGCGCCTTAGTATATTTAAATCGGAAATCTCATCCATGACAGAAATGATTTCATCTGATTGATAGAATATACCTCTGCGCTCGTTTCCAATGCGTCTTAAAACACCATAATCAATTGCTCTGTTTATTAGTTTATTCGCACCTCTGATGGATATATCTAATTTATTTGATATGTATGCCGAATCTACTACAGGTTGTTCAATAAGTAAATATAGTAACTGCCATATTGAAGATGTTATTTTTTCGTTTATTATGCTTTCCCATTTATCTATAATTAACGAAATTTCTTTAGATACTTTGTCACCTATAACTATAGCTAATTCTAAAGCAATGAATACCTGTTCTATAATTGGAATAGGGTTTCCTTGCTGAAAAGATAAAAGGGCGTCCATATATTCATTAGTATTGTTTAGAAGACCAACAGAAATTGGTAGTGCAACAGTTTGTAATACCCCATCATCTTTTAAGGACTTATGAATTAAGGTTCTGCCTGTACGGCCATTGCCATCGATAAACGGATGAATTGTTTCAAACTGTGCATGGATGATTGCTGCTTTAACAATTGGATTAACATCATATCTATTTGCATAAGCAACTAGATCGTTCATATAATATCTCAAGTGTGAATGATGTGGCGGAACAAAGATTGCTTCATGTGGAGAATAGTTAGTACCTCCGACCCAAACTGCTTGATTTCTAAACTCGCCTGCAAAATTAGTTGGAGAGAGTTGCATTAGTTCTTTATGAATCTTGAGAATAGTAGTTACAGATATTGATTCGGAGGTTTTTAACGCAGTATGCATTGCGGCAACATTTCTTGCAATTAGTTGTGCATTTTGAGGTGATTTAGAACTTAGCTCAGCTAAAGCGATATTTCTAATACTTGAAGTTAAGTTTTCTATTTGAGAGCTTGCGGCTGATTCACTACGCAACAATACTGTTGGAAAAGAAAAACCTTTTTGACTTTGGATAATATCAAATCGCGAAATATTGATTATTAAGTCGGATATTGCAGCATCTAACTCTGGTGATAAAACTACATTTTTATCAAAAATTATATTAGGTAGAGAAGATTCATACGTAGAAAGAATTTTACTCCTACTGCTCCTTGACAAATACTGTAAATCACTCTTATTTTCCCATTTTAAAGTCTCATATTTTATAGGTGTCCATTGCTCCACATTCATTACCTCCATTCATAATTAGAAGAACTAAATGCTTTTTAAGTTCCTCTAATTTAATTATATAGATAATATTTCATAGTTACAATCAAAGATCATAAAGATATTAGATTTAAAGGTACTATAATCAATTTTAGTTCTTCTAAAAATTGCCTACATGCTGTTTTATATCTAACATTAAGAAAATGCAAATAGAACAATTTAGAACTATAAGAGATTAATTCATTTGTTAATGGCATGCTTAGAGATATAGATGCAGTTAAGAATGCTATTCTTTACGATTACAATAATGGTTTAGCTGAAGGAAAAGTTAATAAAGTTAAAGTTACAAAAAGAATAATGTACAGCAGTTGTTGTTTTGAACTCTTAAAGAAAAAATCACTACAGCTGAATTTTGGTACTGTATCAACTAACCTTGGAAAGAGCCAGTTTGACATTGACATTAACAGCCATATTTGATAAATAGCTCTATTGAACTTTGTCTTTCTTCTTTAGTATACATGCGGATTGCCTCCAAAAATTAGTCTACCTTTTTGTCTGCACCCCCATATGTCCATTTTATTTTACCGTTTACAGCTGCTTATAAACTTGAGAGATTATCTTATAAACCATCTAACAACTATCTACAATAATACCTTATGCAATAGCCAAAAAAACTGTCTAAGCTTTCTAGCTTAACTTGACAAATGAATTATGAAAACGATAACTATGGTTCACTAATGATTTATCAATTTTATTTAAAAGTTATATACTTGGTTACTGTTAGATTTTATTTAGTCGTTGCTAATGGTCACGATAGGTTAAAAAGTACTAACATGTTAGAAAGACTTAATCAAAAAATTAGGCGCAGAGAAAAAGTGATTCGCACATTTCCTAATATTTCATCTGCTAATCGCTTGATAGGTGCTCTACTTATGGATAAAAATGAGGAGTGGGCCCACTCCTCAAGAACATACATCAAACTTGACCATATCTAGTATTAAAAACGTTATCCTAATTTTGCACAATATTTAGGACTTGACTAATCAATCAATTATATTATCATTTCAGACTAAAATTACTTCTTTTTGATTTATCATACACGTATTAAGCTATGTAAATCAAAATATACATTTCTATTTCTAAAAGGTGCTGGCACAGAGTATTGGAGTCTAAACTTTTCAAAGTCAGAAATTCTTTTAGAGTGATAGTATGGAGTATCAAACTCTAATCTACTATCTCATAACCAACTTGGAACTTCTTTACTCTTCATTTGCAAATAATAATCAGTTATAGCTGCTACTTTTGTTAAAAATTCTATTTCTTCTACATTACACAGATTGATATCTAATGCACTATTTAAACTATTTATAAAATCTTTATCATCAAATTTGAGCATTTCTAACAGTTGACTTAATGCTAAATCTTCATCTTCGTAAGCAAAAAGACTCTGTATATATTTATTGCCAATCATATCCTAAATCCTTCCCCAGATATTTGATAAAAGTAATTTGTCGCTCATCTATTAACCCTCTAGGTATATATTTAAACACAATCTTCATAAGAACCTCTTTTGATTTTATACCCAGTTCTTTACAAAGCAAAAATGCATCAACAAAATCTTTAGATGGCTCAGCTCTTGCAGCTAATATCTTCATTGCAAGTAACTGTTCTGCTTTTGGTTTTAGTATCTTTAAGTTAGAATATGTTTTATATATTTCTTTCTCTTCTTTTATCAAGTATTTCAGTGGCTCTTTAATTTCTTCATTTATCCAATCATCAGATAGATTAAAAGCAAACCTAACAGTGTCTAATATATTTTTAAAAAGGCTCATGTTTACATTGTTAAAAACACAGGCTACATCTTTTGTAGCTGGTCTATCATCATATACCATTGTCATAATAGATCCACCATATACAGTGATATCTAACTGTAATTGATTTTCCTTCAAACGTTGATTGAGATACTTGAATATTTCAAGTAAATCATTTTTACTCAGAAGCTTTATTTTCTCATCTTCTCTCACAATGTCACACTCTTTTTTATTCCTTGTGATAATTATATCATATAACAAGATTTTATTTGCGTATGTTTTCCATCGGTCAATAAACCCTTTGTCACTAACTAATTATGTTAGTAAGTCTTTAATTAAATCAAAATCTAGCAGAGTATCTCTATGTCGAAAGGTTCTATGACATGCAGCTTTTAGCTCATAAAAATCAATTTTTCTTCTTTTAAAACGATGTAAAAGATGTATATCATAGAAATCTTTATTTCTACTGTTTAGAAACCCTTTAGAATAAATAGTTTCTATCTTCTCTGCTAGCATAGTCTCTATATTATAGGCATTAATATTTAAATCATCCTTAAAAAAACATTGTCTTGTATCTATAATTAACTGGTTGATAAGTAATTATATCTCCGGTAGCAATATCTATCGGAACAATTTGACGAATATTTTCAAGTATACAAGATATACGAACTCTGAATCCTACATCTTTATCTGTTTGCTTAATTTCTTGGATATCATAGATTTCATATTTTATAATTTCTGTTTCAACTTCTTCAAGTATATTTTTTAATATCTTTAAAGTTGCTTTTCTGTCTTTAAACATATTTTTAGCTGATATATCAATGTCAACAGTACCTCTTGACACGATTCCAACAATATTTGAAAGAACAAATCCTGTTAGTGCAAAGTTATTGTTGGACGAAAAATAAAAAAAAGAGAACCACTATACTTAGGGTTTACAGGGGAACTCTCATTAATAATGATATAATTCTAGACATGCTTAATATAATATCAATAGTAATTTCGTATATTGATTTTCTATAGGATCATTTATTTTTTTAAAAACCTAGATTGCAAGAATAAGTTAGCCACTATGAAAAACAATCATATTCTTTCA
>CAZJHT010000019.1:0-40276 GCA_964546025.1 uncultured Clostridiaceae bacterium
TTTCCTCCTTTGTATTATTATATCATCTACACGACAACTAGTCTGACACAGGGGGTGGAAAGTCTTTATGAAAACTCTAACATTGAAAAAGATCTTATAATGGATACGTTTATTGAGGGTTATATGTGTAAGACAGACTTTGATTTAAATGATCTTAAGCATATTCATCAGTGTAAGAGATTCGCAGCTTTGTACTCTTATGCAAGAGTACTTGAGTCATCTTATGAATCTTGGGATAATGAGCCAGAATGGATGATTTCACTAAGAGATAAATTTAATAGGTTAATGAGATATAGAGAAGATAATTTTGGAAAAGAAACAACAAGGTCATAATACTTTGTTGTTTCTTTTTGATTATAATCGCTTTCCACAGTATTTACAAAAATTTGAGTTACGACTAATCTGCTTCCCACAATACTTACAAAACATAAGTGGATCATTTAAAGAAACTGATTCTGGCAAGTGTTCATCTAGCTTATCATAAGGTAAAAACAACCAATCAACGTTCTCTCCAAAGTCATCAGTAAAACCAATTGCTCCACTATCTAAAACAATGTAAAAACAGTCTTCAAAAACACCTGTTTCGCTATCATGTATTTTAGCTATTTCTGGCAAAGTATATATATCATACATTTCAGTTGAATAAAAGAATCTCCATCTATGTGTTATAGATTTAGCATAGTTTGCCGCGTCAAATAATGAGTTATATTTTTTCATGTTTTTCTCCATAGTCTATTTAAATAATAAATTATTACAATTTGAACACCTATCTTTTTTAATCTTGTTCATAACTGAACATACATTGCAGTATATTATTTTATCTTTTGATTTATCGTACTTTTCATACGTACCAAATTGAGGATGATACCTAACCCTGTCACCAATATTTAGATATAAGTACATGTCATTAACATTATCTCTTTCCACAATTCTTTTCATTTTTCCACTATCTGTTCTTATCTCTATTTCAAATTCTTGATATCTTTTTTCATCAGTGCTATCACGTTTATTAGTTCTAGTTTTAATACTATTTTTTTTGTTGACAACGACTCCTTCCCACATAGGCTTCTTAGCTCGTGCTATTCCAACTATATTAATAACAAGCATAGCTAAAGATATTAATGTTCCAATTACAATAGCATCTACCATTGGAACCTCATCTATAAAGAAACCAAATAACAAAAATATAAGTATTGGGACAACTACAGACATTCCCATACACCCTTTTGATTCTTTTCTTTTTTTATTAGCTGCCTCAATTATTTCTGGATTGTTATACTTGTCAGAGAAACCAACTAATCCACTATCACTAAACCTTTCAAAACTATTTTGTTCTATTGTGTTTGCTTTTCTAGTTTGCTGCCCACATGATGTACAGTACAATGCATCATTTTCAGTTTGAGCCCCACAGCTTGTGCAATATTTGATTGGAATCCCCACCTTTTCAGATTTTTTCTTTTTCAAACTACCATTAACCAAGAGAATTAATAATATTGATATTAAAATTTTTCCCGAATAATAAGACACCCCTACTACCCCAAGAGAACTAAGCTCGACTAGACTTGTTGGTTTGTTTATTCGTGGATAGAAACTAATATAACTTATCAGTTCTTTCCTAATTTCACCATCTTTTAGATCACCCCAAAGTTCATCACTTGTATACTGAGCTTTCCCATTGTACTCATTTCCGTTTACGTAAAAATGATACGTTTTAAATATCGTTCTTGATTGATTAGGACCATTTAAGTCTCCTTCCCTCCTATTACTATAGCTATCTAAGATACCTAAAGTAGTATCGCCAAATAATGAAAGAGAAAATATAGCAATACTATGAGTTATCCCAAATACTAATATGACAATAACTAAAAAATATATAAACCAGTTAATTTTGTACTTGTTAATCATTTTTTGTCTTATTAAATAGTTTTTCTATAGCTGGGTCACTGATGTTTTTTGTGAAAGCTATTTCAGCAATCTTTACAGCAGCACCTGCTTTAGTATCTGAAGAAAGACTACTTGCCTTGTCACTTATTGATCCTATAGCTGAGTCTACAGTACCTTTAACAAATCCTTCGGTAGCGGCATCTGATAAACTAGTTCCATCATTATATGCTTCTGATATTTTACCAGCCATATTACCTCCGATTGTAGTTCCAACCTTAGTCATACCTTGTTTCATCATTGTACTTGCAGCTTCAGTTCCACCTTTAATTGCGCCTTCAATTACTGTTCCTGTGCTTAATCCTTTTTCAGCCAATGTCTTCCCGAAGTTTTTGACACCCTTATATGATGCAGATACAACATCCACACCAGGAGCTGCTTCACCAATTGTTAGTATAGTGTCAGCAGCAGTCTCGTATGTTTCTAATGTATCTATTGTCTTATCTAGCTCTTTAATTCTCTCAAAATCTTCATTAGCTAGTTCACTATCTCTTTCATGCTCATAAGCACTTTGTATATGCTCTCGTGATGCATCATCTTTGATTCCTAAATTTGTTGTTACTCTCAACTTTCTTAAATCTCTTTCTGTCTGTTCTTTCCTTTCTCTTGATTCTTTTTCAACATCTTTTCCATAGCTTGATCTTTCCTTATTTGCTTCTCTATCTTTTGCAACATTTTGACGAAATTGATTTTCATCTTTACTTATCGTTTGTTCATTCCTACTTCTATATTCCATTTGATCATTTATCTCTTCCAATGTATAACTAGTCCCACTAATAGGGTCCTTATATGTACCATCGCCCTCATCTACAAACACTCTAGTGTTACCAGTGATCGGGTCTTTAGCTTCCAAATCCCCATCAGAGTCAATTTTTATCCACTTTCCAAAGCTAGACCTTTGTATAGAAGGACCACTAGCTACGGGTGCGGTATAGCTTCCAGAGCTACTAAGAAATATAGAAATTAATATTGCTATTATACTAATTGTCAGTGTAGTTAATGGATCTGCTAAACTGCTATCTTCATCATTGCTTCCAAAAGTATTTGGTTGATTATTTGTTCCTAAACCTGTAAAAGAGAAGTTATTAGCCTTTAAATGAAACATCAACTTATCGCTATAAACATTCTCTCCATAAAAATCTTCCGCCAAGACATAATTCGTTTCATGGGTATAATTTACTATAGACTGAAACCTAAAAGTTAACATTGCATCATTATTACCCTCTGAAACTGTTATTACACCTGGTTGAGTAGCAAACTCATATGTTTCATACTGATACTCTTCATCTGGTGCTGCAGCATGATCTTTTCTTATAAATACACTTTGTTCAATTACTGAAACGTTTCCCATTACTCTGTCTTTATAAACAGTCAAATATTCATCATCACTGAAATAAAACCTTTCTTCCTCCTTAGTAATATACACATTACCCTCAATACTAAAAGAACTAATCGTATGTTTATTCCCATAGCTATCAAACCAACTTATTTCGGGTATAACGAAAGAAAATTCGCCACTATCATCACTACTAATATTCACTTCCCCATAATTGCCTTCAGGGGACATTGGGGCCATAAAAATGATGGCTTGATCCGGCATTTTGGTTGCTTCTTCTCCATAAGCAATAATTGGTGTAACTATAAAACTTGATATTAAAATCAAACAAAGTATAAGGTTATTTGCAACCTTTGTTTTTTTCATGCTACAGCAACCTCCTTATTTAGCTTTTTAGATGTTAGTATAGTCACTATAGTTAAGACGATGAATACAAACCCTATCCATACTGACAGAGACAATCTAATACCAGAAAAAGCAACCCCTAAACCAAATCCTATTACCATACCACTGATAAATCTATTCACCGCCATATGAGTGGGTGTTTTACCTTTAGTGATTTTACTTAAAACTGAGAATAATAGATTCCATACTAAACCTTTATTTTTACCTAGACTTTGCACTAGCATAATCAGAGAAATAAGTCCAATCATGCTGTTTTGCATGGACTGAGTAATATTCATAAATGAGTATAGAAAGAGAGAAAGACTTATCCCAGCCAATAGATTTGACACATGAGCAGATCCTTTCCCAATAATAGAATTAAAAAAGTTCTTTAACCCACCGCTAAAAGGCTTCTTTCTTTGGAAAAGAGGAATTAGAGTAGCATTTAGGAATGAAGCTACAACGACTTTACCGATAATACCCCCAGCTGCTCCAAAGACCCCTCCAAACATTCCTCCTTGGGCGAATGTAATAAAGCTTAGTATTCTAACTGGCAGGTAATCAAATCCTAGAGACATTAAAAGTGATAATACCAACCACAGTAATCCCAAAACTATTGTTGGAATCATCTGCTTTGGATTTTTAACTTTACTGATAGCTTGTTTTAAGTATGCTAATAGATACTTTTCTTTTTTTCTTTCACCTATTGAATGTGTGCTTGAAAAACTAACTTCTTCAATCTCATAAGTGGTTTTAATAGTTTGCTGTTGATTTACAAATTCACCACAAGTATTGCAAAATTTAGATTTTTCCTTTAGCTCATTTCCACAATTTTTACAAAACTTACTCATTTTTCATCATCCTTTATATAGTTTCTTGTTTTGCTCTTATTCCTGTTTCAAACCACAGTTTATCTACTATTTTACCCATTTGGTCCTTATTTTCTATCTCATGTAGGAGTTCTATAATAAAACTCTTTCCATTTGTACCAAAAGTGAACTTTACAGTTTCTAATCCGATATGAATTCTTATCAAGCGAGCACCCTTTATACCATCAGTATTCCACTTATATACATTGTTTTTATATAAGATGCCAAAACCAGAAACTATTGCTTGATTTTCATTCTTACTAGCGCTTATCGAGTTTTGTTTTGACACTGAAAATATTTGGTTTTCATAGATAAGCTTTGCATAATAATATTTCTTATTGAGATTAATTAAGATTAATAAAATAGCTATAGATATCAGTGATAAAATTATCATTAACGCTAAGTTATCTGCTTTAATGTAGAATATACTTATTAAGACAAATATTAAAAATGCCACTAATGCCAAATCTCTTTTTCGCTTAAATCCTTGCAAAATAACACCTCCAAGCATGCTATTAATTACTATAAATTCTATTTGTTTAACAGAAGTAATACATCAGACTAAGGAATGAATATTAAAAACTAATTAAAAAACCTCTCATACTTTCGTATGAGAGGCTTAATTTCTTCATGATTAGCTACTCAAAATCAGGCTTATTAACTCTGCCCTTCCTCTAACATCATATTTTGAGTATATATTGTGGGTATGTGTTTTAACTGTACTTTCACTTATAAATAACTTTTCAGCTAACTCTTTATTTGATTTGCCAGCTAGAATCAGTTGCAAAACTTCTTCTTCTCTAGCAGTTAATTTTTCAATAGGTTCTACTTGACTAATTACTACATTCTGTTGTTTCTCAGACATATTTTCGAACTCGTTTAAGTAAGCATGGCTTTGCAATAGAACTTTCAATTGTCTGTTCAACCTAGGAAGCAACATCAGTGTTATTACTATTACTGAAAGAGCAATGACTACCGTCTCTGCTCTTTGTAATCCTATAGATAATATACTTACTCCTAGTATATCTCCCACTAGAACTCCTAGTACATTTGCTGTTAATCCTAACCCAAATATCTTTGCGGGGTTACCTGTATAACTTAACATTTCTCCAATAATACTCCACCAAAACAAATCAAAAATACCAAGTGCAAATAACAGCAAAGTATCTACGATAATGTAATCTAAACTGGTCCTACCTAAAATCATAAAGGCAATGAATGCTGATAGCATCATTATTATTCCAATATAAAGGAATACTGATCGACCATTCTTGAGTGGATAGTTTCTCATAAATAATAGTGCAATTATATATGGAACAGCCCAATACCAGCTAACCAAGCTTATCAAATGATCAAAAGCTGGCCCAATAACTTGATACATCAACCCTGCATTTATAGTTAATACTGAGATAAAGACAAATAGTGTGATTATAGTCTTAGTTAGTGTGCCTTCATGGCTTGCTTCAAACATCTCGGGCTCTTGATTACTATTTAGTGGCAAAAGGTATGTAGCAACTATACTAATTATTAAACACATCATTGATAGCAATAGTCCGACTACTGGCGAAACATGTATTGCAATCAAGTTTATAATAATCATTATAATATTTGATAAAATTAGAACATCTGCACATGTCTTGACTCTTTCGTTTTTTTGGGTATAAATCTTAAGAAAGTAGCCCCAAGCAGAAACAGAAGCGCCGACTGAAAATCCTGCTATTGGTAAGTATATATACCATAGGCTAGATTGCACAAATAGAAATGGTATAGTAGCTACAATAGCAAACAGCATCGAAAATATCATAACATTTTTAGCTACTAGCTTATTCTTAATCATAAAAGCAGGTAGAAATAATCCTAACATGTGAAATAGTATTGGTATTAATATAAAGTTAGCATCATATGAATCAAATGATTCCAATAAACTGTACATTACCTGCCCTTCGAATAAGAAAGACAAAATGTAAGCAAATAAGAAAGCAAAAGATACTTTTGAAAGCAGTTGATCTCTCTTCGCATTTATCACACTCATAACACATTACCTAGCTTAATTATAAATTGGCTTTGTAATACTTTATGTTCTTTCATTTATATACCTCTGTTTTGCATAGTAAAGAGAGATTTAGATATTCAGATGAATATTCTAACGAAATATCTAATAGATAATACTCTCTTTTAAAACTTATGCTTGTATTTTATGTTCTCTTGTTCTTTTAATGCATATAAAAGCAGCCAAATATGATAATGCAGTAACAACAAACATAGACTTAAAGCTAATAATATCAACAAATGCCCCAACGATTAATGGCCCTGTTATAGCAGCAAGTGAAGATGAAAAATAATAGAGCCCTGTATATGTTCCAATTTTTCCCTCTGTCGTTCTTTCTACAATATATGGATATGAATTAATATTAATAAGTGCCCAAAATATTCCACCTACCATCATTAATATACCCATCAATACTGCATTAAACGGGAATATAGTGCCAATTGTTGCAAGTATCAAAAAGATTACTGTATCTCCAGCAATTCCAACTAGAATTGTTTTCCGTTTCCCAAATTTTGTTCCAATAAATCCTGCTGGAATTGCTGATATTAAAAATGCTAAAGCAAAAAAACCCAGTAACAAAGATGCATCCGCTTCGCTAAGTCCAATGAAATGAACAACATAGTTACTAAATGTTGCCTCTACCCCTTGGTATCCTACAAACCAAAAGAATATTGCTATTAATATATACAGAGAAGATCTATCCGTATCATTAATTATGTCCTTAATTGATTGTATTATACTAATTCTATCCTCTTCTGATTTCACACCAACTTTTGGCTCTTTTATAAACTTTAGCAACATTCCCAATGCAAAAAACAATAAGATTGCAGTCATAACAAATGGATAGTTTTTATTAGCTCTATATAGAAATGAACCTCCTATCAGAACAACTACTGAAGCTAATCCACCCATGAAATTAATTATTCCATTTGCTTGGCTTCTAAGCTTAGGTGGTGTTATGTCTGGCATAAGTGCTACTGTTGGAGCTCTATATATTGCCATAGCAAAGTTTAATACAGTAATAATTACTATGAAACTAAGAAAACTAGTATAATTTGGTAGAAAAATGAACGCTAAAGCTGATATGGGTATACCTATCATCAAATATGGCATTCTTCTTCCAAAACGTGTGTTTGTTCTATCACTCATTGATGCAATAACAGGAATTAAGCTAACTGCTAAAATATTGTCTAATGTCATTATTGCATTTATAAGGAATTGACTGTCTAGGAAATCTCTTAAAAATATTGGCACATAAACATTGTATAAAGGCCACACTAAGCTAACTGCGAAAAAACCAAGTCCTAAGATAAATGTTTTCTTAATATCTAGCTTCATTTTTCACCACTTATAGGTGCTTACACCTATATCCCTTCATAGTTTAATTTTAACTTATCACAAATATCTTTTTGTATATTTACTACACTTTCCTTATTATCAGCTTCTGCATATATTCTAAAAACTGATTCTGTTCCTGATGATCTTATTAAGACCCAAGCACCACGTTCAAGAATTAATTTCAGTCCATCAATTCGCTTTCTGCTTACTATTTTCCTGCCTGCTATTTCTTTAAAATCAAATTCATCTAACATTTTTATAATGTTTTCTTTCTCTGAATCATCGCATTTCATATCTAGTCTATTAGAAAATACTGGGCCATATTCATTTTGTATATTTATTAACATCTCAGTAGGGCTTTGCATATATGCTGTCATCATTTCTATCACTAGTAAAGCGGCTAATATGCCATCTTTTTCAGGCACATGACCAGACACACTTAAACCACCACTTTCTTCCCCACCAAGAAATGCATCATCTATCATCATTGATTCTCCAATGTATTTAAATCCAACAGGAGTTTCTTTAACTTTAATTCCATACCTGCTAGCTATTCTATCAATCATGTGAGTTGTAGCTACTGTTCTAGCCACTGTTCCATCATAACCTTTTTCTTCTATCATATATTTCATAAGTAAGTAAATAATCTGATTAGGACTGATAAAATATCCCTCTCTATCTACTACTGCTAATCTGTCAGCATCCCCATCAAGTGCTAATCCTAAATCAGCACCTACTTCTGTCATTTTATCTATTAAATCGTCCAGATGTCCTTCTCTTGGCTCTGGCATTGCATTACCAAACAGCACATCTCTATGATTATTAATCGCGCAAACTTCAATGCCATAAGAAGACAAAATTTCATCTAAATATCCTACTCCAGCCCCATACATTGGATTAACAACTATTTTCAGCTTTGTCTCTTTAAGTAAACTGGTGTTAACTACGTCTTCTAAATGGCTCAAATACGAAGGTTTTGGGTCAAAATAAATGATTTCTCCAGTTCTCTCATCACTGATTTTTGGATCTCCTTTGTCAATGCGAGATAATTGATTCATTATTTCATCCGTTACGTCTGGAAGGGCTGGTCCAGCATAATAAGGAATAAACTTAATACCATTGTAAAGTGGTGGATTATGACTTGCTGTAATCATTATTGCGCCATCAGCAGCCAAATCTTTTACCGCATATGCGATGACTGGTGTTGGAGTTGCATTATTTACTACTAATGCGATAATATCATTGTTGACTAAAATTTGAGCTGCACTTTTTGCAAACTCATCAGATAAGAATCTATTGTCATAGCCAATTATGACTTTAATTTTCCCCTCTTTTCTTTTGTTCAATTTTAGATAGTTAGCAATTGCTTGTGTTACTTTTCTAACATTACCAAACGTAAAATCTTCAGCCATGATTCCGCGCCAACCATCTGTTCCAAACTTTATCATCAAAATTCTCCTCTCGGCTTTTCTCATATTATCCTGATTATACCAATATCAGAAGCTACTTTCTATAAAGAGTCCTATAATATTATCTTTTTTAGTTTATTTATGAAAAATATGCTAGTTATTATCACTAGCATATCTTACTGCATAATCAAGTATTGTATCTCTGCCTTCTTTAAGATCCTCATGAGTTTGTTTTAGAATCAAGTCTGGAACCAATCCATAACCCTCCATTTCATCTCCAGTGACTGAGTAATCCACTCCTCTTGTTGGGAAAGAAAAGCCTAAACCACTATCTGTAACAAAACTACGAGGACCTCCCCCACTACAGCCTCCTGTTATATCTCCGATAAAAAATGTGTTACTTAAGCTCATTAGATCAAAAGCAAAACTTTCAGCTGCACTAAATGTTTTATGAGATGTCAAAACAATCAATTCTCCTGTGAACCTTAGACTATTTGGCTCATTTGGCTCACTGTTATTTGCAAGCGTTGACCAGTTATGCGTATTTTCATCTATCAAATGAGTAAAAAGTTTATCTCCTATAAGAGAACTACCTCCGCCATTTTCTCTTAAGTCAAGTATTAAGGTATCTATATAGGATAAGTGCTGTAATTCCTTTACAAATAGGTCATATGCCGTATCTGTCATCTCATTAATTGCTATATATCCAATGCCTTTTGTTGTTTGAATTACTCTTGACTCTAAAGGAGTAGTAAATTCACCAAGGAAGTGTGAAAAGTTATAGGGAAACTCGATTTCTATTTCATACACATCTCCCTTTTTATCTCTTATTGTATACTGTCTAGTTTCACCCTCAAAAGGATATTTCATGAAAACATGCAGCTCTAGATCTCTTTTTTGTTTTGAATTAGCACCCCCAAAGTACTTTGACTTCTCATTAAGCCATTGGCTGATAGGCATTCCATCAATCTCTATAATTTCATCCCCAACCTCCAAATTTAGAGCTCTTAATTCTTTATCGCTTCCTATATTTGATATAAAGACTCTACTATCCAAAATAGAGGCTTCAACTAAAGCGCAACTTCTATATTCAAATACTCTTGCATGACCATTGTTCAGTTTAGCAAATAATTCTGTCATCAGCTCAAGATACTCAAATCTATTAGATACTAACTCTGCTCTTTCGTCAAAAGTAGCTTTGATATCTTTTTTTGTTAAATTTTTCCTTTCCATTAGTGCGTAATGCATATCTATTGTCTCAACTACGGCTAGAAATTCTTCATAATATTCTTCAGGGTCTAATACATTGCTTTCTATCTCTTGTCCAAACTCGTAAAAGCTTACCCTTGATATTCCTGTGTCATTACATCCATAACCTATCAAAAGTAATATAACTAGTATCACTACAATCTTTTTCAACTTATCCACCTACTTCTACTTATAAATATACTAAAAAGATATCAAAAACTCTACTGCAGTGTGTTAAAATTAGATTAGAATTATCTTAGGAGGACTTAATAATGGACTTTGCTTGTTTCAATTGTCACAACAATGTTTGTGCTAGGAAAGTACCCCTATTTTCACATTTAAATGAAGAAGAGTTATTACCTATAATATCCCTAATCAGAACAAAGCAATACAAAAAGGGAGAAATTATTGTCCTTGATGATAGTATAATACAAGGTTTATATATTTTTAACACTGGTAAAGCAAAAGCCTATAGTATCTCTGAAGATGGAAAAGAACAAATTCTTTATGTTTTTTATGAAGGAGATTTTTTTGGAGAAAAAGGACTAGTTAAAGAACAAAGAATTAACTTTAACGTAGAGGCCCTTGAAGATGTTAAAATATGTATGATATCTCAAAAAGACTTTAAGAACTTGATTGCAGACAAGCCTAATATTCGAGGTAAGATTTTTGATGTTTTAGTCGAAAGAATTGACAAACTTGAGAACATGATTGAATTAATGAGTAATAAGGGTATTGAAGCTAGAATAAGCTCTGTAATAATAGAATTTGCTACTAATTATGCAAACAGGCATAATCAAGATATAACTGACTTTTTTGAGCTCCCTCTTAGTAGAGAGGGTATTGCAAATTATATAGGAGTTACAAGAGAAACAGTTAGTAGGAAGCTTAGCTCTCTTGCTGATGACGGTGTCTTAGAGTTAGTCGGAAATAAGAAAATCAGAATAATAAACTTGAAAAAACTCCAAAATTATTAATTAAACACTTAAAATATGATTTAAATCACAGTTTACCCACTCTCCTTTTGATAACATCTATTTAACGTTACGAAAGGAGCATTACAATGATAAAAATTACAAAAGATATGACTTTAGGTGAAATTGTTGCGCATTTACCAAAGGCTACAGAGACTTTTAATGCATATAATATTGATTTTTGCTGCGGAGGCGATAGATCTTTAGAGGAAGCTGTAAATGAAGCAGGGCTTAGCTATGATAAAATAGCAAGAACTTTGGAAACTGTAAAACTAGAGACTGAAGAGCTGGGTATTAAAACTAACTTTTTAGAAATGGACACAAAAAACTTGATCGATTATATTGTCAATGTACATCATAGTTATCTAAACGCTAATTTACCAAGAAATAGTGAAATGGTTAATGCAGTTTTAAGAGCTCATGGAGAAGCACACCCTGAACTATTTGAAGTTCACAAACTTTTCCACCAACTAAAAGCTGAACTTGAACAGCATCTAATTAAAGAAGAGGTATCACTTTATCCGTCTATGTTAAAGTCAGAAAATGACCAAAGCAATAAAGTCATTATCGAAATAGAAGATGAGCATGATGTTGCTGGTGAAATCCTAAAACAATTACGCGAAATTACTCAAAACTATACAGTACCCCAAGATGGCTGCAGTACGTATAAAAGATTGTATGATAAGTTAGAAGAAATGGAAAAAGATATCTTTAACCATATTCACCTTGAGAACAACATTTTGCATAATAGATTTAATTAGAAAGAGGGTAAAAAAATGAGTGAGTTTATTAACAACCAAACATTAAGACAAAACAAACTAAAAGAGCTAATTCTTAAACTACATGATGGCGAGGACTTTGATAAAGTAAAAGCTGAGTTTGAAGATCATTTTTCTGATGTAACTGCAACAGAGATAACACAAATGGAAACTGCTCTTGTAATGGATGGAATGCCTGTTGAACATATACAAAAATTATGTGATGTACATGCAGCTGTTTTCAGAGGCACTATTGAAGAGATCCATCAAGTAAGGAAAGATGAAGACATGCCAGGGCATCCTGTCCATACATTAAAACTTGAAAATGAAGCTACCCAAAAGTTCTTAGGCGAAAATGTCTATCCTCTATTAGAAGATTTAGATGAAGATAAGTTAACTCAACTAAAAGAAGCTTTTATAAAGCTTAAAGGAATAGATAAGCATTATGCAAGAAAAGAAAACTTAATCTTCCCATACATGGAATCAGCTGGTATAACAGCTCCTCCTAAAGTAATGTGGGGAGTCGATGATGAAATTAGAGCAAACATTAAGTCAACAATTAACCTTATTAATTCAAATGCAAGCTTAGAAGAGATTTATGAAACTGCAAAGGATGCAGTTCATGGAATAACTGAAATGATTTATAAAGAAAACTCTATATTAATTCCTATGGTATTAGATGAACTAAGTGATGACCAATGGCAACAAGTCTTAGATTCTAGTGATGAGTTTGGATACTTTTTAATAACTCCAGATAATCAATGGAATTCAGCAACCAAAGAAACTTCGAAAGAATCTATAAGCAAAAATGTTGATGGAATGGTCCAATTTGATGCAGGAGCTTTAACACCAGAGCAAATCAATTCTTTACTTAACACTTTACCACTTGATATGACTTTTGTAGATGCTGAAGGTAAAGTGAGATATTTTTCTCAAGGAAAGGAAAGAATCTTTGCTAGGCCAAAAACTATAATAGGTCGTGAAGTTAGCAATTGTCATCCGCCAGCAAGTGTACATGTTGTTGAACAAATAGTAGAAGACTTAGAAAGTGGAAAAAAAGATAATGAAGATTTCTGGATTCAAATGGGAGATCAGTTTGTATACATCCGTTATTTTGCTGTTAGAAATAATGAAGGCAAGTTCTTAGGGGTACTGGAAGTCACACAAAATATCAAGCCAATTCAAGGGATCACAGGCGAAAAAAGATTGATGTCATAATACAAGAAAGGAGCAGAAAATGAAGATATTCTTTTTTATAGTAGGAAGCATTAGTTTAGCACTTGGCTCTTTAGGAGTATTCTTACCTGTGCTCCCTACAACACCATTTCTGCTCTTGTCTCTATATTGCTATATGAGAAGCTCTAAGAAACTTTATAATTTTGTGCTAAACCATAAGATCCTTGGCCCTTATGTCAAAGATTTTACTTCTGGAGAAGGAATCCCCTTAGCAACAAAGAGGAAAGCTATAGCATTAATTTGGATTTCAATTCCCACATCTGCCTTTATATTTGTCAGTTCAATTTATGTAAGAATTGCCATGTTCTCTATAGGTACAATTGTATCTATTTATATATGGAAACAAGAAACTAAAGAAGTTACTAGTTAGATTAAAATGCCAGCACCTTTCAGTGCTGGCATTTTCTATCTACATAAATGTTACCATCAATAATGAGCTAAATATAATAAAATCTTTTATAAAATGCATCATCCATGCATTCTTGAAACCTCCTGTTTCGTATACACTTAGTGATAACACATATCCTATTACAATGTTTACTAACACGCCTAGTAATCCACCAAAGGGTTCAAAAAACTGTGCCAGTGCAAAAATTGTTGTTGCTACAATAATAACTTGTTTCTTAGTTAGTGAATTATGCAAACTTGCTATAATTGCACTTCTATACATAAGCCCTTCTGACAACGAGTTTAACATCGCTAAGACAATAATTATAGGAAGTGAAGATATTATAAATCCTAAGTTAGTAAAGTCTGGTGATGCATTATTAATAGCAAATATCAGCACAGATATCACTAAACCCATGACCATCCCTGCTGGGATTGATATCATCTTCCATGTCAAAGATTTGTCGCTTTCCCTGTCTCCTACTGTCTTTTTATCATCACCTCTACCAATAAAAGCTTTGGATGGGCTATTAAACGAAAATATAAGGATAAAAAACACTAGTAAAGCTCCTAGCATCTTCAGTAATATTGCGCCACCAAACACTCCAGAGAAAGTACTAGCATCTAACAATGAAAGAAAGAACTCACTAGTTCCAACTGTTGCATTTATAAGTTGTGCTACATTAATAAAAATTAATATTAAATAAAATCTTGTTGAATTTTTAACTTTCATAGCAAAACTAGTAGACATGAAATAACCAATCAATCCAATTTTAACAAAAACAATAGCTGTTGGCACTTGGTTAAATATCAAATATGATATAATTTCAGGCAATAAAGATGCTACCAGCATCGGTATAAAAATAAACAAAAAGTCAGTTTTGTTACTATTTTTGGTTTTATCACTCATTCTGTATTACTCCTCGTTCTGAATCATACAACAATTTTATCAAATTATGTAGCTGATGTGTATATCTATTTACTTATTCAATAGATCCTCCACTAAAGATTAGTTCATAAATCACCTTGTTACTATGCAAAACCATCTCTTTACCATCAAAATATGATGCAAACCCAACGCTATAACACATATATTTAAATTTTTCTCTAACGTAAATTTCTGACCCTCTAAATGGCTTCTCTACTGAAACTCCTAGTAATGCACTTGTCAAAAACTCATCGAACCCTTCGGGTATAATATCTGTTAGTTTTCGTGAAGTATAGCTCATACCCCATATTGGCCTTTGTTTATACCAAACAATCTCTTGGCCAATCATTCGCTTATTACCAAACATTGATAATAAATATTTATAATCCCCTGCTTCATAATAATATTCTTTGGATCCAACTTTCGCTGCTGCGATAACAGGATTATTTCTAATAACATAGGTTTTTGCTCTGACAATAAACTCTAGCAATTGATTTTCCACCGAAGCCCTCCTTAATGAAAAAATCTCCCGCTTGGGAGATTTTATGATAATACTTTCTCATGCAAATAGTTAATCACCCATTTACCATCATCAGACTTAGCAAAGTTAAAGTTCCACACATAATAGTGCCCATCATAAAGAGTATCATTAACTTGTTGTACTCTATACTCAATAGAATTAACCATAGCACCAGTGATTGCTTCGTTAATATTGATGGTTCTCTCTTGTAGTTCAAATTTACTTATACCTGATAAAATACCATCAAGCAGCTCTTGTAAATTTTCCGTATATTCACTTGAATTAAATTGGGCTTCATTAGAAATAAGCTCAATTGCTAAATAATTCTCAAGTATACTAGAATCTTTTTCTAATATAGCTTGCTCAAACTTATCAAGTGCTAGGTTAATCTCTACAATTGCTTCTCCAATCATATCTTCTTCATTTGTAACACAAGCTGTTATAGATATCAATATAGATACTAATAATACTGATATAATCAAATTCTTCATTTATGTACCAACTTTTTAGTGATGACTTATTTCATACACACTAATCTTATAGATCTTCCAATTTCCATCTACGTTTTCAAGGTATACTATTATATCGGCAAATACACCATCAAAACTAAATGGCTCAGCATCCATAACCATAAATTCTTTTGCTATTACAGCAACCTTTGTAGAGTCGTCAAATATCTCATAATCTCTTTCTTGCAACTCATACTCTTCTATCTCAGAATAATGCTCTCCTAAGTTATAGTTAAGCACTACTAAGAAATCTTCTTTCATTATATCCTCATCATTAATTACCATCATGTCAGTAACATTATTTTCAAGCAAATAAGCATCTTGAGTTAAATAGGCTTGTTCATATAAGTCTATAACCAAGTCCACTTCTTCAAGCAGAAGCTGCTCTGCTGTTTTCTCTTCCTCTTCAGTACATCCTGCAAAAATCAAACTCAGACTCAATATAATGACTATTAAAGTAATAATCTTTTTCATCACACCATCTCCATTTTTTTATTAACCTTTATTATACCAGACTTTAAAGCATAAAAGAAATATTATTCAATTGCATCTATTGAAACTACGAACTTACACCAGTATTGACTAAATGGATCGTTTGATATAATCATTTGCATCGGTCCATTACCATTATTATCCTTATTCTCAATCCACTGCCCTTCTTTTTTAAATGCTATATAGACATTGTCAGCTTCCATTAATTTTTCACTCAAGACAGTCACTGCATATCCATCACTTGCACTTACTATTACTGCTTGCACAGCATTAAGGTCAACAGCCATATGACTTAGAATATCTTTAAGTAAAACACCGGAGTAAAGTTGATCAACTGGATCATTTCCACTTGACTTCAGTGTTGCTTCAAACTCCACCTCTTCCAACTCAACAATTTCAGCTAGAGTGATAGTTCCTACTTGCTCTCCATTAAAATTTACCTCTAAAATCTCATCAGGATAGAGTATTTCACCTGGACCATCGTTATTAGTATCGTTATTTTCTGCATTAGTGCCACATGCTACTAAACTAAGTAGCATTAACATCAAAACTATAGATAAAACTTTCTTCATTATTTAGCCCCTTCTAGGATTATTAGTGGTACATACATACTTTCGGTCACAAAATCCCCATGATAACCAGCATCTCCATCAACTTGCATCCCATGATCACTAACAATTAACACTTTGCCATCCCATTTAGCTACAAGGTTTTCAATATACTCGTCAACAACTTTAAGCCTATCTAATGTTTTTCTATCCATTGGACCATAACTATGCCCAGCATCATCAACACTATGAAAATGAACAAACAGCAGATCATATTCATCTATGTGGCTAAGTGCACTAAGATAAATCTCATCTTCGTTAAAACCATCATTATTCCTATCAAAATTAAGTTCGGTTTTTACATTAAGGTTAAGAATATTAGTGTCTCCTTCTATTAAAATGCTTTCCTTACCTAATTTATCAGCCATTTCAAATATTGTTTCTGATTTTACCTCGCGATATGATCTATTTAATATCCCATTTTCTTTTGGACTTACTCCTGTTAAAATTGCAGCTAAACCTGCATTTGTTACCGGCTTATATACAGTTGTAGATTTCTTAATATTACTAACTTGGCTTATGAAATATTCGTCATTTTCAAAAACTTCATCCATATATTGATAATATGAAAAACCATCTACTAGTATCACCATGGTTTTCTCATCATTTAATAAAAAACTTCTGACATAATCATACACATCCAAATTACTTGTAGATGGTGGGTCATACATAATGCCAATAACTTCATTGATGATGTTTCCTGTACTTACATTGATTAAGTTGATGCTGCTACCTGATAATTGAATATAATAATCCTCTAAATAAATAAACTCATAATCACCCAAAAGTGATGCTACCAATAGAGTGCTTGGATTGCCCTCTACCAATACATCAAGTGGTATTATTCTATGTTGTTTCATTACATCAATAGAATAGTCCCTATCCCTAACTGTTTGTGTAGTCTGCCCATCAAGCATAGCAATAGTCATATATGGTTTAGTATATAGCTGTCCTATTGAGAAATTACTAAAGTTATCTCCTTTAATAATCGTTAATCCCTTTGTAATATCCGTGTCGTTTCTTGATATAATTATTTGGCTTAAGCTCTTAATTCTACTATTTCTAGGATGTTTATCTGAAAAATAAAGCCACTTATCATTTTGCGAATAAACTAAATATGTATCACTAATACTGTCTCCAGATAACCTTATATTAAATCCATCGCTAGATACAAAATAGATGTCAAAATCACTACTTATTGGATTTAAAGACTCGATTACATCTCTAAAATCTATAGCAAATGCACTCTCACTTCCATATTCAACTTCTGTTGATTGATATTGATTTATATTTTCTAATAAATCAATGCTATTATGAATATCACCAACTATAGAAATACTATCTTCTATTACAACCTCTGTTTGGCATCCCACTAAAAGAATTAATAATATTGGTAAAACTACGAGAATTCTTTTCACTAAGTTCGCCTCCATCTTAGAACAAGAGCCTTATATAAGGCTCTTATTTCACTGTTAATCTTACTACACCCTTAATCCAATTGCTTGATACTGGTGTGTCTAAAACAAGCCTTATTAGATTATCCAAGTCCGTCATTTCCTCTCCATTTCTTACTACTGCTAAAATAGAGTTTTCATTTATTTCACTTGCTGGCAACTCAAGCTTAAATCCATCACCTGACTCAAAAACAATAGAGTCAAAATCCTCTACTTTTAGGAAACTTAAGACATCAAGCACTCTGTACCCTTGCCATGCTTCTTCAAGTGTTTCATCATTTCTAACAACACTTGTATTTAGCTCGACTAAGTCAAGTCTACTCTTTGCCCTATCACTAGTAAATGTGAAGCTTCCATCAACAAGACCATCAACTTGGATCTCCCAGTTTGCAGTCAACCCTTCTCCATCGACTACATCAGTTGACCCTTGACTCTCCCTAACTGGGTCTTGTGGATAAATAACCATTAAGTCTTTTAAATTGTAGTTATTTGGCATTCCTTCAGGCGCTCTTACTCTAAAGCTTCCATTACTTTCAGAGATAATAGTTTGTACTAAATCACTTTGAGGAATATCGACTTGAAAACCATCTGCTGCTTCCAAAGTATACATTTCACTACTAATATTTAATAGTCTCAAGATATTTTCAAAACTAATACCTACGAATTCTCCAATCTGACTTTCTTCAAAGTACTCATGTGCACTATGCATCGATAAGAAAACTACATCTCCACTATCCATTGTAAGGATATTTTTTGTGTGCATACCTTTTGGTAGCTCAGGAGCTAAGAAAAGCGGACTATTTTCGCCAGTCATCTTTATATATCCTTGGTTAATTACATTTAACATTTCTGTCTTTTCAAAGTCATCGTATGCCATAAAATGTACTGATTCAGTTTCTTGATTGCTAAATTTTTCAAGTAATTCACTGCCTCGTATAGCCTTATCTACACTCTCATAATATGTATAATCTTCAAGGGTTAGCGTATTAGCTGCTACCTCTAAAATTACTATTTTCTCAAACTCAGAAGATACATCCAAGTTTCCTGAAACTAAAGTTATTTCGGCCAATTTTGAAACATAATACATTGACCTCTCCCCATCAATAACTGCTCTTAGCGGCAAGCTTCTCTCTTCCATTACTTCACCGTTAATTTCATAAGCTAGCACAATATCTTTTTGAGATATTATTTCATGAGGAACATCAATCGCATAACCATCACTAGCAGTTAATCGGATAAATGAAAAATCACTTTGTCCAGCACCATATAATGCTAGCACATCATTTAGCTTAACTCCTGTATATGTGTTTTTACTTTCTTCACCACTTGAACTTATGCCAAGAAACTCTTCCGTAATGCTTTCCATGCTATAAATATCATTATAGGAAACTTCAATGTCAGAGTCTAATCCAGCAATCTTTAATGAACCTTCATAGCTAAGTTCATTAGGTTGCTCTACCTCAGTAGTAGAACACGCTGCAAATACTAATAGAAATGTTAATAAAATTGCTAAACCTTTTAATTTTTTCATCTTAACCTCCATAATTTTCAATACATAAATTAACTGCATCAATTATTGCTCTAGTAGTAATAGTTGCTCCTGTTAGTGCTACAATCTCACCTGGTGCTTCTTTTCTAATCTTTACTAGCTCGAACTTATCAGGATATTCTCCTAAAAATCTATTCCTAAACCACTCTTGCTCAGCATAACCCCCATACTTATCTGTTTCATTATGAGAAATGATTTCTAAAGCTTTGATATCCTCATCATCTATTTCTACTTTAAGCATCAGTCCAGGGTTATAGCCTTGTGCATCTATGATGTATATTCTTGAGTTTTCTTTTGTTGCATAAACCCTGACAAACTCATCACCCTCATGTTTTCTCATTCTTGTAACATTCATATCGACAAAAGCTAAATACTCGTCCTGATTAATTAAGTACAAAGCCCCTCCTAAAGCAACGATTAATAATACTGCTAAAAATTTCTTCATTATTCCCTTTCTTAAATAAAAAGCCTTCCTCAGAAAGGAAGGCAAAATAATATGCTCATTAGTTCATTCCTTTCCACCCTGGGAGGCACATTCGTTCCCAAATATACCCTATCGGTCAGTTAATCCCTTAAAGAAGATAAGTCGGACTAAAAAACTCGGAACAGCTATGCAATTAAACTCATTATATCATAGAATATACTCTTATAAAATATCTGATAATTACTGAGTAATAGTTTACTTAATCTTTTCACTTATTTAAAAGCTCATTTACAGTTACAAACTCGTACCCTTCTTCTAATAAAACAGGAATGAATATATCTAGTGATTTTATAGCTTCTATATTTGCATCATACATGCCATGGAGCAAAATAATACTACCAGGAGCTGCATTCTCAATCACATGTTTTGCTATTAGATTACTATCTTTTGCAATTTCAGGATATGTTTCAGGCTCAATAGACCACATTATCGTATCCATGTCATACTTCTTTAAAACATACGGAAGCATAAGAAATTTTTTACCATAGGGTGGCCTAAAATTAATATTTCCAGTAAAACCTGCATTCCTGATTAATTCATTAGTTCTTGAAATCTCACTGTCAATAAAATTAGCACTTTTAAATACTAGTCTACTGTGTGAAAAAGAATGATTCCCAATTTCATGTCCTGCCTCAACTAAGGCTTCAGCCCCTTCTGGATTATCTCTTATTTGACTACCCTCTAAATAAAAGGTGGCTTTTATATTATATTTATCTAGTGCTGACATTATCTCATAAGCCTTTTCAGTAGGACCATCATCAAATGTTAGCGCTATTATTTTTTCGTTTGTTTCTATCTGGCTATACAAATTACCTAATAATTGAAAACTTCTTGAATTTATTAAACTGTCAAACAAAAAAAGCAGTAAAAAAGCAATTATTATCCATGTTATTCTTTTAATTAGTCGTTTCATTCAAAACATCCTTTGATTTGATAATATGATAAACTATTATATATTTTAAATTATAAAGACGCAAATAATTCTAGTTTAATTTAATCTTAATTTGCATGTATTTACATTTTTTTATACAATAAGGTTAGTAAATAAAAGGAGGCTTATACATGAAAGTAAGTTACTCGACAAAACATATTGGCGGGATGGCATTTGAGATGGTCTTAGACGGTCATCATAAATTAGTAATGGATGCTAATGAAGAAGTTGGAGGTAATGATCAGGGTGTTCGCCCTAAGCAACTTTTAATCTCTGCTTTGACAGGATGTACTGGTATGGATGTTGTCTCAATTCTAAAAAAGATGAAAGTTGAATATAACAGTTTTGAACTCTTTGTTGATACAGAGGCATCAGAAGATCACCCAAAAGTTTATACAGATATTCACATTATTTATCAATTTACTGGTGATAACTTAGAAGATAATTATGATAAAATTGAAAAAGCTGTTAATTTATCACAAGAAAAATATTGTGGGGTTAACGCCATGCTTAAGCAAGCAGCAAACATAACACATGAAATAAGACTTATGAAACAATAAACGTAAAGAGGTAATCCCAAAAGGATTGCCTCTTTTGAGTCTTGCTTAAATAGGACTTTTTAACATAAAGAGCCAGCATCTAATTTGCTTATCTTTTTACATATAAATGATGGTTAATAATTTCTCAGTTAATTAATATTTTCCATAACTTTGTATTTTTATTATATACATTTCCTATGTTTACTAGATTATATCCTTTCTAATCTGTATAATTATAAGCTGAATACAGATGTTAAGAGGAGAGTTTTGATGTATAAAGAGAGAATAAGAACAAAAGCATTAAATGACAAGATTATGAGTGCTGACCAAGCAGCTTTACTTATTAAAGATAAGATGCATATAGGAGCTAGTGGATTTACCCCTAGTGGGTACCCTAAAGCTGTTCCAATAGCTTTAGCTAAACAAATTAAAAATGGAAGAAAAGTTAAAATTGAGCTTACAACAGGAGCTTCTGTAGGGGATGAGCTTGATGGTGAGCTTAGCCGTGTTAATTGCATAAAGAAGCGTTCCCCATACCAAACAAATAAATCGATAAGAGATGCCATAAACTGTGGAAGTATTAACTACATAGATCAACACCTTAGTCATACTGCACAAGATATTAGATATGGATTTAGTGGCAATATAGATATTGCTCTTGTTGAAGCATGTGCAATTACTGAAGAAGGCCATATAGTACCTACTACATCAGTAGGAAATACGCCAACATTTATAAAAGAATCCAAGCAAGTAATTGTAGAAATAAACCTAAGCCAGCCTCTTGAGATGGAAGGAATGCATGATATATATATTCCAAATGATCCGCCAAATAGAGAAGCTATTCCAATTAATAAAGCAAGTGATCGAATTGGCACACCCTTTATAGAATGTGGCATAGATAAAATAGCTGCCATTGTAATAACTGACATAATTGATAATGTTAGACCTTTAGCTCCTATTGATGAGCTTTCAAAGAAAATAGCAAGTAATATCATTAAGTTTCTAAAGTCAGAAGTAAAAGCAAATAGATTACCTAAAGACTTACTTCCTATTCAGTCTGGAGTAGGCAGTGTTGCTAATGCAGTACTTGCTGGATTACTTGATTCTGATTTTGAGAATATAGAGTTTTACTCTGAGGTTATTCAGGATTCTGCTCTTGATATGATAGACGCTGGAAAGTTTAAGACATGTTCTGGTACATCTATTACTCCTTCTGAAGAAGGGCTTATTAGATTTAAGAATAATATTGATTTTTATGCTAAAAACATAATTTTAAGACCTCAAGAAATAAGCAACAACCCTGAAGTTGCAAGAAGACTTGGTGTTATCAGCATGAATACAGCTGTAGAGATAGATATTTATGGTAATGTTAATTCTACACATGTAATGGGATCAAAAATGCTAAATGGCATTGGAGGGTCTGGCGACTTTACTCGAAATGCTTATCTTTCGATTTTTATCACAAATTCAATTGCAAAAAATGGTGATATATCTTGTATTGTGCCTATGGTGTCACATACTGATCATACAGAGCATGATGTTAATATAGTAATTACTGAACATGGAGTAGCTGATTTACGTAATCGTTCACCAAAAGAGCGCGCTTTGGAGATTATAAATAATTGTGCTCACCCTGATTACAAAGAAAAATTACTTAATTACTTTAATCTTGCAATAAAAGAATGTGGCAATGCCCAAACTCCTCATATTCTTGATAAGTGCTTTAGCTTTCACAATAAGTTTCTTGAAACTGGTTCTATGAGGTAATGATGATGGGAGTGTTGTGTTTTATTCTATAACACTCCCATTAAGTATTTTATTTGGTATAAGAAATGGAGGGCGAAGTAAATGAAAAGAATCTACAAGTATTTAGAAAAAAAGGCAACCTTCCTCAATACCACTATTGTCAAACTAATTTTCGTCTTCTTCATATTGTTAGTACTACCTCATGAAGCTAATAAACTTTATGATATTGTTGGGAATACTCCTTCCCCTGATACATCATTTATCTACTCTGCTAATGATGTTTTTTACATGGCAGAAACATATGGTCAAGCAGGAAGAGATTATTATATTAGCAGTAGGTTTTCCTTTGATATAATCTGGCCAATTGTATACACACTTTTCTTTTTATTTACTTTTGCATATTTAGTAAAGAAAGATAAAACTATAACTAGATTTATCTATCTGCTACCCATCATAAGTTTTTCTTTTGATATATTGGAAAACTCTCTAGCATCTCTAATTTTTTATTACTATCCTCTTAGATTGGTTATATTAGCTCATATTCTGCCCTTTGCTACATTTATTAAGTGGCTATCTATTAGTTGCTCAATTTTATTATTATTTTACTTGAGTTATTTAAACGTAAAAAAGCGCCTAGCATAAACTAAGCGCATATTTCTAAGTAAACCAAAGTAGAAAGAACATAATCACCATTAATATTGCTGAGTAAATTACTACATCGTTATTAATAATTTTATCCTCAAATTTTTCAGTAAACTTTCTTGAAATTGATACTACCCCATTATACATCGGTTTATATAATCCTTTATCAATATCGAGGCATTCATAAAAAGTTAACTGGAATAATTTAAACCTAGTTCCTGCAATATATAGCAAAATGCCAAAAACAAATATCCAAAACATCCCGCTAATTTCGCTATAAGTAAAGAATTCTATATCAACTAAATACTTCTTAATAAAAGCTGGATCATAAGTTAATGCCCTTGCTGATGGAATGATAAATCTATCCATTAGAAAATGTGGTACATGTCCTATAGCTATAATTAGCAAAGCTAATCCTCCCATAGCTAAATCCATCATACCTTTTTCACCACCGATGTTCTTAAACTTCTCTGGTAACTCTCCAAGGAAAACTGAAATAAAGAACTTCATGTAATAAGCAACCGTACCAATACTTACAATTCTAAATATTAACTCTGCATACTTAAATGAAGCATGACCATATTCATAAGCTTCTACAATCCCGTGATGCAACAAAGACTTACTAATAAATCCATTAAACAATGGCATGCCAATAATCCCCATAATAGCAATGAGGCATAGCAAAGCAGTCAAAGGTAGTTTCTTCCACAAACCTCCCAATTTGAACATATTAAGCTCATTAGTTTGATAAAAAACTACACCTGCAACCATAAATAATAACGATTTAAAAAATGCATGATTTATAATATGATATAGCGTACCAGCATATCCCATAGCACCCATATATCCAAGATAAGCAGTTACGCCGACTCCCATAATAATATATCCAATTTGACTGATACTACTATAAGCTAGTAGCTTTTTCATTTCACATTGCTGAAGCGCTAAAAACGCACCTACTGCCATAGTTATAATACCAGCCCATATAATCATAACTCCTAAGTTTCTGGACACATCCCAAAGAGGATCTAGAAAGCCTGTGATTTCTTGTGGATTTGGCATAAATACACTTATTGTTAATCTAAGTAAGCCATACGCACCTATCTTAATTAAAATACCTGATAGCAATGCACTCGCTGGTGTTGGTGCAACTGGATGTGCTTTTGGAAGCCAAATATGAAGAGGCAACATACCCGCCTTTATACCAAAGCCAATTACAAAAAGCCCTACCATTATATACTTTGGCCATCCTATTGCTGCCAGTTGGCTTGCTAGGGGTACAAATTCTAAAGTTCCTGTATATGCATAGAGCATCAACATACCAAGCAAAATTGAAAGTCCACCTACTACTCCAATAAATATGTAGCTATTTCCAGCTAACATAGACTCATTAGATTGATTATGCGCTACTAGTACATAAGAGCTAAAAGTCATAATTTCAAAGAATAAGAACATTGTAAACAGGTCCCCAGCCATCAAAGTGCCTAGCACGCCGCCAAAGGTTATAGATTTCCATAAGAAAAATCTGTTTTGATGTTTCTCATGATCCATATAATCATGAGCATAAATCGATACAAAAAGCCACAAAATCCCTGATGTTATTGCCAAAATGTAGCTCAAAATGTCAACATTAAAGTTTAGCCCAAACCCTAAAACGCCTGGTAGAGAAAAAGACAAACCACCACGCATTACCTGTGGATACATCAACACTATCAAAATGAAAGTGATAAATGTAGTATTCACTACTAAAGTATCTCTTAGTATACTTGATTTTTTTCCTATGATTGCTTCAAGTGGACCACCTAGAATTGGTAATAAGATAATGATTAAAGGCAATGCTTCAAACGAACTTATAAAAGAACCAATTTTGCTTAAGAAGCTGTCTGGGTTGCTAAGAGATAAAGGCCCTCCGCCTAAGCCAATTGTTGTTGCTATCCCTACTAGCAAAATTATCATAAGATATATTACAAAAACCAATACACAATTCACACAGAAAATATCTGGAAATATCTTGAGTATCAGTTGATCAAATTTTTGCTTTGCTTTTTTCATTTTTTTTTTCATAAATAGCAATCCTTTACTTAAAACACAAAAGTCATAAACGTTGGCAATGCTCTCTGAATAACATTTACAATAATATTAGGGAATAAACCTGTAACTATACATGCCGCTCCCAAAACAACTAAGGGAGCTTTCATTGTAAAAGGTATATCATCTCTAATCATTATTTGCTCTCTCCTATTGCTCTCTTTTAAAAAAGCAGATATTACAATTGGTAAAAAATACACAGCATTTAAAAAACTACTTATCAAAATAAATATAATAAAAATTGGCTTACCTATTTCAAATGCAGCTAAACCTAAATACCATTTACTCATAAATCCATTAACTCCTGGTATACCTATCATTCCAAGAGCTGCTATAGAAAATGCTCCTAAAGTAAGAGGAAGCTCATAGCCTAACCCATCAAACTCATTTACTTTCCTAATCCCAGTCCTATATATTACTGCACCAGCACTTAAGAACAATGTACTTTTCATCATTGCATGCGCAATAATGTGGTACATGCCAGCAACAAGACCCATTTCTGTCGCAATGCCTATTCCTAAAAACACATACCCTATTTGCGAAACACTTGAATACGCTAAGAGTCTCTTAATATCTTTTTGTCCAATTGCAAAAACAGAACCCATTACAATACTTATTACAGCAAAATATGTTAAGTATTCATTAATAGATATTGCTTTAATTATGTCAATCCCAATGACTCTGAACAGAATTTTAATCATTGAAAAAGCATAAATCTTAATAACTATTCCAGAAAGAATCGCACTTGAAGGAGTCGGTGCTGCAGAATGAGCATCAGGCAACCAAACATGTAAAGGAAATATTGCTGCTTTAAGTCCTAAACCAGTAAGAATAAAACTTAAACTAATTAAAATGTTCCTAGGGTACATCTGCCATACTGATGAAATCGTCTGACTTGTTGCTCCCATGTTTAAATGTCCTGTTACCATGTAAAGCATAGCAATTCCTAGAAGTATTGAAACAGAGCCAATGGTCCCTAACATCAAATACTTAAAGCTTGCCATGATGTTTGCTTTGTTCCTCTTTATTGAAATTACACCACATGAGGTGAGTGACAATATCTCCATGAATACATACAGGTTGAATAAATCATTGGTCATAATCATTCCAAGCATTGAGAAGACCATTAGCAGCATTAAAGTATAATAATGTGGTGTCTTCTCTTTTGGAATATCATGTAAAATATCTTCAAGTGAAAATATAATTATTAGTAATGAAATCAGTAAAACCGCCAATACGAATAAACTTGTATATTCATCTACAAAGAATTCAATTCCTATAACAGAGTCCCAATTTCCAAAATTATAATAAAAAGGTCCATTAGTCCATACCACTATAAACATTGTTAAAGCCAATAAGCTAGCTATAGTTAATGTGCCTACAAGCTTGGGCCTAAATTTCTTGGAGCTTGGTTTAATCGCTGGTGTAGTCACAGCTGAAATTAGTAATAATATTAAAATGTATACTGGTAAGTGATTACTAATCATTCGCCTTTTCTTCCTTTGATATTATTTCGTCTAGTTCTAATGTCCCATATTCTTTATACAAATTTATTAATAAGCTCAAGCCATATGCTGTAATACTTACCGCAACTACTATACCTGTTAGAATCATAGCTGAAGGTAATGGATTCACATAAAATGACTCTCCTGTTATCTGATCTAATATAGGAGCACTTGCACCCTTAATATACCCAATAGAGACAAAGAATAAAAACACTGCAGTCTCCATAATATTAACTCCAATTACCCTCTTAAGTAAATTTGAGTGAGTTAATACAGTATAAAGGCCAATTATGAAGAGCGTAAATGCGCCTATGTAATTAATATTGTCAAGAATCATATCTAAATTAGCCACATTAATCCTCCTCAATAATTCTATGAAACAATGTAATCATAGTGCTGGCTACCTTTAGTCCTATACCTATGGTTGCTAAAGATATTAATCCTCCACTAATTACACTTCCATAATTACCCAAAGGGAAACCTGCTATCTTATTACTTAAAAAACTTGTCCCTACAGCTATTCCTACAAACCCAAGTAAGGCATACCAAATTATGCCCCCAGTTTCTATTTTTTCAGTTACAGAGGGAGGCACAACTTTGTTGGTGTGATTTACTCCAAAAGCAAGAGTAAACAAAATCAAACTTGCTCCTATAATTGCTCCTCCAGCAAATCCTCCACCTGGAGATAAATGTCCATGCAAAATTACAAATATTCCATAAAGCTGAATAAAAGGAACGACTAGCTTTGTTATTGTCTTTACAATTAAATCGTCCATTTTACTTCTCCTTTTTCTCAAACATACTAAACCCTAATACTGAAACTACTGCAGTAATTGAAGTGAATAACACCGTTGTTTCACCTAATGTATCAAATGCTCTATAATCAGTTATTATTGCAGCAATAATGTTCATAGTATTGGTATCTTCTTTCGCATTCGAAATATAATACTCAGCAACTTCGTTATAAGATGGGTTAACTCTATCACCAAGAGATGGCATCTCATTAAGACTTGATATTAAAATAAATAACAAAACTGTCAATACTACTAACACAAAAGGTTTCTTCATTTTTCCATCCTCCTAGTTCTGCTAATTACTCCTATAAATAAAACAGTCGTAACACCAGCACCAATTGCTGCTTCAGTCATAGCTATATCAGGAGCTCTTAATATAAGCCATAAAATAGCCATCACTAGACTATAAGAAGCAAAAATGATAATTGCACTTATTAAATCCTTTGTTCTTTCAACTGCAATAGCACATGAAATTAAAAATAGTATCAACACTAAATTCAAATATCTCATTTTGATTCACCATTTCTTTCATTATAAGTCGCTTTAGCTATTATATGAGCTGCTGTAGGTGTTGTAAGCCATACGAAAATCAAAACAATAAGCAGTTTAATAGACACCACGTCAAACCCTCTATATATCATCAGTGCGCTAAATGCTAATCCAGCTCCTAAAGTATCGCTCTTTGTTGTTGCATGCATTCTAGAAAAAGCATCTGGCATTCTTAGTAAACCAATAGTTCCTACAAAAAAGAAGAATCCACTAGCTAAAAGCAATGCTATTATAATAATTTCTTTAATCATGATCCCTCTCCTAAAAAAGCTTTTTCTTTTCAATATATTTAGAAACACTGATTGTAGCTATAAATCCTGTCATAGCATAAATTAGTGCAACATCAATGAACGCGTCTTGATGAGTTACAATAGCTACAATAGCAATAATTACTGTTACCTTTGTGCTAATTACGTTTATTGCTACTACCCTATCTGCTGCTTGAGGTCCCTTATATGCTCGATATAAGCAAAAAATAAATAAAACTGCTAAATAGATTGCGATTCCTGTTAAAAAACTATCCATTGTGCCCACCCTCTATTTTAAGAATCTTTTTTTCCATTTTGCTATTATTGAGCCCCTTTGCAGCACTATCTGTAAGTGCATGGACTATATACTCATCATCAGTTATCTCTACAGTCAATGTTCCAGGAGTCAAAGTTATTGAATTTCCATACATAACTTTAAAGATTTCTTTTCTAGCTTTTACTGGTACTCTTACAAAATGAGGATTAATTGGTAAAGAGGGACTCAAAACAATTTTTGCTACTTCTATGTTTGACTTAACTATCTCAATTATTAAAGTTAATAAATAGGAAGTAAAGTTAAAAATATTACGAAAAAAGCTGATAGGTCTCTCTTCTCTATTTATTATCATTTCACTATTAAATAGAGTTATTAAAACAGCCACAATCAAACCTAATACAACTGATGCAATGTCTATTTTGGGTGACAATACTACCCAGAAAAGAAACAATGCTACAAACAATATTATGTGATTCTTCTTTATACCTTCACTCATTTTATGTACCCTTCTCTTTCTATTTCTAAATATTCAAACAATTTAACTAAACATAAAATTGATTACCATCTCATTGATTTACACTATTATTGTATCATTACTTAACAAACGCTACTAATTATATTAGAAACATTTCTAATTACATAAAGTAATCTAGCCTTTTCAAGAAGGCTAGATTATAGTTTTAAAATGTCAGTACTAAGATTAAGAGGATTATCATTAATACAATCGAGTATATTCCAACATCATTATTGATAATTGATTTTTCATATTTTGTGACTATCCCATTTGAAATATTAACTACCCCATTATATATAGGCTTGTATATAGACCTTTCAATACTGAGTTTTTCATTAAGATGTAAATGGAACAAATGAAACTTCATACCAAAATAAAAAATCAATGCTCCTAAAACAAAGATCCAAAGCATCCCTAAAATATCAGTTTGATTAAAAAAGTTTATGTTTACCAAATATTTGTCTATAAAAGCTGGTTCAAAAGTAAGTGTTCTTGCTGATGGTATTATAAATCTATCCATTATGAAGTTTGGTGCATGCCCAATTGTAATAATTAGAAGGGCTAAACCTCCCATAGCTATGTCCATCATACCTTTTTCGCCTTCAATGTTTTTATATTTCTTAGGTAAATCACCCATGAAAACTAGTTTAAATAATTTTATGAATGATGTTACGGTTCCTGCACTGACAATCATAAATATTATCTCAGCTATTCTGAATGAAGGATGCCCATAATGAAAAGCTTCTATAATTGAGTGATGCAGCAATGATTTTGAAACAAAACCATTGAATCCTGGAACTCCTGTTATACCAAAAGCAGCAATTAAACAGACCATAGCTGTAAATGGCAGCTTTTTCCATAGTCCACCAAGCTTATACATATCTAGCTCTCTAGTCCTTATATACACTACCCCAACAACCATAAAGAGAAGTGACTTGAAAATGGCGTGATTTACAATATGATATATACTTCCTGCATAACCCATTCCACCTTTATAGCCAAGATAAGCCTCTACTCCTATACCCATAATGATATATCCCATTTGACTAATGCTATGATAAGCTAGCATTTTTTTCATATTACTTTGCTGTAAGGCTAAAAACACACCAACAGCCATAGTTATAATTCCTATCCAGGTAATCATAAAACCTAAGTTATTAGATAAAGACCACAAAGGGTCATTAAACCCACTTATTTCACTCATACTAGGCATAAAAATACTAGTAGTAAGTCTCAAAATTCCATAAGCTCCAACTTTAATTAATATCCCTGAAAGCAAAGCACTAGCAGGAGTTGGAGCAACAGGATGAGCCTTTGGCAACCATATATGAAGTGGGAGCATTCCAGCTTTTATTCCAAAACCTACAACAAACAACAGTGTCATAAGATACTTGACATTTCCCATTTGAGCTATTTGACTAGCAAGAGGAGCAAATTCTAGAGTTCCTGTATTTACATACAAAAGGATCATTCCTAAGAGCAAACTCAAGCCGCCAACTACACCAATGAAAATATAACTATTTCCTGCTAAAATTGATTCTTTGGATTGGTTGTGTGCTACTAAAACATATGAACTAAATGTCATAATCTCAAAAAATAGAAACATAGTAAACAAATCAGCTGCCATTACAGTTCCTAAAATTCCACCAAATGTAATTGACATCCATAAGTAAAACCTGTCTCGATGCTTCTCAATATCCATATAATCATGGGCATATATAGTTACAAATAACCATAATACTCCAGATGTGACAGCCATTATATAACTTAAAATATCTACTTTAAAATGAAGACCCATACCTAATACGCCTGGTATGGATATACTCATAGAGCCTTGGGAAACTTGTGGGTACATTAAAAGTACTAATATAAAAGTCAAAAAAGTAGAATTCACTACCAAAGTATCCCGTAGCATTTCGTTCTTTTTTCCTAGAATAGCCTCGATTGGTCCACCTAGCATTGGCAAAAATATTATGACTAAAGGAAGTGCTTTAAAAGATGTAATCCACCTTGCAAAACTCGTAAATACTCTCAAAGGACCACGCAATAAGCCTTCAGCTCCAAAACCTATAGTTGAAGCGAGAAGTAACAATACAAACATTAATATATATATAATAAAAACTATAACACAATTTACACAGAAAAAATCCGGTAAGAATTTTTTCAAACTAAATTTTAACTTAGTTTGCTCTGTACTATTATCCATTTACTCCACCTTATTTACTTTATTTATTTTCTTAAGTCATAAAAAAACTATTTTTATGTCTTTGACATAGAAATAGCTGCGTTGTTTTTGTCGCATATGATTTTCTTATGAGATATGTTGTGGTAACATTTCTTATATGCATTCTAGCACTTTGTATGATAAGATACAAGTTAAAAAAAATTGATTTTTACCTAAATATCAACATATTTTTATCTAGCTTTATAAACAATATCTTAACAAAAATCATTCTCAATTCTAAATAATTAATTTTTATTGTATTGACAATGTTTTTAATTTATTTTTTAACTTGCTTGTAATTTTGATATCTTTTCCTATTTACTTCATCGTTTAATAAATATATAATATCTTTTGTATTTGTAATACAAAAGTCTATAAATTTGTGTCATTAAATGATATATTTAAAGCATCAAGCTATTATGGTTTCTCGTTATAAAGAATGTCCCCTAAACACTCTTTATATTAAAGTTAGAAAACTTTAGTTTAAGGCTTAACAAAGACTTAGCAGTTTCTTACTGTAATTTAATCATAATAAGACATAATAGCTATTATATAACGAGGAGGGCTTATCATGACAGATCATTCTATTTTTATTGTGCTGACAAGGCCAAAGACAATCGTTTCAAAAGTAATTCATGCATTTATAAGTGATGAGTACACTCATGCTGCAATTTCATTTGATAAAGATTTAAAAAATATGTATAGCTTTGGTAGAAAATATACTTATATTCCTTTTATAGGACGATTCAAAGCAGAGAACTTTGACCAAGGTGTGTATAGAAAATGTGAACATATCCATGGACTTGTAATTGAAATTAAAGTGACAAAAGAACAGCACGATAAAGCAAAAGAACTAATTAATAATTTTATTGATAACAGCTCTGTGTATCGATACCACTATATGGGATTAGTATATAATTTTTTTAGAATGCAAGTAAGCTGTGAAGACAGATTTATTTGTTCAGAATTTGTATACCACATATTAAAAGAAAGTGGAATAACTGACTTTAAGATTTCAAGAAATCTTGTTAGACCACAAACCCTATTAGTGAATATGCAAAACAATGTAATCTATCAAGGCAATCTTAAACAACGTACAAGTGAAGCTCAGAACGCATTAGTAATCTAAAAAAGTGCCACTTTATTTTTTAAGTGGCACTTCATTATTATACTTTAAGTCTGTGACTTCAAATTTATACCATACAAAATTATTACCATCTACTTCCCAAGACACTTCTAGTTCATTAGGTACTTTTATACCATTGAACTCTTTATGATTAAGTACTCTAGCTTGCCAAGGGGTTTTATAATCATCATCCATATCTTTAAATCTTAAAGTTTCAAAATAGTCTAGTTCATATTCTTCAGTAAAATGAAAAGTAGCATTTGTGCTTACACCTTGATATGTCATATTTGCTACTGCGCTATAATCATCAATTTCCTCCCAAGTTATGAAGTCACTTAAAGCAGTAGTTGGGAACCATACGATTTCTCCCAAAAACCTTTGCATAGTAGCTTCGTTAAGCTTTGCTCCCCCACTTTCGTTAACAACTGGGATTAAACCAAGAAACTTAATCAACATCTCTCCTCCACTATTGTTGTAAAGGTCTCTGCCAACAACACGAAAGCCCATCAGAGATGTTTCAACCTTCCATAGAAAACCTGGGTTCTTCAAATTAAAGAATTGAATGGCATAGGCATCAGCATAATCTTGATCAGGCTCTAACCTTAAAGACCCTGATTGCTCTAAATAGCCTATTTGTATCATTTCTTTTCCTACAATATTAGTGGCCATAAGCCAGTTAGTTACTGGACTAGGTAATTCTTCAAGCATTTCTTCATAAACATAGTTACTCTGTAGACTAAAATCTCTAAACAATGCTTCCTTTTCATGTTTAACTTGATTTTCAAAGCTCCAAATCGAAAATCCAAAAATTACAGCAATTAGAATAATGATATTAGGTATTGTACTAAGTTTAATATTTTTCCAGTTCATAAAAACCAGTATCTGAGTTATAAATACACTTATGATTCCAAATACCCACCAAAACGATGCATCTAGCCTATAAGTTATAAATGTCAGAAATAATGCAGCTATACTCACCATGACTAAAATATACGCAGGTTGCCTCATTACTTCGCTTGGTTTATTTTTCAGTAACTTATTGATTAGCCTTCCAGTAAATAAAACTAATTGTATCAGAATAAAGATTGTCGCAATTGTCTTAAGCACTTAGCCACCTACTTTCACTTAGTCTCAATTAAAGTTGATACTATACTACATACATACTTATACTATATTTAGTTCTCACCACGTTTTAGGATTCACTAAGAACCATTATATCACAATATAATTCTTTTTACTCCATGATCAATCAAGTTCACTTCTAGTACAGCATCTTTTGAATAAATTGTAGAGATTACCTTATAAAACTCATCATAGTTGTCTTTTTCAACTATGCATAAAACAGATCCTGCAAACCCTCCTCCGTGGACTCTTCTTGCTTTTGTTTTTACTACACCATTGACAATAGCTAATATCACCGGTATCTCTTGATTTTTATCTTCTGGTAAATGAGTATTTTGCAAATACATCAAAGAGCTACTCCCCGAGTTGTTAATTTGCTCAAAAATCTTCTCTACATTAGAGCTTGAAGCCCTTGCAAACTCTTCTACCCTCTTATTCTCTTGGTAAAAGTGCATAGCTCTTAGTATTGCTCTACCTGAACATCTTCCAATAAGATCCTTTAAGCTTTTATAAAAATCCTCTTCTTCAAGATCTGCAAGAACTTTTTTTCCAAAGATTTCTGCTACAGCCCTCATTTCACTATTTATTTCATCATATGCATATGTAAGATTACTGTGGTTGCTTTTAGATTTTACTAAAACTATTTTGTATCCCTTTATGTCAATGCTTAATTTTTCTCTAATTAAATCTTCACTTGAAAAATCTAATAACAGTGTTCCACCAGTGATAATTGCTGTTTGATCAAGTAACCCACACTTCTTTTGGAAATACTTTGTCTCCGCTTTATGAGCTATTCTTATCATTTCTTTTTTATCAATGCCAAGTTTGAAAATATCATTTAGAGCATATATAAGCATTGATTCGATAGCTGCTGAAGAAGACAACCCAGCTCCAATAGGAATATCAGATTCTATATATATATTTAGGCCTGTTAATCTCTCTTTGTCAATTTGATCTATTATTCCTTTAACGATAGCCAAAAGTGATCCTTTATCACTATCCAGATACTGATCATTTAACGAAAACTCTAAATTCTCTACTCCTTTAGACCACAATTTAATAGTATCATCACATCTTTTGCTAAAGGCTCCAGTCATGTATAAGTCCACAGTTGATACAACTGCTAATCCTCCATTATGGTCAGTGTGGTTGCCTATTAATTCTATTCTGGCAGGAGCTTTATAAATCGCTAAAGGATCTTCAGAATATATTTCTTTAAATGCATCTTTAATTTTATGCAAAATCTTCTACTCCTTTAACTCTTAATAATTGATTTTAGCAAGAAACTCTGCAGCTGCCTTATTTCCTGTTGCAGTATCTTTAAAAATAGCAATATCACATAGAATCTCTTTACAAACTTCCCCAATATACTCTTTGATTACATCCTCAAGTCTATTGCCTACAAAGTTATCAACAACATATTTATGTAACATTCCAGGCTTATCAACAACTTTTCCACATTTTATACAATCTTTGATGTCTTCTATCTCATTAGCAAGCCTACCAGGAAGTATAAATAATCCCATTGCCTCGATTAGTCCTATGCTTTCTTTTTTAATATGATGGTTCTTTTCTCTTACATGAAATATTCCCTCTGGTTTATCGATACTTATTCTATTGTTCCTAAGCACTAAGTATCCCTCATAATTTCCATTTACAGATCTAACAATAGGTGTTACTGCATTATGCTGATTTGTTGTTTTTGATAAAACACCTAACGTGGTATTGTCATAGTCTTTAAAAGTAGCCATTATTCTGTTCATAACTTCAATAAACTTTTCCTTATCTCTACTTATCACCTTAACTGTTGAACTATCAAAATCCAAATATGACACAGTTAGCTCTTTATCTTTATATGCTATAAACCTATCCCTAGCTTCCATAATTGGCAGCTTTGCTGTTCCACCTTGGTAATGTTCATGATTAATAATAGTTGCTCCTATTATTGGCAAAGGAGCATTCTGTCCTAAAAAACTATTTGGGAAAATATCTACAAAATCTGTTAAATGCCTTATAGTTTTTTCACTTTGCTTCATTTGGTAATGCTCTTTTGATATTACTATAAAATGCTTATCAAAATATAGATAAGGAGAAAACTGTAAAAAAAACTCATCTCCATCTAATACAAAATTGACAGGTCTAAGATTCTGTCTTGCTGGATGACTGCAGTTCCCCTGAAAACCTAAATTTTCGTAACACAATAAACATTTAGGATATTTCTCTTCTTCTTTATTAAGTAACTGAATTGCTTCTTTGTTATCCTTTTCAGGCTTTGCTCTATTTATTGTTATTAAAAGCTCTATATCCTTATATAGATAAGTCCATTTTAAATTTCTATCTATCTTGCTTTTTTGTATATAATTATTTTTTATTTGATAGTCATATAAGTCATCAAGTGCTTTATCATAACCTAAAACATTATATGTCTCCCAAAACTTACTTTCGTAATTGCTTGGCATAAGAGATAATAATCCCATTATTTTAGTTACTTGTCTTTCAACGCTTTTTACATCTTGATCATGTATATGAAGTACCTCTACTAATTTGTCAATAAGTAAGTCTGGCGTGTTCATAGACATTATATATTCATTATCAACTTCACTTTCATCTATAGAGTATGTGCATCCAATAATCTCACAAATTTGATTAGCTATATATGTTTCATCAAACTTGTTAAGCCCTAAATGAATTTTTGCATATGATATTAATTCGTTTACTATTCTCATAATATTACCACCTCCCACTAATATTAATCTTTCTTTCAATAAATCCTTCTTTAAAGTAAAAAAAGAGCAAAGATTATCACTTTGCCCATTTCTCCTTTAATTATTAAACATATTTTTCCTTCGCTCAATTCTATCAAGTAAAATCTCATCAATGCAGTCAAAGAAGTTAACTGTACATAAAACCTCTAGCTTGTAAATAACATTCATTCCATCTTTTTGAGATGAAATTATATCTGCTTCTTTTAGCAAAGATAAATGTTTAGATACAGCTGGTTGACTAAGTTCTAATAACTCAGTTAATTCACCCACACACCGTGGCCCTTCGTTATGCAAAATATTAATAATCTCTAATCTTGCTTCATGCGCTAATGCTTTAGCTATTTTTGCTCTTTCTCTAAAAAGTTGTTTTCCCATTATTATCTCTCCTGCCCTTATTGTATTTAAAATCTATACCCAAAGATAATGTAGTTTGTTTTCTGCCCAAAGAGAACAAACTCTTCATACATAACCACAATTTTAGTCAATAACACTATTACATAGTTACTTTAAGGCTATATATTTATTTTATCATATATATAATACACTTTCTTATATTCACAATAAAGCATTAATTAAAAAAAACTTAAAATTTTATATATTATTTGACTATTTACTTTTGTTTTTCACTAAATATTTAGAATTAAATCTTAAGCATTGCTTTATATATCTGTAAGCTTATATACATTCTTATGGAATAATATGTTTAGATGCTCATCTAATATTGATTATTTTTAAAATTTATGATAAATATATAATAAACAACTTGACATTTGATTAATATCAAATTACAATTTACTTAAATAGCAGTAGAATTAGCAAAGGAGAGATTTAATTGTCTAAGCATGTGTTAGCTATAGATGTTGGTAGTACAACAACTAAAGCAATCCTCTTTGGTCCAAAAGATGGATTAAGATTAATTGACTGGACTGGAACACCCACAACTGTAGAAAAACCCCACGAAGATGTATTGGTAGGGATAAAAAATGCAATTAACTTACTTGAAAAGAAGACACAAAGAAAACTGATAAATGGTGAAAACATTATAAAACCAGCTAATGGAGTCGAAGGAGTTGACTATTTTGTAGCAACTAGTAGTGCTGGTGGCGGACTCCAAATGCTTGTTACAGGGGTAATGAAAAGAATGACAGCGGAGAGTGCTGAAAAAGCAGCTTTAGGTGCAGGAGCTATTGTTTCAAGTGTTTTGGCAATCGATGATGGTAAGACTGATCTTGAGAGAGTTCAAACAATCCAAAGACTAAGACCTGATATGGTTTTAATTTCAGGTGGTATTGATGGTGGAAATGACCTTCATGTGCTATCAATGGCTGAGCTTGTTTCACTAGCTAACCCTGAATCAAGACTTGGTAGCAAATTTGTATTACCAGTAGTTTATGCTGGAAATGAGAGCATTAAGGATAAGATAAATTCTTACCTATCTGACGTGGCAGAAGTTCACCATGTACCAAATATTAGACCAGTTTTAGAAAGAGAAAATTTAGAACCAGCTGGAGACAAAATACAAGATCTTTTCTTAGAACATGTTATGTCACATGCACCTGGGTATGACAAACTGATTGAATTAACCGAAAATAATATTATTCCTACTCCTAATGCTGTTGGAGATTTAGTTAAGCTTATCGGTGAAACAAATGATATTAACATTATGGCTGTTGATATTGGAGGAGCTACAACTGATGTGTTTTCATCTATGGTTTTAGCTGAACAAAAACGCGACACTGCGTATTTAGATGATAAAAACAATACTAATAAAATGGAACTCAATCCACTTGATCTAGAGATAAAAAGAAGATATCATCGCTCTGTTGATGCTAATTTAGGTATGAGTTACTCTATTGGGAATGTTTTAGCTGAGGCTGGTGGAGAAAACATAGCGAAATGGCTTCCTTTCCCTTCTTTTGAAGAAAAATTAAGAGACATATTGTCAAACAAAATGATACATCCAACAATTTTACCTCAAACGAAAAAAGCAGTTTTAATTGAACACGCAGTAGCAAGAGAAGCGATCAAGTTAGCAATTAATAGACATAAAGCAATTGCTTCTGGTCTATCCGGAGTTCAAATTCGCAGAGTAGTAACAGATGTATTTGAACAAACAAAAAATGCTGAAGAATCTCTTATCAAAGAAGTTGATATTGATGTAATAATAGGTTCTGGAGGTGTTTTGTCTCACACTCCAGATCGAAGACAGGCAATGGCAATTATGCTTGACGCGTTTGAACCAGTTGGTGTTACTGAGATGTATGTAGACAGTATTTTTATGATGCCTCATTTAGGTGTTATGTCTCACATAATGAAAGAAAATATTTTTGACATATTAAAAAAGGACTGCTTAATTCCACTGGGAACTGTTTTAAGTGTACAAGGACCACATGCTAAAAGTGGTTCTAAGCTAGCAAAGGTATCAATTGAGTATAAAAGTGGGAAAGTAGAACATGTAGAAATAATTGCAGGAGAACTTAAAACATTGCCACTTGATACTAGTCAAGAAGCCATGGTTGAGATTAAACCAGCATATGGCTATGATGCAGGACTTGGAAATGGTCGCTTAGTTAAAGCTCTAGTCTCTGGTGGTGCCTGTGGAATTGTAATTGATGGTCGTGGTAGACCTATAGTTTTTGAAGAAGATCCAACCTTAAGAAGTCAACAACTGCGAAAGTGGTTAAAAGTCTTAGGTGCATATACAGATGACTATTTGGAGGTGCAATAATGCC
>CAZJHT010000020.1:0-39120 GCA_964546025.1 uncultured Clostridiaceae bacterium
GAGTATATCACATTTGGCCTTGTTTATTTTTCTAGTTTAATTTTACAATCCGCGAAATAAAAAACTTTCTGGAGGATTTATTCCCCAGAAAGTTTTATTTTAGTATCCTCTTTCCAAAAGGTTTTCTATGGACTGTGTTTTTGAGTAGAAAAAGTCAAGGATAGCTCTTCTGGTTACTATTCCAATAAAAGTCCCTTGGTCATCTACTACAGGGACAAAGTTTTGATCAATTGACAGACACAAAAGTTCTTCAATTTCTGCATGTATTGGAACAGACTTATTGTTTACTCGTCTCGGGACGTCCATAATTGTTGTATCTTCAAGTTCAAACAGGTCTGGGAATTTCTTTTTCTTAATAAACCAAAGTAAATCACCCTCTGTAATTGTTCCAAGATATTTTCCGGTTTTATCTATTATTGGGACAGCTGAATAACGATGGTGCTCCATTTTTTCAATTGTCTGTCTAACAGATGAGCTCTTGTCAATATACACGGTTTCAATTTTTGGCTTCAAGAAAAATGCGATATTCAATGCAATTCTCCTCATCTCAGTATTTTGATTAAAGTCTGGTATCTTTCTATCTCCATTATAAGTGCCAAAATCACATATGTTAAGAGATTTTATAAAACTCCATGAAATTTTTACTCTTTCTTGACCTATTATCATGATATAATTGTTATAGGCAAGGTGATGATATGATTATAAATCTATTAAAGCAAGTTTGGGAGCTCTTGAAAGATAGAAGAGTTAAACTAAGTACCAAACTTATTTATGTTTTATCAGTAACCCTATATGTAATTGCACCAGTGATACCTTTTATGCCTCTTGATGATTTTTTAGTTTTTTTAGTAGGGAGCTATATTTTTACTAGAGTTGCAAAAAAGGAAGCTGGCTATAATAGAGATGTAGTTAACAAAAAGAGAGATAAAAGTGCAATAGACATTGAAGGTAAAATAATAGAAGAAGAATAAAAACTACCCCTAATATAGAGGTAGTTTTCTTTATTCTATACTTTTATTCTATAATGTCACTAGTTATACTATCAGGAATACTGTCTAATGGAATATTTGCGATCTCTACTATCCTATCAATAACAGTACCTAATTCTTCTTGTAACTCACCATAAGTTGCCCAATCACCATTTTTAATAGCTTCATCACTTTCAGTATATAATCGCTGAGCTCTTTGGGTCAGCTCAATTAGTGTTGCAAATTCATCATAGTCATCAGGCCTATCCTCAGCTTCTCCAAAGATTCCAATTAAGGCACTTTCAAATGTTTCAGCCATAACAATTCGATCTCCATATGCTACTACAATTCTTCTGATTTCAGGCAATCCTTGTGATGATGCCCTTAAATATATAGGTTCGACAAATAAGATTGCATCTGCTACAGGTATTACCATTAGATTTCCTCTAATTACACCTGAACCTTGCTGGGACCACAATGAAAGTTGACCAGAAATATCAGTATTTTGATCAATTCTATTTTCAATATTAAGTGGACCGTTTACAAATTCTTGTCTTGGGAATTGATAAAGGATTATTTCACCATAATTATCTCCATCCATCCTAGCAGCAAGCCAAGATATCATGTTGTTGCGTCCAAGTGGTGTAAATGGAAGCATCATTACAAACTCAGCTTTTTCTTCTCCAGGCAATGCCATCAAAATATACCGAGGTTCTACTTGGACTTGCCCTCCAGCTTGCCCATATATCTCGTTAGCAATTGACCATGCGTCATCTTTGTAGAAGAAGTTGCGAACATCTTTCATATGATAATGCAATAGCATTTCAGATTGAATTTTGAACATCGTCTCGGGATATCTTACGTGGTTTCTTAGATTTTCTGGCATATTCTCAACACTTTTAAACATACTTGGGAAAATACTAGCATAAGTTTGAGCTATTGGGTCACTTTCGTCAAACAAGTAAAAATCTACAGTACCATGATATGCATCTATGACAACTTTTACTGAATTCCTTATATAGTTCAAACCTCTTTCATAAGGTTCTGCATAAGGATAGTTTCCAGTATATGTATAAGCATCAATCATCCAATACATGTGATTATCATGTATTACTAAGTAAGGGTCTTCATCATAAAGTAGAAATGGAGCAATAGTATTAACTCTTTCTCTAATATTTCTATGAATCATTAAAGTGGATTCATTGTTTATATCTTGATTTAAGAAAAGCCTTAATGTGCCTAATCTTATACTGTACAACGCTTTATTCATAAACGTCATTTGTATACCATCATCACCTGTGTAAAAATACTCTACAGGCCCAGCAGGGCTTGTGTAATCAATTTCAGGTGCGGCTGTTCTAGTAATTATATAATGTAAATTTCTTTGTTCCCCAAAGTAAATCTGAGGTTTATGTATTTGGAATTTATCAACTGTGCTTCTTGGGGGTATTTGATTAACTATAAAAGTTGGTAATCCCTGAGAAGACACTTTGTTTACTGGTGATACGATAGCTCCTTGTCCATGAGTATATTTAAGGTGCAAATTGATCCATGATTGTGCTGAGGCGTCAAGTTTATCAGGTACTAACTCTCTAGCACTTAACATTACCTGGGTTAACTCACCATCGATGACATATCTATCAATGTCTACATCTAAGAAATCATAATATGGTCTTATTGCTTCTATTTGATTGTATGTATCAAGAGCTGGACGCATATCATGAAGTCGGATATTTTTAATAGTTTCGCTATTTGCCTCAATATCTTCTAATGTTAATGTTGCATCAGCAGGATAAGGCTCTTCAGATATGCTATCTAATCCATAAGACTTTCTTGTGAAATCAATATTATATTCAATAAATTCTGATTCCCGCTGCAATTCATTTGGAGTTACTATTATTTGTTGTATAATAGCAGGGTAAATGCTTCCACCTAAGATATTTACAACTAGTAAAACCACAGGAACAATAACTAAAATTCTAGGTTTCTTTAACTTAATATTTACTAAGAATAGTATTATACCAACTGCAGCAATTGCAAGACTTATAAATAATACTGGTCTTTGAGCATATATATCAGTATAGCTAGCTCCAAATGCAACTCCTCTAGGAGAAAACACTAATTGGTCAATGTCTAGCTTATACCCTAAGGCTCTTATAAATAAAGTAATTGCACCTAAAATAGATATATGACTAATTGCTGAACTAAATGTTTTCGAAGCAGTTGGGTCAGAGCTAATTTTTTGTAAGAACCCTACCATATAGTATAAAGCAGCAACAGCAATTATAGTTAGTAAGGTTATACCAAACACAGTGCTATAAAGCTGAGTTAAGAATGGCAGCCTAAACACGTAGTAGCTAACATCATTACCAAAAAGTGGATCTGCTAAACCAAAAGAAGTAGCATTAAAGAACTTAGCAAAATCCATCCAGTTTAAGCTTGCACTTATGCCGCTTAGAATACCTATAATTAAAGAAGCTATAAATATAATTAAGCCAGCATACTTACTTCTAACAAAGTCAGAAATATAGTCTGTAACTGAGTAATTTTGATTAAGAAATTCTATATTATCTTCATCAAGTTCATAGATTTTCGTGTTTTTTGCAAGTAGTTTTTTTGCAAACGATAAGTTTATAAATAAAATAATAAATACTATCGAGCCAAAGAATAAGCCTGATAATACACGCATCATCAGAGTTCTAGTAAAAATACTTCCATAATTTACAGATGAGAACCATATCCAATCTGTATAAATTGCTAAAAATTGAAGTAGTATAACTATGATGATAAACAATGCACCAATTTTTTTAGATAAGTTTTTGCGCAATGTTATACACCTCCATATTGATTATAGTCATATTATAACACAGGAGGTCAAATCAATATACAATAAAAGCAGGGTGGTAAATAATGGAAAGAGAAATTAATGTCGCAATCAGAAAAACAGATAAATATGCAGTTAGCACCGGAGGAGACACAATAGAGCTAGTAGAGAGGCCAAAGGGTGGAATCTCTGTAGTTTTAGCAGATGCTCAAGGTAGTGGTCCATCAGCAAAAATTAATAGTCTATCTGTAGTTAGTACAATTTTACACTTAATTAGTGATGGGGTGAGAGACGGGGCTGCTGCAAGAGCAGCACATGACAAACTATTCGCATCAAAGTCTGGTAGAGTTTCTTCTACTTTAGCAATTGCTTCTATTGATTTGCATACCAATACTCTTGTGGTATCAAGAAACGGTAACTGCCCTGTTGTTATTTGGTGCAAAGGTAACATAAGTATTTATGACAAAGACATTGCTCCACTAGGTTTTCACTATGAGATGAAACCTGAAATCGTTGAAATGGAGTTATGTGAAGATTTATGGGTTTTTAGTTGCAGCGATGGTGTTATTTCTGCTGGTAAAAGATCTGATAACGAAATGACTCTTGATGAGATTATAGATATTGTAAATTCTGGTGTTAAAGATAAAGATATAGAAGAAATAGCTGATGATATAATTCGTTTAGCACTTAAGAAAGACAAAAATAGAGCTAGAGATGATATGAGTCTATTCTTGCTTAACATGAAAGATTACAATGAAGATGTATTAATTAGAAAAATGGGTATTTCATTTCCTTTTATGGGAGGCAGATATGGAAAAAAGTAGGCCTCTGATTGTCATTGTGGGGAATTGTTGTTCAGGAAAAACTACATTAGCTAATAATTTAATAGCAAAAGGATATAGAGCAAAAGCAATTTTGCAAGAACATGCAATTTCAAAGAAAATGTGGAACAGAGCAGAGCCTGATATTTTAATACATTTATCTTGCAATCTTGAGTCAGCTAGAAATAGAAGAGACTTCAGTTGGGGACAAGAAAAACTAGATAAACAAAGAGAACTCCTATCAGATGCTTTGGAACATTGTGATATTTCAATTGTTACTGATGGGTTATCTATAGAAGAAGTAGCGCAAAAAGCAATAGAATATTTAGAAAAGAGGATTTTAAATGAATAAAGTGACTGTTAAAGAGATTAAACAATCAAAAAAAGTTAGAGCTTTTTTAGAGAAAGGAAATGATTTGTTAGGAGAGATGGGTTATACAGATCATGGTCTTAGGCACTCTGCTATAGTGTCTAAAACAGCTGGAGAAATACTTAGACAGCTTGGATTTGATGATAGATTAGCTGAATTAGCTGAAATTGCAGGCTATATGCATGACATAGGTAATGCTCTTAGTAGGGTGCAGCATTACCAAACAGGTGCTATTTTAGCTGTTAACATTCTTGAGGAATATAAAATGGATTATGATGAAATTGCAACTATTGTAAGCGCTATTGGAAATCATGATGAAGGCATGGGAGTTATTACAAGTGATGTTGCTGCAGCTTTAATCCTTGCTGACAAGGCAGATGTACATAGATCTAGAGTGAGAAATAAAGATAAATCTTTGTTTGACATACATGACAGAGTAAATTTTTCAGCACTTGAATCAACTATCGAAATAAGAAACAGTGAAAATAAAACTGTAATTTTAAATATAGTCATTGACACAGAAATATCAAAGGTAATGGAGTATTTTGAGATATTTTTGACAAGGATGATTATGTGTCGCAATGCTGCAGAGTATTTAGGTGCTAATTTCAAGTTATTTATTAATGATAATGAACTGCTTTAATAAAATATACCTTTGATAATTGACACTGGGAAAAGAACACAGTTATAATGTATAAGATGTTTTCGTAGAGGGGAGATTATATAATGCAATCATCTAAGAGTAGAATTGCTTTGGCTTTGTTATTAGTTTTGATATTTGGAGCTGCAGCATATATTTATTACGATGTATCTCAAAATAATGCATTGTCTCTTGGTTTAGATCTTGAAGGCGGTGTTTATGTTCTGTTAGAGGCAGAAACACAAGCTGGCGAAGAAGTAACAAGAGATGCACTTGAGAGAGCACGAGCAATAATTCAAAATCGTGTAGATGAATTAGGAACTCGTGAACCAGAAATTACAATCGAAGGTAATGATAGAATAAGAGTGGCTATACCAGGAGTTCAAGATCAAGAACAAGTGCTTGATTTAGTTGGTCAAACAGCACTGCTTGAGTTTATGGCTGCCAGAGAAATAGATGGAGAACCCTATTTAGAAACCTTAATTACCGGTGATGCTCTTGAAGAAGCAAATGTCAGATTTGACGAGAGAAATAGAGCTTATGTTGCCATAACACTAAACGATGAAGGTGGACAGATTATGCAAGAATTCTCAAGCAATAATGTTGGCGAAATACTCTACATTATGCTTGATGGTAATCCTATTTCCACTCCTATTATAGAGGAACCAGTTGGTAAAAATGCTGCAATATCAGGTAATTTTTCTGACCAAGATGCTGCAGAATTAGCGCTTTTATTAAGATCAGGCGCTTTGCCTGTACCTTTAGTTGCAAGAGAAACTAGAGCTATTGGTCCTAGGTTGGGTCAAGATTCATTATCAAAGAGTTTAGTTGCTGGTATGATTGGAGCTGCTTTAATTTTAGTGTTCATGATTATATTTTATAAAGGGTTTGGTATGGCGGCAAGCATCGCACTTGTTGCGTACATGACTATAGTGTTGTTTGGGCTAAAAATCACTGACTCAACATTAACACTACCTGGAATAGCAGGACTAATATTGGGTCTTGGTATGGCAGTAGATGCGAATATTATCATATTTGAGAGAATTAAAGAAGAGATAAATAACGGAAGAGCATTAAGAATAGCAATAGAGACTGGATTTAACAGAGCTATTGTTACAATACTTGATGCTAATATTACCACTTTGATAGCAGCAGGAGTATTATATTGGTTTGGTACTGGTACTATTAGAGGCTTTGCTGTTACGCTGACTATGAGTATTGTGGGAAGTATGATTACAGCTGTAATTATTACTAGATGGATGTTAAGACTTATGGTAGATAATAAAGTATTTAAAACTACTAAGTCTATTGGCAGAGCGTAAGGAGGACGGACAATGATTAATATTGAAATTATTAAACATAGAAAAAAGTTCTACATTATCTCTGCAATAATTTTCTTAGTAGGAATTTTCTCTTTAACTTTTCTAAATCTTAATTTAGGGATTGACTTCTCTAGTGGTACAGTTTTAGAAATTGATGTACAAGGAGATTTTACAACAGGACAAATTAGAGAGTTAATAGATGATGTTGGACTAACACAAGAGCCAGTAATAAGAGTATTGGGTGATGGTGAGCTAGTTCAAATTAGAACTGAGAACTTGACAATGGATATGCGACAAGAACTTCTAGATGCAATAAGAGTAGAGTACCCTGACTTAATCATGGAGAAAGCTGATCAAGTTGACCCTGTATTTGGAAAGGAATTAGCGCAACAAGCTATAATTGCACTAATATTAGCTGCTGTACTTATGGTGATTTATATCAGTTGGCGTTTTGAGTTTAAGTTTGCAATCTCTGCTATTTTAGCATTAATACATGATTCATTATTTGTTCTTGCAATATTTGCTATTGCTAGAATTGAAATTAATAGTGAATTCATAGCTGCAATTCTCTTAATCGTTGGTTATTCAATAAATGATACAATTGTAATATTTGATAGAATTAGAGAGAATATGAAGAAGAAAAAGCGTGGAGAAGCACTTGAGGAGCTTGTAAATACAAGTTTACAACAAACTATGAGAAGGTCCATTAATACATCAGCTACAACATTGTTAGCTGTAGGAGCACTATTATTCTTAGGTGGAGAAACTTTAAGAATATTCTCATTAGCATTATTCTTAGGCATTTTAGCAGGAACATATTCATCAATCTTCTTTGCAAGTCCTATATGGCTTGACTGGAAATTGCGTGCAGAAAAAAAATAGATACAAAAAAGGCAGGAAATATCTCCTGCCTTTTCTCTATAATGTTAAAATTTTATCTGCTGACTTTAATCCATTACCAGTCAATTCAACTACAACTTTATCTGATTCTTTAAAGAAGTTTTCGTTAGTCAATTTAATAAAAGCTGCTATGGCAACACAGCTAGTTAGTTCAATAAAAACTCCCTTCTTAGATATAACTCGTAAAGCCTGCCATATTTCATTATCATCAACAGTAACAAATAATCCATTAGTTTTATAGACAGCATCAAGTATTTCTCTATCTTTAATTGGACTAGAACTACTTATTCCTTCTGCCAGAGTATCTTTTTTTTCTATTTTTGATGCCACTTTTTGCTTATTTTCATAAGCAGTTGCTAAAGGGGCGCAATTAGCTGATTGTACAGCAATAATTTTAGGAAGTTTTGTAATTAGTTTAGCATTTAGCAGCTCACTGAAGGCAATGTATGCTGACGTTACAAGACTTCCGTTTCCACATGGAACTATAATATAATCTGGTAATGTGTGTCCCATTTGCTCATAAATTTCATAAATATATGTCTTAACACCATGCTCAAAAAAAGGACTCCAGTTGTGGCTTGCATAAAAGGACTTCTCTCCTGCAGCAAAAGCAGCAATAGCAGTTTCTTCTCTAGAGCCTTCTATCTTAATAAGGTTAGATCCATACATTTCAATTTGAAGGGCTTTGCCTTGTGAGGTATAACTAGGTATATATACATCACAGTCTATTTCAGCTATAGAAGCATAAGCAGCAACTGAAGAACCTGCATTTCCTGATGAATCTTCAACAATTTTTTCAACTCCCCACTGCCTAAGCATACTCATCATTACAGCTACACCTCTATCTTTATATGACCCTGTAGGTAGTAGGTAATCAATTTTAAGATAGCAGTCTCGTCCATATAAGGATACTTTGCTTAGTGGTGTCATTGATTCTCCAATAGTTATATAGTCTTTTAAAAAAGGTAGGGCAAACTTGTATCTATAAAAGTTGCAAAAAGATTCATCTGGAGAATAATTGATATCAATATTACTAATCGCTAGGTGATGCCCACATTTGCATCGCCATATAGGGTTGTCTAATGAATATTTTGCCTGGCATTTTTCGCATTTTAAAAATATCGATTCACTCATAATACATTTGATGCTCCTTTGATTAAATATTTGAAAATTACTTCTATATTCTAAATTAAGCACTAAAAAGGTCTTTACTTAAGAAAAATAGAGAGTATAATAATAGAATGTTGTAGGAGGATATTTCATATGAATATTATAAATCATTACAGATTACAATGGAAATCATTTAATGACAATATTAAGGCGTTTTTGATTTTTGACCTTTGTAATCAGTTGTCAATAGCTGTATACGTTTTGTATTTTCCAAGATATTTAATTGATCTAGGTTTTCAAGAAGATCTATATGGTTCATTAATGGCAGTATCATCTATGATGATGGCTGTCTTTGCTATTTTTGCAGGTGTATTATCTGATCGAATAGGGAGAAGAAATAGCCTGATGATAGGTGTTGGAATTTCTAAAATAACCTATTTAACACGAGCTTTTTTCATATTTATGCCACTATTATATACATCACATTTTATTGATGGAGCAGTTTTAACATTATATAATGCAACTATAAATCCATTTATATATGAAAATGCAACTTCTAAAAATAGAGTGCATGCTTATTCCATGAGGGACATTTTTGTCAGAATAGCTACAGTTTTAGGAAACACAATTGGTGGAGTATTACCTGTCTTAATTCTATATTTGTTACCATTTCAATCTACAATTGGAGTTTATCGTATTATTTTTTCTATATCTCTGATAGTAGCTACATTTGGTTTCTGGCAGCTTACTAAGCTTAAACCATCTCAAGATGAAGCAATTCTTAAAACAAAAGAAAAAAAATCAGCTTTGGGTACACTTAAGGATATACCCAAGAATGATATGAGCTTTATTCTTAAGTTTACATCAGTTCATGCTACTTTAAGTTTTGGTGCTGGCATGTTTCTTCCCTTTATGAACACATACTTCTTGAGAAAGTTTAGTGCTGGACCAGATGTTACAGGAGTAATATTTTCTATTGCTAATGTAATTGTAATAGTAGGGCTTGCTTTGGCTCCTTATTTAAAGGACAAAATGGGTATGGAAAAATCTATAATTTTCACTAGAGTTTTATCATTTCCACTATTCTTTATTATGGCTTTTGTTCCATCACTATGGATTGTAGCAATAGCATATATGGCCAGGAATGTCTTGCAACAAATGACAAACCCTATAAAAAACACTTTTCTCATGGAAGGTATTTCTCGTGAAACTAGAGCGAGCGCAAATGGTGTAATGAATGCTCTTGGTGAAGGCTCTAGGGCTTTGGGTATGCTATTATCAGGATTTATCATTGTTGCACTGGGTTATGAGTCAATATTTATGATAGCGCTAATGTTTTATGTATTGTCAGCAGGATTGTTTACAAAATTCTTTGTTATTGACAGACAGATTTCACTAAAAAAACTAAGCAAATAGAAATTAATCAAGGGGTGATGTGATGACTTCATTAAAAAATGAGGAAGTTAATTATCGGGAGTTGGGAGTTTTCTTTTTTCCTATAGCTTTAAGTGCAATTCTTATGATGACTTCACATTCTATAATAAGTTCTGCATTAGCTAGAACTACAAATGCAGAAATATCTTTAGCAGCTTTTTCAGTAGCTAGTAGTATATCAATGTTGTTTGAGTCCCCTTGCTATAACATAAGACAAATGGTAATAGCTCTATCTGATGATAGAGGATCATTAAAAAGTATTGTAGCAGTTGGAATCCTTGTTCTAATAGTGAGTATTACATTAATGGGGCTAGTTTCATTTACAAATTTAGGTAAAGTAATCTTTATAAATATAGCAGGGATTAGGCCTGAGTTATTTCCTGAGGTAATTAGTTCTTTTAGATTATTAATGCTTTTACCTATCTTATCTGCAGTTAGAGCATATTTCCAAGGAGTATTGATAGTAAAAAAAAGAACATACTGGCTAACAATAAATGTAAGCATAAGACTTGTATTTATGCTTTTTATCTCAGCTTTTATTTTAAACCAGACTAAGTTGGACAATAGTCTAGTTGGTGTTGTAATATTTGTGTCAGGGATGGCTGTGGAATCTATTCTTTCAGTTCTAACAGGAAAACGATATTTTAAGAATTTTAGTAATAGCCCTGAGAAGACTAAAAGCACTATTACCATAAGAGAAACATTAGTTTTTTTCGCCCCACTTGTCTTGGCTTCATTTTCACAAACATTAACAAGGCCAAGTATTAATGCTGGTTTAGCACGTGTTGAAAACCCTGATATAGCATTAGCTAGTTTTCAAGTAGCCTATAGTTATGCGATGATATTTATAGTACTGCTATTTTACATTCATCAGCTTGTATTAGTTTTTGTAAAAGACAAATCTTCATTTATAAAGGTAAGAAATTTCATTATACTTGTTGCACTTTTAATAACTGGATTTCTTTTAATTAGTGGATTAACACCTATTGGACATTTTTTACTAGAAAGGTTAATTGGTGTAGAAGAAAGCCTAGCTAAAGAATCTCTTAGAACGATTGCTTTTTATAGCTTGATTCCAATCCTTCTTGGTATGGGAGAAATGTATATGGGTTTTTTAATGAAAGCTAAGAAAACTTTTGACATAACAATAGCTAAAACAATAAATGTTATTGTAGTAATTATTTCCTCATCATTCTTAAGTATTATTTTGCCCACTTTAGGTGGTCCTATAGCTAGCATTAGCTTATCTGTAGGATTTAGCATTGAGTTAATTTATATGTGGCTAAAGGCTAGAAAATTAACAATAATATAATGATTAGCTTTTTTAAAGGTTAGGCTTTTGCCTAGCCTTTTTTATGTTAACGGAATGAAATTTGTATGCTATAATTATTATATGAGCAATGAAAAGGAGGGTGTCAATGTGAAGATTATCTTAGTGGATATAGGAAGTATTCAAACGAAAGTAACGCTTGTTGCTAAAACAGACATTTGGGAAGTGCTCGATTCTAAAAGAGTAAAGACAACAATTGAAGTAGATGATAAAAGTGCCTTAAATGGAGTTCAAGAAGCAATCGAGGAATTACTAGAAACTAACGAATTAATAATAGATGAAATTGATAAATTCTTTATTGGATCTACTGCTGGTGGTGGACTACAAATGGTAGTTGCTGGGGTAGTAAAAAATATGACAGCAGAAAGTGCATGGAGAGCAGCTTTAGGTAGTGGAGCTATAGTAGTAGACATGGTCAGTGGTGGTAGTGCAGTTAAACAACCTGAGAGGCTTGATCAATTTAGAAAAGCTAAACCAGATATAATATTACTTGCTGGTGGTACAGAAGGCGGAAATAGAAATCAAGTACTTGGGTTAGCTGAAACGATTAATGCTGCAAACACTAAAACACGATGGGGAAGCGAGCTTGCTGCAGTTGTCTTTGCAGGTAATAGTGAAGTGAGGGAAGGCGTTAAGAGCTTCTTAGACGAAAAAATTGATTTAAGAATAGCAGAAAATATTAGACCAGAGTTAGAATTAGAGCAAACTGATAATGTAAATGAGACAATACAAGAACTATACATGGAGAGAGTAGGAAAAAATGTATCTGGATTGTCAGAAATTGCAGATATGTATAAAACGCAAATTAAACCTTTGGCTAGCAGTGTTAAAGACTTAGTGAAAAAGATAAGTGAAAAGTATGAAAAGAATATACTCATGTTTGACCTAGGAGGATTTACTACAGATGCTTACTCTTCGATTGAGTATGTAAGAAGAGCTTATAAAAGATCAATTGATGATGGACAAGAATCATTTAGGACATCTATAGGGAATGTAACAGAAAGAAAAGAGTACACATCAGTATCAGCAAATGCAGGGCTTAATTACAGTGCGCCGAGATTACTCAGTACTGTTGGTGTTGAAGAAATCCAGAGTTGGGCAAAAGATTACACAGCTAAGGATATTTATAATAGCGTTTTCAACAGAATGATTAATCCATTAGATGAAGAATTATATGAAGATAATCTTACTAGATCATTAGTTGCAAATTCTTTGAAAGTAGGATTCTGTGAGCACCAGGAAATTGCAGGGAAACTAAAAGGCGTAGGGATTGTAAGAAATATGAATGAAACATTTGTTCAAGAAGCCTCTAATGAAGGAACTTTAGCAGATTGGTATTTGCTTGATGACATCATCTTATCAGGTGGCCCGGTGAAGCACTTTGAAGATGGAGAGCTGATACAATTGGTTAATGATTCTTTACAACCTTATGGCGTCACAAGCATTTACGTAGATAAAAATGATATAGTAAGCCAATTATCATTATTTGATAATATAGACGATACATATTTGAAAATGGTTGAGAAGAATCTTCCTGGGCTAGCTACTATTATTGCATCAAAACCTGTTGACTCTGTTTTGATAAGAAATATAGCTACTGTTGAGGTTGAGTTTGAAAACGAAACAAAAACTTATGAAATTAAGAAGAACGAATTAGACTTTATAACGCTAGATAGCAAGATTATAAAAATCACAGTACAGCCACATAAAAAAGTTGATTTTGGAGCTGGTCCTGGTAAGTCTATCGTAAGAGAAATAAACAGTTTGCAATACGGTCTAATCCTGGATGGAAGAAGGCCGATTAATAAAGAAATGACTAAGGATAATATCGAGAAATGGTATGGACATGGTTTTGAAAATGTAAAGCGGGGTGAGGTTAATGGTTAATAGAATTGAACATAATAAGAGTATAATTAGGTCTTTAGAGCTGCCTTATCCTGGAGAAGTGTATGTAAAGATAGGAGATGAAGTAACGCCTGAGACTTTAATAGCTAAAACTGAGTTGTTAGATGTTCAGCCAGGATATTTTGAAGTTGCTAATGAAATTGGACTTGAACCTGAGTCAAGTGAGTTGAAAGAGGCTATAAAAGTTGAGGTTGGTCAATACGTTGACAGAGACCATATCCTAGTCAAGAGCAGTGAAAAGGTAATCAAAGCACCATATTATGGTTATGTGGAGCATGTTTCAGTTAGTGGCGGTTATCTCCTTATAAGACAAAAAGTGACCGAGAATGAAGAGCCTCTGATTATTGACGCTGCGAAAGAATTAGGTGTAAGCAACAGGACCTTGAAAAATGTTTTGCAAGTAAAAGTGTCTGACAAAGTAGTCAGGGGAAATGTTATTGCTGGTGATTCAAAGTCTATAACAACACCAATGGGAGGGACAGTAATTGACATATCAGTCGAAAATGGGACAATCACTATTAAGCCTCACTATAAACCTACATATAAGCAAGCAGGGATTTATGGTGTAGTTGCAGATATAAGAGAAGACAAGGTTATTGATATAAAGACTGAAGTAGATATAATTCATGGTACTTTTGGAATAGGAAGAGACGCAACAGGGGTTTTGAACACTGATTTAGAAAACGCAAATGACAAGAGTATTATTTATGTTAGTGGGCATTTAAACTATGATATGCTCAAAAAGGCTGAAAGAGATAATGTTCTAGCTTTAATTGCTGATAGTGTAGATGCAGAAGACTTGTATAGATTTTTTTTAGAAATAATTGCAGAAGGGGTAACAGAGCAAATAAATGGACCTTTCTCTGTAACTATTTTAGAGAAATTTGGTGAGAATGAGACTTTAGAGAATGTAAAAAAATTGTTATTTGAAAGTGTAGGAAAGGTAATTACTGTTAGCTCAGGAACAAATGTTCAAACACCAGCCAAAAGACCAGAAATATACATTTACATTTAATAGAGCAAAAAACGGGCAAGAGTTGCCCGTTTTAATTTTTTGATCAAAAAAAGATTGACATAACTTAATAATAGTAATCCCTTAAATATTTCAGTATTTAGCACAATACTTGCTTTGTATTTTAAAGACATAGTCCTAGGTTTTTTCAATTAGTGTACGATATTCTTCACCTTTATTAAAAAACATTCTTAGATCGTCAGGTCTATTTATCAGTTTTTTCTTATCAGTCTCATAAATAATTAGTTCTTCTAATAGTTTTGTGTTAATGGATTTAAAGTACATGTCTAAAACAGGTGATAAAGCTTCAGGAAAATTCTCATCTTTTGATGCCCCACCAGTCGCAATAAAAATACCATGTCGAACTTTAGTTCTATCAATTGTAGGCTTTTTAAGTATGTATTTTGATGCCCAAAATGCTTGAGTTCTATCTATTGCGGATTTTAGGAAAGCAGAAACGGTGAAAAAATATATGGGTGATGCTACTAATGTAAAATCAGCTTCATCATAATCTTTATATAAAGGCTCTAAGTCATCTTTAAATATGCAAAGACCAGTTTTATAGCATTGGTTACAACCAATGCATGTCGTATATTTTAGAGAACCTAATTCATACCTTTTTATTGTATCTTTATCTTTAACAAATCCATCTAGAAAAGAACTGATAGCAAGAGCAGTATTGCCTTCTTTATTTGGACTTCCATTGAGTACTAATATTTTCATTTTGATTCATCCCCCTAGTTATACTGTTTTTAATTATATCTTAGATTTCTGTTTTATCAAACTTATAAATCATTGTAGTCAATATCATTCGAATGTGGTAAGATTTAAGTCGATTTGGAAAGGGTGGGATAATGAAGAAAGAACATAAGAGTATTTTAGAAAAGTTAGAGAATCATTACGGATCACCAGATACGGCTTTAGATTACACAAATCCATTAGAGTTATTGATAGCCACAATACTATCTGCCCAATGTACAGATGTTAGAGTGAATATTATAACTCCAGAGTTATTTAAAAAGTACAAAACAGCAGAAGATTATGCAAAAGCTGATATTATTGAGTTGCAAGAACTAATCAAGACTTGTGGGTTGTACAAAAACAAAAGTAAGTTTATTAAATCAGCTTGTGAAAGAATTCACAGTGAGTTTAAGGGTGTTGTCCCAAATACAAGAAAAGAACTAGAAAGTTTACCTGGAGTTGGTAGAAAGACTGCAAATGTCATATTGGCAAATGTTTTTAATAAGGATGCAATTGCAGTTGATACACATGTATTTAGAGTAAGCAAAAGATTAGGATTTTCAAATGGAAAAAACGTTAGGCAAGTTGAAGAAGATTTAATGGATCTCATTCCTAAGAATAAATGGTCAGATGCGCATCACTGGTTAATATACCATGGTAGAGAAATTTGCAAAGCGAGAACACCATTGTGTGAGAAATGTTATCTTAAGGATTATTGTCAGTATTATAAAACAGTGTAAGTCGGAGGAAACATTATGTCAGTATTGAGAGTTGAAGCGGGTATTTCGCAAAAAGAACTGCGTAAGAATATATTAAGTATGCTATGGCCTGCCACAATTGAAAGTGTGTTGCAGATGATGGTTGGAATGGTGGCAACGGCCATGGTAGGTAGGCTAGGTGCTAATGCTATAGGTGCAGTTGGTTTAGGAAATAGAATATCGCACTTAGTGTGGGCAATTTTTCAAGCCGTTGGAACTGGAGCCACAGTTCTTGTTGCTAGATCAATAGGTAAAGAGGACTTTCCTTTAGCAAGAAAAGTTGCATTACAAGCGCTAATGGTTGGCATGATCTTAGTGTTGACTTTAACTACATTCATATTTGTCTTTGCAGAGCCAATCCTAAACTGGTTTGGTGCAGACGGTCAATTATTTGGATTGTCTGTAAATTACTTAAGAATTGTCGTTTTTGGTATGCCATTTATGTCTGTAATGCAAATAGTAGGTGCTATTATGCGTGGATCTGGAAATACCAGAACTCCAATGACTGTTGCTTTCATTATGAATATAATCAATATTGGGGTAAGTTACACACTTATTTTTGGAAAGTTTGGATTTACCGCAATGGGTGTTAATGGTGCTGGGTACGGTGCTGTTGTGGCACAATTTATTTCAGCAATAATTGCAATTTGGATTTTATATAGACCTAAGTTTCCAATTTCATTAAGACATTTAGAAAAGTTTACTATTGATTTTGGTGAGATAAAGAGATTACTTAAAATAGGAACACCTGTAGCAGGTGAAAGTTTGTTTTGGCAGTTCGCTACTATTATTTTGACAAAGTGGATAGTTGGGTTTGGAAGCATATCACTTGCAGCACATCAATTAGGGCTCCAAGCTGAGTCATTATCATACATGCCGGGAATAGGCTTTTCAATTGCCGCTACAGCTTTCGTAGGCCAAAGCTTGGGTAGAGAAGATAGTGAACTAGCACAAAGGTATACAAGCGAGATATTTAAATGGTGTATAATATTAACAGCTATAACTGCTTCTTTATTACTATTTTTGCCTACTCAAATATTGGCTATATTTACAACAGAGGTTGAAGTTATTGAGCTGGCAAAATATTACCTAATTTTGATGGCTTTAGTACAAATACCACAACAAACTACTAGTGTTATGATAGGTGCACTGAGAGGTGCTGGTATGACAAGGCCTCCAATGATAAACGCAGGTATCGGTATTTGGTTAATTAGATTACCCTTATCATATGTATTTGGCGTAGTAATGGGTTACGGGGTTATAGGTGTTTGGATGGCGATTACAACTGATGTTATTATTAGATTTTTCTTGAACTTAAGATTATATAGAAAAGGCGATTGGAAGAATTCTGAGATTATTTAATGAGGGGTGCAGAGATGGATATTGGAAAGTTACCACCAGAAATATTGGAGAAGTTAGTACTTGATAAACTTACAACAAGAAGAAAAGAAGTAATAGTTCGCTCAAAAACAGGACAAGACAGTGTATTTATTGATACTGGTGGTTTGCCAATAGTTACATCTTCAGACCCTATTACTGGAGGAGTAGACAATATTGGATGGTTTGCTTTGCATATTGCCTGTAATGATTTGGCAGCTAATGGGGCTATGCCTATTGGGGTAATGATGACTGTTTTACTCCCACCTGGATACAAAGAGGAAGAACTTGGTAAGTTAATGGATGATGCATCGCAAGCCGCAAAAGAGCTGGACATAGACATAATTGGAGGACACACTGAAGTTACTGATGCAGTTACAAGACCTATAATTTCTTCAACAGCACTTGGTATTCCTATGACAGATAGCTTGATTATTTCTGAAGCAGCTAAACCTGGAATGGATATTATTTTAACAAAGGGTGCTGGAATTGAAGGCAGTGCTATTTTAGCAAGTGTAAAGGAAGAAGAACTAAAAAAACATATAGGCATAGAATATATAAAAGCCGCAAAAGAGCTTGAAAAACAGCTAAGCGTTGTCCCGGAGAGCATAATAGCCGCAAAACACGGGGTTGCAGCTATGCATGATGTGACTGAAGGTGGGGTTCTTGGAGCTCTTTATGAAGTTGTACAAGCAGCAGGGTGTGGTTTTACTGTTAATTATGAAGCTATCCCAATCCTTGAATGTACAAAAAAGATATCTCAATACTTTAATATTGATCCACTAAAATTGATTTCTAGCGGCTCAATGTTAATGTTTACGACAAATGGTGAGCAACTTGTAGAAAAACTTGCTAGAGAAGGTATTTACAGCGCTGTAATAGGTATAGTTACAGAGGCTGGCTATGTATTAAACAAGAATGGTAATGATACTGAAGTAGATCCTCCAAAAAGTGATGAACTTTGGAAAGTAATTTAGGGGTGAGAACATGGGTGACTATTTAGTAAGAGCATTGGCATTTAACAAGACTGTTAGAGCTGTGGCAATAGACTTAACTGAAACAGTTAGGGTTGCTCAAGAAAAGCATGAATCTAACCCTACAGCTTCAGCAGCTATGGGGAGGTTAATGACAGCAGCAGCTGTTATGGGTAGCACATTGAAAGATAAACAGAAGCTGACTTTGCAGGTTAAAGGTGATGGTCCACTGGGTAGTATAAATGCTCAGATAGATGACAAAGGAAATGTTAGAGGGTATGTTCAAAACCCTCATATTCTAGTTGAGCCATTCAGTGAAGATAAGCTTGCAGTATCAAGAGGTGTTGGTCAAAATGGCATGCTGTATGTAACAAAAGATTTAGGTGTTAAAGAGCCTTATAAAGGTTCTGTACAGTTAGTTTCAGGAGAGATTGCTGAAGATATAGCTTATTATTTTGTCATATCAGAACAAACACCGACAGTTTTTGCAGCAGGGGTTTTAGTTGGAGAAGAAGGAAAAATCAAGAGCGCAGGCGGGTATTTAATTCAGTTAATGCCAGATGCAAAAGACTCTGTAATTGATGAGCTTGAAAAAATCGTTAACTCCAGCGAATCAGTATCAAGGCTTCTTGATAGAGGAATGACTCCAGAAGATATTTTAGAGTATTTGTTGCAAAATCATGAACTGCAATTTCTTGATGAAAAACAATATTTTAGATTTAGTTGTAGTTGTAGTAAAGACACACTTACTGGTGCTTTAATTACACTAGGTAATGAAGATCTAGAAACATTTTTAGACCAAGATAAAACAGAAGTATGCTGTCAGTATTGCAGTGAATGTTATGATTTTTCAAAAACTGAGATAGAAGAAATCATTAATGCAATTAAGAATCAGGATGATAAGAATGAGACAAATTAGTGTAAAAGAAGTAGAGAAAACAATATACGAGAGTTTTCTTAAAGCTAATACGGAGCTTCCTGAAGATATAGCAAAAGCACTTCACTGTGCTAGAGATAAAGAGACTAACGAATTAGCAAAATTTGCCCTTGACACAATTATAGAAAACGCAAAAATAGCAAAAGATAACAAATGGCCTATGTGTCAGGATACGGGTATGGCTGTTGTATTCCTTGAAGTTGGCCAAGAAATAGCTTTCATTGATGGTGATATTAACAAAGCTATCAATAATGGAGTAAGAAAAGCATATGATGATGGTGGCTTTAGAGCATCTGTGGCTGACCCACTTACAAGAAAAAACACACGAGATAATACACCAGCAGTAATACATTATGAAATAATACCAGGTAATGAGTTAAGGATTACTGTCGCGCCAAAAGGTTTTGGTAGCGAAAATATGAGCAAAACCTATATGCTAAATCCTACATCAAGTAAAGAAGAAATAATTAAGATTGTTGTAGATACTGTAAAAGAAGCTGGAGGCAAGCCATGCCCTCCAATTATTGTTGGTTTGGGTATAGGTGGAACTATGGAAAAGGCAACATATATTGCAAAAAAAGCGTTGTTAAGAGACCTTGATAAGGCTAATGAGGATCCTGAGATAGCATGTTTAGAAAGACAACTTTTGAATGCAATTAATAATTCAATGGTAGGAGTGCAGGGGTTTGGGGGAATTAATACAGCACTAGGTGTGAGTATTTTAACATTCCCAACTCATATAGCAGGGTTACCAATTGCGATAAATATCCAATGTCATGCCGCAAGGCATTATACAAAAGTACTGTAGGTGAGATAAATGAAAATTAAGCTTCCTCTAAAAACTAAAGATATTGAAAAGTTAAAAGTTGGAGATATCGTATATCTTACGGGTGATATTTATACTGCTAGAGATGCAGCTCACAAAAAATTAATTAGCTCTGATAATATGCCTTTAGACTTAAAGAATCAAACCATATATTACGTAGGACCTTGCCCGGCTCCTAAAGATCACATAATCGGTTCAGCAGGCCCAACAACATCTGCAAGAATGGATGTTTTCACCAAGAGGCTTCTTGAACTTGGGCTAAAAGGAATGATAGGTAAAGGTCCAAGGTCTCCTGAAATCGTAGAATCTATCAAAGAGTATAAAGCTATATACTTTGTGACAATTGGTGGAGCTGGAGCATTTTTGGCTGAGAAGATAAAGGAAATAGTAGAAGTAGCTTACTTAGATTTAGGAGCAGAATCAATAAAAAAACTAACAGTAAAGGAATTTCCTGTCATAGTCGCTGTTGACTCTAGAGGCGATGATTTGTTCGCTTAGCAATTTAGTTACTATACAATGTGAATACGCAAAAACCACATAAAGAAACAGACGTTTGTATGTAATAAGGACCTATATAAGATAGGTTCTTTTTTTTTTAGATTTATACATTTTGGTGGTTTAAGTACGTTGATAACCCATTTTTAACATGATAAAGTGGTGTCAAGTGGTGGATAGTGGTGAATAGGTGGTAAGGAGGTGACGAGTAATGTTAATGGGAGAATATAATCATAATATTGACAGCAAGGGAAGAGTTATAGTCCCAGCTAAGTTTAGAGAGCAGATTGGTGATAAATTTATTTTAGCAATGTGGCTTGATAAATGTTTGATGATGGTTGCTCCTGAGGAGTGGGAAGAGTTGTGTGAAAATATGACAAAACTTTCTACTGCAAAACGTGAAAGTCGTGCCTTTACTAGAATGCTATTCTCAAGTGCCACTGAATGTGATAGTGATAAACAAGGTCGAATCTTGATCCCAGCAAAGCTTAGGGAATACGCTCAATTACAAAAAAGTGTCAGCTTTATAGGAGTTTCAAGAAGGATAGAGATTTGGTCAACTGAAATTTGGGAAGATTATAGTAATCAAGCTGAAGAAGATTTTGTAGATAGTGCAGAAAAGCTTGGCGACATAGTATTTTAGATAAATAAAAGAGGAGTGATTAAATGAAACATATACCAGTAATGTTAGATGAGTCAATAAAACATTTAGACATTGATGGATCTGGTATTTATGTTGATTGCACTCTGGGAAGAGCCGGTCACAGTAAAGCAATTTTAAGTAAACTTAATGAAGAAGGTAAGCTTATATGCTTTGACCAAGATTTAGCAGCTTTAGAAAGTGCAAGAGAAATTTTTAAAGATGACTCTAGGGTAACTATGATTCATAGTAATTTTAGAAATCTGGAATTTGAATTAGATCAGATAGGTATAAATAAAGTAAATGGAATATTTTTAGATATAGGAGTTTCTTCACCACAACTTGATAATCCTAACAGAGGATTCAGTTATCAAAATGAAGGATACTTAGATATGAGGATGGATCAAACGCAGAGTTTGACTGCTCATGAGGTTGTTAATAACTTTTCAAGAGATGATTTAGCAAAGTATATTTATCTTTATGGCGAAGAAAGAAAAGCAAACAGAATTGCATCAAACATTGTTAAAGCAAGAGAAGAAAAGAAAATTGAGACAACACTAGAGTTGGCAGAGATAGTAAAGAGAGCTTTCTCTGCAAAGGAAAGAGTGGATGGTCACCCCGCAAGAAGGACTTTCCAAGCAATAAGAATTTTAGTCAATCAAGAACTACAATCACTTGAAGAGGTTTTACCACAAGCTACTAAAATACTTGAAAAAAATGGGCGTTTAGTAATAATAACTTTTCACTCACTTGAAGATAGAATAGTAAAGAATTTTCTAAAGAGTATGACAGGGGAGTGCACTTGCCCTCCAGATTTCCCAATATGTGTGTGTGATTCTAAGGAAATACTTAAGATTCCATCAAAACAACCATACCTACCTAGTAAAGTTGAAATAGAGCAAAATCCAAGATCAAGAAGTGCAAAATTACGTGTTGGAATAAAAAATTAATAAGGAGGAGATAAAATTGGCTGTAATAAGAAACTATGTGAATCAAAATCAAGCTGTTGCAAGACCAAGGGTTGTCGATAAGGCAAAAACTCAAAGCAAAGCTAAATCTAGAACTGGTACTTTAACATTTTCTATAGCAATCGGATTAATTATTCTTCTTCTTACCATACAAAGTACACAGATATTTTTAGTAAAAAACAATATCTTTCAACTAGAAAGACAAATATTAGTTGCACAAGAAAATCTTAATTCTGCAACATTAGAAGTGACAAGACTTAAAAGTCCTGATAGAATCTTGGCTATGGCGCGAGATCTATGCAATTTGACACTACCTAAGGAAGGTCAATTCGTAGCTGTGCACCCATCTAAAAAATAACGGAGTGTTAATATGCGAACATGGGACCAAACTAAAAGCTCAAATAGAAGAATTATTTTTAGCAATATTATTATTATTTTAGTAGCAATCGGTATAATTTATAGATTGGGTTTTTGGCAAATTCAAAGAGCAGAATCTTTAGTACAAGAGGCGACTCCACAATGGTCGCTTAGAATAGCTATGCAGCCAAGAAGAGGACAAATCCTTGATGCCAAGGGTAGAGTGATGGCATTAAATGTAAATGCTGATACAATTGCAGCAATCCCAGCTCAAATTGTTGACCCTTCGAGCGCAGCTAGTGCATTGGCACCTATTCTTAATATGCAATATGACACCATATATACTCGTTTAACATCTAAATCTAGCCAGGTTTACTTAAAGAGAATGGTATCTGATGAAGTTTCTGAGCAAGTACATGAACTAAATTTAATGGGTATTATTACTATAAAAGAATCAAAAAGGTATTATCCTAACGGAAGCTTAGCAGCGCAAGTGCTAGGCTTTTCTGGTATTGATGAGGGATGGTATGGATTGGAATTATATTATGAAGACAGCTTACAAGGGCAACGTGGAGTACTTGATTTTGGTGTAGAAGAAACATCATCAAAAGAAGTAAGCTATACAAAGCCAGTAGATGGAGATACATTGAAGCTAACATTAGACCTTAATGTTCAAAGTATTGTTGAGAGCCACTTAAATAGAGCACGTGAACAATATAAAGCTGAAAGTGTAATGGCAATTGCTTTAAATGTAAAGACAGGTGGAGTAGTAGCAAGTGCTTCAGTTCCTTCATTTGACCCCAATGAATACCAAGCATATAGCCAAGAGCTTTGGAGGAACCCTCTAGTTTCTGATTCATTTGAGCCTGGATCTACTTTCAAAATCATAACAATTGCAGCTGCAATAGAAGAAGGTCTTGTAGATGAATCAGACAGGTTTACATGTGAAGGTAGTATAAGAGTTGCTGATAGAACAATTCACTGCTGGAATAGACAAGGACACGGAGTTTTGGACTATTACCAAATAATGCAAAGTTCTTGTAATGTTGGGTTTATTGAAATAGGTCAAAGAATAGGTGCTGAAAAGCTTTACAATTATGTTAATCTATTCGGGTTTACTGAAAGAACAAATATTGATTTACCTGGTGAAGCAAAAGGAATTATGTTTGCTAGAAACAGATTTGGCCCAGTTGAATTAGCTACGACAGCTTTTGGGCAAGGTCCTGCAGTGACGCCTGTTCAGCAAATTGCAGCGATATCTGCCATAGGAAATAATGGATTAATGATTAAGCCATATGTTGTAGACGAAATAGTAAGCAGTAGCGGGGAATTAATCTATAAGCATGAGATTGAGTCATATAGAGTTATTAGTGAAGATACAGCAAAATTAGTTAGAAAGATTATGGAAAGCGTCGTAACTGATGGAACTGGGCACAGAGCCTATGTTGAAGGTTATAGGGTCGGAGGCAAAACAGGTACTGCTCAAGTTGCATTGCCACAAGGTGGATATGATAAGGATAAATTCATTTCTTCATTTATTGGCTTTGCGCCATCAGATGACCCAGAAATTGCATTGTTTGTAGCAATAAAGAACCCAACATCAAATCCTATTGGAATTTCTGGAGGGATAATTGCAGCTCCTCTATTTGGAGATATAATGAAGGATATTTTGAGATATTTAGAGGTTCCTACGCAAATTACTAGCGTTCAAAAAGGAATAAATGATGTATTTGAAATGCCTGATTTAACTGGGAAGACAGGAGATGTAGCCGCTGCACAATTATGGTCTTTAGGGCTGACTATGGAGAGAGAGGGTCCTGCTTCAGGAAAAGTTATTATGCAAACACCTAAAGCGGGTGTTGAAGTGTATCCTAAAGATGTTGTGTTTATAAAGACTGATCCTGAAGGTATAGATCAAACGATAGACGTAGAAGTGCCCAATTTAGTAGGGATGTCTATGAGAGATGCTTCTTTTCTTTTAGGTGAATCTGGTCTAAGGGTTGAAATTAAAGGTTCTGGTATTGTTGAGAATCAATTTCCAGCGCCAGGTGAAGTTGTTAGAACACATACAATTGTCACTATAGAGCTTAAGCCAAGGGGAGTAAGTGGTGAATAAGTTATATGTCGATCTAGAATGGAGATGTGCATAATGAAGTTAAAAGATATATTAAATGAGATTAAAATAACAAAGAAGGCCAATTATAAACCAGAGTTAGAAATCAAGTCTATACATGTTGATTCTAGAGAAGTGCAAGAGGGTGGACTATTTGTTTGCATAATTGGAGAAAACAATGATGGGCACGAATTCGCCTTAGATGTTGTTAAAAAAGGTGTATATGCTGTTATTACTTCTAAAGAGTTGGACTTAGGTGTTAGTCAAATAGTAGTAGAGAATACAAGTGAAGCTGTATCTAAAATAGCTGCTAACTTTTATGATAACCCAACCAAGAAACTCAATGTAATTGGAATTACTGGAACTAACGGAAAAACAACATCTACATTTATTGTCAAACACATTCTTGATGAAGTCGGAGAAAAGTGTGGGCTTATTGGAACAATAGGAGTTGATACTGGTAACAAGTTTTATCCTGCGGTATTAACCACACCGCAAGCTGTAGATTTGCAAAAACACTTTGCAGAAATGGTATCAAATGGTTGTAAACATGTAGTTATGGAAGTATCATCTCACGCTTTAGACTTAAGAAGGGTAGATAACATTGATTTTGATATAGCTGCAATCACAAATATAAGTCAGGATCACTTAGATTATCACAAAGATATGGGTAGTTATATAAAAGCAAAAGCGAAATTATTTGAAATGGCCAATAAGACTTCTATTATAAATTTTGATGATAAGTATAAAGGTGCTTTTATAGATGCATCAATTAATAGGCCTTTTTTATATAGTTGCAGTTCAAGTGTTGATAATGGACTCTATGCAATAATACAGCGCTCTCATGCTCTGGGGATGGAGTTCGATGTTTATTATAATAAAGTAAAATATCCTGTAAGCACAAAATTAATTGGAAAATTTAACGCATATAATATTCTACTAGCATTAAGTATTGTCATAAATTGTGGTGTGGATATATCAAAAGCCATAAATGTGATAGAAAGCTTTAATGCAGTAGATGGAAGGTTTGAAAGAGTCCAGGGAATTAAAGACTTTACTGTAATTGTTGATTATGCTCATACCCCAGATGCTTTAGAAAATGTATTAAGAGCAGCAAGATCTATAACAAAAAATAGACTTATAACAGTATTTGGATGTGGTGGAGATAGAGATTCTACAAAAAGACCCTTAATGGGTCAAATAAGCCAGCAGTTATCAGATTATGTTATCATTACCTCAGATAATCCACGTACAGAAGATCCAAAAAGAATAATTGATGATATTCTTGAGGGTGTAAAAACCAATAATTGTGTTAAAATAATAATAGACCGAGAAAATGCAATAAAAGAAGCTATTATAATAGCAAATGTAGGAGATGTTATTTTAATTGCAGGTAAAGGTCATGAAACGTATCAAATTATTGGTAAAGATAAGATTGATTTTGATGACAGAAAAATAGCATTAAAAATTTATGATGAGGTGAGATAATGGAGGCGCTATATATATCAGAGGTTGCCGCAATAGTAAAAGGAAGAATAATAGGACAATCAAAAGCACTAATAACTGGAGTAAGCCTTGACTCACGAAAAGTAAAACCTGGAGATTTATTTATTCCGCTTAAAGGAAGAAACACAGACGGACATAACTATATTTTGCATGCATTAAGTAATGGAGCTACAGCTGCCCTATCAGAAAAGGGACTTTCTAACATTCCACAAAACACAACAGTGATTCTAGTGGATGATACTCTAGAAGCACTACAACAACTTGGCATAGCAAAACTTAAAAAGGCTAAGCCTGTAGTAGTTGGAGTTACAGGAAGTACGGGAAAGACTAGTACAAAAGAGATGATTGACGTTGTGCTAAATGAGAAATTTAACAGCTTTAAAAACGAAGGCAATCTAAACAGTGAACAAGGGCTACCTTTGGCATTGTGTGAATTATGTGCAACTGACGAAGTGGCTACTTTAGAAATGGGTATGAGAGGCAAGGGACAAATCACAGAATTAACCAAGTTAGCACCCCCAAATATTGCTGTAATTACGAATATAGGAAAAGTACACTTAGAATTGTTTGATAGCCAAGCTGAATTAGCAATGGCTAAAGCTGAAATTATTGAAGGGCTTGAGCCTAATGGAGTAGCAGTACTTAATGGAGACGATAGTTGGTGTCAAGAGTTAACACAACAATTTAAGAAAAGTCATAAAATAGTGACATTTGGTTTTAATGATGGAAATGATTATCAAGCAAAGCAAGTTGAGTATAACTCAGCAGGTAAATATAGCTATGTAATTGGAAAAGATGGAAAAAGCCAATTAGTAGAGTTGCCGGTTATAGGCAAACATCACGTTTATAATTCATTAGCAGCATTTGCAGTAGGAGATTTATTAGAAGTAGAGTGGGAAGACATTGCTAATGGTATTAATAAGTATCAGAATATCCAAGGTAGGCAAAGGCTTTACTATATTGATGGAGTGACAATCATTGACGACACATATAATTCTAATCCAGATTCAATTAAAGCTGCCTTAGAACAGCTTAAGTTTACTCCTGCTAAAGGCAAAAAAGTTGCTGTTATAGGTGATATGAAAGAGCTTGGAGGAGAAGCTGAATTATCTCATAGACAAGTGGGTATAGTTATTGAATCATATGGTGTTGATGTTGTTATCTGTCATGGTGAGTTATCCAAGTTTATTGGTGAAGAACTAGATATAAGACATAGCCTAATTAAAACCTATTATGAAAATGACAAGTCAAAAGTAGTACAAATTTTGAAAGAGATTATTAACGAAGGGGATGTCTTGTTGATAAAAGGTTCTCGTAGTTTAGAGATGGAAACTATACTAAAGGAATTTACAGGCAAGAGGTTATAGAGTGTTTATTATATATTATGGCATAGGTGCTTTGATAGTTTCACTTGTTATTGGAACTCCTGTGATAAAAATTCTAAAAAAAGTAAAAGCAGGAGCTACTATTCAGGAAGAGTTGGCTTATGAGCAGCAAGTGAAGATGGGTACACCATTGATGGGTGGATTTATTTTTATTATTCCTATAGTAGTGATGCTACTGGGGTTTTTACTATTGAATCAAAGCTACTTTGTGGAAGTTGCAATAATCCTACTTTTTGTTATTGGTTATGGCGTGATAGGTTTTATAGATGATTATCTAAAGGTTGTCAAAAAGCACTCAGATGGTTTAAAAGCAAAACAAAAAATAATATTGCAGATAGGCATCATAGTATTGTATTACCTTTTAGTGAGAACTGTTGGTGTAGATACTACAATTTACTTTCCTCTTATTGATAAAGTTGTCGACTTAAAGATCCTTTATTTACCTTTCTTATTATTTTTCTCTGTGGGTTTTTCTAATGCAGTCAACTTGACAGATGGTATGGATGGTTTGCTGGCTGGCGTATTTATATGTACCTCTATAGCTTACGCAGTTATTGGTAATTACTTATCAAATACTTTAATAGCTTTGCTGGCTATCATAACAACTGGATCCTTGATAGGGTACTTAAAATTTAATTACCACCCAGCAAAAGTATTTATGGGTGATACTGGATCATTAGCTCTTGGAGGCGTAATAGTGTCTTATGCACTCTTAACTAAAACAGAGGTGTTGTTACTACTATTAGGTGGGCTTTACGTTATAGAGGCAATTTCAGTAATCTTGCAAGTGAGCTATTTCAAGATTACTAATGGTAAAAGAATATTTAAAATGGCTCCAATACATCACCATTTCACCTTGGCAGGCGTTAAAGAGACTAAAGTTGTTTTTGGGTTTTGGCTAGCAAGTGCAGTATTTGGGGTATTAGGGGTAGTTATAATGATATTGATTTAGAGGATGATTAAGTTGAATCAGAGCAAGCAACCAGATTACGTTCTTTACTATTTAACACTCATATTAGTAGGATTTGGAATTATAATGGTTTATAGTGCAAGTTCGTTTACTTCTGATTTATACTATAATGATCAGTTCTATTATGCTAAAAGACAAGCAATGTGGGCATTGATTGGTTTTAGTGCTATGAATATAGTTATGTTTTTCAAATATCAAAAGTTAAGAATTTTTGCAAAATATCTCTTTTTAGGTTCAATTATACTGTTGGTTTTAGTTCCAATCCCAGGGATTGGAATAGAAGTACATGGTGCTAGAAGATGGCTTGAGATAGGCCCTTTAAGATTTCAACCAAGTGAATTTGCAAAACTTACAATGGTAATTTTTCTATCGTACTTTTTAGAAAAAAAAGGAGATAGAATTAGAGAGTTTAAAAAGGGTGTTGTTCCTACGCTAATGATAATAGGTTTTATTTTTGGTATGGTATTGTTGCAAAGAGACTTTGGGACAGCTGCTATAATTATGTTTACAGGATTTGCACTTCTTTTTATTGCTGGAGTAAAGTTTATCCATTTATTACCGATTATATTATCGGGTGGCTTATTAAGTGCAGTAGCAATTCTGACAGAGGAGTATAGATTGAGGAGAGTCATTTCATCTTTTAATCCCTGGAGTGATCCTTTAGGTTCTGGTTATCAGGCATTACAATCTTTATATGCACTAGGTTCAGGCGGGCTCTTTGGTTTAGGATTAGGTAATAGTAGACAGAAACGATTATTTTTGCCTTTTGCGCATACAGACTTTATTTTTAGTATTATTGCTGAAGAACTAGGCTTTATTGTTTCCTCAATAGTTGTACTAGCATTTGTAGTTATAGGGATAAGAGGTATAAAAATTGCAAGAAATGCTCCTGATAAATTTGGTAGATTTTTAGCAATAGGGTTAACTTTTGGAATAGTAGCTCAAGCATTTGTCAATATACTAGTAGTTACTGCAACTATACCTGTTACTGGTATGACACTTCCATTTATTAGTTCAGGAGGGTCATCATTGTTAATAACAATGTTGTCAGTAGGTATTTTATTAAATATTTCTAGGTATACTAACGAAGAAAGTGATTAGGATATGATATATGTCTAGAAAAACAAAGACAGTATTAATAGTCGTGGTTTTATTTTCAATCATTATAGGAGCAACATCTTATGTGTTGTTTAAACCGTATTATTTAGTAGTGAATTTTATTAATGTAACAGGTAATTCTTATTTAACAACTTCAGAGGTTATTGATGGAGCTGGTATAAAGAATGGGCAATCGCTTGTACTAACATCGATTAGCGATATAGAGAAGCTTCTGAGCGAAATGGCGTGGGTTAGTGAAGCTAAAGTAACGAAAGTATGGCCTGATGGAATATCCATGACAATAACTGAGAGGAAACCACTTTTAGCATTATCATATCATGGTGGATTTGTTATCATAGATGATAAAGGAATTGTTTTAGATATAAAGTCAAACTTTAGCGAAGTAAACCTACCAATAATAAGTGGATACATTCCAGATAGTGTATCAGTTGGTAGATTAATTATGGGAGAAGAACTTTGGAGTCAGGTAACAAACATAACTGATTATTTGCCAATATCTATCATCCTACAGCTTTCTGAGTTATCATGGTATGGCTACAATGTTAGAATGTATTTGAACAATGGACTTGAAATATTTATTGGAGACATTAGAGAGTTTGATCCGGAAAAGTTATTGTTATTACCAGAAGTTATTGATAATATTAATGATATAAAAGAGGGTTATCTCGATTTAAGTGGAATATATACAGTATTTAGAAGATTTAATTGATTTTTGTAGATTATAACTCTTTCAGGGGGGACGTAAATGGCTAAAAAGGAAATAATTGCAGGTCTTGATATAGGTACATCAGTTATCAAGGTTGTAATTGGTGAATTTGATTATCAAAATGATAAGATTAATATTATTGGATATGCGCAAACACCATCAAAAGGATTATCAAAGAGTGATATTATTGATATTGATAGTGTTGCTAACTGTATTATTGAAACAACAGAGTATGCAGAAAGGATGGCTGGTGTTGAGATAAGTGGTTTTTTTGTAGGCCTTCCAGTTCAACACATATCAATAATGCACAATAGTGGTGCAGTTGCAATAAGTGGGGATGACAGAATAGTACAAGAAGAAGATGTTGAGCGAGTGTTGAATGCTGCAAAAGTAGTTGCTATCCCTCCAGAAAAGAGAATCATAGATATTATTCCAAGTCAGTTTAAAATAGATAACAAAAGTGGCGTGCAAAGACCTGTTGGCATGGCAGGGGTTAGGCTCGAAGTCGATGCTATGTTAATTGCTTTAGATAGAGCGGTAGAACAGAATATAGTTCATTGCATTGAACAGGCTGGCTATGAGGTCTATCATTTTGTTCTTAACCCATTAGCATGCGCCAATGATGTTATCACTATGGATGAAAAAGAAGTAGGAGTAATCTTAGTTGATTTTGGTGGAGGAACTACTGAAATGTCATACTTTAATAATGGCATTCTGAGGAAGTCCATTAGCTTACCAATAGGTGGATCTCAAATAACAAGTGATTTAGCAAGTGTACTAAAGATTCCTCAAAGAAAAGCAGAGGAAATCAAAAAAGCCTATGGGTCATTAATAAGAAAAAACGAAGAAGCACTAACAATTAAAGATAAAGACTTAGATACTACAAGACCAATTGAGTATAAATTAGTAAACGACGTCATAGAGGCAAGGCTTGATGAGATATTTAATTTGCTTGTAGATGAAATACTTTCAATGGGATTCAAAGAACCACCTCCAGCAGGTATAAAAATCATTGGTGGAACTACACTTATGCCAGGTTTTGCAAAAATGGCAGAAGATTATTTTTATACTGATGTAGAACTTGCTTATTCAGACTCAGATGAGCAAGGTTATATAACCAGCAAAGGAATAGTACACTATGCCTTTGATAACAATTTAGCTTTTGGTTATTATGAGACTACTGAAAGAAAAAGCAAAAACCGACTTTCAAAGATTTGGAATTGGTTCAAAGATTTATTCGAGATGGAATAGTTGAGGGGGAAGAACTTTGTTAGAAATGGATTTCAGTTCAAATATTGCTTGTATTAAAGTAATAGGTGTTGGTGGTGGCGGGGGAAATGCCATCAATAGAATGATAGAAGCTGGTGTCAGAAATGTTGAATTTATAGCAGTTAATACTGACGCACAAGCTTTAATGAGTAATCGTGCTGAGCATAAATTACAAATTGGAGAAAAATCAACTAGAGGATTAGGTGCAGGCGCGAGACCTCAAATTGGTGAAGAAGCAGCAAAAGAGAGTATAGAAGCAATTAAGAGTGAGTTAACTGGTGCTGATATGGTCTTTATCACCGCAGGAATGGGTGGAGGAACAGGCACAGGAGCAGCCCCAATTATTGCAACTGCAGCACGAGAAGTAGGCGCCCTCACAGTGGCTGTTGTTACTAAGCCTTTTATGTTTGAAGGTAGACAGAGAATGAGAATTGCTGAAGAGGGCATAAAAAGATTAAAAGAAGAAGTTGATACTATTATTACGATACCTAATAATAGATTGCTAGACTATGTTGGTCAAAAAGCATCATTTTTAGATTCATTCAGAATTGCTGATGATGTATTACATAAAGGTGTTCAAGGAATATCTGATTTAATAGCAGTACCTGGTCTTATAAATCTTGATTTTGCAGATGTGAAGACAATTATGGAAGAGAAGGGTACAGCATTAATGGGTATTGGTCAATGTGGAGGCGATGGCCGTGCAGAAGACGCTGCTAAAATGGCAATATCAAGTCCACTTTTAGAAATATCAATTAATGGCGCTACCGATGTCTTAGTAAGTATAACTGGTAGTTCAGACATGACACTAAATGAAATCAATGAAGCAATGAATATTATCTATGAGGCTGTAGATGAAGAGGCGAATGTAATATTTGGTGCTACTATTGATGATAGTTTAGGAGATGAAGTAAGAGTTACAGCAATAGCTACTGGATTTGATGATGTTGCTTTAGCTAAAAGAGCTGAAAAGCAAGAGCAATCTGGCAGAAGAGATCCATGGGGCTCTAGAAATCAGGTTGAAGAGCAAGAGGCAAAACCAGTTTCAAAGAAGCCAAAATCACAAGGATTTGATAGTCCAGCTTACAATAGACGTGGAGTCAGAAATATTAGAAGAAATCCATTTGGCACAGAAAAAGAGAATGAAGAGTAATATAAAGCCACCAAGTTTATGGTGGCTTTTGCTTGTTAAGTTAGACAGAAGGCCAAAAAAACTATATAATTACTTTAAATAGTCAAGAGAGGAAGTATTATATGCGCTGTCCTTTTTGTCAACACTCAGAGACCAGGGTGATAGATAGTAGAACAACAGATGATCAAAGTTCAATCAGAAGAAGACGCGAGTGTATAAATTGTTCTAAAAGATTTACTACTTATGAGAAAATTTATGAACTACCTTTGATGGTTATAAAGAATGATGGTAAGCGTGAAACCTTTGATAGAGACAAAATAAAATATGGAATAATAAAAGCATGCGAAAAAAGACCGATATCAATGTCAGATATTGATCAAATGGTTACAAATATAGAGGCAAAAATACGTAACACAATGCAAGAAGAAGTAGCCTCGTCTAAAATTGGAGAAGCTGTAATGGAAGAGTTATTCAATTTTGACGAAGTTGCATATGTAAGATTTGCTAGTGTGTACAGAAAGTTTGCAGATTTAGAAAGATTTAAAGAAGAGTTAGATGATCTTCTACAAAAAAAGAAAGACTAAGGATTTGTCCTGCTAATTTGCGGGACTTTTTATCGTAATACTTTTTGCAGGAGGACATAATGAGATATCAATCAAATCCAAGGCTATACAGCACAAATAAGAAAAATAAAACTAAAAAGAAAAGGCTAAAAGTCAAACCATTACTATTATTGATTGTTATAATAGCTATTTTGATTTTTGTTATTTATAGAATGTTTTTCTTTGTGCCAAAATATACTGTTAAAACTGAAACATGGCATTATACTGCTCCTGTAAAAGCACGAGTTTTTGCTCAGAGCACCCCTTTAATAGCTACCAAAGATGGTATATTACATTTGGAGGCGGAAGATGAAAGCCTAGTTAATGAAGGACATGGAATATTAAGTATAGTAGATAGTGAACAAGAAGAAGTGATAAGAAATAGAATGAGTGAGATTCAAGAAGAAATCTCTTTTTTTAATATAGTCATTGATGAAAATGGAAACGAGTTAGTAGAAGAACCAATAAATAATCCTGTTAGTGAGTTGAGAAATGCAATTAGACATTATGGGATTTACCAACGAGAGAATAATTTCCGTGCAGTAGAAGAAACTTATATAAGAATTCAGACGCTGCAAACAGAATATTTTGAGTATGTTAAAAGGGTAGATAATGACCAGAATAGATTCAACTCACTTAAAAGTGAATTAGCAAATTTACAAAAGGAATATGAAGATTGCTCAGTTTCAGTACAAAGTCCAGCAACTGGTTTTATACTTTTTGAATATGATAACTTGACGAACAAGCTGGACTATAGTGATATATCAGATGCCTATTATGAATTAATGAATGAAGATATAGTTTCAGTAGCGATAAATGATGGGGATAGTATTTCCACGGGAGATATCATAGGTAAAATTGTTAAAAGTGGTAGTTATTATCTAGCAAGCATAATCCCTGATAATTTAAGAGAGGGCTTGAAATTAGCAGACGAGATTATTTTACAACAAGATGATTACTATTTTGAAGGAGAATTGCTAACAGACAATCTTGACGATGAAGTATTTATTTGGAATATAACAAGTGATTTAGTAAGCTTTGCCAGAGAAATAGATATAATAATTAAAACAGAAGAGCTTGAAGGGTTTTATGTTCCAAAAACAGCAATTTTATTTGAAGAAGACAGTGCTTTTATATATGTTTATGATGGGCGTTATCCTGTAAAAACTACTGTGGAGATATTAAAGGAAGAAGGCACACAGTATTTTATTTCAGGTTTGAGGCACAATAATGAAATTGTAGAGGACATCGAGCAGTTTAGGAGGTAATAAAATGATTGAGACAAATATAAGTGAAATTAACAGAAGAATTGAGTCTGCTGCTAAAAGATCAAACAGGAGCTTTAATGATATAACTTTGATTGCTGTTACTAAAACAAGGAGTTTAGTTGAAATTGATAGTGCTCATGAACTAGGTATAACAGATTTTGGAGAAAACAAAGTACAAGAACTACAAGAAAAAATTGAAGCAAGATCAAACTATAACTGGCACATGATTGGTAGTTTGCAGTCTAATAAAGTAAAGTATATAATTGATAAAGTGAAAATGATTCATAGTCTAGATAGAAAAAGCTTGGCAAAAGAGCTAGATAAAAGAGCAAAGCAACATGGTATAAAGATAAATACTTTAGTTCAAGTAAATGTTTCAGGTGAGGAAACTAAGTCTGGGGTCTCTCCTGAAAAATTAAAGTCATTTTTGGAGTATTTGAAGACTAAAGATAATATCAAGGTTATGGGCCTAATGACAATGGCTCCTCATACTGATAATGAGCAAGTATTAAGAAAAGTATTTAGAGAATTAAAAAACTTGAAAGAAAAAATGAATGAAGAACTTTATAAGTCAGAAGTTTTGGTAGAGCTTTCAATGGGGATGAGTAACGACTATGAGATGGCAATAGAAGAAGGTGCGACAATCATAAGAGTTGGCTCTTCAATATTTGGGGAATATGATTACAACTAGACTTTGTTATGAAAAATTAGTTAGGAGAGATAATTATGGGTTTGATAAGAGGATTAATTAATGGAGTGCTGGATGTAGTATCAATACTACTAATAATAAGAATAATTATGTCATTTTTAGGTTTTAGTAAGCATTCTAATAGATTTACAGAAATCACTTTTGAGATTACTGATGTCATATTAGCACCAATACAGAAAATTGTAGGACCAATACAAGTGGGTAATGTTTTGCTTGATTTTGCTCCTCTGATTTTATTAGTGTTGATAAATATAATACAATCTTTTATTTAGATTATGGTATATATAATATCAATTATTACGTTTGGTTTAGATAGAATAACAAAAGTTCTTATAACTAATGAGTTTGCTCTTTATGAGAGTAGGCCTGTAATTGGAAGTATTATGTCATTTACTTATGTTGAAAATACTGGGGCTGCTTTTTCTATATTACAAGGGCAGAGGATATTCTTTATAATTATGACAGTAGTAATGTTAGGCATAATATTTTATCTATACTATAAAATGCTGGAAAAGGATTTTTGGACTACATTATCTGTAGGCTTGATAATTGGAGGAGCCCTAGGGAACTTTTATGATAGATTGTTATATGGATCAGTTATAGATTTTATCGATTTCTATTTTTTCCCTGTCTTTAACATTGCTGATTCTGCCCTTGTAGTTGGAACAGCTTTACTTGCCTTAATAATTTGGAAAACAGATGATAAATCTGAAGAAACAAAAAACTAAGTGGTGATATAATGAATACAGTTTTTTTAAGAGTAACTGATGAAGAAGATGGGGATAGGCTAGATGTTTTTTTAGCAGACAACACAGAGATGTCTAGGTCTAGGCTTCAAAAACTAATTAAAAGTAGTAAAGTTGAAGTAAATGAGAATATAGTTAACAAGGCTAGTTATAATATTAGAGATGGAGATAAGGTCTTGGTATATATACCAGAACCTGAAAAATATCATATAAAACCACAAGACTTAAATATTGAAATTATTTATCAAGATAGTGATATTGCGTTAGTAAATAAGCCAGTTGACATGGTGGTTCATCCATCACCAGGGCATAGAGATGGGACCTTAGTGAATGCTATTTTGCATAAATGTAAAGATTTGTCAGGGATAAATGGAGTTTTAAGACCAGGGATTGTCCATCGAATAGACAAAGAAACTAGTGGAATTCTTATAATAGCAAAAAATGACTTTTCTCATGTTTCATTAAGTGCTCAATTAAAGCAAAAAACAATTAGCAAAGAATACCTTGCCTTAGTATACGGTGATGTTAAGAATGAAAGTGGAACGATTAGAACATTAATTGGGAGAGATCCTAATAATAGGCTTAGAATGACTGTTTTGAGTAATGGTGGAAAAGAGGCAATTACTCATTACAAAGTATTAGAAAGATTTGATAAATACACTTTGCTTTCAGTTGACTTAGAAACAGGCAGAACTCATCAAATAAGGGTGCACTTAGACCATGTAGGGTATCCAATTATTGGAGATGCTGTATATGGTAATAAACAGTCAAAAGCTGCTTTTTCAAAGGGACAGTTTTTACACGCAAAAAAATTAGAATTTATCCACCCAAGAAGTAAAAAGAGAGTATCTTTTATTGCGGCTCTGCCAGATGATAGAAATCAATTTCTCAAAAAACTGAGAAAATAGTACTAGAACTTTTTTTCAAAAAGTGTTATATTGTTTTTAGTAAACCTTTAAGATGTCCAGAGAGGCATTAAGGTGGTAAGCTAGTTTAGTGTGCTGCCCTTAAAGGGCAGCTTTTTGTTTATAAGGAGGAAAAGATATGCAAATCAAGACACAGATTATGGATAAAAAGGCAATGCAGAGAGCACTAACAAGGATTTCTCATGAAATAATTGAAAGGAACAAAGGCGTTGATGATCTAGTTATTATTGGTGTGCATCGAAGAGGTTCAACTTTGGCAAGAAGAATAGCAGAAAACGTAGAAAGAATTGAGAACTGCCAGCTAAATGTAGGAGATCTAGATATAACTCTTTATCGTGATGACTTAGAAGAACAACACGAAGAAGCCATTCTAAACCAAACAAATGTGAAGTTTGATATTCAAGATAAGACAGTTGTATTAGTAGATGATGTACTTTATACAGGAAGAACTGTAAGAGCAGCGTTAGATGCATTGATTGATATTGGAAGGCCTAAATCTATACAACTAGCAGTTTTAGTTGATAGGGGACATAGGGAACTACCAATTCGAGCTGATTATGTTGGTAAAAACGTACCTACCTCAAACAAAGAAGTTGTAGCTGTTCAGGTTGAAGAATTTGACGGTAGAGAGCAAGTAGTAATTTTAGAATAACTTTTGGAGGAAGAGAATGAGAGAAAAAATTAGCATCACCAGACTATTACCTTTAGGATTACAACATGTATTTGCAATGTTTGGAGCAACAATCTTTGTTCCTTTAGTAACTGGTTTAGATCCATCTGTAGCACTATTTACCTCAGGATTAGGCACTATTTTATTTCATATAATTACAAAGGGTAAAGTGCCTGCATATTTAGGGTCTTCTTTCGCATTTATAGCCCCAATTACTTTGGTAACGTATAATTATGGTGTAAATGCTGCTATTGGTGCGTGTGCTGTAGCAGGACTTATGTATCTTATTGTGGGTTTTTTGATAAAGAAACTTGGTTCAGAAGTAATTCAATCATTAGTGCCACCTGTAGTAATTGGACCAGTTATAATGGTTATAGGATTAGGTTTAGCGGGTGTTGCAAATGATTACGCTTCAGAACACTACTTAACAGCACTAGTTACTTTAGCAATAGTTATTGTTGTAAGTATTTTTGCAAAAGGGTTCTTTAAATTAATTCCTATTCTGTCTGGAATAGTTGGTGGATATATTTTCGTTTTAATAGGACAATCTGTAGGTTTTGCTCCTGAACTTATAAGTTACGCAACAGTAGCTAGTACATCATGGCAACCAGCATTACCTAATTTTATATTTCCAGTGTTTAATATTAATGCAATTTTGATAATAGCACCTATTGCCTTGGTTACTATGATTGAACATTTAGGAGACATGATGGCAATTAGTAGAACAGTTGGAATAGACTATATAGAAGATCCAGGTTTACATAGAACATTAATAGGTGATGGTTTAGCGACAACTATGGCAGGATTTTTAGGTGGTCCTCCTAACACTACTTATGGAGAAAACATTGGTGTATTAGCATTAACTAAAGTTACTAACCCAATTGTAGTAGAAGCAGCAGCAGTAATTGTGTTGTTACTTTCTGTTTTTCCAAAAGTTGGAGAAGTAATTAACACCATCCCACTTGCAGTAATGGGTGGAGTAATGATAATGGTTTTTGGAATGATAGCTAGTGTAGGTATGAGGACTCTTATAGAAAAAAACGTAGACTTAATGGATACTAGAAACTTGATAATTGTATCAGTGACACTAGTTGTAGGACTAAGTGGTATTTCATTTTTTGATATTGAAGGAATGGGATTGGCAGCAATTGTAGGAATTTTACTGAACAAAGTTCTACCAGAGACAAAAGAAGAAACAAATTAAAAAGATTAGGGAGCTCCCTAATCTTTTTCTATGAGACTGTAAATAGTTTTGTGTAAATATACAAAGAAACAAATCACAAGAGTAAA
>CAZJHT010000021.1:0-38900 GCA_964546025.1 uncultured Clostridiaceae bacterium
AGTATATCACATTTGGCCTTGTTTATTTTTCTAGTTTAATTTTACAATCCGCGTTCTATTTAATTGTGATATAATTAGGCAAATAGAAAAGCGTGGTGATTAGAATGAGAAATTTAAGGGACCCAGTTAGTGGGTTTACACATTTAGCAGGCGCAATATTATCACTAGTAGGGCTTATTGCACTTATTTACACTTCGGTTACATATGGTGATATTTATCATATTGTGTCATTTACTATATTTGGTGTTAGTCTAATTTGCTTATACACAGCTAGTAGCATATATCATTTAGTACCTGGGCCTGAGAAAGTAATTAGAACGCTTAGAAAGCTTGATCACATGATGATTTTCGTTTTAATTGCAGGTTCTTACACTCCATTTCTATTAGTAGCTTTAACTGGATTTTGGAGATGGGGTATGTTGATTGGTATTTGGGGTATTGCTATTTCTGGTATAATTTTTAAAGCTTTTTGGCTTAATGCCCCACGCTGGCTATATACAGCTGTCTATCTAGTGATGGGCTGGTTAGCATTAATAGTTATAGTTCCTTTGGTAAGAGCTTTGCCAACTGGTGCAATAGTCTGGCTGTTTTTAGGAGGGTTAAGCTATACTGTTGGAGCTGTTTTCTATGCATTAAAATGGCCTAATCCAGTGCCAAAAGTGTTTGGATTTCATGAAATTTGGCACATTTTTGTTATGTTAGGCAGCTTTAGTCATTTTTGGTCAGTATTTAGGTATGTGACATACATTAATTAAGGGTGTTTATTTTGGAAAGAATTAATAAGTGCTTAGACAACAAAGCATGTAAATATTTAATAACACTTGCTAAGAATATTGCTAATGATGATGTTACAGGCTTTAGTGCTGAACTTACTTATTACTTAGTCTTAGCTATATTTCCTTTTTTGATTTTTCTTATTAATGTTTTATCTTTTACTAATTTAGGTGGGCAAGCATTGGTCCTTGATTTTGCGCAATATTTGCCAGAAGAAATTGCAAGAATAATTTCGACAGTAGTAACTGAGACAGTTCAATCGCGAAGTGGACTAGTACTAGTTATAGCAATGTTAGGTACTTTATGGACCTCAACTAAGGGAAGTAGGGCTATAATAAAGGGGCTAAATAGAGTTTATAATATTAAGGAAAGAAGACCTCCAGTTAAACTGTACTTAGCATCAATAGTTTTTGTAATAGTGCTTTCTCTAATAATCCTATTATCGATTGTACTGCTAGTGTTTGGAGAGGTTATTGCCCAGGCAATATTTAGTTTTTTTGGACTAGCAGATAATTTCTTCACAGTGTGGGCTTTTATGCAATATGGGATAAGTATCTTTATGATTTTTTTGACATTTATGTTTTTGTATAAGTTTGCACCAAATGCAAATATTAAGTTTAGTAAAGTTTGGAAAGGCTCCTTATTTGCAGTCATAGGATGGATTGCAGTTTCTAGAGGGTTTGCATTTTATGTCAATAATTTTGGTAACTATCAGGTCGTTTATGGCAGTATTGGTGGTATGATTGTCTTTTTATTGTGGCTATATTTTTCTAGCATGGTCATAATGCTTGGTGGAGAGATTAATAAAATGGACTATGAGAGGAATGAATAAACTATGTACGAATATAAGTTTCATAAAATCAATGTAGATATAAAGTTAAGAGGTGTAGTTCCAGAAGAGGATTATAGGGAAGTAATAAAAAAGTACGCAAGTCAGGGCTATAGATTAGTCCAAGTTTTTGCTCCTCCGATAAAGGGGCACGGGATAGTAGATTATTTTGATTTAATATTTGAAAAAGAAATTTAGACATGGCACAGCGCCATGTCTAAACTTTTAATAACTGGATTTGTCTAACTTTTTGCTTAATTCTAATTAAAGCATCACTTTTTGTATTACCAATACAAATTATCAATATATTTCTTAGGTGCTGGTAGATATGCTCAAGTGTGATTATTTTCTTTATAGTAGTATCATCTAGAGTGCTTGGATAGGACTTAATGAACTTATCATAAAGTGTTTTATGATGTTCTGTATCGGTATAGTATAGTAGTCTTGCTAATTCGCTTGGCCAAATATGACTCTTCGCTTCATCCCAGTCTACTAGGTATATTACACTATCTTGCATTAATAAATTATTCTTTGACATATCTCCATGACAAAGATGAGGCTTTGTATCTGGAAGTGTTTTAGCTACTTCATACATATAAGAAAAAGTATCATATAAGAAAAAGTGATCTAAAAATTCATCCTCTACTAAATCCCAAATTGAATAAGGTTCAATAAATGTACTGCCGAATGAAGCATCAATTGCCTGATCAATATTTTTGTAGTAGTCATAAATATTGCTAGATTGAAAAGTGCTATCCAATATCCCAAAAGAGGGAAGTTTAACGGAATGGACTTCTTCAAGAACTTTTGTAAAATTGCTTATCCAATTTTCTTCAGGAATACTTCCATTAATGTAATCATATAAAAAGAATCCATATGGAAAAATGTCCTCGCTTGCATAAACAAGGGTGTTATAATTAATATCTACTTTTTCTAGCAGCTCATAAGTAGCTTTTATCTTATTAATAGAAGGGTATCCTTTTCTTGCTAGAATTTTCAGTTGGTATTTGCGACTTTCTCCGACTTTAACGAAATAGTTGTAGTTCATCCCTACGTTAATTTTTTCAAAACTAATATTTTTATAGGGTTTTAGTAAAGGACACTTTTTTGATAGTATTTCAAGCTGTTCATTTATTTCAGTGCTGCTAGGGTCATATCTTTGATATACATTATTATATAAGTCTCTAGTCATTTAGTTTGACCCTTCCAAAGATGCATTCTTTTTCACTAAATCCTTTGCTTCTATAGATATGCCTAGCAATATTATTGTCTATATCAACTGTTAACCTTGCTTCCCAAAGCCCTCGCTCTTTACTTATTCTAATAATTTCCTCTACTAGTTTTTTAGCCAGACCCAATCCGCGATGAGTGTCTGCAGTATATACTTCATCTATAAACATTGTACCTATTCTTTTGTCTGCTTTTGGAATTATTGACCCAGCAAGATAAGCAGCCATAGTTCCATCTACTTTAGCAGCAAGTAAATAGAAGTCTTTGTTGTCTAGTACATATCCATAATCAATGTTCTCTCTGACAAGGTCTCTCTCTTTGCTTTTATCGTGTTGTTCCCCGGTTACTCGGTAGTGGATCATTTTCAAGAAATCCTTGTAGTTGTTCCTGTTAATTCTTACTATTTCTAAGTTGTTCATTTCTACTCCTTAGTTCTAATTGTGATGATATGTTCATTTCCTAAGCAGTCATCCCCATCATGACTTATATCATATCCATAACCTTTATGATCTAGTGCTACTAACAAGTGTTTTATTGCTATCCCCATATCTATATAGTTAAGATTATTTAGCACAAGTCGTTTGAACAAACTTGGCTTAGACTTATAAAGTGAAATCTCTTTACCAGCACGGATTCTCCATGGCTGCGAATTAATGGCTGATGGAGAGTATTGTATCGCTTTTAAAACATCATGATACTTCTGATTAACTTTGGCTATTGAGGAGTCTATTAAAAGGTCATTTAAAGGGATCCTCCTAAATTGATCTTCTTTTCTTAAAGGATTTTTGGTAGCTTTTCCAAAGGCAATTAGTGCTAGAACCTCTTTTTTACTTGAAAAATCATCTTTAATCTTATCTGATTTAAAGTTAGCTCCAATCCAACAAGAAGCAATTTCCATACCTGTTAAGTATAAAACTGCTTCTTCTCCAACATAACCGCACTCCAAAAGACCTTCTCGGTTATTATTGCCAAAAATGACTAAATAGTGAGGGGCTTCAATTTTTCCATAGTTTCCTACATATCCAGATAAGACTTCTTTGGCTTTCGTATTATCAATGAGATTAAAGTTAAGAGTACTATTGCAAATCCCTTCTATGTTGTTTATATAAGTTAAAAAGTTTCCTAAAAAACTATCAGATAATTTTTCCAGTTGATATTTTCTAGTTGATTTACGTACAAAAATACTTTCAAAAAGTTTCATCACTCGATATATCCTTTTTCTACAGTTTCTTCAATTAAGCTTTTTGCATATTCCCATAAAGCTATTGACCCTTTTTCAATTTTTCTATTTACTTTAAGGATTTGTGAAGAATGGATATTATGCTTTTTCCATGCTTCTCCATTAGAATAATAGTTTTGCATTATTGGCTCAAGCCTATCTATTGCAGAGGCAAATTTTGCTTCAGGGCTTTCTTCTGCTTCAAACTCATCCCAAAGAGCATAGATTTCATCTTTTAACTTATCGGGTAAAATGCCAAAAATTCTTTTAGCGGCTGCTTTTTCTTTTTTCTGTTTTTCTTCTTTTTCAGTTGTGTAAACAATATAGTCTCCAGCATCAATCTCAACTATATCATGAATTAAAACCATTTCAATTACTTTGTTCACATCAATTTTTTCATTAGCATAGTCTTTTAGCGTTAAAGCCATAAGTGCTAAGTGCCATGAATGTTCAGCATCATTTTCATACCGAGATTGATCAAATAGTTTTGTTCTTCTATAAATACCTTTTACTTTATCAATCTCTCTAATAAATTCAAGAATCTGATTCAACTCATTATACATGTTTTTCACCTCTGCCTTAGTATATCAGATTGAAAATATAGATAGAATCTTTACCGAGCAATTTGCTATGTTTTTTCAAAGAGCTATGATAAAATTGAATTGCTAGTCATCTGCAGTTTGTAAAAAGGAGTTGCGAAAATGAATTTTGATGTCTTAAAGACCTTTATGACAGTAATTGAAAGAGGCAGCATAACAGCAGCATCAAGACAACTAGGAATAAGCCAACCAGCTGTAAGTATGCAAATAGCCTCGCTTGAGGGAGATTTCGGTGCAAAATTATTAAAAAGAACAGCATACGGAGTAGAATTAACAGAAGCAGGAAAGCAGGTGCTCTTATTTTCGGAAAGAGTACATGATTTCTTAAATGATACAAAAGAAGCGGTTGCTAAGTCTGAGGGGATTGTAAAAGGATCTATAACCATAGCTGCAAGTAATATACCGGGTATGTTTGTCATGCCAAAAATTATAAACGACTTTAGAAGACTCTATCCGCAAGTAAATATAGAGCTTGAAATTATGAACTCTAGAAAAGCAGTTGATATGCTTATATCAGGAGAAGTACAGATTGCAGCAATTGGAGAGAGTGTTTCTAGTGATAAGCTACAATCATATAAGCTTTTAGATGATGAAATAGTATTAATAGCGCCAGCAGATTTTAATGTAGATTCTTTTAGTAGTGTTATTGATATTATAAAAAATAAGGTGCCACTTCTTAGAAGGAAAGAAGGCTCTTCTACTAGACATATTATTGATAATTTAGCTAAAGAAGCTAACCAGCACAAAGATAGCTTTAATGTTATAGGTTTATTTAATAGCGTAATTCCTCAGGTAAACGCGGTTTCAGAAGGCCTTGGCCTAGCTTTTGTTTCAAAACAATCTATAAAGAAAGAATTAAGCCTGAATCAAATTAAGCTGGTAAATATTGAAGGGTTACCGATTAAAAGGGAACTAAACATAATTTTTAGAGACAAAGCACATAGGAATAGAATAGAAGATGCATTTTTGACAATGTATACTGAAAAAATATCTAGAAAAATTTAAAAAAGTGCGTGACTTTAAACATGCTTACTAGTATTATATCAAATGTAAGTAAGCGATTAACAATATAAGACAGAAGGAATATGAATGCTTTTAACTGTAGATGTGGGAAATTCAAATATTAAGCTTGGCGTTTTTGATGGTGATAATCTTATAAAATCATGCAGAGTGAAAACTCATGATCAATCATGGAAATCAGCAGTTGATAATATAGGACACTTTGAAGGAGCGTCAGTGGTTTCAGTAGTTCCAAGTGTTTCAAAAGGATTAGTAAGATACTTGTCAACTAAAGTAGACTCAAGAAAAATCAAAGAAGTATCCCCACTTATGAAAAACACCGGTATATACTTTGAAAAAGAGGGAGTAAATCCGAGTGAACTAGGAGCAGACTTATTTGCAAACGCTGTAGCTAATAACATTCTTTTTGATAAAAGTGTACTGAGTGTTGATTTAGGAACAGCTTCTAAGTTTTGTGTAATTGAAAGAGATGGGTTATATAAAGGAACAGCAATTGTACCTGGAATGAAAATCTCCCTTAAAGCTCTGCTTGAAAAGGCTCCTTTATTACCGGAGATACCATTTGAGCCTGCAGAGAAGATAATTAACAATTCTACAGTGCCTTGTATGCAAGCCGGAATATTTTTTGGGTATTGTTCACTAGTAGATGGATTGATTCAAAAGGTCAAAAAAGAGCAAGGTGACCTGTATGTAGTGCTAACAGGTGGAATCGGAAATGTCTTACATAAATATTTAAATGAAATAGATAAATTTTTACCACATTTGACCTTGCAAGGTGCACAGTTTTTGTATAGAATGTAGTTGCAAGTGAATACGGTAGGTAAGTAACAATTATATAGAAGAATAAAGGCTGGATGAATCAAGTGGGAGAGACTTCTTAAATGAAGCGCCGAAGGAGCAATGATTAGGCAATACCAATCTAATCAGAAACTCTCAGGCAAAAGGACTATTTGGCGACAGCCCTCTGGAGAGTTGCATTAGGCAACACCGAAGGAGATAATCTCTCAGGTTAAAAGACAGAGTGGCATAGGTACTATGCTATTTTGTCTTTTTCTAATTTAGGAGTGATTGTGTGATAAAAATAATTAGCAATAATCCGATGGTAATTGAAGGATTCAAAGATGTTTTAGTCATAGAAGGAGAGTACTTGAAAGTGCTTTTCAAAACAAGAGACTTAATTCATCAAGGATATAAACTTGTTACACATCCGCTAGCAGGATCAGTTAAGCCTAACAGTAACCCTTACAGAACAGTAGTAGTAAGAAAAGCAACAGGACTGGATCATGAATCATTAATGGCTATTGAAAGAGCAATTGAAGTTACGAAAAAGATGCTAAGCGATAAGGGATTGAAGGATTGGTCGGACAGTATAAAAAAGGATTTTCAATTAGTAGACAAGTCCTTGATAGATAGTGCAATTAAGAGTTTAAAAAATTATTAACAGGAGGAGTATGAACATGTCAAAAGTTTATGATGTAGCAATAATCGGTGGAGGTCCTGGTGGACTGACAGCAGCTTTATATGCGTCAAGAGGGAAATTAGACACAGTAGTAATTGAGAAGGGCCAAGTAGGTGGACAAGCAGCTACTACAGAAGAAATCGAGAACTGGCCAGGAACAGAGCATACTACAGGTCCTCAATTGACTGACAACATGAAAAAACATGCTGAAAAATTTGGTACAGAGTTTGTTCGTGATGATGTACAAGGTTTAGATGCTAATGGCTTTGTTAAAACTATCAAAGGTAGAAATAGTGAGTATAAAGCTAAATCAGTGATAATTGCAACTGGTGCTGAGCCAAGAATACTTGGAATTCCTGGTGAAAGAGAATTTAGAGGAAGAGGCGTATCATATTGCGCTACATGTGATGCTGACTTCTTTGAAGAACTAGACGTAGTGGTTCTTGGTAATGGTGACGCTGCTATAGAAGAAGCAATGTTTTTAGCTAAGTTTGCTGAAACAGTTACAATTATTGTAATCCATGAAGAAGGCAAAGTTGATGCTACTCCAGTAGTTGCAGATAAAGCATTCAAGCATGAAAAACTTAGGTGGGTTTGGAACTCTACAATTTCAGAAATTGGCGGAGACGGCATTGTTGAATGGGTAGATATCAAAAATATTAACACAAATGAAGTTAATAGAATGGATACAAACGGTGTTTTTGTTTTCGTAGGTACAGTGCCAAGAACAAAAGTCTTTGCAGATGTTATAAATGTTGACGATTATGGTTATGCAATTGTAGATCCACAAACAATGGAATCAAATGTTGATGGAGTATTTGTTGTGGGCGATTGCCGTCAAAAATATTTAAGACAAGTTGTAACAGCAGCTGGTGATGGTGCAACAGCAGCAGTTTTAGCTGAGAAATATATCCATGAAGAAGAAGGATTTATTGAAGATGTAGTTGATGTTGAAACACCAGTAATTGTAGCTTTTTGGAGTCCTGCAAGTGAAGCAAGCATGGCTGCTATGCCAAAAATTGAAGCTGCAGTTAAAGAACTTGGAGAAGCAGTAAAGTTAGTTAAAATTGATATGTATAGAAACAAGAGAATTTCAACTAGATTTGAAATAGTAGAAGTTCCAACAGTAACAGTATTTAACAAAGGTGAAGTAGTTGAAAAGATGGTAGGAGAGACCATCACTACAGAAGCTTTAGTAAATAAAGTAAAAGAACTAAACTAAGCTAAACTGGAAGGAGGACTATTTATGTTATCATTGGATCGCAACAATTTCGATGCAGAAGTATTAGAAGCACAAGGTTGGGTGTTAGTAGACTATTGGAGTCCTAAATGTGAGCCTTGCAAAGAGCTTAAGCCTCACGTTGAACAATTAGGTGAAAAGTATGGAGACGATATGAAATTTTGTGAATTAGATATCACAAAAGCTCGTAGAGTAGCTATCGGACAAAAAGTTATGGGATTACCAGTTGTAGCTTTTTATCACAATGGAGAGAAAAAAGCAGAGTTAACAGGAGACATTACTCCAGAAGCAGTTGAAGAAAAAATCAACGAGTTACTGGGTTAATAAAAAAACAGTATAGCAAAGTAATTAATGTGGAATACAGGAGGTGACAATTCATGCGTTTGGAATTAGGTTACATCCAAATTAACGATGTTCAATTTGGAGACACAACTGAAGTGAAAAACCATACGCTGTATGTCAACAAGGAAGAACTTATCGCTCACTTAAGCGATGACGATCGGTTGGCAAAAGTGGAATTAGAGTTAGCAAGACCTGGTGAGTCTATTAGGATTATGCCAGTCAAAGATGTTATTGAGCCAAGAGTCAAAGTTGATGGACCAGGTGGAATTTTCCCAGGATTTATTGGCAATGAAGAACAAGTTGGTTCAGGTCGTACACATGTACTTAAAGGTGCTGCAGTAGTAACTGCGGGTGAAGTTGTCGGTTTTCAAGAAGGTATTATCGATATGACAGGCCCGGGTGCAGAATACACACCATTTGCACACACAAACAACATTGTAATCTTAGCTGATCCAAAAGCTGGGTTAGAAAAGCATCAACATGAAGCTGCTTTACGCTTAATGGGATTAAAAGCTGCAACATACTTAGGCGAAGCTGGTAGAAATATTGAGCCAGACGAAGTTAAAGAATATGAAGTAGCTCCATTATTAGAAAATGTAGCTAAATATCCAGATTTACCAAAAGTAGTTTATGTTTATATGCTACAAAGTCAAGGACTTATGCATGATACATACTATTATGGTATTGATGTTAAAGAAATGGTGCCAACAATTATGTATCCAACAGAAGCTATGGATGGCGCAATTGTTAGTGGTAACTGTGTATCAGCATGTGATAAAAACACATCTTTCCATCACTTAAACAGTCCAGTTATTTATGACTTGTTAGAGAAGCATGGTAAAGAAATTTGTTTCTTAGGATGTATTGTAACTAACGAGAACGTTACATTAGCAGACAAGAATCGTTCATCAAGTATGGTAGCAAAATTAGTAGAATTCTTAGGCCCAGATGGTGCTGTTGTTTCAGAAGAAGGATTCGGAAACCCAGATGCTGACCTTATTATGAACTGTAATAGAATCGAAAAGTTAGGTGTTAAGACAGTATTATTAACTGACGAATATGCTGGTAGAGATGGAGCTTCTCAGTCTTTAGCTGATTCAAGCCCATTAGCAGATGCAGTAGTAACTGCTGGTAACGCTAACGAAGTAATCGAATTGCCACCAATGGACAGGCTTATTGGAAATAGTAAACCTGCAGATAAAATTGCTGGTGGATTTGACGGAAGCTTAAAAGAAGATGGTAGTATTGTAGTAGAGATTCAAGCTATTACAGGTGCTACAAACGAACTTGGATTTAACAAGTTAACAGCAAGAGAGTATTAATAATATAAAAATAGGAGGATTATTATGGATTTCAAAACAAAAAAATATGCAATCCTAGGTGACCGCGATGGTATTCCTGGCGGAGCAATTGAAGAATGTATCAAATCTATGGGAGCAGAAGTAGTATTCTCAACAACAGAATGTTTTGTCTGAACAGCCGCAGGTGCGATGGACTTGGAAAACCAGTCTCGCATTAACGCCCTCGTTGAGGAGCACGGAGCAGAAAACATTATCGTATTATTAGGTGGAGCAGAAGCAGAAGCTTCTGGTCTAGCAGCTGAAACAGTAACAGTTGGCGACCCAACTTTTGCAGGACCTTTAGCTGGTGTTGAGTTAGGACTTGGTGTATATCACATTTTTGAGCTTAAAGACCATGTAGACGAAACTGTATGGGATGAGCAAATTAGTATGATGGAAATGGTTCTTGAAGTAGATGAGATCGTTGAAGAAGTAAAGAGTTTCCGCGACAACGGGAGTAAATATAATAAATAGTAGTCCAACATATGCTAAAGGCATATGTAACGTGAAGGGAGGAATACAAATGGCCGCTAAAAGCAGAATAGTCTGGTATTTAAACCAGTTTTTCGGTCAAATCGGCAGTGAGGATAAGGCTGATATTCCACCACAGAAGCATGAAGGTGGTATTGGTCCAGCAGCAGGTGCTAAAAACTTATTAAAAGATAAGGCTGAAGTAGTTGGAACAGTAATATGTGGTGACACATACTTTGGTGAGAATGTTGAATCTGCTGCAAAAGAAGTTGTTGAATTAATTGCTTCTTTTAATCCTGACATCGTTATCGCAGGACCTGCATTTAATGCTGGTCGCTATGGTGTTGCGTGTGGTGCAGTTGCTAAAGCTGTATCAGAAGAGTTAAATATTCCAGTAATTTCAGGTATGTATCCTGAGAATCCTGGTGTTGATATGTATAAAAACTATGCATATATGGTAGAGACTGTTAACAGTGCTGCTGGTATGCGTAAAGCTTTACCACAAATGATTAACCTAACTCTTAAAGTTCTTTCAGGTGAACCAATGGGTACACCTAAAGAAGAAGGCTATATGCCAAGAGGACTTAGAAAGAATGTTTTTGTAAGTGAGCGCGGTTCTAAACGTGCAGTTGATATGTTAATCAAAAAACTTAAAGGTGAAGAGTTCGAAACTGAGTTCCCAATGCCTGACTTTGATAGAGTAGATCCTAATCCAGCTATTAAAGACATGAGTAATGCTAAAATTGCTATTGTTACATCAGGTGGTATTGTACCAAAAGGTAACCCAGATAAAATTGAAGCATCTTCAGCTTCTAAGTATGGTAAATATGACATTTCTGGTTTTGACAAATTGTCAGAAGCTGATCATGAAACAGCTCATGGTGGATATGATCCAACATATGCTGATGCAGAGCCTGATAGAGTTATCCCAGTTGATGTATTAAGAGATATGGAGAAAGAAGGCGTAATTGGAGAGTTACACCGTTATTTCTACACAACAGTTGGAAACGGTACTGCTGTTGCTAGTTCAAAGGCTTTTGCCGCTGAGTTCTCAAAAGAGTTATTGGCAGATGGCGTTGACGCAGTAATTTTAACAAGTACTTGAGGAACTTGTACTCGTTGCGGTGCAACGATGGTTAAGGAAATCGAGCGTGCTGGAATTCCTGTAGTTCACATGTGTACTGTTGTTCCAATATCTGTAACAGTAGGAGCTAATAGAATAGTACCAACTGTAGCTATTCCTCATCCACTAGGAAACCCAAAACTTTCTTTAGAAGATGAGAAAAAATTAAGAAGAAAATTAGTTGAAAAAGCTTTAGAAGCTCTAGAAACAGAAGTTTCTGGTCAACAAGTATTTGAATAGAATATAACTGTAAAGGGTGGTGGAGGCACTACCCTTTATCTATATAAAAGAATTAAATGGAGGTAGATGAAATGCCTAAAGCAGTCATTAAAGGAGCAGGATATGCTCTAATACACGCAAATGATATGATTACTACTCATGGAACAACTTTAACTGCAGAAGCAGCTAAAGATCCTAATGCACAATTACTAAAGGATATTCCGCAACATGTACAAAATTTTGAAGAAACAGTGGCATACCCGCCAAACCAATGTTATATAGGAAACATTACTCCAGAGCAATTAAATGAAATGCCAAAACCATGGTATGAAAATGGTATGGAGAATGCTAATCGCCAAGGTAAAATGGGTGAGATAATGCGCCTTGATGAGTTCATTGGGGTAATGAAGATTTGTGACTCTTTTGACTCAGTTATGCTAGAAACAGAGTTTGCAGCTCATGCTAAAAAAGCATTAGAAGAGCACGGAATGTTTAGTGCTGAAGAAATCCAAACAATTGGACAAGGTCATGACTTAGAAAAGATTCATCCTAGAGTAGAAAATCACACAGCAGACCCAATTATGTATGAAGGCAAATTAGTTGGATGTGTAAAGCAAGCACACGACTCAGATCCAAACTTAAACTCTCATATAATGTTTGAAAACATCGTTGTAAAAGCATCAGGAGTTGTAGCACTAAAGAACTTACTTGATAAGAATGACATAGATCCACTAAGCATAGACTATATTATTGAGACATCAGAAGAAGCGTGTGGTGATATGAACCAGCGTGGTGGTGGAAACTTCGCTAAAGCTGTCGGTGAAATAGCAGGACTTAAGAATGCAACAGGTTCAGATACAAGAGCGTTCTGTGCTGCTCCAACTCATGGCGTTATTAATGCAAGTGCATTAGTTGCTTCAGGTATCCACAAAAATGTTGTAGTTGTCGCAGGTGGAGCTACAGCGAAACTTGGTATGAACTCAAAAGATCATATTAAAAAAGGTGTTCCTGTACTTGAGAATGCAATTGGTGCTTTCGCTATTTTAGTTAGTGAAGATGATGGTGTTAGTCCATATGTGAGAACCGATGCAGTTGGTAAACATAATATTGGATCTGGCTCATCACCACAAGCAGTCACTACTGCTATTATCACAAATCCACTAGATAAAATTGGCTTAAAGATTACAGACATAGATAAGTATTCTGTGGAAATGCAAAATCCTGAGATTACAAAACCAGCTGGAGCAGGAGATGTTCCAGAAGCTAATTATAAAATGATTGCTGCTCTGGGTGTTAAGAGAGGCGATATTGAAAGAACAGAGCTATTAAACTTTGTTAAAAAGCATGGTATGCCAGGTTGGGCTTTAACACAAGGACATATCCCTTCTGGTGTTCCTTATGTAGGATTTGCAAGAGAAGCTATTATGAATGGTGAGATAAACAGAGCTATGATCGTTGGTAAGGGTAGTCTTTTCTTAGCTAGAATGACAAACTTATTTGATGGTGTTTCATTTATAATTGAAAAGAATCCTGGTATCGTAGAAGAAAGTTCTTTCTCTAAAGATGAAGTTCGTTCTTTGATAGCAGAATCTATGCGCAAACTAGGTGAAAGCTTAGTTGAAGATAAAGAATAAGACAGGGGTGTTTTTGAATGTCTAATAAAGCAATCAAAGAACTACTCAAAGACGTATTGTTTGATGTCGCTGATGCTATTGAAACTGGTAGTTTTGGTGAGAAGATAAAAGTAGGCATTACTCTTTTAGGTTCTGAGCATGGAGCTGAGGAGTTACTTAAAGGAGCAGAGTTAGCACAAAGACAGAATCAAGATATTGAAGTTGTATGTGTAGGTCCAAAAATGGATACAGAGCTCAAAATCTATGAAGCTAATACTGAAGAAGAGCAACATAAATTAATGGAGGAGCTCTTAGATAGTAAGGAAATAGCAGCTTGTGTAACGATGCATTATAGTTTCCCAATAGGTGTTTCTACTGTTGGTAAAGTTATAGCGCCAGCTAATGGTAAAGACCTCATTATAGCAAATACTACTGGAACTTCAGCTACTGACCGTGTTGAAGCTATGGTAAGAAATGCAATAAGTGGTATAGCTACAGCTAAAGCATGTGGAATTAAAGAACCTAAAGTAGGAATTTTAAATGTTGAAGGTGCAAGAGCAGTAGAGAGAGCTTTGATAAAACTAAAAGATGCTGGCTATGAGTTTAGCTTTACAGAGTCTATGAGATCAGATGGTGGTGCAGTAATGAGAGGTAATGATTTATTAGCTGCAACGCCAGATGTAATGGTTATGGACTCATTAACAGGCAATGTAATGATGAAAATGTTTTCTTCATATACAACTGGTGGTAGCTATGAGGCAAGTGGCTATGGCTATGGCCCAGGTGTAGGATCAGATTATGATAGAATTATTATGATTTTATCAAGAGCTTCTGGAGCACCAGTAGCAGCTAATGCAATTAGTTATGCAGCTGAAGTAGCAAAAGGTAGCTTATGCAGTGTTGCAAAATCTGAATTCGCTGCAGCAAAAAAAGCAGGACTTGACACTGTTATTGAAGTTAAAAAAGCAGCAGTTGAAGAGGAAGAAGTTGCGATTCCTCCTAAGAAATCTGTAACAGAAGAGATTCCTGGAATTGAAATCCTTGACTTAGATGATGCTGCAAAAGCTGTATGGAAAGCTGGCATTTACGCTGAAACAGGTATGGGATGTACTGGCCCAGTTGTTTTAGTAGCGCCAGAAGACCATGAGAAAGCAGAAGAAATACTAAAAACAGCAGGATATATAAGTTAAATCATAAGAGCCTTAGCTTTTTCGAAATGCTAAGGCTCTTTTTTGTTTAAAAGTATCTAAAGTCTTATAACTTGCATTAATTAATTAATTGATTAGCGTATTAAATTATGATAAACTAATTTTTAGAATATAATAATATAATTATATAAGCAATGTAGTATAAAAGAAATGGAGGTGAGCTTTGGAGCAGTTGTGCTGGTTTTATGTTTCAATTAGGTTCAAAAATGTGAAGGGAGAGATTTTGTGAGTAAACGTTTAGTAGCTTTAACATTAGCATTAGCTTTAGTGATATCAACTATGATAACTGGTTTAGCGAATGTTATAACGGTGAATATTGATGGAGATGATGTTGAATTTGATGTTCCACCAATGATAGTAGACTCTAGAACATTAGTACCGATGAGGGCAATTTTTGAAGACTTAGGTGCAACTGTGGGTTGGAATGAAGCTTTAAAAGAAGCAACAGGGACGAAAGGTGATACAGTTGTTAAGTTAGTAATAGACTCTAAAATTGCTATTGTAAATGGAGAAGAAGTTGAGTTAGATGCACCAGCAATAGTAGAGGATTTTAGGACTTTAGTACCTTTAAGATTTATTAGTGACGTTTTTGGTTATGATGTTGTATGGCACAAAGAGTATCGTGATATAGATATTATAAGCCCAGAAATGAAACATGTACGTTTAGTAACATCCGAGTTTTTAGCTGGGTTGGCTGAAACTAATCCTATGCTTTCTTTTAGAGCAACTGGAATTGAGACTGAATTGGAAGAAGAAGCAGATGATTTATTTATACTAGATGTTAGAAACAAAGAAGAGTATGAAACCAGTCATATTATTGGTTCATATCATATGGAGTTTCAAGATCTAGCAGAGCATATGGATAAGTTGCCAAAAGACATGAGAATAGCTGTAATTAGTTCTTATGGACAAGATTCAGGATTAGTAGCAACTGCTTTATATTTAGCAGGATTTGAATTAGTAGGAAGCATGAGCAGTGGAATTGCAACTTTTACTAATGAGGATTATTTAGAAGAAGGCGAAGGTTTATCTTTAGCTGACTTAGAAATCGTAAGTGAGCCTGCAGATGAGCTTGAAGAAATTATGTGGAATGCTGTAGCTAAGTTTTTTGCAGCTGCAGGTCCAACTGCAGAAGACTTTAATAATCACTATATTCATTATGATGATTTATATGAAGGCTTATATTCAGACCCAGATGCTTACTTCTTAATGGATAGATTAAGTGAAGCCAGTTATACTGATACAAGAATTCCTTTCTCTGTTCATATGCCAGATTGGGAAGAGTATGCTGCTGCAGTAAGCACAAGAGGAATTATCAAAGCTAATACCGACAGAGCACTAGTAAGCTCATGAGGATCGGGGCAATCAGCAACTCGTGTAGTTGCACCTTTAGCTATTTCCGGTCATAAAGTCGTTAATCATTACTTTGGTAAGAATGCTGGATGGATTGGAAGAGGCGAGTATCCAACTTTTACAGCAGATGAGCCAGATCCAGTAGTGTATCCAGAGCCAGAGCCAGAGCCAGAGCCAGAACCAACACCAGCTCCAGCTCCAGCACCAACACCGACGCCAACACCGACACCAGCACCAACACCAACACCAGAACCGGAACCAGAGCCAACGCCTCCTGCAGGTGGAACTTGATAACTAAATAAGTGTAAGTTTTACACATAAGTAAAGAGGCCCAATGTTAAATTTGGGTCTCTTTTTCTATACCAGCGTATGCTTATAAATCTAAATTATTAAATGTGAAAATTGAGTCAAAAAATTAATAGTTAGTAAGTCAGCAATAGTTTCAATTTATGAGGTGTGCTAAAATAGCCGCTAAGGTGGTGTAGTATGAGAGTTTACAAGGATATATATTTAAATGAAAAAGTTGTTTGGTTAATTCTATTGATTAGTATTACATTTAACTTATATCTCTTTAGAGAAATTTCAAGTTATCAAGCGTTAGTCAAAAGCTTAGAAATTAAAGTAAACGAGATAAATCAGAGTAACGAAGAATCTTTTGAAGCAGATGAAATATCCATTTTTGTACAAATTGAAGGGGCTATTGCTAATCCAGGTGTGTACGAGTTTAGTAGCTATGTAAGGGTATTTGATGTGGTAGATTTAGCAGGAGGTTTTTTAGAGGATGCAAATAGATCCTCGGTTAATTTAGTAAGAAGTGTTATAGATGGTGATGTTATTTATGTACCATTTAGTAGTGATGAATTAAACATTGAAGCTAGTTTTTCATCACTAATTAATATAAACAGAGCAAATATTAATGATTTAACATCGTTAGAAGGCATAGGGGAAGCAAAAGCAAAAGCTATAATATCATATAGAGATAAAAATGGGTTATTCAAGTCAAAAGAGGATATTTTAAAAGTAAGTGGGATTGGCCCTGCTATATATGATAAAATAGAGTCTAGTATTGTTGCAAATTGAGGAGGCATAGTATGTTATTGAAAGAAGTTCTAGATTTATTTCCATTACTAGATTCAGCAAAAGTAACTGGAGATATCGTAAGAGAATACTTTTTATGTGAAGGAGCAGAAAATGTCAATGTGTATTCAGTAACAGGAAGTCAAGGAAGTACAGACTTTATATCAATAAAAATCAAAGGTTTTAATGGCAAGTCAAATGGTGGAAGTGCTAGCACTTTAGGAATAATCGGTAGACTAGGAGGTATAGGTGCTAGGCCAGAAAGAATTGGATTTGTTTCTGATGGTGATGGAGCACTAGCTGCACTGGCAGCCGCTCTTAAGCTTGTAAGGGCGAGTAATAATGGAGATCTTTTAGAGGGTGATGTGATAATTAGAACACATATTTGTCCTAATGCGCCTGTGAAGCCACACAAACCAGTACCATTTATGAACTCACCTGTTGATATGGAAACAATGAATAAGCATGAGATTTCGGATGAGATGGATGCAATTATTTCGATTGATACAACAAAAGGTAATAAAATTGTTAACCATAAGGGCATTGCGATATCGCCAACGGTGAAGGCGGGATATATTCTCCCAATAAGTCCAGACTTAGTTAATTTATATGAGCAAGTATGTGGTTCTAGTTGTGTCGTATTACCACTAAGCACGCAAGATATTACTCCATATAGCAATAATTTATATCATGTAAATAGCATTTTACAACCAGCAACGGCAACGGATGTTCCAGTTGTTGGCCTGGCTATTACAGCAAGTACACCAGTAGCAGGGTGTGCAACAGGGGCTAGTCATGAAGTAGATATTGCGCTTGCTGCAACTTATGCACTTGAGGTCGCAAAGGAATATGGAAGTAATAATTTAGATTTTTATGATAAAGAAGAGTTTGGAAGATTATTAGATTTATATGGAAGCATGAAGCATTTACAGACAAGGGGAGTTCTAAATGACTAAGAAGAAAAAGTTGCTTATATTTTTAGCACTTATAGCCATCATTGTTCTAGCCTCAACTCTTTTTGCTCATGGAGATGACTTTAATGAAATCAAAGTTAGAGCAGAAGTTATTAGCGTAGAAGATTCAGGTGCTGGTGAATCTGTATACTTTGAGTCAATAGAAAATGTAAGCGTAAAAGTTACTGAAAGCGGTCCATATAAAGGGCAAGAATATACTGTGGAAAATGCTAAGACTGGTAATCCTGGTATGGACCTAAATGTAAAACCTGGGGATAGAATAATTCTTCTTGTTCATTTAAGTAATGGTCAAGTAACTGATACATATATAGAAGACCATTATAGAATGCCGATGATATACCTTCTTGGTGGCATATTTGTGCTTTTGATTTTGGTAATTGGTAGGATGAAAGGTTTAAGGTCTCTAATTACTTTAGTCATCTCTATAGGCCTTACAGTTTTAGTACTAGTTCCACAAGCAATAGAAGGTCGTAACCCAATACTTTTGAGTATAATAATATCAGTTGTCGCTATAATTACTACATTTATTATTGTTGGGGGATTGAATAAAAAAAGTATGGTTGCTATCTTGGGAACTGCAGGCGGTATAATTCTAGGAGGATTACTAGCGGCTTTCTTTAGCAGCTATGGAAACCTTTCAGGCATGAGTCTACAAGAATCTCAAATGCTCATGTATGCGCCTGTAAACGTAGTTTATGACTTCAGAGGGTTGTTGCTCGCAAGTATAATAATAGGCTCTTTAGGAGCTATTATGGACGTTGGAATGTCAATTGCATCTTCAATGCATGAAGTGAAAGAACGAGCTCCAGAGATAACAAAAGGTGAGTTGCTAAAAGCTGGGCTTAATATTGGCCAAGACATAATGGGGACGATGGTAAATACTCTTATTCTTGCATATGCAGGGGCATCACTTCCGTTATTAATGATTTTTAAAGTATATGAAATGCCACTAGGAACATTACTCAATATGGACTTAATGGCTACTGAGATTGTTAGAGCATTAGCAGGAAGTATTGGATTGATTATTTGTATTCCTTTAACAGCCTTTTTTGCTGTGATGCTTTATGATAAGAAAGATGAAACAGTTTAGTAAAGCAATTTTGAAATATAGCAGTATGGCTAAGAATAATTTAGCTATACTGCTATTTGTTCTTTTTGTACCATTATTGAATTTTATATTAAATCAAGAAGTACTTTATATACTACTATTCATTTTTATATTTTCTCTTGTTTGCTATTTATTGAGAGATCAAAAATTAATTTTGATAAAAATATTTCTTCTACTAGTAATAATAACAACTATAGCTCAATACTCCTATCCAAAAAGAATTGATCCAGGAGATTATATTATTTCGGGCAGAATAGTTAGTCAAGAAGACTCTTATTTTGACATAAGAGTGAATGTACTCGATAACCAAATAATAAGAAGTCCATTGAGAGTAAGAATATACGATGAGCTAGAGGAATGTAATGTATGGAATGATGTGGCTCTAAAAGCCAAAATACTAAATCCTACATCAGCACGAAACCCAGGACAATTTTCGCAAAAGGATTACTTATTCAGCATTGGCATAGTGGCACTATCTTATGATATTGAAATTCTTTACACTAAAGAATCTAGCAGTTTAATAAGAAAAATTTACAGTACAAGAAATATGATTCTTAACAGGATTAATTTCTTACCTGAAAAGGAAGCCTCGTTTGTTAAGGCGATGCTGTTAGGAGATAGATCAAGCTTAGATAAAGACTTAAGAGATAATTATCAAAGGGTAGGCGTTTCACATTTTTTGGTTGTGTCTGGATTGCATTTAGCCATTGTGCTAATGATATTTAGAAAAGTATTATCTACAATTTACCTAAAGAATATTTACAGGAAAATTATTGAACTGTCTTTTGTTTGGTTCTTTGCTATGATCGTTGGAATGCATTTTTCTATTATTAGGGCAAGCATAATGGCTAGTATAGTAATAATACTTGATAAAAGAAAAATGAATAATCTAAATAAGTTATTCATAGCTGCTATAGTGATATTATCTTTTAACCCATATGGGTTAAATAACTCTGGGTTATTGCTTTCATTTGGAGCAACATTTGCTGTTTTAACACTAGGAAAAAGCTTAGCAGAATTATCAAAAAGCAATGTAATCAAGGCTTTTTGGATTGTTTTTGCTGTTCAAATAATCACTTTGCCAATAATAGCAAACTCATTTAACACGTATAACTTTATGTCAATACCAGCTAATTTAACTCTTAGCTTACTTACTATACCAATAATACTACTGAGCATTCTTGCACTAATGCCTGTTGTAAGATTTATAATGTACCCAGCTTTATTAGTATTAGTGAATTTACATATTTTTATAGTAGATAATTTTTCTTCAATAAATAAGTCATTATTCTTCATTAAAGAGTTTAGTAATCTTGTGTTTTTTGCTTATTTAGCAGTTATTATTCTCCTTTATTACTATGTATACAAGAAAAAGAGAATAAAAGCGATGATATGCATCATCATGGTTTTTGCAATTGTCGTAGTGAATAATAATATCCACCAAACAAAAATTGTCTTTTTTGATGTAAAACATGGAGACGCAGCATTAATAATTACAAGATGTGGTCAAAAGGTATTAGTAGATGTAGGTGATGCTTATAATAGTTTTGATGCTGGTAAGCAAATTATTTTACCATATTTGAGACAGCAAGGTATTAAGAAACTAGACATAATTATAATAAGTCATGCACATAAAGATCACTTTGCTGGAGCCATAAGTCTTCTTCAAGAAGTTCAGGTAAGTAAAATTTATATGACAGAGCAAGCAAAAAGTCGTAATCTTAAAGAAATGAAAGAATTACTAGATTTGTGCAATGAAAAAGAAATAGAGATATATTTCCCTGAAAAAGGAGAATATAAAATTCTTTCAAAAAATCTATCTATGGAGGTTATTTTCCCAAAAAAGAATAGATGTAAAGAAGATAGCAATGATAATTCTCTGGTAATAAAATTCTTTATTGATGGTCTATATGTTTTATTTACAGGAGATATAGAGAAGGATGCTGAAGAAGCTATCGTTATGGATTCTACTAATAATATGAATGTAGATATTCTTAAAGTGCCCCATCATGGAAGTATAACGAGTTCGTCAGAAGAATTTATAGATTTAGTTCAACCAAAGATTGCAATTAACTCATCAGGCAGTAATCTATTTAATAATTTTCCTTCTAAAGATGTGATCTTAAGGTATAATGAAAGAGGAATTGACCTTTATAGAACAGACATACATGGTGCTATATTAATAAGCAAATATAAAGATAGATTTAAGATTACAAAGTATTATTCTGAAGAGGGGGAAATAGATTGTCTATCACAGCAATGGATTTATTGCGGCAATTAAAGACCAACTATCCACAACTAGTTTATTTATATGGGCAAGAGGAGGTACTGAAGGAAGAGATAATTAAAAAATATAAGGATGAGTTTATGCCTGATGATTTCAATTATATAAGAGCAAATCTTGAAGATTTGGATATCGAGTCTTTGTATCAGTTGATTCATTCTCCTCCGATGTTTGCTAATTCTAAAGTGGTTGTACTAGATGACTTTGATTTGGCATTTAAGAAAAAAGACATTCAAGAGGAAATTATAAATAACATAGATGGAGTAGCTAAAAGTATGACAAGACTTTTACTAGTAGGGAAAGGTTCGCCTGACAAAAGAACAAAACTTTATAAAAAACTTAATGAAGTTGGAGTAGTTGTAGAAAGTAAATTTTTAACTACTAATGAACAATATCAATGGTTAAGAAGAGAGCTTCGTAGAAGAGAGCTAATTATGAGTAAGGAAGTTGAACAAGAGTTTTTGCTTGTTACTGGAGATTCCCTGAGAGATTTGAATAATGAGTTAGATAAAATAACAGCATATAAGGCTGGCACAGATGGGATAATAACTATTGACGAGGTTAGAGAGATAGTTTCTCCATCTATAGAATCAAGCATTTTTAGATGTGTAGATGCCCTTGGACAGCTTAATAAAGAAGATGCATATAAAGAGTTGGTTAGGCTGTTTAACGTCAGTGAGCCTCCTCTTAGGATATTATCAATGATTATTAGGCAAATCCGCTTGATATATAATACAAAGCTATTGATTAATGAGAAAGCTAGTTTAGATAGGATGAGAAGGGAGCTTAGAGTTCCAAATTTTGTAGCACAAAAACTTCAAGATCAATCATACAATTTTAAAACAGAAGAATTACAAAGAAGCCTAAAGTCACTAAGGGATTTAGAGAGAAATGTGAAAACAGGACAAGTAGATGCAAAATATGCACTTGAACTGTGGGTCTTAGGCAAACAATAGAAAAAGCCAAACATAATGTTTGGCTTTAATGCTATGCTAATTCATTTAATCTTTTTGTTAATCTAGATTTTGTTCTAGCAGCTTTGTTTTTGTGTAAAACGCCTTTTGTTACAGCTTTATCAATAGTTATGATTGCTCTGTGAAGTGCACTTTGAGCTAATTCCTTGTCTTCGTTGACTATTGCTGTCTCAAATCTTTTAACATCTGTTCTTAGTTTTGACTTTACAGCTTTGTTGCGAGCAGTTCTTTTAACTGTTTGTCTTGCACGCTTTGCTGCAGATTTACTATTTGCCATCGAATTCACCTCCAAATACCTAGTCTTATTATTATAAAGTACAAACCTTTTACTAATTATACAAGTCATCATTGCACCCGTATGAGAGTTACGGGGAAGTGCTGCAAACAAACTAATACCTAGTAAAATAAATTAGACACGGTTTGCGGACTGTTAACAATTTAACACATCTATTTATACCACAAATTAAGTTGTTTGTATATTAAAAAATTATATTTCCTCAAATAAAATTTCACTTTCTTCTTTAGGGAGTACTAATAGTTTGTCATAGCTAAGGTCAACTCCTATAGCACCAAGTGGAGCGGTAATTATTATAGTTAAAGCAGCAACTGTTAAAATAATATTGCCTGAGGCCACACCTGAAGCAAGTGGAATTGAGCCTATTGCTGCTTGTACAGTAGCTTTTGGTAAATAAGCTAGCGAACAAAATAATTTTTCTTTGTTATTAAGATTAGTTCCTAGTAAGGCGAGATTAACGCCGGCAATTCTGAAAACTAGTGCTATTAGAATTAACAATACAGCAAGTGGGCCTGCTTTTAATAAATAGTTAATATCAACTACAGAACCTAGCAAAACAAATAACAATATTTCAGAGGCAGACCAAATATCTCTAAATTTTAGCATTAAGTCGTGCGATTGCTCTTTTCCAGTTTTAAGTAAAGTTGCACCTAAAGCCATTATTGAAAGCAAGGCTGATATGGGTATAAATTGACTAATATAGCTTTCTACACTAACTAGTGCAAAAGAGACAGATAATATTATTAGCACATTTGTTATACTGTTAAAGTTAGTTACTTCAAATAGCTTTACTAATAATAAACCAACAAGTATGCCTGCTAAAAGACCAGTTATAATCGCAACTGGAATAGCAAGAAGGCTAACTGGACTGAATCCGTTTCCACCATACATAGAAAGCAATGAAGTAAATACAATAATCACATAAATATCGTCAATTGATGCACCAGCCATTATCATTTGAGGAATACTTTTATTCTCACCATGACCAGACTCAATCAGATTAATCATTCTCGGAACTACTACAGCTGGTGATACAGCTGCTACAACAGCTCCCATAATAGCTGCTTCTAAGTAGCTTATCCCAAAGAGAATAGGTGCGATCATAGTCACTGCAAACATCTCAATAGTAGCAGGTAAGAAACTAATGAGTAGCGCTGGTCTACCAACTTTTTTCAAAGCCTCTATATTTATATTTAGGCCAGCCCTTATTAAGATTACAATTAACGCAATACTTCTAAGCTCTGAAGAAATACTTAATATAGAATCATCTAACAAATCAAAAACATAGGGACCAATAATAATCCCCGCTAAAATCATTCCGAGTAGCCCTGGTAGCTTTAATTTTGAAAATATGGTACTAAATAAAATACCAAAGCCAAATATCAATGCAAGACTTATCAACATATAAATTCTCCTTTAAGCAGAACAAAAAAAACTGAAGAGCTCTGCGAATAATCACAGAAGTCATCAGCTTAATAGCGGTTTTAGCATATGCTAAGGGAGAACTTCATTCCCATACTCATCATATTATAGCATGATAAGATGGCAACGTAAACATACATTTCATAAATCAAAAGATACGTTTGATGGAGAATGGCGGATATGATCGCTATAAATATTAACCTAATAAAACATTGTAAAATGAAAGAAAATAAGAAAAAATATTTGCGAATATATATTGTATAAACCAAAATTTATGTTAGTATTAAGAATGCGTTAAAAATAAGAAAAGACGAAAGAGAGTTGGAAATACGGTGGAGCAGATTAGGAATTTTAGTATTATCGCACATATAGATCATGGAAAATCTACTTTAGCAGACCGTATACTTGAGTTTACTGGTGCAATTGAAGATAGAGAGATGCAAGATCAGTTACTTGATAGTATGGATTTAGAAAGAGAAAGAGGGATAACGATTAAGCTGCAGGCTGTTAATATGTCATATACAGCAAAAGATGGAAACACTTATCAGCTTAACTTAATAGATACCCCAGGTCATGTAGACTTTAATTATGAAGTTTCAAGAAGTTTAGCAGCTTGCGAAGGGGCTATTTTAGTCATAGACGCAGCACAAGGAATTGAAGCTCAAACCTTAGCAAACTTATACCTTGCATTGGAACAAGACTTAACAATAATACCTGTGATTAATAAAATAGACTTGCCCGGAGCTGATCCTGAAAGGATTAAGGAGCAAATAGCCGATGAAATAGGACTAGATCCAGATGATGCTATTGAAATTTCAGCAAAAATGGGTATAGGAATTGAAGATGTAATTGAGGCCGTTGTAAATCGAATTCCTGAACCTGAAACAGGGCTAGATGACAAACCTCTTAAAGCTTTGATTTTTGATTCACACTATGATGCTTATAGAGGTGTAATAGCATATGTTAGAATAGTTGAAGGCAGGATAGAAGCACGACAAAAAATTCAAATGATGGCTAGCAAAGAACGTTTAGAGGTTGATGAAGTAGGGGTATTTACACCTCTTATGAAAGTTAAAAAATCTTTAAGAGCTGGACAGGTAGGATATGTAATAACTGGCGCTAAAGATATTAATCACGTACGAGTGGGTGACACAATAACTTCCTTTCCTAATGGAGCAGAAAAACCACTTCCAGGATACAAAAAGGTTACCCCTATGGTTTTCTGTGGATTGTATCCTACACAAGGAGCGGATTATGATTATTTAAGAGATGCTCTTGAAAAATTGCAGCTCAATGATGCTGCCTTAACATTTGAACCTGAGAATTCTGTAGCACTAGGATTTGGATTCAGATGTGGCTTCTTAGGTCTTTTACATATGGAAATTATACAAGAAAGACTAGAAAGAGAATATGAGCTTGATTTGATTGCAACAGCGCCAGGAGTAGCTTATAGGGTTTTGATGAGTGATGGAAGCATTAAAATGGTTGATAATCCTACAGGTATGCCAGAAGGAAAGCAAAGAGAGCATATAGAGGAGCCTTTTGTCCTAGCAACAATATTTACACCCGATGAATACATTGGAAATGTAATGGAGATTGCAAGAGATAAAAGAGCTGTTTACAAAGATATGATTTATTCAAATGACGGAAGAAGGGTGAAGTTAGTTTTTGAAATTCCACTAGCAGAAATCCTTTATGATTTCTTTGATCAGCTAAAATCTAAAACAAGAGGATATGCAACATTTGATTATGAATTTATCGGTTATAGAAAAAGTTCTTTAGTAAAACTTGATATATTAGTTAATGGGGAGCCAGTGGATGCATTATCAACAATACTTCATGAAGACTCAGCCTACTATAAAGGAAGGCAATTAGCTCAAAAGCTTAGAAGTCTACTTCCGAGAAAGCAATTTGCCATTGCTATCCAAGCTACCATAGGCAATAAAATTGTTGCTAGAGAAACAGTTGCAGCACTGAGAAAGAATGTATTATCAAAATGCTATGGTGGAGATATTAGTAGAAAGAGAAAGTTATTAGAGAAGCAAAAAGAAGGCAAAAAACGAATGAAGCAAGTAGGAAATGTAGAAATACCACAGGATGCCTTCTTAGCAGTTCTATCTCTTGATGATAGCAAATGATAAGCGCTGGGATATATATTCACGTACCATTTTGTAAGAGTAAATGTCACTATTGTAACTTTTATTCAATTAAACTTAGTGAAAAAAGTATTAACTGTTTCGTTGAAAGAATTATAGAAGAAATAAAGCAAAGGGCTGTAAGTCTCCCAAGGATAAGTTCAGTTTATTTTGGTGGTGGAACACCTTCTTTACTTAGTGGCTCACAAATTAGAAAAATTATTAATGCGATAGAAGAAGTGTATGATATATCAAATAATGCAGAAATAACATTGGAAGCAAACCCTGAAAGCGTTTCTCTTGATAAAGTCTTCGAGTGGAAAGATAGTGGAGTAAATCGTGTCAGCTTAGGAATACAATCTTTTTCTGATGAAGAGCTTAAGATGTTAGGGAGAGTTCATACTAGTGAAGATATTTATAAAGCAATCGGTTCGATTCAAGAGGCTGGTATAGCAAATATAAGTGGAGATTTAATTTGTGGTTTGCCAGGACAAAGCATGGAAGAATGGCAGAATAATCTAGTGATAATAAAATCACTCAATTTGCCACATATTTCAATATATCCTCTTCAAATAGAGGAAGGAACGATGTTTCATAAGACATTAGTAGAGAGTGCACTTGAAGAGATAGAAGACAAAATGATAAACATGATGCAAGAATCACGTAAGTTCCTTAAAGAAAATGGCTATAGTCATTATGAAATTGCTAACTATGCAAAAGATGGATATGAGAGTAAACATAATATGATTTATTGGCAATATAAGCCATACATTGGCTACGGTCCATCAGCCGCATCTTTTATAAACAGAGCAAGATTTCAAAATGTATCTGATTTTAGCGAGTGGGCAGACAGCTTCATTTGTGAAGAAGACTTAGAAAGTAGAGATATGTCAGTCCAAATGGCAGAATACTGTTTCTTGTCATTAAGGCTCTTAGAGATTGGTTTAGATAAGGATAAGTTTAGTAAAGAGTTTGGGGTTTCTCTAGATGACATACATGGAGAGCTTTTAGAGAAGCTCATAAGTTATGGGTGGATTATTAAAGGCAAAAATAAGTATGTGTTATCAGAAGAATTGATTTATTATGCAAATCAAGTATTTATGGAATTTTTACCAAGCTAGCTATTTATAAAAGCTTCTGCTATCAAAAGATATATGATATAATAAAGTTTGCGGGGGTGAAGAAGTGACAAAAGTTAAGACGTATTTAATGAGTAAAGATCGAGACCTGTTATATTTCTTCAATAAGAAGATGCAAAAAGATTACTTAGACCCTATAATGGTTGCTGTAACACATTTAGGATCTTTAGGATTTGCTCTGTCCCTTCCACTATTATTGATTATATCAGCGAATCAAGGAGCTAAATCTTTAGGTTTTCATTTAGCACTAGGATTATTCATGAGTAGTTTATTAGTGGTAACTATAAAAATAGCAATTAAGAGGCCTAGGCCATTTGAAATACTTGAAGATATAAGAGCTACACTGATTCCTAAAGATAAAAATTCCTTTCCATCAGGGCATACATGCGCAGCATTGACGATGGGGATGATATTGTCGCAGTCTTTAACTAGTATAACTTCATTTATAGTTATGGGTATCTCAATGTTAGTTGGAGTTTCAAGAATGTATCTAGGAGTACATTATCCTAGTGACGTTTTATTTGGAGGAGCAATAGCAATAATTACAGTTATGGCTATTATTCCATTCTTTATGTAATAGTTTTAGTAATAAGCAGGAATTAAGCATCTTTTAGGCGTATATTTAATAAAACGTTTAGGAGGTGCTTTTTTGATACCAAATATTTCTTCACAGATTACATTTTTGTATTTTAAGGATTTAGAAAAAGCTGACATATTCTTTAGTACTGTATTAGGCTTAGATTTAGTTGAGGATCAAGGCTGGGCTAAGATATACCAAGTTTCTAAAGGAGCATTTATTGGAGCAGTTGACGAAACAAGGGGTTCTCTAAAAGCAAAAACGGATAGCGCAGTATTGATTACGTTTTGCGTAGAAGATGTACAAGGTTTTGCAGATAGGCTTAGAGAACATGACATAAACATTACAAAAGATGTTAATGTATTTGAAGAAATTCAGATTATTAATTGCTTTTTTGATGGGCCGGAAGGTTATAAATTTGAAGTTCAAGAGTTTCTTAGACCAGTAGCTAAGAAGATTTTTCATCAAGTTTAGAGAACATCTTACTTTAATATAGGTTTTTTTAATAATCAAAAAAGGACTACTTCATTTTACTGAAATAGTCCTTTTGATTATTAATCTACCAAGAGGCAACAGTGCCATCTGTTCTTGATTCAGTTCCTCCAACTAAAACTCCTGTATCAGGGTTTCTCCAAATTATTTGGCCTCTACCAAACCCACCAGTTTTTGATTCTACAGTAATATCATGTCCCTTACCAATAAGCGCGTTAGCAACATGTTGTGGAAAGCCCATTTCAATACTAATATTCATGTCTTTATTCCATCTCCATCTTGGTGCATCAATAGCAGCTTGTGGATTTAGTCCAAAGTCAATTACATTCATAACAACTTGCATATGTCCTTGTGGTTGCATAAAACCACCCATAACCCCAAATGGACCAATTGGAACGTCTCCCTTTGTTAAGAATCCTGGGATTATTGTATGATATGTTCTCTTGCCAGGTGCTAAGTGATTATCATGTTCTTTGTCTAAGCTAAAATTATTGCCACGATTTTGCAATGAAATACCTGTTCCAGGAATAACAACACCTGATCCAAAGCCCATGTAATTACTTTGTATAAATGACACCATATTTCCTTCTCCATCAGCAGTACATAAATACACTGTTCCACTTGACTGAGGTTCTCCTGCTTCAGGCTTAATAGCTTTATCACCAATTAGCGCCCTTCTTTTTGCAGAATATTCTTCACTTAATAATTCTTTAGTTGTAAATGACATTTCACTTTCTTCCGTGATGTATTTTTGGCCATCAGCAAAGGCTAGTTTTATAGCTTCAATTTGCTTATGTAAAGTATCAACGTCATCATGATGCGATACATCCAATTCTTTTATAATATTAAGTGCCATTAAAGCAACCAAGCCTTGGCCATTAGGTGGAATTTCCCATACATTATATCCTTTGTACTCTACTCCAAGTGGCTCAACCCATTCTGGGTAGAAGTCTGCTAAATCATCGTATGTGATAAAGCCATTATGTTCTTCAGAAAACTCAGCTATTTTTTCAGCTAGCTCACCTCTGTAAAAAGCTTCTGCTAAAGTATCACCTATAAGTTCTAAAGTTTTTGCATGACCTTCGGATTTCCACATTTCTCCTGCTTCTGGAGCCTTACCGTTTGGTGCAAATACATTGAACCACTCAGCAAATTCTGCAGTTGTGCAGTTTTTTTCATAATTATCCTTAGCTCTTGCCCAAGCAGCAGCGGTAACTGGAGAAACTGGATAACCTTCACGAGCATAGCTCACAGCTGGTGCTAGAACTTGTGATAAAGGTAACTTTCCAAATTTCTTACTTAGTTCTGCCCAAGCACCTGGTGCTCCCGGAACTGTTACAGGGGTTAACCCGTATTTAGGCATTTCTTCGTGCCCTCTCTCTTTTACTGCATCAATAGAGATGCTCTTAGGTGATGGACCACTAGAATTAAGACCATGAAGCTTTCCCTCAGTCCATACTAGAGCAAATGCATCAGAACCAATACCATTTGATGTTGGTTCTAAAACAGTTAAAGCAGCTGCTGTTGCAATTGCAGCATCTATGGCGTTGCCGCCTTGTTTAAGAATTTCAAGTCCTGCTTGTGAAGCAAGAGGTTGTGATGTAGCTACCATACCATTTCTTGCAAAGACAGCACGCCTTCTCATTGGGTATGGGTAATAGTGTGGATTATTATTAAACATAGTTTCCTCTCCTCATTATTTATGGCATAATATGTGTAGCATATATGGATTATTCGACATGCGAAACACATTAATATTATAACATAGTGAAAGAATAATTAAACACTTGTTATGAGATAAAGGAGGGAATTTTGTGTTAGATATAAGTAATTTAACAAAAATTTATGATGGAAATGTTTTAGCGGTTGACCAAATAGATCTAAATGTAGAAGCGGGAGAAATATTTGGTTTTATAGGGCCTAATGGAGCTGGAAAAACTACCACAATCAAGATGATGACTGGTATGTTAAATCCTAACTCTGGGAGCGTGAAAATGGACGGATTAGACATTCAGAAAAATCCTATTGAGGCAAAAAGCAAATTTACTTTTGTCCCAGATAGGCCAGAAATTTTTGATGCTATAACAGGGTATGATTATTTGAATTTTATTGGAGATATTTATCGAGTGCCTGTAGGAGAAAGAAAAGAAAGATTTGAAAAATTTACTATACCTTTTGAGATTAATAAGGATTTGGGGAAACCAATTAATACTTTTTCTCATGGTATGAGACAAAAACTCTTGATTAGTGGGGCATTATTACCAAATCCAAAACTTTTTATTTTAGATGAACCGCTAACTGGGCTTGATCCAAAGTCTTCAAGATTACTAAAGGACATTATGAGAGAGCACTGCAATCAAGGAGGAACCGTGTTTTTCTCATCTCACGTGCTTGAAGTAGTAGAGAATCTTTGTGATAGAATTGCAATAATTAATAGAGGAAAAATAATCGCAATTGGCACAGTAAGTCAAATTAAAGCTCAAGGTGACTCTCTTGAGGATATTTTCTTGGAGATGACTAAAGATGAGTAATTTAATTGCATTAGTCAAGGTAGAGTTAAAAAACTATATGGCAAATACAAATGCAAATCTTGGTGTGGGGAATAAAAAAATACTAGTGTTTTTGTTACTAGGATTATTAGCGTTTTCATTTTTTGTCATGGGTTATCAGTTATCAGTTTCACTTTTTACTGGATTTGAGCAAATTAATCAGAGTGAACTAACTTTTACGGTTATCTATCTGCTGGCAAATATGCTCATACTATTCTTGTCTTTGACAGCGCTTATTAATCTGTTTTATTACTCAAAAAATACAGGGTTTTTGCTTACATTACCAATAAAAGAAAATACAATAATCTTTTCAAGACTAGCAGTTCAATATGTATATAGCTTTGTAATGTCAGCAATGTTTTTAATACCTTGTTATGTTGTATATTTTCAGCGTGCCAGCTTTACTATACCGATGCTTGTTAGCGCAATAGTATTATTGCTAATAACGCCACTTATACCATTAGTTTTAGCTACAATACTTATAGTTATAATAATGAGTTTTGCTAATAAATACATTAGCAGAAGAATGATGACTATTATTACCAATGTATTGTTACTTGTTTTCATTCTAGGCTTTCAAATGATTGTTGTTAGACAAACTGAGTCAAGTAGCTTTATTTTGGATTTGTTGCTTTCAGAATCAGGCATGCTGTACTATTTTAGCTTACAATTTCCTCCTGCAGTATTAGCAACTAGAGCTTTTGCAGGTGGGATGATTAACTTAATTCTTTTTATTGGTCTAAATATTGGTTTAGTTGCACTTGCAAGTGTAATTATTGGTCCAGCTGTGAAAAGAACCCTAAGAGAATATCAGCAAGGTGAAGGAAAAGTAAAGGTTAAACAAGCTAAATATGTTGAAAGCTCACAATTAAGTGTCCTAATTAAGAGGAACCTATTGATTATCTTCAAGAACCCAGCATTTTTAATGAACATGCTAATTCTCATACTATTACCCTTTATCATGGTTGGTATAAATATGATTAGTGGGCAGTTTAGTTTTGCTGATATGAAAAGTATGATAGAAGAAATAGGAACTCAAGAATTCTCAGGTATATTAACAGTCATTTTAGCTGGTTTGTTGGCCGCACCTGCCTTTATGGGAACTTTCTCTGCAACAGCAATTACAAGAGAAGGCCGATATCTATGGCAACTTAAGAGTATGCCCATAAGTGCAGAGCTTGACCTAAAAGCAAGGTTAATGAGTTGCTTCATTATGAGCATGATTGGAATCATTGTCATATTACCATTTGCTATATATTTATTACCTATAAGTATAATTGAAGTAGTTTTAGCTGTTGTTTTAGCAGTAGTATCAATAGTTACAATGCTTAATATTGACATCCTAATTGATATAGAGAGACCACTTCTAAACTGGACATCGCCAACGCAAGCTATAAAGAACAATTTAAACATAATGCTCGCTTTAGCTTGGAGAATTGGTGTGATTTTATTAGTATTCATGATTTCGAAACTACTACCTGTGATCAATGCTGAAAATATTCAATATGTTTTATTAGGAATAATGCTGATTCTTTTGGTAATAAGCTATAAGCTCTACCAAAAAGGAATTAAAAGATATGAGAAGTTAGAGATATAAGTTAAAGGAGCATATCACAGTTTGATATGCTCCTTTAACTTATTGATTTGTTAGTTTGCTTAATGAGTACTTGAGATAAAGCATTTCAACTCCGTACCCTAAAAGTAGACCTACCGCTCCTACCATTGCTCCAAGTTGTGGGAAGATTATTGAAAGCCCTATAACAGATCCTGATGCCAAAATTAGGTTTAGCGTCTTTGCAACACTTAATGACTTGGTGCTATTAAGTCGCATTAGTAAACCCATATAATACTCAATCCAAGCGATTAGTAGAGGCACAAAAATCAGTACAATTAAAACCGGTTTACTAGCAGCTGCTATAGCTGGGCTAACTCCAATTATGTTAAGTAATAACCATGTACCTACAGGAGTAAGAGCCAATATAGCCAAAATAACTACTAAAATGCCACTTATTCCAAATGTGAATCTTTTTAAGTAGTTAATTCTATCTAAACTCGTTCCAAATATTAAAGATACCTGACGCATATTGTTTTCTAAGAAAGCCATCATTATCCATGCAAAGTTTCTCGAAACCTGAAAAGTTGCTAAAGATAGTTCTGGATCATTGGTATAAGCTAGACCTGTATTTATTAATGGAACAGCCAGTGTCCATATAAACGTCATAACTAATAAAGGCCAAATAAAACTGAGTGCAGTTTTTGTATTGAGTTCTTGTTCTCCATGATCTAAATCAGGAGTTTCAGCTAGGTTATTATAAACACCCCTAGAGAAAATATAGTTTATAACCGCTTCTACACCCATTCCTGATGTCCAAATTAAAATACCAATGGTTGCCCCGCTTAGATTACTAAAAGTAGGCAGAACAAAAGCCATAATAGCCATATATATAATTCTAATAACCACAGTATAAGTTAAAAACTGTGTTTTTTTCTCTACAATCAATATGCCTTGGGCATAAGATCTAAGTGAATATATAAATGGCAATGACAATGTAATAATTGCTGCAGCTTTAACATTATCCATTAAATTAAGTGGAGTGTTAAAAAGTCGTATAAACACAAACTCCCTAACAGGTGTTAAGGCAATTATAGCAAGCATTATAAAAGAAAACCCTGTTAACTTTAACATTACATTACGTGTAATTTTCAGAGATTTTTTATCATGTGCTAATGCAACAAGCATTTGTCTTGATGTAAAACAAGGAGAAGCGAACATGTTCATTATGTTCATTGTTACAGCAAATGCTGCAAGTCCTATTTCAGGGTTCAGTGCTCTAGATACACCTGAGTTCATAACACTATGGCTAGTCATCATTATCATAGAATAAACACCTAAAGGTATGAAGAAGAGAAGAAGCTCTTTTAACATCTCAGAACCCTTTATTGGTTCTCTTACTTTTCGTTTCATTACTTTCACTCTTTTCTTTAATAAAAACAAAGTCTTAATGTATTCTATATATTCATGCTTAAAAGGTCAATACTCAAAGAGTAAAATTTTGCTAATCGAAATATTTAAGCAGGAATTTATGCATGTTTTGACTAATATATATTTTATGTTGTTTTCTTATGTAAAATATAAAGGAGAATACGAAATGGAAAGAGATGTTAAGAAACAGATAAGTAGTAGTAATGTGTCAGATTACAGTGCAAAAATACTGCCTTTAAGAGAAAGAGCTGAAATTACGAATAAGTGGTTAAAGCATAGGCTAAGAAATGTGTTGCCAAAGCTAATGCAAAGAGAAAAGTTTGATATGTGGATTGTCTCAGCTAGAGAGTATAATGAAGACCCAGTTCTAATGACTTTGTTGCCTGCTCCTATGCTATCAGCACGAAGACGCACGATTTTAGTATTTTATTTGAAAGATTCAGGAGAGCTAGAGTGCTTAAGCTTGTTAAGACCAGTACCAGTGATGAATGATTTCTATGAAGCTATATTTACAGATAATAGAGTAGACCAATATAAAATGCTAGCAGATCTAATTAGAGAAAGAGATCCAAAATCAATCGGAATTAATGTTAGTAGCACCTTTGCTTTTGGAGATGGTTTGACTTTTAGTGAAAATAGAATGCTTGGGGAAGCGCTTGATGAAAAATATCAAAAACGCTGTAGAAGTGCAGAGAGGCTGTGCGTAGCATGGCTAGAACATCGCACTGATGATGAAATTGCAGCTTATCATGGTATTAATGAAATCGCGCATGGAATAATTAATGAAGCATTCTCTTCACGAGTTATAACCCCTGGCGTAACTACAGCACTAGATGTGGCTTGGTGGATAAGACAAAAGATTAGAGATTTAGGCTTGCTAGCATGGTTTATGCCTTCTGTTAGTATAATTAGAAAAGGCCATGAATCAGTTTCTAATACGGAAGTTATAATGCCTGGAGATGTTTTACATTGTGATGTAGGACTGGAATATTTAGGTATTTGTACTGATACTCAGCAAAATGCCTATGTTTTAAAACTTGACGAAAATGAACCCCCAGAAGGGTTGGTTAGAGCCTTTTCTGATGCTAATAGGCTACAAGATATTCATGCTGAAGAAATGGTTGCTAATAGAACAGGTAATGAAATACTTAAAAATATTTTAGATAAAGCAAAAGCAGAAGGATTGAATCCTTGTGTGTATTCTCATCCTATAGGATATCATGGACATGGAGCTGGACCTACGATAGGTCTTTATGACCAACAAGAAGGTGTCCCAGGAAGAGGAGATTATGAATTATACAATAATACTGCTTATGCAATGGAGTTAAACAACATGAAGAAAGTTCCTGAATGGGATGATCAGGAAGTGAGGGTTGCTTTAGAGCAAACGATAATCTTTACTGAGGACAAGGTGTTCTATTTAGGTGGAAGACAAAAAGGGTATCATTTAATTAAGTAATATCTATATTAAATAAAAGCCACTTAAGTGGCTTTTATTTTAAATAAGCCCTACCAGGGCAGATATTGCGGGTTTTCATGAGAATAAATCTATTAGCCACCCATAGCCAAATAATAAAATGAAGCCTAGGGCTACTATTAATAAAATTAATACCCAAACATTTTTATATTTCATTCATTTTCACCTCAGCTATATGATACAATAAAACGTAGTTTTTAGATAGGGGGAGGAGCGCTTTTGAATCGTTTAGAAAAAAAGAAAAAACAAAATTGGACAGACCCTAGTTTGCCTTTACGTAAAGTTGTGCTGTGGTTAGCGTGGCCAGTGATTGCACAAATGTTACTTCAAACTTTAGCTCAGGTTGTTGACATGGCAATGGTAGGAAGGCTGGGGGAAGCTTCCATTGCTGCAGTAGGAATTAGTTTTAGACCAGTGTTTGTAGGAATGTCTATTTTCTTAGGCTTAGGAACTGCTACAACAGCACTTGTGTCAAGAGCTACTGGAGCACAGAAACAAGGCGAGGCAGAACTAGCTGCTTCACAATCTCTTATGGTGGGATTTATAATGTCGGTAGCAATAGCAGCTTTTTTCTTCTATGGAGCGAGAGGCATAGCAATTTTTATGGGAGCTGAAGGAGGGGTTGTTACACAAGGAACTGCTTATATCAAGGGGTTTAGTCCTGGTATGGTGTTTTCGTGGATGACAATTCTAGCTACAGCTTGCTTAAGAGGTGCTGGAGATACAAAAACGCCGTTTTATGTAGGAATTATAAGTAATATTGTAAATGTTTTTGGTAACTATACTTTTATTTTTGGTCATTTTGGTATGCCAGCACTCGGAGTTTTGGGAGCAGCTATAGGAACTAGTATTTCTTATGTTGTAGGATTTGGAATCTTGTTTGTTGTTCTTATCAAAGGTAGTGGGGGAATATATGTTAGTTTAAGCTCTTTGAAACGCTTTGATATGGATATGATAAAAAGGTTTTTCAAGATTGGAATACCTTCATCAGCGGAGAGATTGATTCAAAGCTTAACAATGATGTTCTCAACAAGAATAGTTGCAAGCCTTGGGACAACTGCCCTAGCGGTTGTAACATTAAGTGGAAATATCGAACAAGTCTCTTTTATGCCAGCAATTGGTTTTTCCATTGCCGCAGAAGCTTTAGTAGGGCAAAACTTAGGGGCTAAGCAATCTGAAAGAGCTGAAAAAAGTTGTTTAACAGCTACAAAAATGGCTGCAGGGTTAATGTCTTTTATGGGTATACTATTCATTTTACTCCCTGAAGTATTTATAAGAATATATTCATCAGATCCAGACATTCTTGCTAAAGGTAGAGTAGTTTTGCAAGTAGTTGGTATTTCCCAATTACCACAAGCCATCGCTTTTGTAATAGGTGGTGGACTAAGAGGTGCTGGGGCTACACCTTCAGTAATGAAAATATCTCTTATAGGAAATGTAGTTCTTAGACTTGGTTTAACATGGCTCTTTATTGTTCATTTAGGATTAGGCTTATGGAGTGTGTATGTTGCAGTTATTATTGATTGGGTATTTAGAAGTCTTTTATTAGGTAAAATGTTCTTTAAAGGTGATTGGAAGTCAATAGAGGTATAAAACTCAAGCAAGATAATCAGATTTGATTACATCTTGCTTTTTTGTTTATAAAGCACTGTGATTATTAATAAAATTAATTTTGGCATTGAAAATAATAAAGTTGCAATATATAATATTGATATAATTAAGAAATGGAGTGATTTTCATGATTTCAATCTTAGAAAATATGTCAAAGAATTATTCAAAAGTTAAACCGAAGAATCTAGTTGGTTCAATTAATATTGAAATTGCTGAGAATATTTTCAATTTAAAACTTTCAGAAGATAATACAAGTATACATGAAGGTAAAGATGATAAAGCAATTATGACGCTGTATATGAATGAGGAAACATGGGGTAATTTAGCCAGTGGTAAATGGAATGGGATGACAGCAGCTGGGAGAGAGCATATGAGTCAGAGTACACCACTGGATTTTAAGTTTGGTAAAGATGTCGTTTTATCTAAGGAATTAATGCAAGACTTATATCATTTAGCAATGCACTTTTTTAATACGACATATCCTACGCATGCATATTTTGGATTAGAGAATACAAGGGTAATTCATGGAGGTAATGCAGTTGCTTTAGCATATGGGCCAGGAGTAAGAAGTGCATATTATGCTATAAGAGATGACCAGCAGATAAACGCTGATGAAAAAGATCCGTGGACACAGTGCTTTATTGTAATAGGTGGTTCAGGTACAGCGACCATCGATGGAGTAAAAATGAAGATTGAAAAAGGAATGGCAATACACGTTCCACCTAATGTAACACATACTTTTATAGCCGATAGTGGTGTAATACTTGAGGGAATATGGCTAGCATATGGAGAAGGTGCTTAGTGATTAGAGAGCTTGATTATGATGATTTAAGCATATGTGTGTTTAAGAGCTTTAATAGAGAACAATCAACAAAAGTAAAGTTTGTTGAAATAGATAATAAATTGTTAATTAGAGAAGATGCATTTTCTAATAATTGGGACTTAAAAGCTCTTGAACTGTTAGTGTGTGATCTTAGAAAGGAAAAGCAAAAAGGGAGCTATATAGTTGGTAAAATAGAAGATAATAAACTCTTTGGATATGCCTGTCTAAGACTTGAAATGTTTGGTAGTAAAGATCAATATGTCCAGTTACAAGGATTACACGTGACAAAGGATTATAGAGGTAAAGGTCTAGGAAAAGAACTTTTTCTATTATGTGCTGAAAAAGCAATGAAAGAAGGAGTCAAGAAATTATACATTAGTGCTCATCCTTCATATGAAACACAAATGTTTTATAAAGAGTTAGGATGCAAATTAGCTGAAGAGAAGAATGTTAAGCTTCAAAAACTTGAACCAAATGACATACAATTAGAATATACAATTAAAAGGGCCTAACTTAGGCCCTTTTTAGCAACCCCCAGCTATTGGAGGGAATATTTGAATAGTGTCACCATCTTTAATTACATAGTCTTCATGCACAATTTCTTTATTTACTGTAGCAATCCAATATGCTTTAGGTGGCATGTTTTGTTCTTCCAAAAATTCAGCAAGAGTCATTCCTTCTTTAAAGTCATGCCAATCTCTTTTCATTAACTCTGCAAACTTTTCGCTAAGACCGCCAAAAACCTTGAATTTAACTCTCATAATAAATCACTCCTTAAAAAGACTATGTTTATTATACCTTAAATTGACTACTAGTGTCATCTTCAGCAGGAAAGTAAAGTTTGTTGTTGAATTAAATAAACCAGGGGGTAATATTAATGAAAAAATGGGAAGAGTTAAAGAAGTTTGTTAATAAGGTGATAAGTGAAGAAAATATAGCAG
>CAZJHT010000022.1:0-36512 GCA_964546025.1 uncultured Clostridiaceae bacterium
GAAGATAACGTAATTCTAGAATCTAAAATGCGACAACTAACTTGACATCCACCGCCAATGCTTGATTTATATCCATAACATAAAAGTGATACATAGAATCATCAAAATCAAAAATTGTATAAGCTTTACTTAAGCTGTCATAAAATGCGTTGTCAAGCTCAAAATCATAATGAATTATGCCATAATTATTTTTGGATTTACTAATTGATTGGAAATAGTTTCTAATCAAATCCAGTTCAATGTATGCAGATGATGGGGCATTGTAATTTTCTAATATATTATAGACATTAGTAAAGATATTATCCATGTCTGGCCTATCAAAGTCTATGCTTAACTTGCTTAATTGATGCAATCTGCCTAATGCGTTACCGAAATCACGAATATGGGTTTCACTTAAGCTAAGAGTATTTGCTTTAATTCCCTCTGCTTTTGCAAACGAAGTAACTAGGTATTCTCCCCAAGGAGTATTTTTTCGCTCATACTGGTTATTGTTTTTTGAACTATTAATATTAACGACATTATATTCTTTATTGCTTAGGAAATTAATATAGTTAAGCTCTCCAATCAGAAATTTTTCTTTGTCAGCAGTGTAGGGTGTAAAACGCATGTAGTTCAAAGAGTCTTCTAATTTGTATTTGTATACTGCATTTGCGGATATTCTAAAATTAGAAAGCTCTTCTTTGCTAAAGACACTGTGATGGTAGTTTTGTAAAAGCATAAATGCAAGATCTTGATTATTAAACAAATGTTTTAACTTAAGCATTTTCATTCTCCTCGTGATGTTTTTATTTGGAAAGCGTTGTGGTAAACGGTAAAATATGTGTTACTATAACAGATAAACATAAAGATTTTTCATATTATAGAATTATACTACAAAAGACGTTTATTTGTGCTAAAATAGATATGATACTTTAAGAAGTGGAAGTGAAATAATGAATAAATATATTGCAATACTACTTATCTTAATTATGAGCTTTAATATAGCATATGCAGAAGATTCTTTTCATCAATTTAACTCATTTGAAGTTGAAGTGGTTGAAGAAAGAATAGATACATTACTTACTAATAGTATAACTCAAGATAATATTTCTGGGTTGGCTTTTTCATTTTTTACAGATGAGGGTATTGCCTTTTCATACGGATATGGGTATCAGGATATAGAGAAGCAAATCCAAGTTGATCCTACCCAAACTATTTTTGAGGTTTCGTCTATATCAAGCATTGTGACTTTAAGTGGACTGCTTAAATTATATGAACAAGGATATTTTGAACTTAATGATGATATTACTGATTATTTGACTAACTTTCAAATAAAGACAAAGGAAGATCAAGAATTTACTTTTAAGTCTTTACTGACCCATACTTCAGGGTTAGACCGAAAAGAATTTGGAAGCAAGTTGCCAAAGGGATCAAGGATATTTTTAGATGTTTATTTAAATAATAATATGCCTAAATTAGTTAACAATCCTGGTGAGATTATATCATATAATGAAGCCGCAATAGCCTTAGCAGCATTACTTATCCAGGAAATAAGCGGTGTTCCTTATGAAGATTATATACTTAACAATATAATAAGAAGTGTGGGTATGCAAAGTAGTGGTTTTATATTAGATAATATCTTTACTGATAATTTAGCAAAAGGATATGAGTTCGACTCAGATAGTGGGGATTATAGAGAGATTATAGCAGAATACGAATCAGCATATTATCCTGCGCTAGGGTTTAAATCTACAAGTCATAGTATGGCAATGCTAGGCTATTCGCTTTTGGTAGATAATGGACGTTTACTTAACAGTGACACCTTAAATATGGTTCATAGCACACAGTTTTCCTATCACAAAGAACTAGCAGGGGTGACTTTAGGATTTTTTGAGCACTATGAAAGAGGTGAGCGGCTATTAATTAGCAACGGATCTAGTGATTCGAGCCATACAAGCTTACTTGTCATTTCGCCTGAGAGCAATTTTGGATTCTTCATTGGCGCAAATTCTGGAGACAATGAATTGTTAATGAATCTGTTGAGTAAAATCCTTAACGCTTTATATCCTAATCGTAGAATAGCCGCAATAAAGCGTGTATCTGATTCACATGGTTCTTATCTAGAAGGTACTTATCAGTATTTAGGTAGTCCAAGAAATAATTTAGAAAAACTTTTTTCTGCATTTGATCAACTAGAAGTAAAAGTAGTAGAAGATGGAATTATTCTCTCTAATATGTTTTTAGATAAAGAAATCAAAGCAATTGCTATAGGTGACTTACTATATCAAATTGAAGAAACCCCTTACAGAATCACTTTTAATATGGAGGATGATAATCCAGAAGCTTTCTACTTAGATAGCTTAGCTTATGAAAACCTTCCTGTTTATAAAACGTTAACTTTTCATATTTTGGCAATGGGATTGATATTATTAATATTTTTATTTTTTATAATAGGAGTGATTTTTGCTAAAGTAAAAAGCTCGAACAAGAGATACATGTTTACAACCAGAGAGAGTAATGTTGAGGTTTTTTATCTCCCAGTAATTATCGCTGCAATTAATATTTTATTTATTGTTTCATTTGGAGTATATTCTTACTTGAATTATTCAGAATTTTATTTAAGTATAGGCACTATTCTCAGAATAATTCTAACACTGCCAATAATAGGCATCTTGTTGACACTTTACGCGGTCATAAAGCTTATCAAACATATTAGAAATAAAAGGCTAAAAACTAGTAACAAAGTAGTGTATTTTTTAATCACAGTTAGCTTTATTGCATACTTTATCTTACTGTATTATTGGAACTTAATTGGATATAGAATATAAAACAGCACCTTTTGAGGTTGATGATTATCTCAAAAGGTGCTTAATTATTATATGCTTCTTAATATTTCGTTGAGGGGCTTGCCTTTTGCAAGATCATCAACAAGCTTGTCCAAGTAGCGGATTTCTTGCATAGTTTTTATTCTATACTGTCAACACGTATACCGTAAATAATACCATCTATTTATATCTAGCTTGGTTCATTTGAGAAGCTTCTTTCATAAAGAAAATCAAAATCAATATCATTTTAAACAATTCGTCATGCTCTTTTGGGTAAACTTTTGTTAACTAGTTTAATGTATTATCTGCCTCATGCTTGTTTTGCTTTTTTAACTAATTTTAGTTTTTAAGAGTTGCTTGAGCAGCAGCTAGCTTAGCAATAGGAACTCTATAAGGAGAACAGCTCACATAATCAAGCCCAGTTTTATGGAAAAACTCAACAGAAGGTGCATCACCTGCATGCTCTCCACAAACACCGATTTTTAAATTAGGCTTAGTTTTTCTTCCTAAATTAACTCCAATTTCAACTAATTTTCCTATACCTTTAGTATCAATACGCTGGAAAGGGTCACTTGCAAGTATGTTTTTGTCTAAATAGTCATTTATAAACTTACCAGCATCATCTCTCGAAAAGCCAAAGCCCATTTGTGTCAAATCATTTGTGCCAAATGAGAAAAATTCTGATATCTCTGCAATTTCATCAGCTAGTAATGCGGCTCTTGGTATTTCAATCATTGTACCAATGAGGTATTCTATTTCACTATTAGTTTCATCAAAAACATCTAATATTTCTTTTTCAATTACCTTTTTCATGAATTCAAGTTCTCTTTTTGTGCCAATTAATGGAACCATAATTTCTGGCTTTGGAGCAAATTTTTGCTCTTCTTTTACTTCAAGAGCTGCTTCTATAATTGCTCTAGTTTGCATTCTTGCAATTTCTGGGTATGTAATTGCAAGTCTGCATCCTCTATGACCTAGCATAGGATTAATTTCATGCAATTGATTAATTGTGTCTTTTAGATCTTTTACTTCAATTTGCATATCTTTAGCCAATTCTAGTATATCTTCTTCACTAGTTGGCAAAAACTCATGAAGAGGAGGGTCAAGTAAGCGTATCGTAACAGGTTTATCATTAAGTGCTAAGAACAATTCTTTAAAGTCCGATTTTTGCATAGGTAATAATTTATCTAAAGCAATTTGCCTTTGTGATGTTGTGTTAGATAAAATCATCTGTCTAACAACCGGTATTCTGTTTTCTTTGAAAAACATATGTTCAGTTCTACAAAGACCTATACCTTCAATACCAAAGTTCACAGCAATCGTCGCATCATAAGCAGTATCAGCATTTGCCCTTATTCCTAGTGTTTTTATTTCATCTGCGTAAGTCATTAGTTTTCTAAAATGGTCTGAAAATTTAGGTTTTGAGGTTTTTATTATCCCTTGATAGACTTTCCCAGAACTTCCATCAATTGAAATAAAGTCGCCTTCATATAGTTTTATACCATTAATTGAGATTGTTTTGTTATCTTCATCAACCCATAGTTCTTCACAACCAGCGACACAACATTTACCCATGCCTCTAGCTACAACTGCTGCATGTGATGTCATGCCCCCTCTAGATGTTAAAATTCCAACTGCAACATTCATTCCTTCAATGTCTTCTGGGGACGTTTCTCTTCTAACTAAAACTACTTGTTCATTATTATTAGCTGCTTTTACAGCATCATCTGCATTGAAGTATATCTTACCTGTTGCAGCACCAGGGGATGCAGGCAAGCCTTTTGCTAGAGGTGTAAGCGCCCCCATTGATGTAGTGTCAAAAGTAGGGTGAAGAAGCTGATCAAGAGAACTTGGATCTATTCTTAAGACAGATTCATCTTTAGTAAGTATTCCTTCTTCTACAAGTTCTACAGCTATTCTTAGAGCTGCTTCAGCCGTTCTTTTTCCTGTTCTAGTCTGTAATATATAAAGCTTTGACTTCTCAATCGTGAACTCTATATCTTGCATGTCTTTGTAATGAAGCTCAAGTTTTTGTGCAATCTCATTAAACTCTTTATATATTTTTGGCATAATATTTGACATTCTCGAAATGTCCATAGGAGTTCTTATGCCCGCTACAACATCTTCCCCTTGAGCATTTATTAAGAACTCTCCATATAGTTTGCTTTCACCAGTAGCTGGATTTCTTGTAAAAGCTACCCCAGTGCCACAGTCATAGCCCATATTACCAAAGACCATGGATTGTACATTAACAGCAGTACCCATATCATCAGAAATATTATGAATTTTTCTGTATGTTTTTGCTCGGTTATTGTTCCATGAGTCAAAAACAGCTTTTATTGCTAATTGTAGTTGTTGGTATGGATCTTGAGGAAACTCATCACCAGTATACTTTTTGTGAATCTTTTTGTATTGATTTGAAACTTCTACTAACTGATCTGCAGTAAGTTCGGTTTCGTCTTTAACATTGTATTCTTTCAATGCTTTGCTAAGAGTTGACTCGTAATGATGCTTAGGTACTCCACATGCTACATCGCTAAACATTTGGATAAATCTTCTGTAACTATCATAAGCAAAATGCATGTTTTTAGTACTCTCAGCAAGCCCTTTTACAGAATCATCATTAAGTCCAAGGTTTAGAATAGTATCCATCATTCCAGGCATTGAAATAGCTGCTCCAGACCTAATAGACACTAAGAGGGGGTTGTTTATGTCTCCAAAAACTTTACCTGTCGCTTCTTCTAAATCTTTAAGATGATCGTATATCTCTTTAAGCATAGTATCACTTATATCTTGGTTATTCTTATAGTACTCTAGGCATGCTTCAGTTGTAACAATAAAACCTGGTGGAACTGGTAATCCAATATTAGACATTTCAGCAAGATTGGCGCCTTTTCCACCTAGGAGTGATTTTTGGCTAGCATTGCCTTCATTAAAGCTATAAACCCATTTTTTCAACGTTTCACGCCTCCTATAATCTAATTAGTATATACTAATCAGCAATAATTTATTAATAGTATAACACATTAGAAAGCGAAATAAACTATAAATTTTATCATTCAAGGAATATGTTTTTATTACTGGTGGAACTATATTTGTTTTTTAATAATATAGATTTTGGATTAAGTAAATTTGTAATATTTTATAAGCTAATATATATCTTGATTTATTTGTTGTATAATTTAATAAATGATTATGAGTAGGTGAAAAAATGATCTATCAAGCTAAGTTACTTGATTTAGAAAATGTTGCTAAACTGGCATATGAGCTTTGGCCAGAAGCAAATTATGAAGAGCTGATTAATTTGTTTTCAGAGATAATAGAACATCCTGAATTTGCTATATTTATTGCTAGAGAGTATAGTCTTATTGGGTTTGGTTACTTTTCACTTAGAAATGATTATGTAGAAGGAACAACCTCTAGCCCGGTTGGATATATTGAAGGAGTATATGTTAAAGAAGAAGAGAGGCACAAGGGTATTGCTAGTAAGTTAATAGATAAAGGTGTTAAGTGGGCAAAAAGCAAGGGGTGTACTGAAATGGCTTCAGATTGCATAATTAGCAACAAAGAAAGTGAAGCATTTCATAAAGCTCTAGGGTTTATTGAGGCAAATAGAATAATATGCTTTACAAAGGAGATTAATTAGATGATTAATAAAATGATTGATGAGTTTATAAGAAAGTCCATAAATAGTGAAGATAATTATGTTAATAAAGAAGTTGCACTCAGTAAGGAAGTTGAGGGTTTAAAGATATTTGATGAACCTATAATCGGGTATGCTAGTGCAAATGATCCTATGTTTAACACATTAAAAAAAGAGGGTATTATAGGTAAGCATTTCAAATTGCCAAATGAATGGTTAAAAACTGGAAAATCAGTAGTATCAGTCTTTTTTCCTTTTACTGAAAGAGTGAGAAGAGGAAATGTGAAAGTAGCTGAATGGCCATCTGTTGAATGGTTGCATGGAAGATTTGAAGGGCAAGCATTTATAAACAACACAATAAAAAAACTTGTAGATATGTTAAGAAATGAAGGTGTATTAGCAATTGAACCTGCAAAAGAAGAGAGCTTCTTTACCAAAGGAGCACTTAAGAAGGGAGATTCACTTAGTTACACTAGTAATTGGTCAGAAAGGCATGTAGCATATGTTTGTGGTTTGGGCACTTTTGGATTATCAAAAGGTTTAATTACAAAAAAAGGGGTAGCAGGAAGGTTTGCTAGTATAGTAATCGATGTAGACACTATACATACCAAGAGAGAGTACAATAGTTATGAAGAGTATTGTAATCTATGTGGGGATTGTATTAAAAATTGTCCTGTAATTGCAATATCTTTTAGTGAAGGAAAAGATCATGATATATGTAATGGGTTTTTATCAGAGATAAGGCAAAAACATACCCCGAGATATGGTTGTGGAAAATGTCAAGTTGGTGTTGAATGCGAAAATAGGATACCTTTGGATTAGTTTATGAAAGATTATGAAATGATTTTAGAACAAGTAAAACAAATGTATGGTTCTTTTGATAATGTAAGATCAAAAGAAATAAATATGATTGCTAATAAAACATATTATATGCTACCTGATAATAATGATAACCTTATTGAGCTACTTGATAAACTATTAGAAGAAAATAATGCAATGATTTTCCCTTTAATGACGGTTTGGATCAAAAAGCGACAACCCTATGACTTGAAATATCTCAATACCTATGAAAAGTGGCTATATATGTATGTAAATAGATGGGGTAGATGCGATATTTATTCTTATCATGTATTAAACCCCATGTATGAGAGATATCAATTTAATGACAAGCTGGAAGTATGGTCGTTATCAAATTTAACATATGTAAGGCGAGCTGCAGCGGTAGTAATGATAAAATCAACAAGAAGCTTTGAAGTTAATGCAGATATTAAGCTGGTACTGAAAATTGCAAGTTCACTAGCAAATGATAAAGAGCTACATGTTCAAAAAGGAGTAGGCTGGTTGTTAAAGTATGCTTATATAAGATACCCAGAGCAAATAGAACTGTTCTTAAGAAAGAATGTTAAGTGGCTGCCTAGGACAGTATTTAGGTACGCATTAGAGAAAGTTCCAGATAATCTTAGAAGAGAGCTAATGAAAATATAAGGCATAAAGGGATGAGCCCTTTATGCCTTAGTAGTAAATTATCTATTATGAGTTCCTAAATCTGTTACTTCACCTTTAGTAATAACTATATTTCTTCTTATAGTGCTTTCAGTTCTAATGTTAACCATCTCATATGTACCTACAGGCAATGGTGCTAAGTATGTACCATTAGATAAAGCATCAAAAGCAATTCCTTCTCTATCTCTTGGAACACCATTTATAATAGGAATTAAATATAACTTTGCATTATTTGTTGTAGTTCCTTTAATGAATCCATGTTCAAAGTCTATTTCATAAACCTCATTTGCTTTGTTTATGTCAGCTCTTAGTTCTAATGAAAATCTATCAGGAGATATAAATGATTGTGACGATTGGTATGTTTGATTGACATCTAGCAGTTCATTTTCAAAACTAACGCCAATAAAATATTGTTTACTGCTGATTGGTATAAAACCATCATATCTACCGTGTGCATCTGTAAATGCAACCTCTTTATGCACATCAGGGTTTCTTTGAGATGCAGTGATTCTTGCATCTGTTGCAGGAAGTCCTGTTGATGGATGATAAACAGTTCCTGTTATCCTAGCAGTGTCATCATTTGTAACAACAAAGTTTGTCATTGCATCATAGTTTGCCCCATCATAAAAAGCAGCAACATATACAATGAATTGTTTATCATTATCTCGAGCAGTTGTTGTGTAGCTAGCTCGAACAAGTCCGTTTTCATCAGTGAGCTTAGATTCATAAACAACTGCATCGCTTACATTTATTTCTCTAGAAGAGACAAAAAAGTTAACTTCAGCACCCTCAATTGGATTGCCATCATCATCTTTTACAACAGCCTCAAAAGTAACTCTCTGGTTTCCGCCATTTCTTACAACTCTTGGATTTGTAGAATAACTTATGTTATCTACAACTATTATTTCTGGCTCAGGAGGCAACTCTTCGTAAATATGGACTAAGATATCATCTAGCTTTATAGATGCCATTCTTTTAGTTCCATCCCATCCTACAGTTGCTCCTAATGCTTCTCCTACAAATCGAGCAGGAACATAAGTACTACTATTAACAATAATTGCTGGGGCATCTAGAATAAAAAGTTCTCCATTAATGTACGCATTCGCATTGTCTATAGTCAGGTCAACAACAGTGTCCCCTTTAGTACCTGTAACTGTTCGTGTGCTTGCCTCCCAGTGAACAGTAGCCCCTAAGCTTTCAAAAATACTTCTCATTGGAACAAGAAATCTACCAGCAGGATTTACACCTTCTAGGTTTACAGGCTCTAATGCTGTAGTAAAAACAGTGCTTGTGAAAAGTAGTAGTAATAAAATAAACGACAATAATCCTTTTTTCATGCAGCACCTCCAAAAGTTTATTTTTCATTATCATTATAAGTATAAAAGCAAGACAACTCAATAAAAAGTGCTTTATTGTATTAAAACCAGCTTTATCAGTAAACATGTAGCTATGGCAACGGAAGGTTGTGCTGATAATCAATATAATGCTACTAGAGATAAAGGAGGAGAATTAAGTGAAAAGAAATATAATAACTATAAATGAAGAACTATGCATAGGGTGTGGTCAATGTGTTAATACATGTCATCAAGGAGCATTACAGTTAGTAGATGGAAAGGCTCGATTAATCTCAGAATCATATTGTGATGGACTAGGATTTTGCTTGCCAGAATGTCCTAGTGGAGCACTTAAGGTAATGGAGAAAAATGTAGAAGAGTTTACGAAGAAAGATAATCAAAAAAAGAAAGAATCTACATGTCCTTCAGCTAGAGCACAAAACTTAATAAATAGAAATAATGTCAAAGAGGAAGAAAAAAAGCAAGAGAGAGTAGATTCACAGTTGGCCCAGTGGCCTGTTCAAATAAAGCTTTTGCCTCCAAAAGCACCCTTTCTAGATGGAGCAAAGCTTTTGATTGCAGCTGATTGTACTGCTTTTGCAAATGCAAATATACATACAGATTACATGAAGGGTAAAATCACAATGATAGGGTGCCCAAAGCTCGATCAAGGAGATTATGCAGATAAGTTTGAAGAGATATTTAAGCACAACGAAATAAAGAGTGTGACTGTGCTTCGCATGTCAGTGCCTTGTTGTGGTGGGCTAGAGTACGCTGTAAAGCAAGGTTTAGTGAACAGCGGGAAAATGATTCCATGGCAAGTCATAACACTAGATCCTAGTGGAAATGAAATTGAATAAAAAAAAGGAATGACTGTTTGAAAAAATAGTCATTTTTTGTTGCAATTATGCTCAATATTAGTTAGAATTCGAATATATTCATAAATTCACATATAAGAGGGATGATAATGAAATTAATAGAAGTATACAAAGCTTTATCAGATATTAGTAGAATAAAGATACTTAACATATTGTTAGAAGAGGAACTTTGTGTATGTGAGATCGAAACTGTCCTAGAAATGAGCCAATCAAATGTTTCTAGACACTTGAATAAACTAAAACAAGCAGATATGGTTGATTTTAGAAAAGAATCTCAATGGGTTTATTATAGTATCGGTGAAGAATTTATTAATAAATATCCAGAACTGTTTAACCACCTTAAGAAATCCTTTGCAGAAATTGAGGAGTTAGTTGTAGATAAGCATAAACTTATAGAGTTAAAGCAGCAGGGTTCTATATGTAATTAAATTGTATGCACAATACAATTTTTTTTGAGACATATATTCATGAATTCAAATATAAACATATAAGGAGAGCAAAATGGAAAGCAAAATGAGTTTTTTTGAAAAATATTTAACAATATGGGTAATAGCATGTATGGTAATAGGAGTTTTGATTGGGCAGTTTCTGCCACAGGTGCCAATTTTCTTAGGACAGTTTGAATATGCCAACGTATCAATACCCATAGCAGTTTTAATCTGGATAATGATATATCCAATGATGATGAAAGTAGATTTTCAAAGTATTAAGAATGTATCAAAAGAGCCAAAGGGATTGTATTTAACATGGGTAGTTAACTGGCTAATTAAGCCTTTTACTATGTTTGGAATCGCTTATGTATTCTTTAATATTTTGTTTAGTAATTTTATTTCGCCAGATTTGGCAAGAGATTATTTGACAGGGGCTGTTATTTTAGGTGCTGCTCCTTGTACAGCAATGGTATTTGTTTGGAGTCACCTAACCAATGGAAATCCTGCTTATACAGTTGTGCAGGTTGCTACTAATGACTTGATTATCTTAGTGGCATTTACACCAATAGTTGCATTTTTGCTAGGTGTGAGTGGAGTCACTATTCCCTGGGAAACTTTAATACTTTCTGTCTTCTTGTTTATTGTGATACCTCTATCAGCAGGTGTGCTTACAAGGGCAAGTATTATTAAGAAAAAAGGAGAGCAATACTTCAGCGATGTTTTTATAAGAAAATTTGATAAAGTAACCATAATTGGATTGCTCATGACATTGACAATAATATTTACTTTCCAAGGAGAAGTAATAATAAATAATCCTTTCCATATACTACTAATATCTGTACCTTTAATTTTGCAAACTGTTTTGATTTTTTCAATTGCATATTTAGCAGCAAGAAAAATGAAGTTGCCTCATAATGTTGCTGCTCCAGCAGGGATGATTGGCGCTTCCAATTTTTTTGAGCTTGCTGTAGCTGTTGCAATTACACTCTTTGGTCCAACTTCAGCAGTAGCCCTAGCAACTATAGTAGGTGTATTAGTTGAGGTACCAATAATGCTTGGCCTAGTTAGTATTGCAAACAAAACTAAGACATGGTTTATACAATCCAACTCAATATAGGGAGATACCCTAATTAATCCTTGCTTTTCCTTTACTTAAAGATGAATATACCTTATAGTGGTAAGGTAGTAGATTAATTGGAGGTAAATTATGAATTTAAAAACAAAAGCAGTAGAATTAGCAGAAGCTATTAAAGATTCTGAGGAGTACAAAGATCTTAGAAGTGCAGAAGCACAAATGCAATTAGACCCAAATGCTATGGATTTATTAGAAGAATTCCAGACCAGCCAACAACAACTAATGATGGCTCAGCAAACTGGTCAGCAAGTAGATCAAGATACTATTCAAAAAATGCAAAGCTTAGAGCAACAGATGCAACTTAACCAATCTATAAAGAAGGTTATGGAAAAGAGACAAGCATTTGAAGAAGTAATGCAAGGTGTTAATGAAACTATTTCAGAAACATTAAGTAGCTAAGTAAAAATAAACCCTCGCTTAAAGGCGAGGGTATTTTTGTGTTTTGAACTTAAATATTCTGTAACTCTTGTAGTCTTAATTTGATTTGGTTAATCTCTTGTTCATCTTCTTTTTGGTCAAGCGTGAATAATTTCATTTTGAGAGTAAGTAATTCTTCATTTAACTTTATTGACTGGATATTTTCTTTATTTAGTATAGAGTTAGTAAAGAAATCATAATCTCCTTGAAAAAGAAGCAAATCTTTATTTTCAATATACAGTACTTTGTCAGCTATTGCTCTAGCAAAATATTCATCATGAGAAACAAAAATTACAGTTCCAGGGTATTCTGAAAGAGCTTCTTCAATAACCTCTCTTTTCTTGATATCCAGATGGTTTGTAGGCTCATCTAGTATTAGTAAATTGTAGTCATCTACTAAAAGTTTAGTAATAGCAACTAGCATTCTCTCTCCAATACTAAGGTGATTCATTGACCTTGTTGCCTTATCGCCATAAATATGAAGTCTAGCTAACAAATATCTAGCTTGACTTACTGTAATTCTTTTAATGTTAGATAGTTCATCAAAAGCACTATTATTCAGATCTAAAGAATCAAGTTCTTGGTCTAGATAAGCTGCTTTAATACTTTTTCCTAATATTACTTCTCCCTTTGTAGGTCTTTCATGGCCAATCACCATTTTTATTAATGTGCTTTTACCACTACCATTAGCCCCATATAAAGAATATTTGTGACCACTTTGAATGCTAATGTTCACATCATGGAAAATGGATAGTTCACCATATGATTTGCTCATATTCTTAAAGGTTAGCAGCTCAGAGCCTATCTGTGGCATATTATTAAAACTGATTCTAATCTTATGTTTGTCACTAGGGTAGTTTATAGACTCTGAATACAACTTTTCAAGTTGCTTTTCTTTAGATTTAACAATCTTTGCTTGTTTAGCTCCTACGCCTCGCATGTGATGTTTTTCTTCTCTTCTTAGTTCATTTCCTTGTGCATCAGTTGATCTTAAACTTCTTGCAAACCAAGATTGCCTACTATTTATTTCGCTCTTTAATTGTGCTATTTGAGATTGTTGTTTTCTATAAATAGCTTTTTGTGATTTAATAAAGATTTCTTTTTCCTTCTTATAAAAAGTATAGTTTCCTGGAAAATGCATAGTCTCTCCAAAATCAAGTTCTATGATTTCATTGCATGTTGAATCTAAAAGGTCTCTATCGTGTGAAACAATTAAAATACTTCCGTTAAAATCATTAATAAACTCTTTCAACCATTTCTTAGTTTCTATATCCATATGATTAGAAGGCTCATCCATCAGGAGAAGCTTCGGTTTTAATAAGAGTATCTTAGCTAGTTGTAGTCTTGCTTTTTCACCACCACTCAAAGTTAAAACATTTTTATCAAAGTATGTATCATCCCATCCTATTTGTCTAAGGGCTACATCAATATTATGTTCATATTGATAACCTTCTGCGCTTTGAAATCTTTCAAGAAGGGTAGAGTATTCTCTTAATAATGCCTGATTGTCAGACGAACTCATAAGCTCTTCTAACTCTCGCATTCGATTCTCAATCCATTGTAATTCACTATACTCATTTTTAAGTTCTTTAATAACTGTATCTTGTCTAAACTGTGCTTTTTGGTCTAATTTTGAAATCTTTAGATTTGGCAAAGAGTAAACTATTCCTGAATCTGGTTTTAGTTCTTGACAGATGATTTTGAGGATTGTTGATTTTCCAGAACCATTTTCTCCAATTAACCCTATCCTTGCTCCTTCATTTACTTCAATGTTTACATCATGTAATACCTCTTTATTAGCGTAATAACATGAGATATTACTTAGTTTTAGTAATGTCATTTAAATACACTCCTTTAAAAATAAACGCCTAAAGAATACAAGCATTCTCTAGACGAAAAAATTTGTGTATAGAAATTTGTGTGAGATTTAGATTAATAAATCAATCTACTAACAAAATATGTCAGCAATGCTTATATTCTTAAATTTAATAAAATAGAATTAAGCATGATTGATCATTCCGCTAAATACCTCCTTGTTTGATATGGTAATAGTATCATAAAAGAAAATTTGATACAATAATTACATATTACAGAAGAGTAAAAAAATAAAACTGTAGGTGGTTTGATGATGCAAATTAGGAGAGCAAGAGTTGAGGATATAAAGTCTGCTTTTGACATGTTTGATTCTGCAATAAAGGCGGCGTTTATAAAAGAGGGAATTGCTGATGAGAAAGAAGAAATCAATAAAGAAATAACTATTAAGCAAAATTTATTTAAATCAAGTGTAATTGGAGAGTCTAATCATATCTTTTTGGTAGCTACAATTGGAGGAGATGTAATAGGTACAATCTCTTATGGTGAAGCTGCAAAAGATATCGTTTTGTTTTATGATGATATTTTATCTAATGTGGGGGAGCTTGGTACAATTTATGTTGATCCTATTCATCAAGGTAAAGGAGTTGCTTCAAAGTTGATTAATCAGATGATGCGATTGTTACAGTCACTAAATGTTGACAAATTCATTCTTGACTGTGGGTTTACAGATGCCCAAAATCATTGGATTAGAAAGTTTGGCAAACCATTTCTTACTATCAAGAATTATTGGGGAAAAGGGTCAGACCATATGGTTTGGTATTGTAAAAATATTGATGAGATTAATAAAGAGGTTTAGCTTTATGCTAAACCTCTAAGGGTTAAAATTCTCTTTGCTTATAAAATAATAATGATACTAATAAAGAAGTGATGCAAACAAGCCCTGTTAACAAGAGTAATATGACAGTGATTTGCATATTTGAGCTACGAATAGCAAAACTAAGTATTCTAGATAAGAGCTCATTAGATGAACCTGTAATAGCGTTTATGAGCGTTGGAAGCCCAAAAAATGTTGCAAAAAATAGGACAAAAATCAAACCTCTAGCTTTATGTTTTCCTACTTTGAACATTACTGGAAAGCAAATGGAGTAAAACAAAACTATATAAAATACTACAAAAGCAAACAAAGGAGAATTTACACTAATGCTTTCATAAGAAAATGGCAAATATTTGCCAATAAAGTTTAGCGTAAAGAACGTTATATTTCCTATAATGATAGTAATAAACACAAGTAAATATCTTGAGACTACAATGTCTTTTCTACTTACAGGAAGACTAAGAACAACCTTTTCTGAGTTATTCTTCTCATCTTGTTCAAAGCACTCGGGAATAATTGCATAAGCATAGAAAAAGAGAGCCATTAAGTAAGTCAACCCAATAAAACGTTGAAAAGCAAACATAATAACAGGTATATATAGCAGTTCTCTAAATAGCTTTAAATCTAAAACATATAAGTCTTTTTTATCAGGTTTAACATCTGCTTTCTCCTTTAGTATAATAAAGCATAATATCGTCTAAGGTGGGTTTTTCAAAGATAAGTCTAGAATCATTTAGGAATCTGTTTTTATCGCATGTAAGAGCTTCAAAGCCATATTTATGTTTTTTTATTCCGATAGCATGGTCTGATACTTCATGGGAAAGTTCCTTAGGACCTTTTACAATCGCATGCCTTTCTATAAGGGCATCCTTATCTTCATTCAACAACGTTTTGCCTCCATTTAGCAGTAGAATGTAATCAGCAATTTTATCTAAATCAGATGTTATATGTGTTGAAAAAATTATTGATTTTTTATCATTCAGCATTACTCCTGACAAAATTTCAATCAATTCACTTCTAACAATTGGATCTAATCCACTCGTGGGCTCATCCATTAATAGTAATTTTGCATTATGAGATAAAGCAATTGCCAGAGAAAATTTCATTTTCATACCTTTAGATAATTGGCTAATTTTCTTATCAAATGGTAAAGAGAATCTTTCTATATAACTCTCAAATTTTGATTGTGACCATTCAGTGTAAAAAGGAGATAAAGCCCTTCCAATCTTTCTTATTGTAAGATGACTGTAGTAATGGTCTTGGTCCAAAACAAAGCCAATATCATTTTTTATTGACGGCCCGCTTTTATCATAAGATTTGCCATTAATCTCAATTTGACCAGAGTCTGCTTTTATGTGATTTAACAGCAGTTTTATAGTGGTGCTTTTGCCAGCACCGTTTGGGCCAATCAATCCAAGCACATACCCTGATTCTAAACATATATTTAGGTTCTCTAGTTTAAAATCATCATATCTTTTACTAACATCCTTCAAATTTACTGCAATGTCCATATTATTCCTCCAAATAAAGTATTTTTAGCAAACCCACAAGATCGTCAAGAGTTAATCCTATTAACCTTGCTGAGTCTATCGCTTCTTCTAATTTCTCTTCAACAGTTCTCATTTTAAGTTCTTTGAGTAGCTCGTTGCTTTTAGGTGCTACATAAGAACCTTTTCCAGGAACTGTAGTGATGAATCCTTCATTTTCCAACTCTTCATAAGAACGTTTTGTGGTAATTACACTAACTTGTAATTCTGCTGCTAAACTTCTAATAGAAGGAAGTTGTGAATTTGGCGGCAAAAGTCCTTGAATTATAGCTTCTTTAATTTGCATAGTAATTTGGTAATATATCGGATGCTCTGAAGAGTTTGAGATAATGATATTCAATTAATCACCTCCAAGGTATATACTGTATATAAACAATAAGTACAGTATATACGCATTATAGTTCATTGTCAAGAAACTGTTGACAGATTGCTTTTGTATGAATAAAGTAAAGTAGAAGGGAGAAATTTTAGTGGAAATATTATCTTATCTAGCACCTATAGCTTTTGTGTTTGCAATTTCTGCACTAAGCCAAGTAATGGCACTTAAAAAAGAAGTAGATGGTCTAAAAAGTGAAGTTGAGAATCTAAAAAAGCCTTAAATTTTGATAAGGCTTTTTAGTGTGTTTATGAAATTTTCATTTAGAGATTCTGTTCTTTTTTTATTTTTTGAACCAAAATGACGTTTTTGTCTTCTCAGTTGACTTGATATAAATCTTTGATGTAAAAGTGTATCGATATTATTTTCTGTTATTATGATGCCGTTTGGGTGAACAACTCTCCCGTTTCTTGCTAAGACCATTGCTGCTAGTCCATAGTCTTGTGAAATAATAATATCATTTGCATCTGTATTATTAACTATATATAAATCTGCACTATCTTTAGTGGACTCTACACTTACAATTTCTCCATAATCACTTTGTATGTAGTGATTATGGTTTTTTACTATTAATAGTTCCAAATTATTTTCTTTAGCTATTTTTATTGTTTGATTGACAACAGGACAACTATCACCATCAACAATTATCTTCAACATAATCACCCCTGCCTAATTATAAAGCAAAATATAAAATACAAAAAGGGCTGGCTAGGCCCCTAATCTTAAAGTCTTATAAATTTCCATTGACCTTTTTTGAATCTAGTAAAGAAGAATGCAGCTCTTACAATATGATCAGCAAACATGCCTATCCATGCACCTACTAATCCCATGTCAAAATAGTTAACTAACACATATGCTAACCCAAGTCTTGCTATCCATATACTAATTCCAGTACCAAACATAACATATTTAGTGTCCCCAGCGCCTCTAAGTGCGCCAGCAGAGACTCGTTCTATCGCCATGAATGGCATAGAGAAGGATATAATTCTCATCGGACTTATCCCAGCTGCAATAACTTCAGGATCATTAGTGAAAAACTTCATAATTGGTGTAGCGAAGAAAAACAGAAAAACTCCAACAAAAGACATCAATCCAATAGCCATGAGCATGGTTATATGAGCAGCCTTCTCAGCTTCTTTAGGTTGCTTTGCTCCTAGATTTTGACCAACTAGCGCAGTAGCGGCAGTTGCAAATCCAAAGCCAGGCATAAAAGCAACTGAATCGGCTCTTAAAACTATTTGATGTGCAGCATACATTACAGTACCAAGGTTTGTAACAACCATAGTAAAGAAAAGCTGTGCTCCTCTCATAAGTCCTTGTTCAATACCAGCAGGGATACCAACATTAAGTAATCTTTTTAACACATCTTTACTTAATTTAAATCCATCTTTAACTCTTAACCTAATATCTCCCTTGCCTCTGAACAGCACTGCTAGCATCATTGCGGCACCAACCATTCTAGCTATCATAGTTGCAGCACCTGCTCCAGCAGTACCCATTTCAGGAAATCCAAATCTACCAAAAATAAGTAAGTAGTTGAATATTATATTTAGCAAGTTTAATGTTACATTTACTTTCATAGCAGTCAATGTATCACCACAGCCTTGTAAAATACCTGTAACAACCATGGTTATACAAGCAAATAGTGCTGCTATTGCTCTATAACGCATATAACTAGCACCAACTAAAATAACTTCTTCTTCAGCACCTAAAAGTCTATATCCAACTTCAGGAAAAATAACTCCAAAGAGAGCAACAGCTAATCCAAAAATAATTGTAATGATTAAAGCCTGCCTAGCAGCGTCATTAGCTTCTTCAAATTCGCCTGCTCCAATTAGTCTTGCTACCAAAACTGTGGCACCAGTTCTAACTGCAGCAAACACTGTTAGTAAAAGCATAATAATTTGATTACCAAGCCCTACTGCTGCAATAGAAGCAGGACTTAATCTTCCTACCATAGCAGTATCTGCAATGCCTACAGATGATTGCAGTAACATCTCTACAATTATTGGCCATGCCAGAAAAAGTACAGCTTTAGGCAAGTTTTCTTTAGACATTTCTACTAAAGATGAAGTTCTTTTTTTTCGATCATTGAATTTCATAATTAAAGTTCCGTCCTTAAAGTTTCGATTCTCGAGATAATATATTACACTAATTTGATTAGTTGTGCAACTAAAAATATTTCACTGCTCGAAATTTTAATTACACTAACTATTTTTAAGGACATTCCCTGAAATACTATTCTAGAGTAAGTTCTTTTTCATATACAAGTAGCTTGTGTTCTTTTTTCCCATGCTTCTTTGGTTCAGTAGTTTTTACGTGACGATAGCCTCTTTTTTTCCATAAATTTAGAGAAGGTAGGTTCTCTTCAATTACTGCAACACGCATTCTACTTTGCCCTCTATAAACAGCATCTTTTTCAAGTCTATCGATAATTGAGTTACCTAAACCAAGTCTTCTTAATTTTGGGTCTACCAATATAAGTCCAATAATAGTAGTTTCTTGATTTGGATAATGATCAACTATGTCGACTACAACACGAAGGATGTTCTCTTCATCAAAGTAGCCAATAACTTGTTTGTGCTCTTTTATACAGTTTGGAGGTAAATCAGTTAGTAGATCATGACAATCTTTTGGTTGTTCTCCAAGTGTCATATCAAAAAAATCACTACACCTATCATAAAACTTCATTATTGTTTTTGAATCAAAATTGCTAAGTAATCTAGATCTTAAATTCATATTTTTCACCTTCTTGTATTTAGATTATTATCATTTTATCATATAATTGGAAAAAAGAATGGGTTTATGGAAGTGGTGGAAAAATGGAGAGAGATTTTAGATTCAATTTAGAAGAATTTGCAGGAGCCATAGGAGATTATGGAACTCTCTTACCTATTGTGTTAGGGGTAGCACTTGTTGTTGACATAAATTTAAGTGTAGTATTTTTCTTTTTTGCTCTAAGCTATATTGTATCAGGCTTATATTATAAGCTCCCTATGCCCATAGAACCTATGAAAGCAATAGGAGCAATATCAATAGGCGGAAATCTTAGTGTAAATGAAATCGCTGCTACTGGTATAATTATGGGAGTAATTTTAATAACTTTTGGATATTTTGATATTGTTAAGAAAATAAAGGATATGATACCTGCTTGGCTTGTGAGAGGAATTCAAATGGGGCTAGCTTTAATTTTAGTAAATACATCTTTTACTTATCTTAAAGACGATTTAGTATTATCTCTAGTTTCAGTATTAATAATTGCAATTTTTTATGTTCTCTCAATAAGGGATATCTCAGCACTTGTTGTCTTTCTATTAGGTTTAACTGTAGGACTGATAAATTATGGTGTACCAGATGTAACTCTTTTTAGTATGCCAAGCTTGATAATACCTAGTCATATTGAATTTGGGCATGCCTTTTTTACTGGTGTTTTACCACAACTACCACTGTCTTTAGGAAATGCTATATTAGCAACCACGCTTTTGATTAATGATTTGTTAGGAAGAAATGTCCCTGAGAGAAAATTAGCCTATAGCATGGGGCTTATGTGCATTATATCTTCACCGTTTGGAGGATTTCCCATGTGTCATGGAGCAGGGGGCCTAGCAGCACAATACAGGTTTGGAGCAAGAACAGGAGGCTCTAACATTATTTCAGGAGTAATTTTATTAATAATTGCTTTGTTTTTTGCAAGTCCTGAAATCATCAATATAATACCAATTGGAGTTTTAGGAGCAATGATTTTTTTCACAGCAACACAAATGTTTCAAAGCGCACTTAAAACAGATAAAAAGATATTGATGATATTAACTGGAATAATGTCCTATCTATTCAATATAGCAATAGCTGTGTTAGTAATGGTTATTTTAGATATATTAATTAAGAAATTTAGCTCTTTCGATTATTAAATAATTCAACAAAAATTAAAACTAATGCAAGGCCTACTCCAAGTCCAGAAAAGAAAGCAGGGAGTTTAATAAATTTATCAAGAATTAAGGTAATAGCTAGAATACCAACGCCTAAGTTAGCTTTTCCTTGAAAGAACATAGCAAAACCTCCTTCTAATAATGTGTATTTAGAATATTATCTATATAAGAATAAGTCAATATATTATGATATAATAATAAAAAGTTAAAGTAGGTGGTATTTTGAAATTAGATGAAATATATGAAATGTTTGATGAAGATAGTAGGCTTAATTCCACTAAGTCTAGCCAAATAGAATTTATTATAACAACGAGCTTTATTGATAAATATTTGACTAATGAGAGCACAGTACTTGATATTGGAGCTGGAACAGGGGCATATAGTCTTTACTACGCAGCTAAAGAGTTTAGGGTAATGGCTATTGAGCCCGTTTTGAAGAACTTAGATGTTCTTAAGAGTAAAATTACTCCAGATATGAAGCTTAATGCAAGGCTTGGTAATGCACTAGATATGGCTTTCATAGAAGACAACAGCTATGATGTAGTTCTTTGTTTAGGCCCACTATATCATTTAGATAGTATAGATAAGCAGCTGCAATGTATCAAAGAAGTTAAAAGGGTGTGTAAGCCAGGCGGAATTATGTTTTTTGCATATATATCAAATGACATGGTAGTTGTAACAGAAACATTTAAGTATAATCCAAACTTTCTAACTGGTAGTAGTTACGATCATAGCACATTTAATGTGAAAAACTTTCCATTTGTTTTTTTAACAGTAGAAAGAGCTAAAGAATTGATGGCTAAAGCAGGTCTAAAACCTCTACATCATTTTGCAGCAGATGGACTTAGTGAGTTATTAAGTGAGAAAATAAACAAAATGGATGATGATTCATTTAAGCAATGGGTTAATTACCAAAAATATGTCTGTGAAAAAGAAGAAATGTTAGGGTATAGTAATCATATAGTTTATGTAGCAAAGAATAAATAGGTGGAGGTAAATTTATGCAATACGTTACTTTAGGCAAAACAGGATTCAAAGCATCTAGATTTGGTTTAGGATGTATGCGATTTACTGAAGATGAGAAAAATGCTATTAATATGACACGATATGCATTAGATAATGGCATTAATTATCTTGACACAGGATATTTCTATAAGAATAGCGAGGAAATATTAGGAAAAGCATTGGGAGAAGGATATAGAGATAAAGCAATATTAGTAACCAAATGCCCTATGCAAAATGTTGAGAGTGAAGCAGATTATGAAAGGCTTCTTGATGAGCAATTAAAAAGGCTTAACACTGATGTCATTGATATTTACTTGCTTCATAATGTTGATAGGACACATTGGGAAAAAGTTGAGAAGTATAATGGACTAGACTTTCTTGATAAAATGATAAAAAAAGGCAAGATTCTGCACAAAGGATGTTCATTACATGGCTCTTATGATCATTTCAAAAAAGTACTAGATGCATATGATTGGGAACTGATGACTCTTCAGATGGGACTACTTGATACGGATCATCAAGCTGGTGTTAAGGGGTTAAAAGATGCTGCAGCAAAAGGGGTACCTATTACAGTAATGAGTCCTTTAAGAGGTGGTAACTTACTGAAATTTGCACCAGAGAAAGTTCATCAATTAGTTAAAGATTTCCCTGTAAAAAGATCACTAGCAGAGTGGGGATTTAGATATTTATATGATATGCCAGAAGTTAAGGTAATACTAAGTGGTGTAAAAACAATGGAGCAATTAAAAGATAATATTGAAATTTTTAGAAATGCTAAACCTAGTGTAATAACAGAAGCAGAAAGAACTCTATTAACAGAGATAAAGCAGACTTTCTTTGAAAATTATGCTGTACCATGCACAAACTGTAATTACTGTATGCCTTGCCCAGCAGGTGTAAATATACCGCAAGTCTTTAATTACTATAACTTAAAAGAAATGACAAATCATTGGTCTGATGCAGTGCTTTATGGTAAAGAATTAATTGGGACTAACACGGATGCAAGCCAGTGTGTTGAGTGTGGCATATGTGAAGAGAAGTGCCCACAATATATTGAGATTATTGACAGACTAAAAGCAGCACATAAAGTTTTAACTGATTAGGTGCAAAATGATAGTAATAAATATTTTTTTAGCAGTTTTGTTTTTCTTTCTTGGTTACTTAGTAAAATATAAGCAGATGGATTTCTTAATTGCAGGTTACAATCAGTTGAGTCAAGAAGACAAAGAAAACTATTATAAAGACAAAATGTGCAATGTTGTTGGTAACTTTCTTTTTCATATTGCCTTCATCATGGTTATAATGGCTTTGTTTTTGTTTTTTAGCGTGTTTAATAAAGGTATTGTCATCATTGTTGGATGGGTTGCTATAAGCATATATATTTTAGGATTTGTAATATATCTTAACACAGGAGATAGACTTTTGAAGAGCTAACTAATAGCTCTTCTTTACTTTTTCTCTCCAAATCATTAGTGGGGAAGTATTTATTAATTAGAACTTTAGTATATGGCATGAGTTTTCCATTAATAAACACATTATGGTATTTTAGAGAGAAGTTATTACTCTGCTTTAATCAAATTTTAACCTGTATATATACCTTTTGATGTATAATGTCACTAGCATTTGGTTACTGATGCATAACAAATGGAAGGAGAATGATTATGGTTGATGTTAAAGGCTTAAAGAAAGTTTATAAGCTAAGCAAAAAGCAAATGGCTAAAGACAATAGAAAGACAAATAAGCTAGTTGCAGCAAATGATATAGACTTTGAAGCAAAAGATGGTGAGATATTTGGGTTACTTGGACCAAATGGAGCAGGCAAGACAACTATTTTACGTTGCATTTCTACACTTATAAAGCCAACAGAAGGTAGTGTAAAGGTTGCACAATATGATGTAGTTAATGATTCTTTTGAAGTAAGAAAGAGAATTGCGTTTTTAACAAATGAGTTGAAATTAGATGAAAACTTTACTCCAAAATATACTATGGAGTATTTTGGAAAGCTTTATGGTATGAGCAAGGAAGATATCAATAAGAGGCGCGAGGAGCTATTTGCATACTTTGGCGTTGATAGTTATCAAGATATGAAAATTGCTGAATTATCACAAGGTATGAAACAAAAGCTTTCTATTGTAGTTAGTTTAGTCCATAACCCTGAAGTGATCATTTTTGATGAGCCAACGAATGGCCTTGACGTAATAACAGCTAAGGCAGTAACAGACTATCTTGAGAAGCTAAGACAGTTAGGTAAAACAATTATCATATCTACGCACATTATGTCAGTTGCTGAACGATTATGTGATAGAATAGCTATTATTCTAAATGGAGAAATCTGTATAAATGGTACACTGAAGGAAATCAAGGAGAGCACAAATACGGGTAATTTAGAAGATGCGTTCTTTAAATTGTATCAAGATAAGGTAGGTGCAATAATATAATGAGTAATGATTTACTAACAATAGTTAAGAAAGAGTTAAAAAGAGTTTTTGATGATAAAAGATTAGTGTTTACGGCTATAATATTGCCTGCACTAGCAATAGCAGTTATATATTCAATTATGGGTATGATGATAGATAACATGGTAGATACCATGCAGCAACACGTACCGATTGTATATGTAGAAAATGCTCCGGAAGAATTCTTGAGATTAGCTAAAACACCTGCTTACTTAACTTCTATGGAGTTAAATGATGCAAATGGAGATTTAGAATCAATAAAAAGTCAAATATACAGTGGCGAGGTAGATCTTCTTATAGTCTTTGAAGATGACACAGAAGTAATGATCAGTAATTATCAAGACTATGATAGATTGCCAAATATTACAACCTTTTATAACAGTAGTGAGGATAACTCTAGTACAGCTAGGTTTAGACTATTCCCTAATTTATTAGAGCAATATGAAAAAATGATTATTGGTTATAGACTAGGAAATGCACAGTATGCGTCAGTTTTTGCAGTAGATAGAATAGAAGAAACTCATGATATAGTAGATGAGCAAAAAGCTGCAGGAAGAAGTTTTTCAACACTTTTCCCAGTTCTAATCACTATTTTCCTCTTCTCTGGAGGAATGGGAATAGGAATGGATACTATAGCAGGTGAAAAAGAGAGAGGTACAATGGCAACGCTTTTAATTACACCTGTTAAACGTGAGACCATAGCTTTTGGCAAGATAATTGGTTTAGGAATCATATCATTTATCAGTGCTATATCATCTTTTATAGGAATAGTGGCATCTCTGCCTTTCTCAAAAGCCTTATTTGCAACTGGCTCTGGAGATGTTAGCCTTGGAGCATTAGGGTTTGGGGTGTCAGAGTTTGCTCTTTTACTTGCACTTATGGTTACCATGGTAGGTGTATTTGTAGGGTTTATTTCGCTTCTTTCTGTATTTGCTAAAAATGTTAAAGAAGCTGGTACTTATGTAACTCCTTTGTTTATGATTATTATGGTACTAGGATTTATGAATATGTTTAATATGAATAGTGTAGAGTTAAGCACATATGCTATTCCAATCTATGGAAGTGTAGCTGCCTTAAGAGCGATGTTTATGTTTGAAGCTTCAACAGTTGGAATATTGATAACGTGCTTAGTAAACATAGTATTGACAGGCGTGCTAGTAGTTTTAATTAAAAATATGTTTAACAATGAGAAGATTATGTTTAGTGCATAGATAAGAATAGGCTATTAATCAGTTTTTGATGGATAGCCTTTTTCATTATAGCGTAATGTAGTAAAATTATCACAAGTAGGTGATATTATGGACTTTAAAGATAAGAGAGTTGTTTTAACGGGAGCCTCTTCTGGTATTGGTGAGTCTTTACTAGTTTTACTTATAGCTGAAGGAGCAAAAATAGTAGCAGCATCAAGGACAATGACAGAAACAAAAATTAAGAATAGAAATCTCTATAAAATTGATGTAGATGTTACAGATCAAAGTCAGATTGACTTGCTCTTTGATTATGCTTGTGACAAGTTAGGAAAAATTGATATATTTATTGCTAATGCTGGATTTGCATATTTTGAGGACTATTCTGGCGACTTTAATCATGTTGATAAAATATTTAAGACCAATGTGTATAGTGCTTTATATTCATGTAAGAAAATGAAAGACCTATATCCAAAAGAGGAATATAATATCGTAATTACTGCGAGTGCAGTAAGCTTCCTATCATTGCCTGGGTATGCTCTTTATAGTGGATCAAAAGCAGCTATTAGGGGATTTGCAGATGCATATAGATATGAGCTTAATAAAAACCAGCGATTACAACTTGTTTATCCAGTAGCAACAAAAACTAAATTTTTCGAAATTGCAGGCAGTCCATATATGCCATGGCCTAGGCAATCTCCCGAGGCAGTAGCAAATGAAATACTAAGGGGTATCAGGAAGAATAAGAAAAATATATATCCATCAAAGCTTTTCATTGTTGGGAAATATATATTGCCTTTTGCTCTAAAAATGTATCAAAAACTTGAGGGAATGAAGTTTAGAAGTATTAAAAAGAGGGGTGAAAGAAGTGGAGATAATTAAGCCACCTTGGAAACTAAAAGGTGATGGTTACATAATCTTATATAAGTTTAATAATAAGTTTTTAGAAGACAATCGAGCAATACCACCCTTCTTAAAAGATAAAAAGGTTAAAGGATATGGGGCAGTTATTTTGGTTGACTATAAAGAATCTAATGTAGGGCCATATGAAGAGTTACTGTTCATTCCGGGAAAGTTTAAACATAATAGTAAAAAGCTAGCAACGATATCAAGGATATATGTTTCTACCAAAGAGAGTGTAATAAATGGCATAGAAAATTGGGCAATTCCTAAAGAGTTAGCTGATTTTGAAATAAAAGAAAAAGATAAGTATGATATTATCAATATATCTAAAGATGATCAGAAAATTGCAAGTTTTAAATTTAAACCAGGTTTTTTACCATTACCAATAAATACTAAAATTATGCCTTTTCCATTAGTTCAAAAAAGAGGAGGAAAATATTATTATACTAATTTTAGTGGCAAGGGTGTTGGTAAGATATCAATAATTGAAGAATATAATATTAACGGAAAATTCTTTCCTGAGATAACACAAGTTATACCAACAGTTGTTATAAAAGTAGAGGGTTTTGAAATTTCTTTTAGCGAAGCTGAGGTTAAAGATGAATAAAAAACAAATTCTTTACTTAATACTTGTAATACTGTGGTTTGGCTTGATTATTAGTTTTTCATCACAAGTTGCAGAGGATTCAGCTAAACTTAGTGGAGGGATTACTGAAACAGTTATAACAGTATTAAAAACAGTTAAGCTCCTACCAGAAGGAGAAGTTGAAGAAGTCACTTTAGAATTAGTCCATAAAATGATAAGAAAAGCAGCTCATTTCTTTATGTATGCTGTGCTAGCAATGTTTATTTCTCTCTTTTTGATTTATAGTAATGTTAATGCAAATAAAATTATTATACTTGCTTTAGTCATATCAGCATGTCTTGCATGTGTTGATGAGCTTTATCAAACTACAATACCTGGAAGGGCTGGGCAAATTAGCGATGTGCTACTTGATAGCTTAGGAGCATTAAGTGGCTCAACAATATTAATAATAGCAAGAAAACACTTAGGTATATCCTAAGTGTTAATTGCTTTTAGGAAGATATATATTATTAAATGCAATATATAGTTGACAAAATGATACTTAAACATTACAATAAGCTCATCATAACAAAAGAGGTATAAAAAGATGAAGAAAATTATTGTAGATGAAAGAATTCAGAGTGTGCAAGATAAGATTTATAAAGAGGTTTACTATCTTGTTTTAGTAATGTGCTTAGTGTCAATTGCCATAAAATCTCTTTATTATGGTTTTGAAGCAAAGATGCTTATAACAGAAGCGGTTATAATTTTAACTTCTATTGGATATTTTGGAATTAAAACAATACTGCTTGGCACATATTATGAAATTAACGAAGAAAAAATTAAGAGAAGCAGTACAAAAAAGAATGCATTAGTAGGTGGGTTTGTAGGTGTATTAATAGCTGTATTCTTTGGTGTTAGAAGTTCTATTATTTATGCAGATCAAGGAGAAAAGCTATATTATTTTATATTAGTATTTGTCGCAGCACTTATAATTTATCTGCCAGTCTTATTAGTTGCAACAGTGCTACCTGATTATATGGCTAATAAAATTAGTAAAAGGATGAGCGAAAAGCAGTTAGGTGATTATGATGAAGAATCTTAAGCTAAAGGCAGCTAGGGCACAAAAAGATCTTTCACAAGCTGATTTAGCTGAAATTGTGGGTGTTACAAGACAAACCATAGGCCTCATTGAATTAGGTAAGTACAACCCAACACTAAGCTTATGTGTAGCTATTTGCAAAGCATTAGATAAAACACTAGATGAGCTGTTTTGGATAGAATAGTATACAAATGAAAACTAATATGATATTATAATCATGACCAAGGGTACTGTCTTGGTCATGACTTAGAGAAAACAATGACTGGACATATTATTTGAGTCATAGATAGGGGGTTCTGTATGTCAAAAGCTTTTAGTGAAGAGCAAAAAAAAGAGCTAAAGCGAGAAATGATAGTAGTTGCAAAAGAGTTTTTTTCCAAAAGAAAATTTGAAGATGTAAAAGTAATAGAGATAACAAAAAAAGTTGGTATCGCTAAAGGAAGTTTTTACAGCATTTTTAGATCAAAAGAAGAGCTTTTATCAGAGGTTTTAGCTATTATTGAAAAAGAAATTCACAGCGAGATAATTTCTTTGTTTAGTGAATCACTTATAAAAAAAGAAACACTAGTAAAAATCATAGCAAACACATTAATTAAAGTAAGTGAGAATGTGCTTCTACAGAGTTTTTTAACAACAGATAATATTAAGAGTGTCTATGATAATGTAAGTGAGGAAACCAAAAGAAGCATGTTTGAAATTGATGAAAATTTGCTCAAGCAGCTCATTGGAGCAGGTTTAACTCTTAAAGTTGACATTGATATTGCAGTGGATTTGCTAAGAAGTATTTTTTACTTGCAAGTATTTAAAGAAGAGTTTCAAAGTGAAAGCAGGCAGTTTAATGAAGTGTTAGTTGAAGCAATTATAGAGAAAGTCTTTGAATAGAGGGAATAAAATGAAAGCAATTACGGTTAATAATCTAACAAAATACTATGGAGACAATTTAGGTGTAAAAGATATTTCTTTTGAAGTAGAAAAAGGAACTATACATGGATTTATTGGGCCTAATGGTGCTGGTAAATCTACCACCCTAAAGGTATTGTTAAATGTAATATTACCTACAACAGGGCATGGAAATATACTTGGGCTTGATATTTTGCATGATATTAAAGAAATAAAGCTCATAACCGGATATCTTCCTTCTGAGATAAACATTTATGAAAATGAAAAAGTTGAGAACTTGTTGATGCAAACCCTTAAGTATTACTCTGATATATCAATTAATGATTATCCAAAGCTTAAAGGATTGGGTACTATTTTTGAACTGAGTAAGGAAGATCGTATTAAAGAAATGAAAAGCAATATTAATAGGCTTAGCAGTTTGTTAAATATAGCAAGTCAAAAGAAGTTTGGGGAGCTATCCTTTGGAAATAAGAAGAAAGTAGGACTAGCTATTAGCATGATTCATAGTCCCATTATGCTTATACTTGATGAGCCTACTGGAGGGCTTGATCCATTAATGCAAGATGAGTATTTTAAGCTGTTAAAAGAAGAAAATGAAAAAGGAGTTACTATATTCTTTTCATCTCATATTCTGAGTGAAGTAGAGAGAGTATGCGAAAAAGTTACAATAATTAAAGAAGGGCAGATTATCGAATCTACTAGTATAGACAAACTTAAGGGACGAAGTATTAAAAACATAAAAATAACTATAGATCCAGAAAATTTTCAAGCGCTAGATAAAGTTATAGATGGCAATAAAACTTTTACTAATGTTAAAAAGGGTGAAACTGAGTTTGCAAAAATCGTATCATTTACCTATGTAAATGATATAAATACCTTACTAGAAAAACTGAAAGATATCACGCTCAAAGATATAAATATTACAGACCCTACACTTGAAGAAGCTTTTAGACATTATTATGAGGAAAGAAAATGAATACATTAATAAGAAATGACATTAGAAGAAATGTAAAAACAATAATAATAGCCTCACTACTAATAAGTTTTTTAGTATTTGGTAGTATGTTTTTTTATTCAGCTGTAAGAGATAGCTTTAGCTACCTCGAAGGATTTTTTCAGGAAACTATGCTAAAGAATATATTTGTTGCTTTTGGAATAAATCCAAGCTCACTTCAAAGCATTTTAGGGTTTTATGCAACTTACTCATCGATGTGGGTAGTGTTAATAGGATCAATCTTTTTTTCATATTTTGCCTATGATTTGATAGCAAATGAAGAGAAAAATGGGGTATCAGAATACTTAATCACCAGGCCATTACTAAGAAGTGATATATATAAAGGAAAGTTACTTGTTTTGATTTCAAGTATATTGTTATTTATGATTATTTTGTCTATCTTTGGCTTTAGTGCACTTGAGATGCAAAAAAAGTTTAGCCCTCATGAAATTAACATGAAAATAATGAATGTGGAGATAAAAGATAGTTTTATTGCTAATTCAGCGTCAATGTCAAGCTTGTTAAACTTAGATGAAGATGATTTTGGTGATTTTGTTAATCAGCTAATACTTAGAGAATATGAATCAAACAAAGATGAGATGCCCATGGATTTAGATAATGAGCAAATAGGTAGGTGGATTGATACTTTAACATTTAATCCAGAACAAGTAATGATTGAGCTTAAAGAAAACCCAGAGTATTTTATGAGAGAGTTTGAGGTAGAAGGGATGCCTGTTGAAGAATTTGTCTTAGAGGTTGAAAAGACAGTAGCAGAATACAGTCTCATGAAAGAAATATTTATATCAGAAGATGTAATAATTGAGTTCTTTGACATTTATCCTGAGTTTTTCCTAAATAAGATTATCAGTGATAATATAATAAATGAAGCTAATAGAATACTGGGAATAGATTTAGTAGCTCTAAAGTTATTTGAAAAATATAACATCAACGATTTTTTCATTCTTCACATTAATATGTTTTTAGGCATATTTATATGCTCAATTTTAAGCTTTGTCTATGGTGCAGTACGTTATGCAAAGAAATCTAGTTCTCAACATGTCATGATAGCAATTTTGGCGCTTTATTTTATCTATAACATATCAGGCATTAGTGAAAAATCAGCGTTTTTATCTAAGTTGACTCCATTTGGCTATGTGAACCTAGAAGTTACAAGTGTCAACTATTCTATTAGTCTCATAACTCTTATAGGAATAACAGTTGGAACTTCTTTAGTTGTATTTATTTGCTCTAAATTGTATGATAAGAAAGACTTTTTATAAAAGGAGAAAAGCATGTATACACATTGGCCTAATATTCTAATTTCATATATAGCAATAACTATTATTACTCACTTAATGATAAAAAATAAGTATTTTATTAAAGAAACTAAAGTTTTTTTTGTATCGTTTTTGCTTACCCAATTGATTGCTTTTGTTTTTGATATAAACTCACTGTATATAAATATTCCGCATGGAGAGAGTGGTACAATGATTCAGACTGTTGCAATAATAATCCCATTAACTCTTGGTTTTGCAAGTCACTTTATATTTAGGATCCTGGAAAGAAACAATTATTAAGATTACCTAAATAAATCTCTTAATAAGACGATAACTATGTAGAAGGAGAAATAATTAAAGCTAATATTGGTAAGTATACGGAGGAGCTTTCATGAATAAGAAAATTATAAGTATATATGAGTTATTACAATGCTTGACAGATGCAGCAGATTTGATTAGTCCTCAGCTGGCTAATCATCATCAACAAGTTGCATATTTAGCATATCATATAGGAGATCAAATTGGTTTATCAAACGAAGATAAAAGGGATTTAATTGTTGCTGGATTACTCCATGATATAGGAGCTTTATCAGTAAAGGAAAGGCATTTTATACTTGAGAATGAAGCTCCAAATATTAATGATCATGGCCATAAAGGAGCTAAACTCTTATCTGGCTTTAGTCACCTTAAGAAAGCAGCTAAAGTAATCAAACATCATCATATGCCTTGGGACTTTGGTTATGGTTCAGAATTTGAAGGCGAGGAAGTTTCTATGCTTAGCCATATAATACATTTAGCAGACCGTATTGCCGTGCTGGTTAATCATAGCAATAAGGTTCTTGAGCAAATCCCTGATATAAGAGAAAAGATTATGGCAGGTAGTGGTAAGAGATTTGTTCCAGAATGTGTAGATGCGTTTTATGAACTAAGTCATAAAGAGTTTATTTGGCTAGATTTAACATATAAACCACTACTCAATATTATGCCGAAAGTTATTGCTTTTGATATATGGGAGATAAGCTGGGATGATATTATTGATCTAACAAGAATTTTTGCAAGAATAATAGATTTTAGAAGTCATTTTACAGCTACACATACATCAGGAGTTGCTACTGTTGCAGTAGAACTTGGTAAGCTTGCTGGTTTTTCAGAGATTGAGCAAAAAATGATGCAGGTAGCAGGATATTTGCATGATTTAGGGAAATTGGCAATTCCTACAGAAATTTTAGAAAAAGCAGCCCCATTGGAAATTGAGGAGTTTAATATTATAAAAAGTCATACTTTTTACACATACAGATTGCTCCAAAATATAGATGCATTTGATACCCTAAGTAGATGGGCTGCGTTTCATCATGAAAGACTTGATGGTTCAGGTTACCCTTTTCACATTGATAGAAAAGAGTTGACTCTTGGATGCAGAATAGTAGCTGTTGCTGATATTTTTACAGCAATAGCAGAGGATAGACCTTATAGAAAAGGAATGGATGATGAAGCTATAAAGAAGGTTTTGATTGATTTAGTGAGTAAAGAGGCGATATGTCCTTACATAACAGGGCTATTACTGAACAATTTTGACAAGGTTAATAATGAAAGGATAAAACAGCAAAGTAGAGCTGCAAAAGAATATAAAGAATTCTTTAAGGATTAACACTAAATGCAGGATATTTGAGCTTAAAATAGAATATATATTAAAGTTTTTCTAGAGAGGAATGATGCAAATGCACCTTAATATGGAACAGAAAAGATTAATAGATGCTAAGCCTAATGGACATGCTTTGATAAAGGGTGTTGCAGGATCTGGAAAAACTACTGTGGCAGTTCATCGACTGCCATTTTTGCTTAATGAGTATTGTTTTGGTGAAGATGATAAGGTTTTGTTAGTAACATACAACAAAACCTTGGTTGAGTATATCAGTTATTTATACAAAAATGTTAAAGATGCATCAGTTGTAAACTATTCTATCTTTGGAAGAAGCAAAGATAACTATAGCATTGTAACTATCGATAGTATTATTTATCAACTATTCCAGAGAAGAAATAAAAGAATGTCACTTTATTATGAGATTCTTGATGATAGAGGTATCCAATTTAGATATTTAGCAGACGCTATAAGAAGTGTAAGTAAGGACTATCCTGAAGTAGAAATAATTGATACCAAGAACAATAAATTTTTACTTGAAGAAATCGAGTGGATAAAAGCTTGCAATTATATTAACTTAGCTGATTATCAAAGTGCAGATAGGTTGGGAAGGATGAGTTTTCAAAGTGGAGACGCCCCTCAAAAACTTAGGAAAGACTCAGATATTAGAGAAGCTATTCATGAACTAATGGTCCGCTATAATAAAATAATGAGAGATAATAATAAAGTAGATTTTAAGGATATAGCACTGTATGCACTTGATGAGATTAAAGAGGATGAACACGAGAAATACACTCATATCTTAATAGATGAAGTACAAGATTTAACAAGAGTACAGTTAATAATATTAAAGAGTTTATACAAGGAAAAAAGTTACAGCAGTATCTATTTTTTTGCAGATACCGCTCAAAGCATCTATGCACATGCATGGCTAGTTAGAGGAAGGAGCTTTACCTCAATAGGTTATGACATGACAGGTAGAAGCACTTCCTTAACAAAGAACTATAGAACAACAAACCAGATTGCAAAAGCAGCATATAGCTTAATTGAGGACGATCCTAATATAATCGAAAATGAAAACTATGTGAAACCTTCTCTGCTTGATAGACAAAGTGTGTACCCTATATATAAGAGATATAAAAAATCAAAAGATGAGTCAAAAGATATTGCATCAGAGATTAAGGTATTACTAAAAGAATATCAAGCTAGAGATATTGCAATAATTGCTCGGTTTAGTAATCTTCTTAATAGTGTTGAAAGAGAGTTAAGATTAGGGAAGGTTATGTCTAGTAGAATTGATAGGAATAATGCTGATTTTGAATCTGACACTGTAAAACTAATAACTATGCATTCAGTTAAAGGATTAGAGTTCAAAGTTGTCTTTATTATCGGTGTAAATGAAGGTATTATGCCTTATCTTAAGAAGATAGATGAAGATGAAAAAGTAATACAAGAATCAAACGAAAGAAGATTGTTTTATGTAGGGATGACAAGAGCTAGGGAGTTACTATATATTAGCTCTCATGCAGTTCCATCTCCATTTATCAACGAAATTAATTCATCTTATATGCAATTATCACGAAACGCAAAAATTAAAAGGTATGAGAAACTTTCTACTGAAAGCTATAGATATATCAATTCAATTGATATATACAATCCAAAAGAAAGTATACGACAATGGCTGATTAATCAGTTAATGAAGCAATATGATTACCCAATAGAGTTAATTGAAGTTAATGTCCAAAAAGAACTCTTAGAAGATCAAATAAATATAGACATTCAACTTATGCGTTACGCTAATGGAAAAAGGGTGCCCTTTTGCATAGTTTTAACGTCACAATATTTATTAGGAGTAAATAGCAAAATTGAAGATCTAAAACAGTTAATGGACATTCAAGGAGCTGACTTTGGAATTATTAGTGATGGTAATGAGTTTTTAGTGGTTAATAATAAACACAAAGTAATAAATGATTTACCACAGTTTACAACAGCTTTATTGCCTCAAACTATTGAAAAGTTTGATTTTGTAAACATTAAGGAAAAGAATCACAAGAAGATATCAAGAGACTATTATTATCCTAAAGAGTTGATGGTCATGGAAGGTTCTGAAGAGTTAAGCTATTCAAGTGACGAAACTACTGGAGTGGCTGTATATGGACAGATTGCAGCAGGAGAACCTATTAATATTAATGAAGAGCTTGATACTTTTTATCTGCCAAGTGAGTGGACAAATTACAAAGATAGTTTCATACTGCAAGTGCGTGGAGATAGTATGATAGGAACTGATATAAATGATGGGGACCTTGTGCTTGTAAAAAGGCAGGATTATGCAAAAAATTGGGATATTGTAGTAGCTGTTATTGATGATACCGTAACTCTTAAGAGACTATCTAAAATGAGTGAGATGGTAGCTTTAATTGCAGAAAACCCAAAATATGAAGCTATTTCTATTAAGGAAGAGGAACTAAATATACTAGGAATAGTTGTTGGCGTAATAAAACAATACTAAATGTAGTCTTCATGCAGGAATGAAAACTCTTTTATAGAATAAATAGTTGCAGAGAGAAATAATTAATTAAAGATTGTATGATGTAAATTTTGATGAATGAGGGGTCTTAGATAGTGATAAACAAAAAAGATAGCATAAGAACAGATGCAAGTAGCATTGAAAGTTTCATTGGTCCTAATACTTTTATAAAAGGTGATATTAAGTTCACTGGGGATAAGATTAAAATAGATGGAAGTGTTGAAGGAAGAATTGACTCCAAAAAGTCATCTGTTATTATTGGCCAAGAAGGTTCTGTGCATGCTACCATATTTGCAAAAGAGTTAATAGTTGCTGGTAGTGTAGAGGGAGATATTGTAATTGAAGATTTAATAGATTTACATGCAGGTGGTAGTATAGATGGGCATGTTAAGTCTAAAAAGATAAAAGTAGAAGAAGGAGCAGTATTAGACGGGATAATAGAAATTGGATATAAAAGTAAAGAAGAAAAAACCGAGTAATAATAACGAGACTGTTGATGATTGATTGTATTAACAGTCTTTATTGTTTTTAAAAGACATTTGTGTATTTATAGTGGAATCTGTGAATAAAGTCAAATAAATAGACATGATTTGACTAAAGTAATATTTTATAAAAGATTCTATATGTTATAATTATTCTATGGTAACATCCTAAAGTGTACACTTTGTCGTGATTTAAGGAGGGTTGTGTGTGATAAAAGCAGATAGCTATAAGTTTTTGTTAAGAAAATCTGATAATATGATAGTTGTTTTAGGTAGTGATAATAGCATTTTAAGTATGTATAAAAATACAGAAGAGTGTTATTTTAATAGTTTGACTGAAGATCAGATTGACTATATATTAAATAAACTTATGTCTAAAATGCATAATACTATTAAACGGGTAAGAGATAGCGCAATTTCTGAGGATATAGAAACTTATCTTGATTCTGACAAAAAAATACATTACCAAATTAGGATACACTACGATGGCCAAGTAGTTATGGTTATTAGAAGAAATACACAAATAGAAAATGAAATAGAAGAATTTTTTGAACTCTCTCCTCATATATTGATTATCCTAAATAGAGAAGCAGAAGTAATAAATGCAAATAGAAGTTTCGTTGAACTTTTTGGTTTAGATATAGATAAGATAAAAGGAAGCAGAATTACGGATTTCTTTAATGGTGAAGAACTTTCTGAAATAATGCAAATAAGTGATATGTTTTTAGAGACAAATGAAGCGGTGGATGTCAAGTTAGTTGTCGCATTTTAGATTCTAGAATTACGTTATCT
>CAZJHT010000023.1:0-35245 GCA_964546025.1 uncultured Clostridiaceae bacterium
GGCTTACATCCCCTAGCCTAAAGGCATAGGGGTTTTACGCCCCTCCCTATAAATCCTCTAGCTTAGGAGGAGAACTTTCAAGACTAATAATCTCATAGTTGCTTAAATGTTTCATCACTGAACCAATTTCACTTGATTCTACCTGGAAGCGATAAGTGTTTTTATCAACTACAAGGTCATGAATGCCAGCTAACTCATCAATCCCTGTAGCAAACTGTTTTGTTTGTGAAACTATTTGCGTTCTTGTTAAATGTCTTAATTCTTCTAGTGTGCCTGACTCTATTATTTTACCCTGCCTAATAATACTAATTTTATCGCACAGTTTTTCTACTTCAGACAAGATATGACTAGACAAGAATACGCTTTTTCCTTGCTGCTTTACCTCAGACACGCACTCTTGGAAAACTCTTTCCATCAAAGGATCAAGTCCACTAGTTGGTTCATCTAAAATATAAAGGTCTGCTTCTGATGCAAATGCTGCTATTAGTGCTACCTTCTGCCTATTACCTTTTGAATATGTGCCACACTTTTTGCTTGGACCTAGTTCAAATCTATCAATAAGCTCTTCTCTTTTACTGATGTTGTTTGATCCTCTAAGACTTACAAATAAGTCAATTACTTCGCCACCAGTTAAGTTTGGCCATAAGTTAACCTCTCCTGGTACATAAGCAATCCTTTTATGAATCTTTACAGCATCTTTCCAAGCATCCATATCAAATATTTTGACATTACCCTTGTCTGAATTAAGTATCCCCAACATAACCCTGATTGTTGTTGTTTTACCTGCACCGTTTGGTCCTATAAAACCATATACTTCACCTTTATTGACTTCAAGGTTAATCCCCTGAAGGGCCCTAACATCCCCATAGTTTTTGTATAAATCATTAACCGTCATAATTGCCATTTGCCTTACTCCTCTCCATCTTGCTTATAAAATAGTTTTTTAAGCAATTCTATATATTCATCAAACTCATCCCAGTACGGTGCATAATCCACCTCATTTAGTTGCATCCCTTCAAGATTTGCAGAGAGCTCCTTTTCATACCCATCAAAGGACCATGCTATAAATTTCAAAATTTTTTCTGGATTAATATCATTTCTAAATATTGAGTAATCTATATCCTTATATAAACCTTCCATAGCTTCTTTAGTCAGACATGTCAATACTTCAACTTTTTTTTCTGGTACATTCTTGTACCCATTTAAGTATATGGTGCCTAAAAAATTATACACATATGGATTTTTGCTGTACGACTCCATTTTTACTTTTGCAATGCCTTTATATCTTTTAATAAAATCTGGCTCACTATCATCTATCTTGGCAAAGTACTCACTCTTAATAAAGTCAATTCCATAATCAATTAGAAAGTTAAAAAGTGTTTGTTTATTATTGAAATAATAAAACAACATCCCCTTACTTATCTCTGCTTTTTCAACGATAGTATTGGTTGAAGCTTTCGCATACCCCTGTTTAGTAAACTCCTCCAAAGCAGCATTTATAATTTGCTCTTGCTGTTTTAGAGACAATTTAAAAAAAGAACTTTTCAATAGTTTCACCCTCTTTTACTTTAACTGACCAATGTGGTCTAAAACTATAATACTACAAACTGACCAGTTTGGTCAATGTTTGGTTCTCGAACATTTATGAAGTTTAGATAAAAAAAAAGTTCCGCACTTAGGCTATGCGGAACTATTTCTTGAAATTCAAATACATTGTTACCTATATATAATTATATCCAATTAAGGCTGCACCAATTGCGCCAGCAAATTGGCTTTCTTTTGAAGAATAAATCCTCTTACTCAATTCTCTTTGAAATCCATCTAGAATAACATTACTTTTTGAAAGTCCACCTGTAATAAATATCTCATCCTCAATATCAACTCTACCAAGCAAAGTTATCGTCCTTTTTATAATTGACTTTACTACACCTGCAGCTATGCTCCCTGGGCTTTCACCTGCTGCTAATAAACTAATGATCTCTGACTCAGCAAAAACAGCACACATTGCATTAATGTTTGAAGGGTTTTCAGCATTGCAAAAACTATCAAGCTCTGAAATATCCTTCCCGATAAGATTACATGACATTTCAAGAAACTTACCCGTACCTGCAGCACATTTATCATTCATAATAAAATCTACAACATTACCTTCTTCATCTATTTTAATTATTTTCGAATCTTGCCCACCTATATCAATAATCGTCCTCGCGCTACTGTTTAAATAAATAGATCCTTTTCCATGACAAGTTATCTCAGTTACTTTTTTATCATACTCTAACGCACTTACTCTACCATAACCAGTAATTACTAGAAATTTCTCTGAGTCACTGACTTCTTCTAGCATAGAGTTAATTGTTTGCTGAGGACTCCAGCCTGTAGGTCTTATTCTAAGTCTGAAATTGCTACCATCATAAATTGCCATCTTTGTGGCTGTAGAGCCACAGTCAATCCCAACACTAATCATATCTAATCTCCATTCAAACTACAACATTTCTAGAAAAGCACCAATTCTTGTCATTAACTGCCCTACGTCTGAACTTGAATAATCCGTTTCTACACTCATATATGGCACCTTTGATACTCTTGCAATTTCATTTTTCAACCCATAAGTTTCAACACTATAAGGATGACAGGACTGCAGAACTATATCTATTACACCGTCAACTTTATAGTCCTTAATTAACTCGTTTATCAATATCATCCTATTCTTATTAGGAGATATGCAAGGGCAAGCAACATTTAGGTACTTTGCTGCTAATGCCTGATAAGGGTCTACGTTTTCGTCAACCAGTTCAACCTTCGCTTTAAGCCCTGTGCAGTTTTCGTAGGCAACTACAATACCTTCATTATCTTCGATTATTTTTATAACTTTTTCTGTATCTGCTCCTAAAGGACATCCTGTTACTAATATTCTTTTTTTGCTCTTGTTAATATTCTCATTTGAACTTCTAAGTTGATCAATCATCTTTTCAAGCTCTTCTAAATATTGATGGGTTAGCTCTTGATACCCAATACCTTGCAAGATCTTTAGCAGCTCATACCCTGATATCACTGGACTTTTTGCCATTCCTAGTTTGAATAGTTTCTGCTGAACTAATCTTTCTTTATTACATATTCTTATTGCTTCTTGAAGTCTTTCATTTGTTATCTCTACATGAAACTCCTTCTCAAGCTTTTTCGCTAAAATAACAATTTCATTTTGCCATATTCCTAGAGAATCCTTTCTTTGCAGAGTTTGAGGTAACTGCATGACGTGAATTTCTTTTATATTATTCAAATATTCGTACATCTTCTTCTTACCATCACAAGTAGTCTCACCCACTAGCAGGTCAGAAAAGTAAAAGTATGGGCAAGTATCAGTTATTGCATGACCATAACTGGATTTGATCAAAGGGCATAAATTCCGAGACAAGTGTTTCTCTGCTTCGCTTATTGGTTCATTTTTCATGCCGCATAAAGATAGAGGGATTGCTTTTGCAGCAATGATGACCTCTTTTGGGGTAAAAGCACAAAATGTGCCAACAACTTTTTTCCCCTCTTCTTTTTTCTTTTTAATATCTATTACCGCGTTCACTCTAGCGTTAGCATATTTTTCTATAAGGCTTTTCTTATCCATATTCTATTACCTCGTTTCTTCATTCACCATATTGTAACATAGTAATTAATTATGTGTCTAATAATAAATACTTATAGTTAACCAATAAAAAAAGAGGCCCAACAAGCCTCCTATAACTTAAGTTTCATACCAACTCCTCTTTCAAGTGCTATATCGAACACTTTTCTTGCTACAACCATATCACAAACAGCCATCCCAATATTTGAACAAACTATAAGTTCACTATCACATGCTCTGCCATCTTTTATACCAGCTATAATTTCCCCTGTTTCACAATATACATTTGGTAACCCATCAGGAAAATATCCCTGCTTTTCAAGCAATTGATGTGATGCTTTACTGTCTACTATATATTTATCTGCTTTGTGTGTTATTCTAGGATCAACAAAAGTATTCAAGTCACAGGCTAGAATTGTTTTGCCATCCCTTATCCATTCATCTTTTAGTACTGCAAGTGGCTCCTTTAAGATAACGGTTGCAGAACAAAGCACATCACACATTCTAGCTACTTCTTCTACATTTTCCCCTTTTATTATCTTTATCTTTGGACTTATTTCTACTTGACTTATTAAATTATCCATCGCTTCTTCATTAATATCATAAATATATATTTCCTTTAGATGTTTAAGAGTTTTTTGAATAAACCGAACATGCTCTATTCCTTGCACACCACACCCAAACATACCAAAAGATTTGGCTTTTGGGTGTAACTTAGCTGCAGTTAAAGCACTTACAGCAGGTGTTCTCATTGCAGTTATATAAGTTGAATCCATTAATGCTATAGGCAGACCTGTCAAAACATCATTTAGAATCAACAGCCCTGTAATTTGTGGTAATGCATATTTCTTTTCATTATCTGGGTAACTTGCTATCCACTTTACTCCTACAGCTTCCTCACTAGGTACAAAAGCTGGCATTGCGTGATAAAATGTATTATTGCTAGGGTGTACACCAATTTTTGCAGGCATATCATATCTTTTGTTTCCATGCTGGATTAATGCGTTTTCAGTCAAATCTATAAAGCCTTCTATCGAAATGCCAATATTAGTACATTCCTTTTTAGTGAGATACAACATTTCCTCTCCTATATTCAGATGCTCCAAAACCTCTTCTCGACTCTTATTCATCATCTCAACCTTTCACTGTTTAGTATTAGCTCTTTAGCAAAATCATTAATTTGATTGCTTTCTTCTATCACAAACTCTTGTCCCCTTAAAGCACATTGAAAGTAATCTTCTTTCCAGGACTCTTTACTATGATACGTTATCTCTAAACCTTGAAATATCTTTGGTAAATGCCATTTTGATCTACTTAACCCTTCTTTTGTTAATATCAATTTGTTGTTTAATTTAAATCCTCCATACCCTTTAATATTATCAGCAAAACTCAATTTTTCACTGGCTATATACAATCTATTCATGCTTGCTTTCTTATTGATATGTGGATGATACTTTACCCATTTTGGCAACTTTTCATTTTTAGCTAGATCAATAATTTCTCCGACTTGTAGATAGCCATATATAATATGTCGTCCTGACTTATCATTTTTGCAATAATGAAGCACTCCTTCTTCTATTATTGTCTTTCTAAACCAGCCAAAAAATAAAAATATATCTCCTTTGTTAATGTCATTATTTCTAAGATGGGTTTCTGCTGCACCACTTTGGCCAAAAACTCCTCGCCAGCTACCTTCTCTTATATAAGTGCTCTCAATTAGATCAGGGTCTAGATGACATGTTGTTTTCTTATCTAAAACAAGTCTTTCTTTATTATGTTTTAGTGAACTGGGAATCAAATCAGACAAAATCTTGTAATATGACAAACCTTGATAGGTTAAACTGTCATAGCTTATACTCCCACTTCTATCAGGGATAGGTATACTTAAAAGGGTTTTATCTGCCATTATTGGGCTCGGATAACCTCCTGCTGCAGAATCAAATCCTTTTCTACTAAGTATTATTTTCATTATTCCATCTTAAGAACTATGTCCATTGAGATCTCCACAATATTTCTCCTTACTTCTTCTCTCTTCCACTTGCGTCCATCCCACTCTGCACCGCTTAAATCATCTCCACTATAAAGGATTTGACCTAGCTTGACTCCACGGTATTCAGCTACTGCAAAATATGCTGCTGCTTCCATATCCACTGCAATGCAACCTTCAGAAACTCTTAACTCAACTTTCTTTCTTGTTTCGCGATAGAAAGCATCCGTGGTCCATGTTTTACCAGCGGCAAAAGGGATTCCTCTTTTTGTTAATTCGCTATTTATATGATCAAAAGCATCTTTGTTCATCTCTACCTCTCTAGAAGGGGGTAAATAATGGTATGATGCACCCTCATCTCTTACTGCACTTTTAGGAACAATAATGTCTCCAACCTTTGTCCCTTTTACTAATACACCTGCTCCACCACATACAATAAAGTTTTCGCACCCCATAGCAATTAATTCTTCTAACTGAGCAGCTGCTCCAGCAGAACCAAGAAAACCCTGTACTAGGCAAATCTCTTCTTCCCCATAAACAGTCTTGTATACAGGTATATCAACTGTTTCTGAATAAATATTTGCAACTTCTATTAACCTACTTCTTAAGAACATCTCTTGAATAACACCTCTAAAAAATGTGATTACACAAGTTTTTGGGATATCTAACTTTTTGATGTATTTTTGTGGGTCAATAATCACATCACGATCATAGTCAAACTCTAAAATTGGAAACTCTTTTTTCATTTTTTTTCGATGATAGCACTGAAAAATGTGGTATCATACTCTCCTTTATTAAACATTTGGGTTATTTTAAGGACCCCCATAATCCTGTAACTCATGAATGACCAGAAACACTATTGAGTTAATAATATCATACAACAACTCCATTTGACGATAATCACTAGAATAAATTTAGGATAAATATTATAACTTAATATTTTAGGTTACTTGAGTATTTAAATTTTACTCAAATATACTATACAACCAAATTAAATGATAGCTGAAAAAGAACTTTTAGTGTAGAATATGTCTATATAGATTTAATACATTAAAGTGCGACAGGCTTTGTGGTTGACACATTACTCAGATTAGTAATTATATCAATTACCTATATAATGAAATCCTTTTAAACATAAATTTAGACAAGGAGAGTTCTATACACTATTGTATAGCAAGAGAAAGATGAAACTAACTGTTACGAATGTCTTAGTCCTACTAATTATCATAGCTATTGTATTTGCTGCTATTTATAAACTCATCCCTCCTAACACAGAAATAGATGATTCACCTGATAATACAACTATTATTAGTAATACTATTATTTTAGCTGACAAGAGTATTAATCTTTCAAGTGAAGATCCTATTACTCACTTAGAGCTGATAGCCATTATAGGCGTAACTATTGATGATTGGAAAAGCTCTCACACTACAATCTCTTTTGAGCAAAGTGTAAGAAGATATGGTATGCAATCTCCTTGGCTTACATCAACTAGCATTAATAACATAAATATTAATACCTTTATTACTAAGAGTGAAGCTTTGAAGTTATTTATAAGTGTAGCAAACTATCTTGGAATAGACCAATATCCCATGGAGATTGATTTTTATAGAAACTCATTAAATAGCCTGTTAGCAACAACAGGGAATAGTCACACCTACGATGCTTTACTCAAAGCATATACGCTTGGATTAATTCCCAAACACTTTGATTTAAATAAAACTAATGAGAACTTAACCAAGATTGAAGCTTACGAAATAATCAATGCATTATTAAATGACAAGCACAAAAATATACCAATGCTTCTTTTAGAGGATACTAGTTGGCTTAGCGTAAAAGATTATAATTTGCCAACAGGAGTATTCTATGCTGAAGATGTAATCTCTATTTCCTTTGAGTTAAGTAACTTTAGCAATGTAGGAGAAACCATTTATGCAGGTGTTAGTTTTCAAGACTCCGCAGGCAAATGGTATGATGTTCCTGCTAAAAAAATAGATATCACTAAGCAATCATCTAAATCTGACTCCATTAATTGGAAAATCCCAAATAATATAATGAGTGGTCATTATCGCACAGTATTCTCATTGTGGGATGATTTGCCTTCAAGTACTCAAGCCACAAGGTTAACATATCTAGAGGCTGTTGGGTTATTTAGAATCTATAATTATCGAGAAGACTTTAGTTCATTAAACACCAATATTTGGAAAGCATCTACTCATAAGCTAGGTAGAACAACTTTTGATTCTGGTCTTGTATCTGTTGCTAATAATAATCTTAAATTGCTCATGCCTGCAAATACTTATAAAAGTGGGGAGTTGCAATCAATTAATCTTATGGGTTATGGATCTTATGAAATAAGAATGAAATTGCCTGATGCTCCTGGTTCTATAACTGGATTCTTTATGTATAAGGCGCCTGATTATTACTTTGAAATAGACATTGAAATATATAACCAGCAAAGTGGAGATTACTTTTTGACTACTTATGCTAATGGAGACAAAAGAAACGAATTTTTTGGGGTTTTTCCATTTGACCCAACAGCTAGCTTTAATAATTATCGCTTTGACTACTATCCTGATCGACTTGATTATTATGTAAATGATAAATTTATCGTAAGATTTACTTCTGGCTTTCCACATGAGGCTATGTATCTCATGGTTAACAGCTGGTATCCTACTTGGGTTGATGGAGGACCAGCAAATGAGGACTTAGAGTTTTTAGCTGAGTGGATTAAATATTAAAGTAATATACTACAAATTGAACAATTAGGAGGCATTATTATGCTAAGAAGACTCAGTATTTTCGTCTTTATGATAATAATAGCAACATTATCTCTGCATCAGATTAGTGTTGATGCAACTAGTGACATAAATGTTGTTATTGAGCAATATAGACTAGTTAATTTCCCTGATCAAAGACCTATTATAGATGAGAACTCTCGCACCTTAATTCCTGTTAGATTTATAAGCCAAGAACTAGGAGCTAATGTTGGATGGGTTAACCATACTCAAGAAGTAACAATCGCTTTTGAGGGTGATCTTATCACTATACCGATAGGAAGTAAAATTGCGACAATAGATAATGGGCTAATTAAGAGACAAGTTGATATGGGAACTTCAGCCATTTTAGTTAATGGAAGATCAATGGTTCCTCTTAGGTTTGTATCAGAAGCGTTAGGTTCTTTGGTATTTTGGGAAGGATCCTCAAGAACTGTTTTTATTGAGCGCATGGTGAGAAATCGTCCAGACAAGTCACTTATTGAAAAAATCAATAATATAGATGAAAATACATTCAACCTAATTAGTAAAAGAGAGGGATATACAGAAATTATGTCGTGGACAAACTTGAACTCATCAAGAACAAGCCAAGGACAGTTTGTTGACTACTCTACTCCTATAAGTCTCATACAAAACCTTGATTCTATATACTTAGAGTTTGACTCTGTCAATAGCAATAATGTATCTTGGATTAGTGTTTATTTCTCTACTGATTCTGAACATAACAACTTTTTTTACTATGATATTACCCCTGAGGTTACTATAAACAATAACCATGTAATAATACGAAAAGATCAGTTTAGTATAGGACAAGGTAACCCAAGCTGGAACAATATCAGATATTTTAGGATTGCTTTTCAAGCTAAACAAGGCACTACTTTTAGCTTTGAAAGCAAAAAACTTTCCACTTTTAATAGTATCTCACCTATGATTACTTTATGGTTTGATGATGGTTGGGAAGATAACTTCACCAATGCTTTTCAAATAACAACACGCATTGACCCTACAATAAGAGGAGCAGTTGGTATAGTGGGCTCACTAGTTGGCACTGATAGATACCTTAGCAAAGATCAAATTAGAAGGCTTAGAGCTGGGGGATGGGAAATCGTTAATCATAGTTATTCTCACCCAGACCTAACCACTTTAACTGATGAAGAAATAAAGCGTGAAATTGAACTTAACTTTAATATTGTTAGTGACTTCGATGCTTTTGGTGGCTATCATTTCGTTGTACCATATTCTTCAGTCAATGATCGAGTTTTAAAAATAATAAAAGAAACCTCTCTATCTGCTAGACATGTCCCGCAAGCATCTGATAGGTTTCCTTTTGATCGATATAATCTTGGTTTCTTTGAGGTAACTAATGAAACAAGTTTCCAAGATGTCAGAGAATACATTGATAATGCCATTCAAAACAATTTATGGATTGGACTTTTATTTCATAGAATTGAAGATCCTTCAGATGATAGATACTCTTATGGAACACAAGAGTTCGAGCAATTAATCTACTACCTTCGATACAGAAAAAACGATATTCGCATAGTAACACCAAGTGAAGCTTTCAACCTAGCAGGGATACCTATAAATTAACTCAGTTCAAAACAGCTAGTTCAAGTATGTTTTTTAAAATAGGAGCATACATGCGAAAGTAAAAGCTATACTGTGGAGGCATCCCTGGTAGATATGTAATAGCTTTTTGAATATTTACGCTATATGTAAGCCAACTTGGTAATAAAGCTGGAATTTGATCTACAAAATCTCCTGAGAAATATATCTTTTTAGCACTATCTGGATCATCTTTATAAATTATTGCAGGAATCAGAGGTTTAATGCCTCTGATTTCTAATTTCTCTAGAGCTTCCTCATTGAGTGGAAATTCATAATTTGCTAAAACTTTAACATTTGAGCTAGTAACTTCTAAAACTTCTACCCAGTATAAGTATGGCGCTCTTGAAGATGCGTCTTCTGTTAAATAATTATCTTCACTAATATTTACTGTTGGATATTGTCTTGTAAAATCTTCTTCTTGAAATATCAGTAAATCTCCATACCATCCAGACCTACTTGAATCCTCCCTAACAACAACTATAGCTGGTCCTTTTAGATCAAATTGCTTACCATAAATTCTTGTATATAGTAATTTAACCCAATATGCTACTTCTTCTAGATCCTCATAATACCTTACCAACCATCCACTATAGGATACGCCAAACAGTTCTTGCAACCTTGTTGATGATCCTTCATAAAGATATGTAGGATATCCAAAAACATTGTGTTCACCAACTAGAATATTGTCTGGGTTACTAGCAAATTCTTCAATTAAGCTTACTTCTTCAGTATCAAAGCCCCCAAAGAGCAAATCGATATCAATCAATTCAAAAGGAAGTCTCTCTTCATAACTTTTTAGACCGTCCTCATAATCGTAAACTCCATAAGCGTCTGCTAGATATAGCAGTTTCGCATCAGCTATTAGTTCTTTTGTAAGTCTTTCTTTTCTATTGTCAGATTCAGGATGAAACCCACTATAATCAACTTTGTAATCTAAAAAATTACCAGATTGATCTGTTAATCGATAGTGTTTTGCTAGATAAAATAGTTCCCTATGTTCTCTGTAGTCAACAGGCTCTGGTACAGTTTTATCATGCACATGAATTGATACCTGCCTTTTAGGAAGTAAAAACCAAATGCTTAAATATATAGCAATTAGTAATAATATTATTAGTAATAAATATTTTCTTTTCATAGTATACCCCTTAAATTAAGGCATTCTAATGCCAGCAAAATAGTCTGCTAACAATAAAAAGCTATCTTTATACCTATATCTATATGATGGTACTTCCCAAAGTTGCCATCTATATAAGTCTGCCTCTATAAATGCATCTCCTGCCCTTGGCTGATAAGATAGCGTATTGTCTGATATAGTTGCCACATACACCATAAAACCATCAGTCTGAACATGTGATAGTCTATTCCAGTCATCTATTTTCTCAGCAACTTCAGGTCTGAAATCTGGAATCTCCTCTGTACATCTTTCAAAAGCTGTCAAAAAATTGGCTGAGTCAGGGTCCTTTAAGAACTTCCTTTCATCATAAGCTACAATAGCACTTGATGGATCTGTTACTCCTATAAGCATCCATGGCAGCCTCATTACAACTCTTTCGTTATGACTTTCATAGTACCAATGGGCTAAAGAAAAATAATCATCCTCAAAAGGGTTGAATTTGCCATAATTTAGTATGCTTTGGTTACTAAGTAAGGCAGGAAACTTTCTACCGTCTAGTGTAATTCTTTCACGGTTTACCACTGCTATCATATCTTCAAATATCCCTTTGTCTAATATTTTAGACATAAATGAGTATTTTGCACGATTATATGGTGGTATAACTTGTATTTTTGCATTATCAGGAGATTCTATTTTAACTAAAAATTCTACTCCAGACCCTAGTTTAGGTGAATTAACTGGCAACGAAAATTCCCCTAAATCTCTTTTAATTGTGTCTAAAGCTATGTAGATAGAAATCTTGTCCCAGTCTATTATATTATCTTTTTTTGGAACATTACGCATATTAACAGCTAGGTAAAAGAACGCTTCATCAGCATCAAGCTCAAGACTATGAATATTTCCTAAAGTATCTGATTGCTCCAAATACTCTGTTTTCACATAAGAAGACCCTGTAAAAGGAATATGATCTGGCTCAACTGCAACAACACCATAATTTTGCTCTGGATCCATCATATTTTTCCAAAGGACATTTCTATCCCATGGTGCCATATATGGTTCTGTATTCCAAGTTTTTTTAGCCCACTCATCTGCCCATGCAAAAATGATAGCTCCGCCATACTCCTGCTCAACTATCGCATCTACCATCCTTTTTATCATAGGGCCTTGCTCTTTTTCAGATATGCCGCCGTGGTTTAATCCATCAGGATTAATATGAGCAGTATTAAGTGATGTGGATATCCCAAACTCAGCAACAATTGCGGGGTATGAAGGATGTACATCCATAAAGTCTGATAAATACCCTTTATATCTAAATATGCCTTGATTATCGCTAAAGTTGGCAAATCCAGGCTCATTATTCATAAAATCAGGGTAATTGGGGTAGATATGATACGCCCCGAAGAATCCAGCTATATTGCTATTTCCTATTTTAAACCTAGCCGGAACAATCTCTTCTCTATCATTATATGCAGGAATTGCACTAATATCTAAAGGCTCTCTTTCAGTAGGATGAGTCAAAGGGTCTAGTGTTGGCCAGCTTACAAAACCCACTGGGTATTGCCACCTGTACGTATTGCTTGCATACTCAAGTGCATAGTCGCACAGCTCAGCTAACCATATTTCTGTAGGAGTACCTTCTTCAATATATATGTATTCTCCTAAAAAGCTGGTAAACTCTGGGCTCTTCCTATTTGTATTCTCAACTTCTTCTGGTTCAAACTCTCTACCGATTAGAACCCCAAGCAAATAAGGACTTACATCTGCTGAATAGTTCCCGTATGCTCTAAATGGCCTACCCATTTCTTCTAAGTTTCCATGTAAAGCATCTATCACTATTCTTACTTCTTCTTTATATCCATCTTTATATGCTTCGTTATGAAAATTACATCCAGGGACAAAGTCATCTGGCCATATTTCCTGGATGAAATATATAGGCTCATTCTCGGGATTTTCATTAAAATCTTTTAGAACTTGATAAAATGCAGGATCAAACAAAGTGTATAGTCGAATCATGTTAAGGTTCATTTTACTTATATCATTAAGCCACATCATATAAAGCTCTCTATCAGCTGGAAACTCTGTAAACCACTTACCAGGAGTAGCACTACCTAAATTTGTGCCTTTGAGAAAAATCTTTTCCCACTGATCATTTTTATATATTTCAAAGTATCTGGTTCCTGTTTTAGCCACCATAGATATTCCATCTAAACTATATACATCCGGCACTCTCTTAGCTTCCTCTACAGGGTCTCTAGTAACAATGCTATATAAATAAAAAAGCAAAACTAAAAATAATACTATTATTAAAATATTTCTTATTACTTTGAATAGTTTTCTCACAATCATCTTCCTTAATCAAATGCTAATTTGTACCTCTTCGTCTAATAGTTCCCCAGCCTCTTCTTCTACGAAAGACCCAGCTCAAAAAACCCTCTAATCTCCAAAATGTATTAATTTGTCTAAAACCTAAGTTTTCCATCAATGCCGCTAGCAACAGAAAAACAACACTAGATGTCTTTGGATATATTTTGAATGAAATTTCTTCTAATACAATCGTAACAATTGATATGAATAAACTAAACCCTACTGATAAAACTAAAAAAGCTATAAGTGCTTGATAACTGATTATTCCCACAAAAAAGCCAACTATAAAAAATACATATCCAAGAATCTCGATTAAAGGTCCTAAAAGCTCAAATATAATAAGAGCTGGAAATCCAACCCAACCAACTAACCCACCTCTAGGATGATATAATAAATCGATATTTCTAGCTAAACTTTCACATAAACCTCTTTGCCATCTAATTCTTTGTGATCTTAATGATTTTAAATCTTCAGGTGCCTCAGTAAAAGCTATTGGTTCAGGAATTGCAACTATTCTATATGGTATTCTATTAGTCCTATAATAGTGATGTAACCTTACTATTAACTCCATGTCTTCACCAATAGTATCTGTACTATAGCCATCTACATTTAAAACTGCCTCTTTAGAGAATATACTAAAGCTACCAGATACAATTAGTAATGAATTTAAAGGAACCCAACCAAGTCTTCCAAACAAAAAAGCACGCAAATATTCGATTGTCTGGATTAAAGCTAATATGTTCTTTGGGAGCCCTATTTCTCTAACAACACCTTTAGTTATTTTGCAACCATTAGCTAGCCTAATAGTACCTCCACAAGCTATAGTTCTTGGATCGTCCAAAAATTGACTGACTACAAAATTCATACTATCAGTATTCAGTATTGAGTCAGCATCTATACAACAATATAAAGGATATTTTGATATGTCAATACCAACATTTAAAGCGTCAGATTTCCCACCATTTTCCTTGTCGATTACTATAAGTCTAGAATTTTGTGTTGATTGATAAATCTTGTGTATTTTTTTTGTTTCTAGCCTTCTCTTAAAAGTTGCAGGGTATGAAACTAAATCAAAAGTTTCTATTAATAGCTTCAGAGTTTTATCTCTTGAACCATCATTTACTACTATTATTTCATATTCAGGATAATTAAGTTGCATCAATGCATAAACTGTTTCAATTATAGTTTTCTCTTCATTAAATGCTGGGACTATTACACTAACAGGCAGTTCAAATCCTGAGTAACTCTTCAGTTTATTGAACACAGGTTTTCTTATCATATGCTTATTGATAACAAATAAAGCTGAAATATTGAGAAGAAGATAATGTAAATTTATAGCGATGAAGTAAAAGAAGTATATAATCTGAAAAAGTATGATTAAATTCCCAAAATCCATTTAGACTGCTCCTTCAACATATAAAACATGATTTAATACATCAACTGCAAAACTATCAATCTGTGTATCTCTCATTTTTATAATTTTTTCTTTTGTCATGCCCGGAAGTGCCATAATTGCTTCTGCTGATCTCAAGCGAACCCACCAATCAAAATCAACTAGTAGCTTCTCTAAGTATGTAAGATCTGATAAGTTTCCAACTTTACCTAATGCTTTTGCTGCATTCATTCTTACAAAAGACCTTTCATCTCCAAGATACTTTTTAATTAGCTCTTTATCCTTTGGCTCTCCAAATGTAGCTAGCAATTTCAACGATGCTGATATGATTTCAGAATCTGAACTTGTCATAAGAAAGTTTCTTGCCATATTAGCAGCTGCATAGCTATCTGCCTCTTGCATTAAAAGCATTAACTTTGGCTTGTCTTCCCTAGAAGCTTCCTCTATTAGTCTAAGAAGTGGCGCTGTGACAATTTCTGAGTTAAAATCATGAATAATTCTACTGATTTTATAGACTGGATACCTATCTCTAGCTTTAATAAACCCTACGAGTGGATCAATAGCTCTTTCTTGATCTACTTTTACTAATGAGTGTATAGAAGCAAGAGCTAAATGAATATTGTTGTCTTTGCTGCTAATCAATAGATTATCAACTGCATCCTCATATTTGAGATTACCTAGTACTAGGGTAGCTAACAATCTATCCTCATCATGTCTAGATTTGAGCATGTTCATTGCAACCTTATCCATATTCAGCTTTATAAAAAGTTCATTTAATCTATCCTTCTCCATACCAATTAAATTATCCTGAAAATTATTCCACATTATCATGAAGGTTTGATAATATCTCTTTGGTATTTTCTCATAAATATGTACATCTTCATGTATAGCTTCTACTAGATTCAATTGCCACTTACTCACAAATACAGACTCTCTTTTTTTTCTTAAACTTAATATGTTTCTATTCATAAATATGACAGAAAAGACAATAATCGAGAAGATAAAAAAGAAAAGCCCAACATACATCGATATCCTGACAATCAGAATATGTGTTTGAACTAGGCTCATAATTTACCCTCCTTTTAATAACCCCTTTTTCTTATCATGCTCGAATATCGTGTTAATTTTCGCAATAAGATCTTTAGGATTAAATGGTTTTTCAATATAATCAGTAGCCCCTAATGATAAGTAAGTTTTTGCTTTATTACTATTATGCTCTGAGCTTAATATAATTATGGGAACTTCAGCCCACTTTTCTGATTTTTGTACTTGTTTTATTAAAGTTGTTAATTCTACATATGGAGCTAATGTATCAACAATCAATAAACCTACTGGCTCTGCGGTATTAGACATACCAGAAATCAAAGTGCCATCGTCAATTAGCCTCACATCATACCCTTCTTTTTCTATAATAGCTTTAAGAAGTGCTCCAGTATCTGCATTTCTCTCCAGAACTAACACGTTCATCTCTCTTTTATAATGAGATAGGGGGTTCTGCTCTTCTTCTTTAGTATCATTTTTTAGCACAGAGCTTACTAACAAACTCTCTCTAATATTGCCTAGTTCTTGTGCTTTGTTAAAATGAACACTGTTCTTTGGTTTAAATAAAGACAATTTAGGATTATCATTTTGCTCTTTTCTGTCTATCATATCTTTTATATTAGAAATTTTGCCATCGAATAAATTCTCAGAATCCAGAGCTTTTGGCATTTCTATATGGTATCTCCTATTAATTAATTGATTTGCTTTATTTATTTGCCAGTCAACTTCAGAATCTATGGTAATCTCAGCTGCTAAACCTTCAATTCTTTTACTAATTGAGGCTAGTTCTTTTTGCAACTGCAAATTGATTTCATCAATACTAAACACCTCATTAACTACTTTGTCTATGAATTGATCATGTCTTGCAGAAATTTCCTTTAACTCTTCTTCTGTATCTTTTTGGGCTTCTTCAATAACACTGATGATATATCTTTCATTTTGCTTAAGAAATAAAGATTTTTCGTCTATTAACTCAAAATTTTCTCTCAAAGTATTATTCTGTTTAACTAAAGATATTAGCTCTTGGTTTAACCTTTGAATATTTAACAGCAACGACTTTTTCTCAGATTCTTGCTGTTTTTTTAAATTTTCTATGTAGTTAGTGACTTCCTGTTTAGTAAAGCCAATAAATGATTTTTTGAAAGGCATTTAAGTCACCCCTATCTCCTTTTACCTGTATAATTTCTCAAAAAATTGATTCTTGCTAGATAGAGAGCGAAGTTCATCTTTTAATCCAGCTAAATGTTTCTTAGTACTTACTAATTCATCTCTCTTATTAGTAAGTTTCTCTATTGCAAGACTTTCATACTTGTCTAACTCTTCTTGACGTGTATTTACTATATTTTTAAGGTTTTCAATCTCTTTATCAACATAGTTAACATACTTCCTTCTTTGTGAGTTTAAGTTTTCTATTTTCTGAGACAACATATTATTCTCATTCCTAGTTTCTTCTATCTTACTCATTAAAAGGTCTACATCTCTTTTTTTGTCGGAAATGAACTTATCATGCACTTTATCTATCTCATCGATAAATGACTTTACCTCACTCTTGTCAAATCCAAAAAAAGACGTACTAAATTTATGCATTATAACTCATTCCTCCTTTAAAGTATTAATAGTAATATAACTATACAGAAAGTACTATTCTGTGTCAATCAATACAAAAATGAAAATGTTAATAATTTCAAATATATATCGTAAATATTAAGAAAAATCAGAATATTTTAAGTTATTTTTAATATTATACTGACATTTTTTTGAATATATTTACACTAAACTTATTTTAATAAAAATACTCCTCTTTGCACTAACAGTTCTTATGAACTATCTAATACAAAGGGAGCGTTTTTGTTTTCCATGATTATTAGGAATAATTTTTTACAATTTCGTTAATTAAAATGGAGAACCTTAAATCAAACTACTATCGTTAGTTACGGGATAATGTCAACAGCATCTTTATCCAGATTCTTTACAACTGACAGATATTTTAGCATTGCTTTTTCTTCTTCGACTTTGTAATTAATGCCAAGTTCTTCAGATACATTTCTAGCTACTTCTCCAAACAAATCTGCGCATACAAAAATCGAATCCCATATAGCTTCTATTTTAGCTTCTGGATAAGTGAGTAAATATCTTTGATAAATTGATTTGTCTAGACACCTCTTATAATACTTATGCATTTTTCCTGTAGAAACTCCAAAGTCATTTTTCATGCCAATATACCAGTCAAGCAGAACTTCTAAATGCTTTCGAACTAAACTATACATACCCATTGCATAAGGAATCTCATCTCTATATAAGCCTTTAGCGATATTTTGCATACACCACCAAAAATCATTTGCTCTAGTAATAAATTGTGCTTCACTAGGTTTCTTAACATGATACTGAATATCAGTAGGTCTATCTAAGCTTGGCAAAACTTGGCCTTTATCTAAAAGTTTCATTACAAGTTTATCTTCAAGGATTGCTTTTTTGGCAAATGAAATACTTTGAAATGATAAATCAATTCGTATTCCGTCTGAAAACAGCATTAAATAGGCATAGCGACTGTCAAAGTCGACTTCTCTACCAAGCCATTTATCATTATATTCTGGCTCTTGCATAATCAGTATTTCACCAAAATTATCAATCCAAGCTTTATCTTCTATAAATGGCTTTATCTCATCAACTACATAAACAATATCAAAATCCCTGAATATATCGCTTGGAGCATTTATATTAGTTCTTGAACCATTCAAATACACTGCTTTAATTCTTTCATCATTTGTTGCATAGTCTATAATTTGCCTCATAACGCATGCGTCACTTCTCATGGCAAACACCTCCTCTTATATAAAAATGGTAAGTGATCACTTACCATCATCTTCACTTATTTTATTTATGCTATCATCATCTTGCTCATTTAAGTATCTAAGGTAGTTATTTGATAGTGACAAAGCAGTAATAATAAACAAAAAGAGTATAAAACTAATCCAGTTAAGATTTTGTAGAGTATTTGATACTGAGATTAATATAATGCCCACTGATATTTGAACTACTGCAATTAATGCTGTTAATAAAGGTGTAGAGAAAAATGATGCTATTAAAATTGGTAATGACAAGTAAAATGCTGGTGCGATATCTCCTAGCATTATATTTTTATCAACTAGGAGTGGCAACCATGTAGTTAATACTGAAAAGAGAATCAATGTATAAACAGAATGCTTCTTCTTATTCCACACATTAAGTAAAGTTGAAACTAATATTAAGATCAATGTCAGTAATACAACTGCAATATATTCAAATCTATTATTTTCTGTAAAAATAAGTACTACAAAGAGGATAAAGACACTCATCACAATAAGAGCTACTTGAACTTTGAGTAACAGCTCACTTGAAACATCTTGTTCTTTAATTTTTATGAATTCTATAAATTTATTCATTTTATCCCCCTTTTCATAATTTATCTTAGTACCTTATCATTATATAGTGTAAAAAACTTTTTTTCTATTAAAATAATCGCACCATTACTTTTTTTACCTACATTTTATGATTTGACTTGTAAAAACTGAATAAATTTAGGAAAATAGAACTATTAAAAAAGGCAGGTGAAGAATCATGGTCTTAGGGAAAATATTAGGAAGTGGGCAAACAGCAACAGTATACGAGTATGAGGATAAAGTTATTAAAGTGTTTGCGGAAAGCACTCCTTATAAGAGCATTGAATATGAATTCAATATAGGACTTGCTATCAATAGCTTACCTGTAAAAGCACCCAGAACTTATGAATTAATCAAACTATGTAATCAATTTTGTATAGTTTATGAAAAAGCAGAAGGGATACTTCTAAGAACTTCTCTTGAAGACACTCCTCATAAAGTAATAAGAATAGCAAAACATATGGCGCAATTACATCTAGAAATCCACAAGAATACTGTTAATGATTTTATAGGTCAAAGTGAAAGGTTCGAAAGACTAATAAGAAAGTCAGAAGAAATTCTTGGCGATCTCACTGGAAAAATTTGTACTTACCTTAATGAGTTACCACAGTGTTCTAATCTTTGTCATGGAGATTTTCATCTTGATAATATTATTACTGGTAATAGTGATTATACTTTAGACTGGACTAATGCTTATAAGGGATACCCTCTTGGTGATGTGGCAAGAACTATGATTATCCTTAAGTCACCTTTTATTCCTAATGATGCTTCAGTGCTTGTAAAGACCTTTGCGAAACCACTTAAAAGTCTTTTACTCAAACACTATCTTAATTACTATTTTAGACACTCAAAATTTTCTAAGCCTGACATGAAGCAGTTTATTTTACCACTTCTTGCTGCAAGACTTTCTGAAAATCTACCTGAGGAAAGAAAATGGTTGATGAATTTGATCACTGAAGAAGTTTCTAGAATAGAATAATAAGCCGCAATAATTCCATCTAAAGAATCTTATGCGGCTTGCTATTACTTTCCATTAATCATCATTTCAATTTCCTTTGCACTTACAGCTTTTGAGTAAAGAAACCCTCGCATTTCTTGACAATTATTTTCTCTTAAAAAGTCTGATTGCTGACTTGTTTCTACTCCCTCTGCAACAACCTTCATATTAAGATTGTTCACCAAGTAGATGATTGTCTTTATAATTGCTTCATCTCTTTCATTTTTTGCAATACCATGAATAAATGACATATCTATTTTTATTTTATCTATTGGTAGAAGTCTCATTCTATTAAGTGATGAATATTCTGTGCCAAAATCATCTATAACTATTGAGACCCCCATCTTGCTTAATCGCTGCAATTGAAAAGCAATATTAATATTCTCTTTTATTGCTATTCCTTCAGTTATTTCAAATTCTAAACTACTTGAACTAATCTGGTTTTCTTTAATTATCTCTTTAACACTATCTGCAAAGCCATGATTATTAAGTTGCATAGCTGATATGTTTACTGCTACTTTGATGTCTACGCCGTTTATATCTCTCCAGCTTTTTATCTGTTTACATACTTTGTTAATAATCCAATTACCAATTTCACTGATTAATCCATTTCTTTCAGCCAATTGAATAAACTCTCCTGGCATTACCACACCAAATTCTGGATGATCCCAACGTATTAAAGCCTCTACACCTATAATATCTTTAGATTCACAGTTGATTTGAGGTTGATAAAGCAAGTAAAACTCTTCGTTTTTATAAGCTTTATATATATCATTAGATAGCTTTGATTGGAAATCTAAGCTAGTTCTCATTTCTTTAGCAAATGATTTCCACTGATTTTTACCACTCTCTTTTGCAATATACATTGCAATATCAGCATTCGTTATTAATTCCTGTGCTGTGTCTCCATCTTCTGGATATATTGCTACACCAAGACTGGCTGATAAATAAAAATCTTGATCTGAATATCTAACATTTTTTTCAAGTGTCAGCTTGATTTTTTCTGCCTTTTCAAGTATTGCTTCTTTACTCTCATAACTAGGCAATACAAGAATATATTCATCTCCACCAAACCTTGCTAGTATATCTTTTTTATCAATATTATCAGATATTGTCTGTGAGACAATCTTAAGCACCTCATCGCCACCATCATGACCTATACTATCATTTACTGATTTAAATGAATCCAAGTCTAAGAATAATACACCTACAAATTCATCACTTTTATTATTATCTAATGCCTTTTCCAGCTCTATATTCAGCAATCGTCTATTAGCTAATCCTGTAAGACTATCATAGTATGCTATTGCTTCTATTCTCTCTTCAGCTTTTACTCTTGTATAACCATCAGACATAATATTTGCTACAGTAGTTAACAGAGTGTGATGTAAGTAATTGATACTATTTTTCTTACTTATTGTCTCAAAACCAAGAAGAGCTACTGCTTTTGTTTCTGCTATTACTGGGACACATAGAATTGACGATATATTTTGTTCTAGTAAGAACTCCTTCTCTAAACTGAATAAAGCATTGGTATCTTCAAGCGACTCTATTATTACCACTTCTTTTGCTTTAATTGTGTTGACTATATATGGAACTTTGTCATAATCAATTTTAAAGTGCTTTTCTTTACAAGAAGATACACCTTCTCTAGTCCATTCATGAATGTACCTTAAAGTATTTGTTTCATCATTCATTAGCATTAAATAGCTTCTATCAACATTGTAGTTTCTTCCACACATCCTAAGTGTTTCAGCTACCTTTTCAGGAAAGTTTTCTTTGTTAACAGTTAAGAAATTATTAGATATTTTAAGAATTAATTCTTGATTTTTGATATGCCTTTCATTTAAATCTATCTTGCCTTGATATAGCCTATTAACATACATAGCTACAATAGTTGCAAATGCTATCATACCAATTCTTGATAAGTAATCTGAGAATCCTACAGAAACCAACACTTCTCTACTATTATACCCAAGCCAAATTTGAGCTAGAATTGCAACACCACCTAACGCTAAAATCAACTTAGCTTCTTTTAATACAATCATAACCATAATAACTACTAAAAAGACTGGCCATAAAGATATTGCTGTTGAATCTGAATACCTGATAATTATAAATAGCAATGTAGTTGCAACAATTGAAGCTACTAATGAGTCTTGAACCTTATAATCTAGATTTGTTTCAGCTATTAGCCTTAGTGCTAAGCTTATTAAGATTACAACTAAATTAAAAAAGAATACAGGCATAAATCTATGCCCTTGTAAAAAGTATCTTATTGCGAAATCAAGTGCTGATCCCGCTACTAAATATAGTGCAATTAAAGAATAGATATTTTTTCGTATCTCCTCATCTTCTAATTTTGTAATATTCATTTTGAGCTTAACTTGGTCTTGTAAAAATCCATATTTTCTCATAGCAAAGAAAATTGTGCTAGCTGGTATAAGTACAATTAATGCTCCAGTTTGAGGTATCACAACTCCCACATTGTAGGCTATTACATCTGTAATTGTCCCTAAAGCAAATGCTGCTATAAAGGAAATAATTACTATATTTGCAGGGTTTCTTTCATTCCTTCTTCTTAGTTGCCTACTCCACAAGATGAGCATTATAAGTCCTATCACCATATATGTAATGTAGTATATATTAAAGAATGTATCCCAAAAGTGCCCAGTAGGGAAATTTGACCACCCAAAGCTATACTTTTGTAAATTATATATTTTAGAAGCCAGAGAACCATTAAACCCAAAGACATAGACGGTAATCAATGCTGGTATGTAAATAAAATATTGAAGAATAGAGGGATAATTTTGTGATCTGTTCGCAACAGATATCATGAAATGCAGTAAAATAGCATAAAACATGCCCCACCCAAGTGATGATACCCTCCTCCATAATAGAGCTGTCTCATAGGATTCTGCATACGTCGCAAGAGCAAAAGAAAATGCCCATAGAAAAGCAGTGATGCATAAGAAAAAAAGCAGTTTACTAGGTAAAGATTTTTTATTTGTGAGAATCGTGTAGATGCTAAATATTAAATAAATGGATGCTACAAAATAGAACATTAATGATACAATCAATTGAATATTATCCATAGCAAAGCCTTTCTAAAGAAGCAGTTTGGCAATAATGTTGAGAAGAATGAATTCTTTTAAAGACAGTTTTTCTTTTCATATAATATATCGGTACTCTAAATAAATACTTTAGCGTGCAAAAACAATAATCATGCAAATAAGAAAAGAATATTAATGCTTAAAGAATCTTTTATTGATTCCGATACAATAATGATGTACAGTTGTAAAATTGAAACGAGGTTTTTATGAAAAACAATATAATTAAAACTAGTACAACAAGAAAGTATGTGCTTATTCTGCTAATTGCTTTGTCAATCATATTAAGCATAGGAGTTGCAATAATTGAGGATATTACGTCTAGATATCTAGATAATGCAATTGATCGTTCACTAAACTTAGTAGAGATTTATTCAGAGCAAATCAGCTTGAGCACGCTTTCTAATAGTGTGATTAATAATGCCTTAGAGGATATTTTGTTAATATCTGCGTTAACAATTGCAACTTATGACAAACCACTATATAATGAAGTACTTTTCTCTCTTAGTGAAGAATATAGAGTTGATGAAGTTTACATATACAACCCTAGTGGAGAAATAATTGCATCAAGTAGTGGAGATTTTATTGGATGGACTCCTAGCGATAACGACCCAGAAGCAAGTTTTCTAAATAGTGAATTAAATAGTTATGTAGAAGACATTAGAGCAGATGTTGAAACTAAAAAAATGATCAAGTATGGTTATTATCGAAATGAGTTAGGCTATACCACCCAAGTAGGTATTTATGCTGATAACATTAAATATTTAATGGACAATTTTTTAGTTGATAATATTTTGAACAACTTTCTGGTTGATCAATCAATTTTGAGAATTTGCTTTATTGACAATACTTATACCATAGTAGGGAGTACAGACTCGGGTATGCTAGGAAGGCAAATTGGAAATGAAGAAACAATATCTTCATTAGAATCACTAACTAAAGATTCTCATATTATTGATCTAGATAGTATCAACGAACATTTTGACATACTCATTCCAGTTTTTAATGATAATCAGAGAATTGGTGTGCTTAATGTAAGAAATTCATTAGTTGAAATCAATCGTGAAATAAGAATCATTATTCGATATGGCTTTTTAGTGTTAGCTACTATAATTACATTTGCAGTTCTTTTTTTACATACAACTTACAAAAAGAATAAGTCCTTATATAACTTAGCGTATTTTGATAGGCTGACCAACCTTCCCAACAGGCAGTATCTATCAGAAATTATTCAAAAAGATATTGACAAGAAAAATCATGATAGAAATATCTTTACTTTAATACAGTGTTATAACCTTGAAAATTTTAATGTTATTTATGGATATAGTTTTGGCGACAAAATTATAAAAAATACTGCTGCAAAAATAAAGGAAATAGTTAATAGCAATGGAGTTTTTGCTCGTGTCACAGGAGACAGGTTCGCCATATATTTCAATGCGTCATTCACCCAAAAAGATTTTGTTAGATTCTCCATGAAACTAAATGAGCTATCTAACTCCCCAGTAGTTTTAGGCTCTGAATCTTTTTACCCTTGTCTTATAACTGGTAACACAATACTTAAAGATAGTTATACGAGTGTGGAAGGATTGCTAAAGGATGCTTCAATATCACTAAGCTTTGCAAGTAATGAAATAGAGAAGAGACATATTCAATATGATGAAGACCTTGAACTCATAGTATTGAGAAGTGATCAAATAGAGAAAATATTGAGAAGGAATATATTGGAAGAAGACTTAGGTGAAATTTTCATAAATTTACAACCTCAATACGAAGCTGAAAGCCATAGCATAGTTGGGGTTGAAGTTTTGGCAAGAATGTACACTACAGAACTTGGTTATGTTTCTCCACTAGAATTTATTAAGATAGCAGAAGATAATCAACTAATGGTTGCTTTTTCATCATTTATCTTAAAAAAGGTGAGAACTTTTCATAAAGAGTTCGTTAATTATGCTATTAAATATGTATCTATTGCCATTAACATTAATGGCATAGAACTGTTACATGACAAGTTCTTTAATGATTTATTAGCAGCAAATAATGAGATAATAGAACAAGGAAATACTCTAGAAATAGAGATCACAGAGTCAACATTCATCGAAAGCTATGATTTGATAAATGAAAAGTTGAAATCCTTAAGAGATAGCGGCGTTACAATTGCTATAGATGATTTTGGGAAAGGATATTCCTCATTATACAGACTAAGAGATTTGCATGTAAACAAGCTAAAGCTTGATAAGTCTTTTATTGATAAAATTCATCCTGATAAGTTCATTAACTATATAACTGGCGACATTATTTCACTAGCTCATAAACTTGATTTAAGAGTAGTTGCAGAAGGAGTTGAAACTCCTTACCAACTTCAATACTTAAAAGACAATGATTGTGATATTATTCAAGGTTACTTGTTCAATAGGCCACTTTCACAAAGTGAAATTCTTAGGTTGTTACAAAATGATGCAAATTTCTTCATTGAAGAATAAGATACTAAAAGTGCAAAAGCCAGCAAAAAGCTGGCTTTTGTTTAATTTTGTAACACCTCTTGGGAAGTCAAATTGGCCAAAAATCTAATATAGCTAAGTAAGACAAATGTCACAGATACTATAGCTAAAAAAGTGATAATTGGTGACAAGATCCAGATATTGAGTGGCTTTGTCGCTATAGCAGAGATTACAAAAGGAAATGTAAAAGCACTATATGAAGGGTAAAACTCTATACTTCTAATTCTTATCATGTAAAGTAAAACTAAAACCAGTGAAGCTATTATAAATACTCCTAATATATTAGTAATTAAAGTATATCTTGTCGCAAATGAGCTAAAATATCCTGCCAAGCATAAGCTTGGAGGAGCCAAGAAAATCGCCATTGTTGGTTTTGCAGGATCTGCATCAACCTTTTCTTTCACTACCCTGTAAATTACAACTGGAAGTAAAGCAAGATAAGAAATCAAACCAAACCAGAATAAGTATTGTCCAAGAATTTGCATCCCATGTGCAGGAGCAGCCACGCTTGCACAAACTATTCCTACATAAACTATAAAATGTGTCGGAAAGACATTCTTAATATCAAAGTTAAACAAGTATTTTGTTGTAAATACTACTATTAAATAAACATGTATTCCAAGTCCTAAAAAATAAACTCCTTGAGCAACCACAGTATTTAGTGGAGCCAAATAAGTAGACAAAATCATCAAAGTCATTGGAAATGTGGCCATTACTCCTGCAACCACTGGATTACCAAACCCCTGTTCCAAACATTTTGGGTTACTTATAATTTTAATAATTAACATAGCTACAATCAACAAAGAGAGTGAACCTAGTGAATACCTAATCCACTCTCCATAGGGTCTTAGTAAATTTCCCATCGCAGCTAAAGAAAGCGCTAATCCTGAAATTGGAATAGGAAGTTCCTTTATTAGTTTTACCATCTCTTTACTCCAAATCAGTATTTTTTATATCAAGCTCTCTTACTACTATCTCTGCTAGATGCTGCTGCGCCATTTCCCCAGTAAAGCTAATACATTGATTTTTATGCTCTCCTGAAGCCATATCCATACCTTTTGTGTGAATACTACAGCACAGTACTCTATGGTTATCTTTAAATCTTTGCTGTAATTCGTTCGCTAGCTTTAAAGTGTTTTCCACTTTCTTATCTCCACCTTCAGTTCTTCCAAAGAAATAGCCTAACATCATTACTGCTCCAGAAACAGCACCACAAACACATTTACTTCTTCCAATTCCAATTGGAAACCCTGATGCCATTGCAATAACTTCTTTAGGCACATCTAGCTCAAAATTACTAATTATTGAACTCGTTAAAGCCTCAGAGCAATAGAAATCTCCTTTTCTAAATAGTTCTTCTGCATCACTCTTTATTTTTTCTATACTTACCTCTTTTATCATATTCCTCTTCCTCCTATCTAAATCTATACGAATAGTAGCATATTATAATATATTATTCAATATATAATTTTTGTTTATGCTTATCTTTCTAAAAAATACTTGACAGCTTAGTAATTGTGTATTACATTATGAATGAACGCTCATTCATTCAGGGGGTATATATGAAAAAACAAAAGATAATTGATAGTGCAATTAGAATAATGGCTGATAATAGCTATTCGAATACAACTACAAGAATGATAGCCTTAGAAGCTGAGATTGCAGTAGGATCTATATATACTCACTTCAAAAGTAAAGATGATATACTTGATTATTTGTTTGAAAGTGAATATGAGAAAAGAAAACAGTTTCTTAATTCTTTAGAGATTTCAGAAGGCTCTAACCTAAGCAAATTATTACAATTTATTGATTTTCACTTCTTAGAGCTCAAATTAAATGAAAACCTTACAAAAGTTTTAATAAGAGAAAGTTCAAACCCTGATTTAGCAGATCTAGAAGGGATAAGGAAATTTAGTTCATCGCTACCAAATGAGTTTGCTAAGATAATAGAGTCTGCAATTAAAGACAATGAAATTAGAGCTGTCGATCCAACTATAGTTAGTAACATTATTTTCAATTTGATAAGAGGGTCTGTTTATAGTGTAGCGATTTCACAGTCAGGAAGTTTAGATGCCATGAAGAGAGAAGTTGTAATATTTATAGAAAAAGCATTGAGAAAGGATAATTTATAATGAATATCATTAAGATGGAAAATGTAGAGGGCATTGTCAACAAAAGAGGTGTAGTCACAAAAGAACTAATTGATATTAAAGAAGTAAGAGTTATAAATATTGCTTTGAATCCAGGAGATGAAGTCCCTGAACACAAAGTTCCAGTAGAAGTGTTCTTTTTTATTGTTGAGGGTAAAGGCACTTTGCAAATTGGTAGTGACAAAGCTGTAGTGCAAGCTAATGACATCATCACTTGCCCTCCCAACACAGTCATGTCACTCAAAGCTGACCAAGGTGAAAAATTTAGTTTCTTGAATGTCAAAACACCAAGTTGGAAACTTCAATAATGCAAGTTAAGATTAACTGGAGAGGTGGTCAAGACTTTTTAGCAGTAGATAGTAAGGGCCAAGAAATTTCAATAAGTCCTAAAAAGGATGAGTTAGATAAAGTAAGCCCTCCTGACTTATTGCTAATTAGCCTGGGCAGTTGTTCTGGACTGTTTATTATTCCATCAGCTAAAGCACTAGGCATAAACCTAGAGGATTTTAAAATTGACTTAAGAGGCATAAAAGCAGAAAAACCTCCTAAACTGTTTGATAAAATTATCGAAGAAGTTAACTTGATTGGTGATTTTGATTTTTCTTTAGCTAGTGAGATTGTAAGTGGCGCTCATGCTAAATGTTTTATTCTAAAATCATTAAATCCTAATATTGAAATTGAAACAGTGATAAAAGTAAATGGTGAAATTGTAAAATAAGAGCTCTTTTGAGCTCTTATTTTGATTACTTCAAACAATATTTAGAGTTAATTTCTTAATTCAACATCAACATGTGTGAAGTTACTGCATAATTCTGGTCTGGGGAAATACTAATTTCATCTAGATACTTTAGCAATGCCTCTTTTTTTATAATAAAAGCAAAAAGAAATATTCCTGGAAATACTTTCTCAAGTTTTTCAAAAATTTATATTGCTTCTCTTCCTGCCTGTATGACAATCTACCCTAGCTGTCTACTCGGTGAGACATCATTTGCTTATTTTTTCATCCTAAACCATCTACTAACCTCGTTTTTATAAGACTCATAATCTTTACCAAACCTACTTTGCAGACCCGGTTCTTCTATAAATATGAAGTATATGTGATTTGTTATAAAGAAAAGACCCATATAGCCTAACAAATACGTTGACTCAAACAATATAACTAACCCTACTAAAGTAAGTAAGTTTGATAAAATCATCGGATTCCTACTATAGCTATACAAACCCACTTGTATTAATTCAGTATTAGGATCCCATGGTGCAAATGTTCCTTCCCCGATATTTAAGTATAAATTTATTGTCATTATTAAAAGAACTGTACCCAAAGCAATCAAAAGCAATGCAATAATTATCAATAAAGTATTGTTTATAACCGAAAAATTATCCTCAATAGCTAAAATTATAAGTGGCATTATAACTATAAAGTTTATCGGTATGGTCAATATACTTATTATGTGAGACTTTAGTAACTCTTTTTTCAAAAGCTTCACCCCCATAGATCTAACGTCATACTAAGTTCTTAATCAAATATAGTAACAATGTCAGTAAATATCTCTGTATTAAGGTTTCGTTCTTTATCAGTGCCAGCAAACAATATTGTACCGTCATCTTTCAAGCCTACAGTGAAATAGCTACAACCATATACAGCTATTACATTTTCCCAATCACTTAGCTCCAACTCACCACGCAAATTGGGGCCAACTGTTACAATACTGCCATCTGACTTGACTCCAATTGATCCTCTTTCGGTTGCTTCAATGAAAATAATATCATTAAAATCTGTCATATCTCCTAGTTGATGATAATCGCTTCCTGCATGAACTACACTCTTATTCTGGTTAAGACCTAATGTGTGAAAGTAAGCAGCTTTTACCATTGTTATTTCAGTAAAATCCTCTAAGTTTCCTTGCCCATCCAGGTTATATCCAAAAAACATAGTTTCACCTTCAGAACTTACAGCAACAGTATGACCATACCCAACACTGAAATCTTGAACATCCGTCCAATTATTCACATAATCCTTTGACGCATCTCCTTTTACTCTTGTATCTCCACTTTCGAAATGAAACCTACTTAATATTCCTGATGCAACCAGCTCATTATCTACATTAAGCCCTACAATATGAGTATGACCTAAATCTAATCTCTGCATATTTTTCCACCGTTTAGCTCCATAATCTTCTCCTAAGAAAACTAAGGAACCATCCTCTTTTAACCCTACCACAGAAATTTCATTAGCTGCTATGCCTACGATATCTTCCCACTCACTAGCACTGTGCTGCGAAAATGAATTGTCTCCTGTGACAATCACCCTTTTACTGTTAGTTACTGCATAAATGTTTTGATTACTAACAGCAATAACATTATGGATATTGGGGCTAATTATTGTTTCCATATCCTTTTCACAGCCAAAAAGAAGCATGAGACTCATGACTAAGATAAATACACCTATAATTCTCATATAGTTTCTCCTTTAAAAGATAACTCCCTTGATAAAAGGGAGTTACTTAATGATCTCAATCTGTGCTCCATGAACAGAGCCTCCTATATAAAATGGACTTATTCTTACTCTTACTTCTACATCATCATTAGTTGCTACTATTGTCCCATTTTCTTCAACTTCATATCCTCGATCATTCAGATCGTTTAAATAAAAATCGTGTATCTCTCTATACTCAGCTAACATTTCACCTAGCTCTTGATTACCAGAAAAATAGTCTATTAAGTAAACATAATTAAACAGTTCGTTTGCTTCAAACAAGTCTCTTCTGTCTTGATAGTCATATAAGAAGGCATCTTTGTAAATACTAATATCTTCAGGTGGACCCTGCTCTATTAATGGTATTTCAAATGGCTCATAATTAAAAATTTGCTCTGACACAGTTACAGTATAACCTACGATATCGTTAAAATCATTACTCTCATCTGTATGTAATACGATGTACCCTAAGTACCCATCTGCGCTACCATCTGACATTATAATATCTTGGGATTCTCCTGTAGCATATTGAGAAAAACTATAACCCGATGCAACTATTCCTATATCAAATAATCCGCCTATTAGCTCATCTCTCATTTGATCCATACTTCCACTGTATTCATAGGTGTATTGATACATACCAAAAAATTCAAAATAGCTACTCAACTTTGCGCCACTCACAACTGGAAAGTTATCTGGCAATTCAATTGTTGCTTCAACTTCATCCAAACTATCATCAACTTGTGGTACTGTATCATCTGGTTGATCAGCAACCTCACTAGAACATCCCACAATAATAAAAAGCACAATCAACAATATAGCTAGTTTATTTTTCATCACAATTCCCCTTTCATTGTTAATGATTTAAATTTCTATCTACATTCTGATTGTACCATATCGATATACAGTACTAAAGCATTAATTATGAAGTGTCTTCAAGCACCTCTCTTATAAATAAATCTACTAGTACTGGATCAAATTGCGTTCCTGCATTATTTCTCAGTTCATTTATTGCTATCTCCATACTTAACTTCTTCCTATATGGTCTATGAGAGGTCATTGCTTCAAAAGCATCTACTATTGATATTATTCTTGCTATAAGAGGAATCTCACACTCTTTGAGATTCTCCGGGTAGCCGTAACCATCCCACCTTTCGTGATGGTACAAAACTATATCAGCAATTTGCATATATTCGTCTACAGAACGCAGGATATGATACCCTGTTTCAGAATGTTTCTTGATTGCTTCATACTCACTTTCTGAAAGTGGATTTTCTTTATTAAGAATTGTTTCAGGTATTACAATTTTTCCTATATCATGTACTTTTGCTGCAGTTTTTAAATCCTCTAAAATACCCCTGTCAAGATTAAGAACTTCTCCAAGCTTACACGCATAATCAATAACCCTGCTCGAATGATCTTTTTCTCCTACATACCTTTCATTAAGAGTTTCCATAATAGCATTAATAGTTCTACTTTTCATTTTCTTTCCATGGACTAACTTGTTCTTATACATTTCATTCTCTGCGTGTGTTTTAATTTCATCCATAGTTGTTTGACTTTCTGATTTTATAGCAAATCCAATGGCTATAGAAACAGCTATTGTCTCTAGCATAGCTTTATCTGCTTCTTCAAGAATCCTTTTTTGGACTCTTTTCGCTTGATCATAGTTCGTTTTAGGTAAAAAGATTGAAAATTCATCTCCACCAACACGCCCAATGATATCATTGCCTCTGCAAGAGTCTTTAATTATATCAGCAACTTTCTTAAGTAATTGATCACCTTTTGCATGTCCAAACGCGTCATTTGTAAGCTTTAATCCATTTATATCAATCATGAATAGTGCTATTGGATAATTCTCTTCTTCATCTAATTCTTGTGCAACTCTCTCAAAGAAATGCCTATTAAACAACCCGGTTAAACTATCATGTTGAGATAAATACTCTATTTCGCGAATTCTTGCTTTTTTCTCAGTAGAATCTCTAAACACAATTACGGACCCTAGTTCCCCGCCATATCTATTATAAATAGGAGCAATGCTTTGTTCTATTAATATCTCTGCTCCGTTTTTTTTAATGAGTATAGTATTATCTAAGTCACCTTTATCGTTATAACTATCTTCGATTGACTCATTATTGATTTCTGCTAGGGACTTGATATACAATACATTTGACACATCCTTTCCATATGCCTCTTCAAGAGTGTACCCTGTTAAATCTTCTGCTACTTTATTCATTAAAGTTATTTTGTCTTCTTTGTCTGTTGATATAACGCCATCAGCTACTGATAATAAAGTGGCTCTTAAGTGCTCTTTCTCTAGGTAGAGCAAATCTTCGATTTCTTTTCTTTTTGATAAATCAATATCAATAGATATTAGTTCAGCGTCATCTCCTATAGGTAAAACAACATTATTAGTTAAAACTAGTATCTCTCTTCCATCCTTGTTTTTAAAATTATACTCACTTACCAAGCTCCCTGATTTCTTCTCAAAGAACTCAACAAGCTCTCTACTAATTCTATTATAATCCTGCTCTTTAACAATTAACTCGAATACTGATTTTCCAAGTGCTTCTTTTTCACTATATCCATATAAATTTTCCGATGCTTTATTCCAGTAAACAACTTTTCCGTCTTTATCATATATTTGGACTGCTAAAGCAGGCACTTCATTAAACAACTTATAAAACCTTACTTGGCTTTCATATATTTCTGTAAAATCAATATGTGTTCCCACAGTCAGTTTTGTTTTGTGCCCTTTGGCGAAAATTGTCTTACCCCTTGACCTTATCCATGCATATGATCCATCTTCTCTTCTAAGTCTAAACCGATTTTCATACATTGCATCTGGGTCATTATTATTATTTATATAGTCATAAAACCTTTTTACTGCTTCATCTCTATCATCTGGGTGTATTAAATCAACCCAAACTCTTCTCAGATTCCCCTCACCAAAATAGTTAAAACTGCTTTCTTTATACCCAAGCATTGTAAAGTATTCTTTGCTGCACCACTGGTAATCAATATCAGCATAATATTCCCAAACTCCAGTATTTAAAACAGAAATAATTGATTGATATCTTTCTTCCCTCAGACGATTATGATCTTCTTTAATATTACCAGATAGCTCGTCATAGAAAAAATTACTTATCTTTTCATAGCTTAACACTGTAACAACAAGCTTACTTTCATATTCAAAAGCTTTAAGTTTAACTTTAAACTCTCCATTGTCTATCTCTAAAGATTTTTCAAAATCTCTTTCTTTTACAAAAACGCTCACATTATTAAAGAGGTCTTGTGGCAACGCCTTAATGCTCTTCTTCTTAAGTGGTTTTTCAAAATTAAAAAAACTTCTAAACCTTTCATTGCAATTAACAATTTGTTCATTCTCTATTACTATGAATCCCACTTCTAAGATATCTAGAATACCACTTAATATATCCACAATTATACCTCCTCTTCCATTATTCCACTTAAAGTGTTAAAGTATTCTTTCTATAAATATATTTTATATTTATCTTAGTGTCAAATACTTGTCATCTTAAATGATAAAATACAATGTTTATCTCTACTAATCCAGTTTTTCGTTATAGTAACACCAATTTTTTATGTATTATTTGCACGTTAAATATCCCAAATCGCAAATAATTTAAACTAATCTTTAAAATGCAACTCTTCATATAGTCTGCATATTTTCTAAATTTTTGACTCAACACACTCTAATTCTGCTATAATATGCATTAGTATTCAAATGAAGGAGAAATACAATGTTTAAAAGAAAATTTATAGCAATAATCCTACTGCTATTTCTAGTGTTTGTAGGATGCTCTTCACAAACTACGCCTGAAGATCTTCCAAAAGGAATCTTTTATGAAGTTTCTGGAGGCCAAAGTACAATGTATTTATTTGGATCAATTCATGCTGGTTATGAAGACATGTATCCATTAGTAGATTCTGTAGAAAGTGCTTTTGAAAACTCTGAAACTTTAGTATTAGAGATGGATCTAGTCAATATAGATCAATCTGAACTTATCGGTGTAGTCATGGAGTATGGATTTTATAGCGATGGAGATAGACTTTCTAATCATGTAAGTGAAGAGACTATTACCAAGATTTTAGATTTGATTGGACCTGATTATGTGGATAGGGCAAGTCTAGAAAGTATTAAACCATGGTATGCAGCCCAGATAGTTACTCAAATAGCAATGGATGAAACTAGTTTTAGTGTAGACGATGGTGTTGATATTTACTTTCTTTCAAAAGCAGCTGATAAAAAAATAATTGGACTTGAAACTGCCACAGACCAGTTTAAACCTTTTTCACTATTATCAAGTGAGTCTGAAGTTATATTTTTGGAAGAAACTCTAGCAGAAATTTCAGAACTAGAAACTGGATTAGACGAGTTACTCAGATTTTGGCATGATGGAGATTATGATGCAGTAGCTAACTTAAGAAATGAAATGATGCAAGATGCTCCTACACCTTCATATAAGGCATATCAAGATGCTTTTCTGAATGAGCGTGACGCAAACATGGCAGTTAAGCTTGATGAATTACTTAAAGATGAAGGAAACTACTTTGTGGTAGTAGGCTACTTACATTTAGCTGGGGACAATTCCATACCTGTGCTTTTAGAAGAAATGGGATATACTGTCACCCCACTTAGCTAAGAGTCGATACCTTGGTATATACCAAGGTATT
>CAZJHT010000024.1:0-35243 GCA_964546025.1 uncultured Clostridiaceae bacterium
CTGTAGGCAAAATATTAACTTTATGTGGTTGTTAAGAGGAGAACCAGTGCCAGATCATAATTCAACCAATAGATAAGTTTTTCGTAGAAATTAGTGCTAAGTACTGGGTAATAGAAGAATTGGAAAGAGATTTAATAACTCAAATGGAAGTTATCCTTAAGAAACTTAAAAAGATTGCTAAAAGAATAATATAGTCTTCGTATATAGCAAATGTCGAAAGAAACAACAAATACAGCGGGGCATTGAGCAATTAAACGAATATATTAACAAAATGAAGAAGTATGAGTTCATATGTCATAATAACAGGAGGCTAAAGCACATCTATACTTCTAAAAGAAAAAAAGATAGTGGTTATGAAGCAAAATCTAGGGTGTATGAGTGTGAAAGTTGTGATAACTGCGAATTTAGATTACAGTGCTTTAAGGGTAAGAAGAATCAAAGGATATTCTACTCTTCCATCTTTATTAAGTATAGAGAAGAATCTCAAAGAAATATTGATAGTGAACTAGGAATGTTATTTAGAGTAAATAGATCTATTCAAACTGAGAGAGCAATTGGGGCTTTGAAACAAGACTATAAGTTTAATAGATTTAAGTATAGAGGAGAAATAGGTACATTTTTTGAAGTACTTATATATGCTATGGCTTTTAGTGTTAACAAACTTCACAACAAGATTCAGGATAATCGGTTAGGTTTGTCATTCTTTTATCCAAAAGCTAGTAATGTAGCTTAAGTAACTTTAGTAAAACCTGAAATAATAATCTTCAGGGACTTATGTCCCTGAATTTCTTTTAAATAAAAGACACACAATCAACCATTATCTGGATAATTGCGTGTCATTTCTTAGCCTTATTTTGTTTTATCTGGAAATGCCTTAAAGTTTACTACTTTGAGACAACCCCATTAAAAATTCTAGTCACCTATTGGAATACCATCGTCAGGGTCCTCTATTATTGGAATATCCTCTGGTGGTAGTTCATCGCCTTCATCACCATTCTCTACTGGTTCTTCTGGGTCGGTGTCATTGCCTGGAAAATCAGGTTCTACATAGATTGGAGGGTCAGGGTAAACTATCTCACCATCCTCATTTATATATGCACCACCAGGCAAGTGAATATCACAATGCTTAGAAGGCTTTTCCCATATATAGTCAAGTGGACGATCTAGTTGATTTCCTTGTTCATCAACACGGTCATAATTTTCATCTCTATCAAATCGGTATCTAATAACCTGACTAGCTGCAGGACAATATTCACTTGCTAATAAACTAGATTCAGAACAAATCAAAACTTGCTGGAAGAAATCATCAGTTTCAGTAGGTTCTGTACCTCGTATAAATATCTCATTAATTCTAAACTCATTTGGTGTATGAGTACCTGGTAAAAGTCCAGTTTTAGAACTTATTTGAATAGGTCCTATAATGTTATCAGGCTTACTAAAATCATTCTTAGGGATCTCAGCTGCATCTAGTGCATTTTTCATCATGGCTGCCCAAACTCTAGCAGGCCATTGACTTCCGTCTACTCTATTTCTTTCTTGCCATTTTCTAGAGCTAAGTGCTACACCAGGTGCACCAGGGGAATAATTATACACATCATGTCCAGTCCACACACCACCTACATAGTCAGGGGTATAGCCAATAAACCAAGCATACTGAGAGCCCTGAGATGTTCCTGTTTTTCCAGCAGCAGGTCTTGAAACAGCTCTTGTATCTGCAAATCTTGCAATTACATCTTTTAAAATGTCAGTCATGATGTATGCGGCTTCTGGTCTCATAGCAGTCCTCTGAATCGTATTAGCTTCATACAAAGTATTCCCATCTGAGTCAACTATTTTTCTTATATAAATGTTTTCCCAATTGCCATTTTCATTTAATTCACCCACTAAAATACCTTCATTACCAAAAACTCCAAAAGCTCTAGTCATTTCTTCCAAAGTCATTTCTGTAGCTCCTAGTGCAGAAGATGGATACGGATGAACCTCAGTATTAATCCCTAATTGTCTGACGAACCTTATATTGTTCTCAATACCTACGGCTAAAAATGCTTTTACAGCAGGTATATTAAGAGATCTAACTAAGGCTGTTCTTACAGTAACAAGTCCTAAGAAATTTCTATGATAGTTTTGTGGTCTATATACTCCACCCCATTCTGTGTAAGATATTGGGGCATCATCTATTACAGTGCCAGCAGTAAGAATGTTTTGTTCAATTCCCGCTGCATAATCTATTACAGGTTTAACAGAAGATCCAGTAGATACATGTGATTGAGCATATCTTTTTAGTCCATTTTTGGTGACATCCCTATCTCCAACGGCAGCTCTAACTTCCCCAGTGCTCTGTTCTATAATAATCGCTGCAACTTGGGGTCCCATAGAACCATTTGGTTCTTCTTCTCCGACTCCATCTAAAACTGTTAAAACAGCATTTTCAAGCTCTGCTTGCATAGTTAAATCGATTGCAGTATATATATGTAGTCCACCATAAAAAATCAGATTATCAGCTTCGCCTCCAGTTTCAACAACTCCTGCCTCAATAAGTTTTCTTTTAGCAACTTCTTTAGCGTGCCAAGTATACTGCGGATGAGGTTGGGGGTCTTTTTTGCTCGACCCTGCTAAGATGACCTCTTGTGACTTTGCTTCTTCAGCTTCTGATGATGTTATATACTCTAGTTCTACCATTTTATTAAGTACTAAGTTTCTTCTATTTATAGCTGCATCTAAGTTATTATAAGGTGAATAATAATTTGGTGTTTGTGTAATCCCAGCAAGCATCGCTGCTTCTGCTAGGTCTACTTCTTTAGCAGATTTACCAAAATACATTTCGCTAGCAGCTTCAATACCATGAGCGTAATGACCTAGGAAAGCTCTGTTTAGGTACATTTGTAATATTTCTTCTTTGGTATACATACGCTCTAGCTGTAAAGCTAACCATTGTTCCTGGAGTTTTCTTTCCATAGTTCTTGCAGGAGTAAGAATTGAATTTTTTAGAAGTTGTTGTGTAATTGTACTAGCACCCTCTATTCTACCACCAGTTAAATTTCTATATATAGATCTGAATATTGCTCTCAGATCTATACCTGGATGATCCCAGTACCTCTCATCCTCTATAGCTACAAAAGCATTTATGAGGTGTTCAGGGATATCATTATATTCAATGAGTGTTCTATCCTCTTCACCATGAAAAGTTGTGTAGACATTATCATTTTTATCATAAACATAAGAAGTTTGCACTGGTCTAAGCTGGTTTGGATTTATATCTGGTGCTGCAGATATAACTTTATAGGCGTATCCAAGCGCTGCTATACCAGCTACTAAACCTACTAAGAAGAATAAAATAATCGATACCTTTAATGCTTTCTTAACCTTGCTAGGTTTTTTCTTCTTATTGTCTGTTTTTTTGTCTGTGTCATTATTTTTTTTATTTTTATTAGTTTTTCTTTTATGAATAACTCTTGTTTTATCATCCACAAGTGTATCCTCCTTATTGATTCTGCTAATTATTATACCATAATAATTCCAGAAAAATATATATTAAAGCGCTTCTTGGTCCTGTAGCTCCTTTGCATAAGCGGCTACTTGATTAATCATATCATCAGTTGTTTTGCTTACGAGAAGTTTCCCATGGAAATCTACAATTATACTTGAAAAGCACAAACCACATTCACCTAAACACCTAGCAGTTCTTATGTTAAATGATTTACTTAAATGAGTATTCGCATAATCAAGCACAGCTTTAGAACCAAACTCGAGATTTTGTTCGCAAAAAGTAATTTTCTTCATTTTATTTAAAATATGCCTCCACTTATTTGTATGTTATAATATTACTGTAACAATATATATCTTATTAAGGAGGAAATCAATGAAAAACTATCTTGTAGTACTAAACAAAGATGAAGCAACTGTTTCATTTATCAATGTTTCTGACTATAAAACAGTAAAAAAAGTTCCAGTAGACATTAATCCACATGAGGTAGCAATATCTCCTGATAAAAAGTTTTCATATGTTACTAATGCAGGTGGAAATACAATATCAGTTATAGATAATGAGAAAATGGAAGAAGTTAAAAGAATAGAACATCCTGATTTTAAATTTCCACATGGTGTAGGAGTTACAGAGGATGGAAAGAAATTATATATATCTTCAACCTATTCGAATAAGATATTTATAATTAATACAGATAACTTCGAGTTTGAAAAAGTAATTGATACTTATCAAGATAAAACTCATATGATTTATTTTTCAAGAGATAAACAGACTATTTATATTCCAAATATAGGGTCTGATAATATGACTATATTTGATGTTAATAATGAAGAAGTTGTAACTCATATACCTGTAGGTAAGGGACCAGAGGGAGCGGCTGTTGATATAAATGACAAGCTTTTATATGTTGCAAATCAACATGATAACGAAGTTCAGATAATTGATTTAGAGAATTACAATACTATAAAAAGAATAAAGTTAGGTACTTTACCAATAAGATTAATATTTAGTCCAAATGGTGAATGGGTTTACGTTCCTAACAGAGAATCTGGAGATTTATCAATCATTGAAACAGAAGGTATGAGAGAGATTAAAAGAATTAGAGTAGGAGTATGGCCAGGTGGAACGGTTTTCAATCCAAGTGGGTCATTAGCTTATGTTGCTAATAATAAAACTAATGATGTGTCAGTAATAGACACTTCTACACATAAAGAAATTGCCAGAATTGAGGCTGGAATTCATCCTGATGGCATAGCATACTTAGACAATGAGTATGCATAAAATGAGAAGAGCTGAAAGACTCATGAGTCTTTCAGCTTCTTGGGATTTTTTAAAGAATAGAGACACATTAAGACTTGGTTTGGTTGATAATAATATTCCTTATATTGTTCCTTTAAACTATGTTTTAGTGGAGGATGTTGTATACATACATTCAGCAAAAGATGGCAGGAAAATAGATTTAATAGAAGTGAATAATAATGTATGCATAGAAGTAGATGAAACAATTGGGGTTAAACAAGCAACAAAGGGTTGTAAGTTTAGTTGTTTTTATAGAAGTGTCATTGCAACAGGGGAAGCTTTCTTTATTGATGATATTGAAAAAAAAGGAAAAATACTTAATTTACTGGTAAGTAAATATGCTAAAGATGAGTTTGTCAAAGTTGAAAATGATGAAGGGAACAATGTTCATGTAATAGGCATTAAAATAACAGATATTAAAGGTAAAGAATTATTACCTTAAGAGAAGAAAGGAGCATTTTTATATGAGAACTGTTAGTAATGATCCTAACTCTAGAGAAAACTTTATGTTGGCATATAAGGTAGCAACAAACTTAGTTAAAAGACACCATGAAGCTGACAGATTACGCCTTTTAAGCTATATAGATAAGACTCAAGGGTATTATACTATATACTTAGCACAAGACCCTGCGAATCCTTTGAGCACAGCGTTTGGCTATTTTAATGTATCTTTAGGTAACTTTCGCTCAATAAATGACAATGAGTTGTACTACTACTATAATGCTTATAAAGATGGAAAAACTGAAGATGAAATAGTTGAAAAAATTGAAGACATGATAAAACTTTCATATGATGAAGAAAACGAAAGTGATGGGTCTAATTTATACTATATATGCATGGATTTAATTGATCAAGTAGTTCAGAGTATGGCAGATTTAGAGTCTGGATTTGCAGTAGAAAATGAGATTTGCCCATATATGGGGCCATATAGTAGAGTAGCAGACAATCAACTTTGGTTTGATCTATTAGACTTTACAAAAGATCAGTTCACCCAAAGATGCAACTATGATTATTTTGCGATAGGCACAGGCGTTCCAGGTGGGCCAGTGTATAGAGCTTGGGCGTTTATTTCAAATCAAGGGATGCTTTACTTGAAAAATCATGAACCTGTAGATATAGTTAAATCATGTCGTGAAGAAAATGGGTTACAGAGAATTATCGAGTTAATCGAAAGTAGCAGGCAATTTAATAGATAAAGTATTACTTAGTAGGTGAAAAAATGATAATTGTAATGAGCCTTGATTCTACTGATATGCAAGTTAACGATGTAGTTTCGAGGCTTGAAATGGAAAAGATCAGCTATAACATAGAAAAAGTTGGGCTAAGAACTTTGATTTTGCTAGCTGTAAATAAAGATAGGATTGATGAAGTTTTTCTTGCTAACTACCCAGGTGTTGAGTCTTTGGCAAGTAGCTGGGCTAGTCTACCAATCATAGGTAAGAATTATTTAGAATATAGAGAGTATAGCTTGAAAAAGTTTAATTTAAAAGAAGAAAAACCTATAATTATTGCTGGCCCTTGTGCAGTAGAATCTAGGGATCAAGTTTTTGATATTGCTAAACATATTCATGACAAAATCTCACTTTTTAGAGGTGGAGCATATAAGCCTAGAACATCTCCTTACAGTTTTCAAGGTATGGGAATAGATGCTTTGAAATATCTAAAGGAGGTAAAAGAGGAGTTTAGTGTACCAGTTGTTTCAGAAGTTATGTCACAAAAGCAATTGGAAGAAGCTTATGACTATTTAGATGTTATACAAATTGGAGCAAGAAATATGCAAAATTTTGAGCTTCTTAAAGAAGTAGGAACTCAAGATAAAGCTGTTATTTTAAAAAGAGGTCTCTCAGCCACGATAGAAGAGTGGTTAAATGCCGCTGAATATATAGCTACAAGAGGTAATGAGAACATAATTTTGTGTGAGAGGGGTATAAGAACTTTTTCTAAAGATACCAGAAACACGTTAGATTTAAGTTCAGTGCCAATTGTAAAAAGTAGAACTCATTTACCTGTAATAGTAGATCCTAGTCATGCCACAGGATATTGGAATTTAGTCGAACCTATGGCATTAGCGGCTATAGCTGCAGGCGCAGATGGGCTTATGATAGAAGTACACAATGCTCCAGATAAAGCTCTTTCAGATGGAGACCAGTCTCTTAAGCTCGAGCGATTTAATGAGATAATTACTAAAGTTAAGAAACTTTATCAACTTATGACAACATTTTAAACATCCTTGAAGGAAATTCATTTAGGGTGTAGAATAAATAGAGAGCAAAAACAAGGAGGTTGTTTAATGAAAACAGCAATAGTTGGAGGAAAGATATATACTATTACTAATGGTATTATCGAAAACGGAACAGTTTTAATTGAAAATGGGAAAATTGTTGAAGTTGGACAAGATGTAAATGTTCCTGAAGATGCAAAAGTTCTTAATGCAGAGGGAAAAACAATTACACCAGGCTTAATTGATGCACATAGTCACATTTGTCTATGGGGAGAGCCTAATGTTCCTATGGTTATGGATTTTAATGAAATTTCATCACCTATCACTGCTGAAGTTAGAGGTATGGATTCTATTAATCCACAAGACCCTGCAGTAAAATTAGTAAGAGAACATGGTATTACTTCAGTTTATACTGGACCAGGTTCAGCTAATATTATTGGTGGAACTGGAGTTGCTATAAAGCTAAGAGGTTTGACAGTAGAGGAAATGATGTATCCAGGAACAGAAGGTATGAAAATGGCTTTAGGTGAAAATCCTAAGAGAGTTTATGGCGAAAGAAAAAATGAGCCATCAACAAGAATGGGTAACGCAGCTGTTTTAAGAAAATCATTAATCAAAGCTCAAAATTATTTAAATAAGATTGAGCACGCTGAAAAAGAAGGCAAGCCATTACCAGATAGAGATCTACAGCTTGAAATGATTGGTAAAGTTGTTAAAGGAGAGCTTACAGCTAGAATTCATGCACACAGGGCTGATGATATTATTACAGCGATTAGAATTGCTGAAGAGTTCAGTTTAAAGTATTCTATTGAGCATTGTACTGAAGGTTATAAAGTAAAGGAAATTCTAGCTGAAAAAGATGTTACAGCTGTGGTAGGACCATTATTAATGGGTCCAGCTAAACAAGAACTTTGGGAAGTTAAAATGGAAACTCCTGGTATCCTAAATGATGCTGGTGTAAATGTTTGTATACAAACAGATGTAGCTGGTGGAACTAGATGGCTTCCTGTACATGTGGGACTAGCAATTAGACACGGTCTTAAAGAAGAAGAAGCATTTAAGTCTGTTACTATTAACCCAGCTAAGTTTTTAGGTATCGACAACCAAGTTGGTAGTTTAGAAGCTGGAAAAGATGCTGATATCGTAGTATGGGATGGACATCCATTCTCTAATTTGACATCATGTGTTATGACTATTATTGACGGAGAAGTTCTTTTTGAAAAAAAATAATTAAATATTAACAAATAATTGAAAGAGCCCTTTTAAAGATAAATTATTTAAAGGGGCTTTTTTTTGATTATGATATAAAAAATGGACCAGTTCTTAAGCTGGTCCATTTAGAATTTAATGATTACATACTGCTTGTATGATTTCAGTTTTAAGTCCATCAAACTTTCTTAACCACTCACATCTCTCTTCCATAAGTCTATCGTTTAAAATGTGGTATTGTTCATCTGTAAAGTAGTTCTTTGGGTTATATCCTGATAAATCAACTTCTTGTGATTCTACAGCAACTTCATATCCCCAATATGGATCGATTTCCCATTTAATTGTTCCCCTAGCTATGTCTTTCATAAGCCCAGTTGAAACATCTACAGTAATGTTTTTACCTTTTGTATTGTAAATGTATGACGTACCAACTCTTCCAGTATTAAACAGATAGCATTCCATATCATCATTGTTCTTTAAGATTTCTAGGAATCTATTTCCTTCTTCAGCTTCAGGTCCAACTATAAAAGGGTTTGTTCCAACAGATCGCTTACTTTGACCTTTTTTAGTAGGGTCTCCCGCACCTGTTTCAACTGATTCACCTAACATGAAAAATGCAGCAGCTTGCTCAGGGGTTAGTCTTGCTAAAGCAGGCATAACGTCATTTCTTCTTGTAATAAATACTATTTTATTAGCCTTGTCTATATCAATTCTATCTTTAATGCCTTCTACGTCTTCTCTACGTAAAACACCTCTACCATTATTGCATAATGTTTCATCATCATAGTCTATAATTCCAGATTCTTCGCAAACTATAACATTTTCAAAAGCAGCATATGGAGACTTAGCGGCATTGAATAGAACTCTTTGTGACTCATCCAAGCCACCTGTTTTTATAAAGAATCCAGCTTCAGTTCCATAACAATATCCATCAGGCATCATCAGCACTACATCATCTTGCCTAATAATTGACTCTTCTTCGCCAGTTAATCCATGATCTGATAAGGTCAGAGTTGTTTTTCCTGTTCCAGACAAGCCAAACATAATAAAGCCATACTCTTTTAACTCGTTATTTTTATCTCTAACTTTTAATACTTTTGAGCCTGCATGGAATCCTAATCCGCCCCATTCTTTTGCCAAGAACATTGCATGTCTTAAGAAAGATTTCTTAGCTTCACCAAAATAATCTGAACCTGTAATATATGTAACTCGATTATCCATATCAGCATAAATTTTTCTATTTTGAGTGTTCAATTCTGGAACATAAATAGAAATAAAGTCTACTTGACTATCAGGTAAATCCTCTTGACCAGGAACTGGTGCAAAATACATATTTGCAAGCATCATTGCAATTCGTGCATATTTCTTTGTAATATAAAGTCTTAGCTTAAGTTGCTTGTCTGAATTACCCAAAATACAGTCAATTTGGATTACATCACGTTTTTTAAGATATTCATGAACTTGATCTTGAAGCTTCCTAGCTTCATCTCTAGTCCACTCTTTTTGGAATACGCCAGTTTTAACATTATCAGAAACTACATAAGTATTGTCTGCACTTCTTGATCGTATATGTGTCACATATACAGGACTTCCTGTGCATGTTGTAATTTCATCACCTTTAGCCCAGTCACGTAAAACATCTGTACCTGGATTTTTAAATAATCTCTTAGCAATGACAGGAATTCGTTCACTATATCCCTCAGGTCTAGAAAAAGGTTTTGTTATATCTTTCATAAGGAACCTCCGTGGTAAAATAATAAAAGTTTTATATCAAAATTTTAGCATACCGTTTTATTTAGGGCAAACTAAAAAAAGAAAATACGCTAATTAGTGTATACTAAATAGCGTATTATTGCAACATAATTATTCTTTTATCTAACAAAGAAGTAAATCAAAATTGAAGCAGCAAAAGTTGCCGGTATTGGCAGTAAATACTCCCTATATAAATCTGTTATCTTAATTTTAAAATATTCCAGTGTCAGTATTTGACATAAGTGAAGAGGCGACACTAAATATCCTAAAAACGATGAACTATATGCTAACATAATTAGTGGTACTGGGTTTGCTGTTACAGAAAGTGCTGGTAGCAAAATGGGTAGAGTAACACCAATTGCTGAAGTTGTTGATGCACTTAGCATACCTGTCAGTAATGGTAGACTAATAAATAAGATATATATGGGAACTCCAGTTTCTAAGAAACTAGTTACTAGTTCATTTAATACACTTAGTTGTCCAACCATCTCCTTAAACACCATGATTCCAAAGCCACTAAACATAATCCCAATGTTTATACCTTTTACAATAGACTTTCCTTTGTCCACATTTTCACTATTCAAAAAGAAGGTTATTATAATACCTATTAGTAAGCCAATTGGAAAAGCGATACTTCCAATTAGATTGCTAAGGTCTGGAGAAACTCCAATGTTTGCAAAATCCATCCCTTCAAACGTCAAAGCTACTATTAAACTAACCCATATTGGAGAGCTATATTTAACAAAATCAGTAAAGTCAGAAAAAGACCTCTTACCATTTTGATAGCTAAGTTCTTCATTAGTCTTTGATGGTCTTATCCACATAAAATAACCTAGTCCGATTAAAATAAGTGATAGTGGCCATTGAATAGCTATTAAATCAAACTTATCTATATTGGCGATTTCTGATACAAGTATAAAACCAGGCATCATTGGATATATAAAATACCAGCCATGTCTGAAAATCAAGTTTATAGCTGATTTTTTAGGTTTAGAAATACTTAGATCATCTCCAATTTCATCAACTAATGGAGCAGCCATTATGGCACCACCTGTAACCAGAAGAGTTCCCATTATTGAAGGTACTATTGATAATGAAAGCTTAGGTGACTTAAGTAGTGTATTCAGGCTATCAACTAACTTTCTTAATATACCAAGCTCTTGCATTAAGTACCCTAAAATACTGATTAATCCAAGTATGGCTACTAATCGTATAGTAACTGGGTCACTAGCAGCAACACCAAATGTTTGCAATATACCTATTAGTCCAAGGTTAGAAAAAAGTCCAACTATTATAGAACCTAAAATTAGCGAGATTCCAAGAGAAACCTTTTTGTTAACTAACACAATGATTAATACAAAAGCTATTCCAATTCCCACAATTTGAAGCATATATATATCAACCTCTCTATTTTCTACAGTACATTGTATACTTTAAAGAGAAGATAATCTAGTAAAATATTTTTGTAGCCTAAATTATTTTCTCATTTTTTTCACACATTTAAAGTCTCGTTAAAAGAGGATTCTTAAGAAACTTATAGAATTATAAAAAAGTAGCATAGATAAAGGAGGATGTTTAATGTTAAAGAAGTTACTTGCAATTACAACAATATTTATTTTATTATTTGCAATCGTTGGTTGCCAAACAGACACATCTGATGATCCAGGCACAGATGACCCTGTTGATACACCAGATGATGGTGTAAGCAAGATTATCATGATTACCGATACAGGTGGAATACATGATAAATCTTTTAACCAAAGTGCTTGGGAAGGTCTTCAGACCTTAGTTGATAAATATCCAGATGTTGAGTTCAATTACATACTTTCGAACTCTGAGACTGAATACGCATCAAACATGAGAACAGCAGTAGATAGCGGTAGTGACCTGACTTGGGCAGTTGGATTTATGTTAGCTGATGATATGGCTGAGATTGCAGATAGTATGCCTGATGCTAAATTTGGAATTATTGATGTTGATTGGTTAGATTATGAGAATTTAGTACAGGTTGCATTTAAAGAACATGAAGGATCATTCTTGGTAGGACTTGTAGCAGGTATGACCACTGAAAGTAATAAAGTTGCTTTTGTTGGTGGCATGAGTGGAGACTTAATTAAGCGTTTTGAAGTTGGTTTTAGAGCTGGTGTTAAAGCTGTAAACCCTGATGCTGAAATTCAAGTTGCATACGTTGAAAGCTGGGATAACACACAAATTGCAAAAGAAACTGCAGATACTATGTTTGATCAAGGTGCAGATGTAATTTATCATGCTGCTGGTGGCGCAGGAGTTGGTGTATTTGAGTCTGCAAAAGCAAGAGGAACAGGACCTGAAGGATTTTGGACAATTGGTGTAGACAGAGACCAATACGAAGAAGCACCAGACAATATGCTTACTAGTATGTTTAAGAACGTAGGTGGAGCAATGGCTATGTTATCAGAAAGATTAATCGCTGATGGTATCTTCAATGGTGGAGAAGTATTATTGTTAGGACTTGCGGAAGATGGTGTTGGTGTTGCTCCTACAAGCGATATTACTATTCCAGAAGAAATCAGAGAAGATGTATTCGCAACAATTGAAGAATATACTGAAATGATTAAGAGTGGAGAGCTTGTAGTACCAGCCACAGAAGATCAATTTGAAGAATATATGGGAAATTAAATAATTCTATTACAAAAACCAGACTTTAGTCTGGTTTTTGCTTTTTGTATTGGTATAATTATAACAATGTTAGTAAAAATTTAATGAGGTGAATTTTATGCAGTTAGCAATTGAAATGAAAAATATAATAAAAAAGTTCCCTGGGGTGATTGCTAATAATAACATTACCTTTGAATTGAGAAAAGGCGAGATTCATGCATTACTTGGAGAAAATGGTGCAGGAAAATCTACACTTATGAACGTTCTTTATGGACTGTATGAGCCTGAAGAGGGTGAGATATTTGTAAACGGAAATAAGGTAGTTATTTCTGAGCCAAATAAAGCTATCGAACTTGGCATAGGAATGGTACATCAGCATTTTATGTTAGTTGAACCATTTACAGTTGTTGAAAACATAGTTTTAGGTAAAGAAACTAAAAAAAATGGATTATTAGACATGAATACAGCCAGAAAAGAAGTAGTAGAACTTAGTAAAGAGTATGGTTTAGAAGTAGACCCTGATGCCAGAATTAGAGATATTTCTGTAGGAATGCAGCAAAGGGTTGAGATTTTAAAAGCATTATATAGGGGAGCAGAGATACTTATTCTTGATGAGCCAACTGCAGTATTAACTCCTCATGAGATTGATGATTTGATTAAAATTATGAGAAAATTGACTGAACTAGGAAAGTCAATTGTTTTTATTACGCATAAATTGAAAGAGGTTAAGTCTGCGTGTGACAGAGTAACTGTTATAAGAAGGGGTGAAGGAGTTGGAACTGTGGATACTTCATCAGCTTCAATTGAAGATCTTGCAGAATTAATGGTTGGTAGAAAAGTTCTTCTTAGAGTTGATAAGAAAGATGCAAATACAACTACTAAATGTCTTGAAGTAAAGAATATTAGAGTAAAGGACAATAGAGAATTAATTGCAATTGAAGACCTTACATTTAGTATTAAATACGGGGAAATTTTAGGTATTGCAGGTATTGAGGGAAATGGCCAAACAGAATTAATAGAAGCACTTGCTGGGCTGAGAACTATCGAAAATGGTCAAATAATTCTAGATTCACAGGATATAACAAATAAAACTATCAGAGAGAGGTTTAATCTCGGATTAGCACACATACCAGAAGACCGGCATAAGCATGGGTTGGTTTTAGATTTTAGTATAGCTGAAAACACTGTGTTGCAAAACTTTTATAAAAGCCCATTTTCAAAAGGAATTTTTCTAAATTATGATGCTATTAATGACCACGCTAATAGTTTAGTTGCAAAGTATGATGTTAGGACTCCTGGAATAGAAACATTTGCCAAAAATCTTTCTGGAGGTAATCAACAGAAAGTAATTTTAGCTAGAGAGATAGAGAGAAATCCAAAGCTCATTATTGCAGCACAGCCTACTCGAGGACTTGATGTAGGTGCTATAGAATTTATCCATAGAAGATTAGTCGAACAAAGAGATGCTGGTAATGCTGTTTTGCTGATTTCTTTAGAACTTGAGGAAACTATGTCATTGAGTGACAGGATTATGGTTATGTATGAAGGAAAAATTGCAGGAGAAATGGATGCAAGTGATGCAACTGAGAATAAACTAGGAATCCTGATGGCTGGTGGTCAACTAAATGGGGGAGAGCTTAATGAATAAAGCAAAAGTAAAAAAATATCTAATAGATACTTGGTTAACAATTCGCTTTCCTATATTAGCTATAATTTTAGGACTTTTTGTTGGCGCACTAGCTATGATTTGGGTAGGCATTCAAGATGGAATGACTTTTAGTGAAACGCTAATGCAGCCTGTGAATGGGTATAGGGCTTTGTTTGTAAGTGTGTTTGGGAGCGCATATGGATTTGGAGAGTCATTAGTTTATGCAGTTCCACTTATGTTAACAGGTTTGTCTATAGCATTTGCTTTTAGATGTGGCTTGTTTAATATTGGTGCTGAAGGTCAATATATTGCTGGTTCATTTGCTGCAGCATATGTAGGATTTACTTTTAGTCATTTACCAACACCACTACAACTTTTATTAGCTATTATTGCAGGAGGACTAGCAGGGGGGCTTTGGGCAGCTTTTGCTGGTTGGTTAAAAGCAAAAAGAGGAGTTCATGAAGTAATTACTACAATAATGATGAACCATATTGCTTTTTATGTATATAATTTCTTAGTATCCGATGTATTTAAAGCTCAAAACTACCAAGGTTCTCATGCAATCAATCCTGATATAAGGTTACCCAGGTTTGAGATATTTGCTCCTTCTAGAGCACACTATGGTATTTTTATCGCACTACTAGCTGCAATTATTGTATATATAATTTTATGGAAAACTAAAATAGGCTTTGAAGTGAGAGCTGTTGGACTAAAAGCAACAGCTGCTAATTATGCAGGAATTGATGTAGCAAAAAAGTTTGTAATTGCAATGTTCATAAGTGGAATCCTATCAGGTTTGGCTGGAGGAGCACATTTACTAGGCACGATGAGGAGAGCACCTTCACTTGGATCTTTTCCAAACTATGGTTTTGATGGTATAGCTGTAGCATTAATTGGCCAGAATCACCCAGTAGGAGTAGTTTTAGCTTCTTTACTATTTGCGTTTATGAAAAGAGGAGCACCAATTATGCAAGCGCAAGCTGGTATTGCCAAAGAAGTTGTGTCTATAGTTCAAGCTTCAATTATCTTTTTTGTAGCTGCTGATCAAATTGTAAAGTGGTTTTTCAGAAGAAAAACAAAAAAAAGTGCTAAGATTGAGGTGACTATGAATGAATAGAATTGCTTTTATATCTCTTTTCGCAATGACTTTTAGGTTAGCTGCTCCTCTTTTATTAGCTGGTCTAGGCGCAATTTTTTCTGAAAAATCTGGCGTAATTAATATTGCTATTGAAGGAATAATGACAATTGGTGCTTTCTTTGCTTTAGTTGTTACTTATGCAACTCAAAACCCATGGTTAGGACTGTTAGCTGCTTTAATATCAGGTGTAGCAATCTCAGCACTTCATGCTGTAGTTTCTATTAAATTTGAAGCAAACCAAGTCGTAAGTGGTGTTGCAATCAATATTCTAGCTGCTGGCTTAACAGCATTCTTACTTAATGTTTTTTATGGCCACGGAGGTCAGTCTCCTGCTATACAAACAGCTTGGCAACTACCAAGATGGTTTAGTTTTTTGAGAGAAATACCGTTAATAGGACCTATTATAGGAGGGCATAACCCGTTAGTATACTTTGCTTTTGCAATGGTGCCCGTGACATCATTTATACTTTTTAAAACATCATTAGGGCTTAGGTTGCGAGCTGTAGGTGAGCATCCTCGGGCTGCTGACACCCTTGGCGTAAATGTCTATAAAATGAGATATTTTGGCGTTTTGATGAGTGGAGCTCTAGGTGGACTTGCTGGTGCTATTCTGACTATTGGAGAGGGTACAGTTTTCTTAGAAGGAATGGTCGCTGGTAGAGGATTTATAGCTATAGCAGCGATTATTTTTGGAAAATGGATGCCTCTTGGAACCATGCTAGCTTGTTTGTTATTTGGATTAACTTCAGGTTTGCAAATAGTTTTTCAAGTTGTAAACATTACAGCTGTTAAACCACAAATATTAGCTACATTACCATATGTTTTAACAATCCTTGCTTTAGCAGGTTTTGTTGGTAAATCAGAGGGACCAGCAGCAAGCGGTGAGCCATATAGAAAAGAAGGGCATTAGCTATTTCTCCTGGTTTTTTGACTTCTTAGCTGTTATTATAGATTTTATGACTAAAACCAGATTATTATGGGGGTAATATAAGTGCATAACTTTGTACATTTACATGTTCATACTGAATATAGTTTGCTTGATGGGGCGTGTAAAATAAAGGAACTTGTAAAAAAAGCAAAAGAAGCAAATATGCCTGCAGTAGCAATTACTGACCATGGTAATATGCATGGCTATGTACAGTTTTATCAAGAGTGTGTTAAGAATGATATAAAACCTATAATCGGGTGCGAATTTTATGTTGCACCCGAAAGTAGATTTAAAAAGAGTAGAGCTTCAAGCGATGATAATGATGCTTATGGTGGACCAGCACATTTAGTTTTACTAGCTAAAAATAAAAAAGGGTATAAAAACCTTTTGAAACTTAGCTCGTTAGCCTTTACAGAAGGGTTTTACTATAAGCCAAGAATTGATGGCGAACTCATAGAGAAGTATTCAGAAGGACTTATATGTTTAAGTGCTTGTCTTGGAGGGGAAATCCCAAGATTAATAATGTCTGGGCAACTAGATAGAGCTAAAGAAAGAGCCTTATGGTATCAAAATGTATATGGTAAAGACCACTACTATTTAGAGTTGCAAGACCACGGTATACCTGAGCAAAAAATAGTAAATAAAGGTTTGATAGAGATTAGCAAGGCTACTGGAGTACCTCTAGTAGCTACAAATGATACCCATTATATTGAAAAAGAAGATGCGTTGTTCCATGACTTACTTTTGTGTATACAGACAAAAAGAAGTATATTCGAACCTTCCAGAGATGAAAACCCGCAAGGTAGAATGAAATTTCCTAGTGAGGAATTTTGGTTTAAAGAATATAGAGATATGGAAGAACTATTTTTTAATCATAAAGAAGCATTAGATAACACTGTAAAAATAGCTGATATGTGTGACGTAGAGATAAACTTTGGTGATTATCATTTACCAAAGTTTGATTGTCCTGATAGTTTAACAGAAGATCAGTATCTTGAGAAATTAGTTTATGAAGGCATCGAAGATAGATATGGAGAGCTAACAGAAGAAATTGATGACAGAGTGAAGCTAGAAATGAGCGTTATTGTAGAAAAAGGCTATTCTGCGTACTTCTTAATAGTTTGGGATTTCATTAACTGGGCTAGAAAAAATGGGATCAGAGTTGGTCCAGGAAGAGGCTCCGTTGCAGGATCAATAGTAGCATATGCACTAAGGATAATGGATATTGATCCTATTAAGTATGGAACGCTTTTTGAAAGATTCTTAGATTTTGAAAGATTTGACCCACCAGATATAGATGTTGACTTCCTTGATACGAGAAGAGATGAAGTAATTGAATATGTTACTAAAAAATACGGTGCTAATAAAGTAGCTCAAATAGCAACATTTGGTACATTTGGTGCTAAGGGTTCAGTTAGGGATGTTGCTAGATACTTGCTTCCAAAAGAAGATAAGCAAAATCTTATTATAGGTGATAAAATATCTAATTTAATACCTGACTCATTAGGGATTTCATTAGATGGTGCACTAGAAGAAAGTCAAGAACTTAGACAACTATATGAAAGCGATAACCAAATAAGAGAAGTATACAATCTAGCTAGAAAAATAGAAGGCTTAGCAAGGCATTCTTCAGTGCATGCTGCAGCTGTTGTAATTGCGCCAGATGATATAACTGATTATGCTCCAATTTTAGTCAAAAACGATGTTTTGTCTACGCAATTATCAAAAAATCCAGTTGAATCTTTAGGGCTTTTAAAAATGGATTTTTTAGGGCTACGAACTCTTACTATCGTAAGTGATACTTTACAAAATATTTATGATGATTTAGGTATAGAAGTTGATATAGATAATGTACCTTTAGATAATAGGAAAACCTATGAAATGTTAAGTGAGGGTGATTCTTCAGGAGTATTCCAACTTGAAAGTGAAGGGATGCGTAATATTTTAAGGCAGTTAAAGCCTAAGAGATTAGAGGATATAATTGCTATAAACGCACTTTATAGGCCAGGTCCAATGAAGTCTATTCCTGATTATATTGAGAACTCAAATACTGAGAAAATTGATTTTTTATTTCCTGAATTAGAGAAGCACCTTGGAGAAACCTACGGTGTAATTGTATATCAAGAGCAGGTCATGAAAATAGTGCAGGATATTGCAGGTTTTACTCCTATGGAAGCGAACTATTTGAGAAAAGCTCTGTCTAAAAAGAAAATGGATCAAGTTAACTCTTATAGGAAAAAGTTCGTTGATGGTGGTATTGAATCTGGATACGCAGTAGACAAGCTTGGAATATTGTGGGAGCAGATGGCTAGCTTTGGTGAGTATGGATTTAATAAATCCCATAGCAGTGCTTATGGTTTGCTAGCTTATCAAACCGCTTATCTGAAGGCAAACTATCCTTTACACTTTATGGCTGCTGAAATCAGTAATATTATGTCAGATACTAAAAAGGTAGCTTATTATATGCAAGAAGCTAAACGAATGGGTATAGATGTTATGTCTCCAGATATTAACCTTTCCTATAGAACTTTTAGAGTATATAAAGATAAACTTGTATTTGGATTGCAGGCAATAAAAAATGTAGGACAAAGTGCAATTGATTCTATTGTCAAATCTAGAACAGTAGAAGGTGAATACAAATCTTTATTTGATTTTTGTACGAGAGTTGATTTGAGTGCAGTAAATAAGAGAGCTATTGAGTCTTTGATATTATCTGGTGCTATGAACTCATTAGGAGCTCACAGATCGCAGCTAATGGCAATTCTAGATGAGTGCATTGATAAAGCAAGTAAAGAAAAAATGAATAAAATAAACGGCCAGAAGTCATTATTTGATTTTTTTGAAATGGATGAAGTAACAGTTATCTTACCAGATATCGATGAATTTTCACAAAGAAGACTGTTAGAGCTTGAAAAGGAGTACACGGGATTGTACCTTAATGGACATCCTTTAGAAGAGTATGAACAAGTTATGCAAGATAGAGTTTCATGTACTTGCCAAGATGTATTTGATTGTGAAGACGGTGAGAACGTTGTTGTCGGCGGTATAGTTAAATCGATCAGAGTAATAAACACAAAAAAAGGTGATTTGATGGCTTTCATAACTATGGAAGATCATTTAAGTGAAATAGATGTTATTGTTTTTCCTAGAACTTATGAGAAGTTTAAAACTACATTAGTTGAAGACTCGGTAATTATTTTAACAGGCAAAGTTAATTATCGCGATGAGAGAATAAGTGTTATAATGGATAAGTGCTCACCTATTGCTGCTGATGCAGAATCATTGCAGATATTCTTAGAGGAAGATATTGATAGTACTAATTTAAAAAGCATCTATTATGCAGTAGAAGAGTTCCCCGGACATATTCCTTTATTTATAAATATAAATGGTTCAACTATAAAGGCATGTGATGAATTATCGGTTACAATAGAGAAAGAGCTAGTAAATAGATTAAAAGACTTAGAAGGCGTGCAAAAAGTTATTGTAGGAGATTAGGAGGGGCATAAATTGGAATTGAGAGAATTGGGAAATACTGGACTGAAAGTAAGTATTGTAGGTTTTGGCGGTATTCCAATACAAAGAGTATCAAATGACGAAGGAGTTGCTTTGTTAGAAGAAGCAAAGAAACTAGGGATAAACTTCATAGATACTGCTAGAGGTTATACGACAAGTGAAGCCAAAATAGGAAACTATCTTTCAGAAGATAGAGAGTCATGGATTGTTGCTACAAAATCCATGGCAAGAGATGCAAAAACATTTTCTGAAGATATTCAAATAAGCTTGAAGAATCTAAAAGTTGATTATATAGATTTATATCAATTTCATAATATAAGCACTAACGAAGACTATGATCATATTTTTTCAGAAAATGGAGCTTATCAAGCAGCATTAGATGCACAAGAAAAAGGGTTAATCAACCATATTGGTATAACAACTCATAAATCCTTTATAGCTGAAAGAGCTGTTGAGAGTGGAAAGTTTGCTTCAATACAAGTCCCTTTTAATGCAGTAGAAGATCAGTTTCTACCCGCAATAAAGAAAGCAAGTGAGAAAAATATTGGAGTAATTGTAATGAAGCCTTTGGCCGGTGGAGCATTAAATAATGCTACAAGTGCTTTGAAGTATATTTTAGAACATTCTGTAACAGTAGTTATTCCTGGTATGCAAAAATCAGAAGAAGTGAGAGAAAATGCAATGCTAGGTCACAACTTCATTGGTTTAGCTGATGTTGAAAGAGAAGAGCTAGAAAGAGTAGCAAAAGAGCTAGGAAATAGATTTTGTAGAAGGTGTGAGTATTGTTTGCCATGCCCACAGGGAATAAAAATTCCGACAAATTTCATATTCAATGGGTATTTAACTAGATATAATTTGAAAGAGTGGGCGATTGGAAGATATTTTGCGCAAGAAGTAAATGCATCTGCCTGTGTAGAATGTGGTCTATGTGAAAGTAGATGCCCATATGACTTGCCAATAATTGAAATGTTGAAAGAAGTTGAGAATAATTTCAATGCAGAGAAAGACAGTGAGGTTAAAAATGAGTAATATAAATATTGCAATTGTAGGAGCGACAGGTGCAGTTGGTCGAACCTTGATTAAACTACTTGAAAAAACTAATATGCCTTTAGGAGAGGTTATATTATTAGCTTCTTCAAGATCAGCAGGAAGAAAAATAGATTTTAGAGGTGAAGAGCTGGTAGTAGAAGAAACTACAGAAAGTAGTTTCCATGATATAGATATCGCATTTTTTTGTGCGGGAGGCAGCATAAGCGATAAGTATGCACAAATTGCAGTTGATTCTGGAGCTTTAGTAATTGATAATAGCTCACATTTTAGACTTGATTCAAATGTTCCTCTTGTCATCCCAGAAGTTAATCCGGAGGCAATATTAAGCCATAAAGGGATAATTGCTAATCCTAACTGTTCAACAATTATTATGTTAATGGCACTTAAGCCTTTACAAAAACTAGCTGATATAAAGAGAGTTGTTTATTCAACTTATCAAGCAGTTTCAGGCGGAGGAAATCAAGCAATATCAGAATTAGAGGGTCAAATCAGAAGCTACATCGAAGGAGAAGTTAAAGAAGCAACTGTATTGCCAGTAGCAAATGGAAAAAACCACTATCAGATAGCTTTTAATTTATTACCTCAAGTTGATGTTTTTGATGAAGGTTATTATACAAAAGAAGAGTGGAAAATGATAAAAGAAACACACAAAATTCTAGGAAATAAAGAGATTGGTATTACAGGTACATGCGTGAGAGTCCCTGTATTTTGGAGTCACTCTGAAGTTTTGAATGTAGAGTTCTTTGATAAAGTAACTAGAGATCAAGCAATAGCAGCTCTAGAATCATTCCCAGGACTAAAAGTCTTAGACGTACCGGAAGAGCAGCTTTACCCAATGCCAATAGATTACTATAATGATGATAATGTATATGTTGGAAGAATAAGAGAAGATAATTCTATAGAGAATGGTATTAATTTATGGGTAGTTGGAAATCAACTAAGAAAAGGTGCAGCAACAAACGCTTTACAGATTGCAGAGTTAGTTGTAAAAAAAGACTTACTCAGTAAAAGCCTATAATTTAGTTAAAAGCTAAAATAAAATAAATAGGAGGAGTTTATAACATGAATGAAAAATTTCAAAATCACTTTAAGCAGGTACTAGCCGACTTGAAGGAACAAGGACTATATAATAGCAATATAAGAAGTTTAAGTAGTCCACAAGGCGCATATTTGGTTATAGAAGGCGAAAAGAAGTTAAATATGTGTTCTAACAACTATTTGGGTTTAGCGAATCATGAACGCCTAAGAGAAGCAGCAATAAATGCGATTAAAGACTTTGGTGTTGGTCCTGGAGCTGTAAGGTCAATTGCAGGGACAATGGATTTACATGGGCAGCTAGAGGACTTGATTGCAGAGTTTAAGAAAGCTGATGCTGTTTTAACTTTACAATCTGGATTCCAAGCTAATACTGCTGTTATTCCTTTATTAGCAGGGAAGAATGATACAATTATAAGTGATGAGCTGAATCACGCCAGCATAATTGATGGAGTTAGACTATCCGGCTGTCAAAATAAAATGATATATAAGCATAGCGATATGACTGATTTAGAGAGATGTCTGCAACAAGAAAGGCCTGGTAGAACATTAATAATTACTGATGGTGTCTTTAGTATGGATGGAGACATTGCCAAGTTACCTGAAATAGTTGAACTAGCAGAGAAGTATGATGCAGCTGTTTTAGTAGATGATGCTCACGGTGAAGGAGTTTTAGGAAAAGGTGGAAGAGGTATAGTTGACCACTTTGACCTTCATGGTAGAGTTGATGTAGAAGTAGGAACTTTTTCTAAAGCAATAGGAACAGTTGGTGGATGTGTTGCTGGCTCAAAAGAATTAGTTGAATATCTTAAACAGAGAGGGAGACCTTTCTTATTCAGTTCAGCAACTACCCCTCCTGATGTAGCAGCTACAATTGAATCGTTTAAAATCCTAATGGAGAATGAAGATTTAGTTGATAAACTATGGGATAATGGAAAGTATTTTAAAGAAAAAATGTCTGCTTTAGGTTTTGATATTGGCCATAGTGAAACGCCAATTACACCAGTTATGGTAGGAGAGGCAGCTAAAGCTAGTGAGTTTAGTAAGAAACTATTTGAAGAAGGCATATTTGCAACTTCTATTGGATTCCCTACAGTACCTCAGGGTACTGCTAGGATTAGAGTTATGATATCTGCTGCTCATAGCAAAGATGATTTAGATTTTGCAGTTGAAAAGTTTGCAAAAATTGGAAAAGAAATGGGTTTAATATAAGATAAATAAGGCCGGTTAACACCGGCCTTAAATTAATACTTAAGTGGAGGAGGAAGTGTTATGAAAAAAATAATTACTGAGAATGTTAACTCAGGAGTCACTCTCCATAAGTTTATGGAGCACAAATTTAATACTTTAACAATGAAACTGTTTTTTATAAGACATCTTGATGAGAAAGCTACCCTTGCTTCATTATTATCAAAAGTTTTGAAACGTGGAACAATAAATAATCATTCAAGCAAAGATTTAAAGAAAGCTTTTGAAGATAATTATGGTTCTACTTTTAGAGTTAATGTCAAAAAGATAGGTGAAAATCATTTGTTTGAAGTTTCGCTTTATATGCCAGACAAGAAAATTATTGGTGATATAGCTGGTAATGATGCATTTAGGAAAAGTGTAAACTTATTAAGCGAAATAATCTTTTCACCATACATGGAAGATGGATTATTAAGTAATAAATATGTTGAACAAGAGAAGAGATCACTAGCGCAAGAAATTGAATCAATATTTAACGATAAAGAGCAATTTGCTTTGCAACGTTGTATTGAGCTAACATGCGAAAATGAAAGTTACAAAATTCCTTCTAAAGGAAGATTGAAGGATATAGAAATTATAGACAATCACTGCTTAACAAATTTTTACAAAGACTTATTAAGGACATCACAGATAGAGATGTTCATTGCAGGAGATTTTTCAAATAGTGATATAGAAATTATTAATGAAAAAATACTTTCTAAGTTTGCTCCTAGAAATGAGCATAAGTGTGTTGATCAAGAGATTAAAGATATAAGTAAAATACGAATTATTGAAGAATTTTCTAATGTCAAACAAGGAAAGTTTGTTATGAGTTTAAGATCAAAAGTGAATCCATGTTCCACTTTGATGCCAGCTTTCATACTTTATAATGGAATCCTTGGTGGAGGAACATATAGTAAACTATTTAATATTATACGAGAAAAAAATAGTTTAGCTTATTATGTTCATTCTTTGGCAGATAGAAATAAACAGATAATGTTTATAGAAGCAGGTATAAACAAAGATAATTTTAATAAAACTAAAGATTTGATTGATGTTATATTGGAAGACATGAAAAATGGATTAATATCTGATCAAGAGATGTCACAAGCAAAAGAATCTACAATAAATAGTCTTTGGACTTTAGATGATTCTTCTGGGGGAAATATTAATTATTACTTAATGGGATTATTGTGTGGATGTCCAATTATTCCGTCAGATATGGAGAATAACATAAAAGAAGTGACTAAAGAGGATATTATAAAAGTAGCAAATATGATTCAAACAGATTTAATCTTCTTTTTGAGCTCAGAGAGTGAGGGTGAAAATGATGATTCAAGAAATCAATAACGGTATTAATGAGATTTTATATTCAACCATATTAGAGAATGGGCTTGAAGTAGTGGTTCACCCTAAAAAAGGATTTCATAGTAAATATGCTTTGTTTGCAACTAAATATGGTTCAATTGATAGTGACTTTATTGGGCTTGATGGTAAGAGGCACAAGGTTCCTGAAGGTATAGCTCATTTCTTGGAGCACAAAGTATTTGACATGCCAGATATGGATGTTTTTGAAGAATTTTCAAAAATAGGTGCATCTGCTAATGCTTATACTAACTACTTTCTAACTGCGTATCTGTTTTCTTGTACTAAGAACTTTGAAAAGGCACTAGATCTATTACTTGATTATGTACAAACACCATATTTTTATGATGAAAGTACTGAAAAAGAAAAAGGTATTATTGAACAAGAAATAAAAATGTATGATGATAATCCAGAATGGAGGGTACAGATAAACTTGCTTAAGAGCCTTTATCATAACCATCCTATTAAAGATGATATAGCAGGAACCGTTGAATCAATTTACGATATTACAACTGAGGAGTTGTTAACTTGTTACACTACATTTTATCATCCATCAAACATGGTTCTTTATTTGGTAGGCGATATTGATGTAGACGAGACAATTGCATTTGTTGAAAGCAATCAGAAAAAGAAAGAGTTTATAGATGGAAGAGAGATTGAAAAGTTCTATCCTGATGAACCAAGTACGATCGTTAAAGAAAAACATGTTGAAAAAATGTCCGTTTCAATGCCGATAATAACGATTGGGTTCAAACACAAATTACCAGAAGATACTAAAGAACTTTTGATTAATGAAATTTCTTTAAGGATTGCATTAGATAATATTATAGGTAAAAGCTCAAATTTGTATCAAGAGATATATGAGATGAATTTAATACTAGATGATTTTAGCTACGGATCAAGTATAAATAAAGATTATTCGTTTACTGTTTTAGGTGGGTCTTCTCCTAACCCTGAAAAATTAATTGATTATCTCATCCCAAAATTAAAAGATGTAGTGAATAGTGGAATCATTAAGAAGGATATTGAGAGAACTCGAAGAAAGTATATTGGACAATTTATTATGGGTAGTGATAGTCTTGGTGCTGCAGCTAACAGATACATCTCTTATAAAGTAAGAGGTATGGAGTTTGCACAGTATTTTGACATCTTAAATTCTGTTGACGAGGAAACAATTAATATAGTATTAAGAGAGATGATGGACTTTGATAAGATTGCAATTTCAATAGTGGATAAAAGGGTAGCATTATAAAATGCCACCCTTTTTTTTATTCTGTAATATTAAGTTCTTTAGTATCTGTACCACCACGGCTGCTAATCAATTTCACTTCAAGTTTTTGAGGGATGGACTCAAGCTTAATTATCCAACTATAATGTTGAGAGTTTTTAGCTGGTTGTCCAAAGCTGAAATATTGTTTTTGTTGCCCATTCATATAGCCAGCTATAAATCCAATTTCATCATCTGATTTTCCAGACAAGAATTCAACATTTCCTGAGAAAGAGGATAAGCTTACTCTATCTTCTTTTGAAGCTTTTATGTCTTTACCCTTGTTTGTTATATGAGTAGGCAAATATCCGTGATTTTCGCATTTAATTGTAATTTTATATACCTTATCACTAATTTTATCATATGAAGCATCTGATATTTGAGCTTCTGGTAGTGCAGATGCTTGATTTAATGCCCAATGTGCATTTTTATAGCACTCTTGATCCAGCAAATGTCTAGGCGGATTTTGAACGGCTTCTTTGTGGTCCCAGCCTCCAATTTCAACATCACCAAGTTGTGGATGATCAAATTTAGTCCAATTGTAAAATCCTTTACCACTTAATTCCCTATCATTCCATGTCAAAAGTTTAATTTCAACTTCTTCCATCTCTTCAATATTTTTTGGATTATGAACCTGTTCACCAGTCAAACCAGCTCTATTTTGTCTATCCCAAAGTTCAGTCGTATAACCTATAATACCAAGATGTTCATAAGCCCATTCAGTTAAAGTAGATCTATTATTAGACTTCACATCACTATATCCAGTAGCATAGAATCCTTCTCTAGCTATCTCAATAGTGGCTCTTAGGTCTTCTTGATCCATTTCTTCATCAGAATAGGTATAAGGGTTTCTAAAATAAAAACCACCTGTGGTGTGGAAACAATTAAGTAAACCGATATTTTTATGATTCAATATAAAATCTACTATAGTTTTTGCTTCAGGTTCTGATGTAGGATAAGGCCCAGCTGAGATATTATCTTTGTCAAAGTTAGATGGGAAATTTCTATTTAAATCTAGTCCCCAAGGAGTTTTATGAAAATCAAACTCCATATCATCATAATCCTTGATAAATCCTTCTGTATAAATTCTGTAAAATGGTCCATTTCTTTCGCCAGGTTGACGTGGGAGCATAACTCGAGAATCTTTTTTCGAAATTTTCCATTCTCCCTTTTTATCATCTCTGACTCTCATTTGTAATATCATACCATCGTTATTAATATCCTCAGGATGTAGGCCTGGAAGATCAATAATATTATTTTCTGGATAAGGCCTAACACTACTTCTTAATGTATAAGGAGTAGTTAAATAGTTCTCAGCACCGTCTGGATTTACTCTAGGTAGCACATAAAAAGTCTTTGTATCCATAAGGTGTCTAGCCTTACTATCACTCTCATAACTCTTTGTAAGATAGTCGATAATTTTCAAGCACACCATAGAGGCAGTGACTTCACCAGCATGGATATTACCATCAATATATATCGCTGGTTTTTCATCATGCGAACCTGTCTTTTTATTTGTTATTGTTACAGCCCAAATATCCCTGTTCTCATAGCTTTTTCCAACAGATTCGACAGTAATAAACTCAGGATAGTTTTTCTCTGCATCAAAAATAAAAGTTTCTAACTCTGAGTTTGTGTAATAGTGGGTAAAATCAGTTAATTTACTCATAGAAATCCTCCTTAGTAGTATAGAATATTATTTCGATACTAAAAACAAATATCCTTTAATTTTTTGGTGGATATTCTAGTCTTTTTGCAATTTGTTCTCTATGCTCTTTGCTAAATAACTCTTCTATTAAGTCTAGAGAAAGATCTATTCCAGAACTGATTCCAGCTGCAAACCAGATCTTTGGGGATGTTTTATTCTTAACAACTCTTTTGCTAACAACATTAATGTGAGGGTATCTTTCTGCCATTTCCTCCAATGCGGTATAGTGGGTAGTCGCATTTAAAGAGATATTTTCTATTGCTTGTGCAACAATGAATGAGCCAGTACACACTGAGCATAAGTAATTTAGATTATTGAATTGATTACTTATAAATTCTAGAATATCTTTATCAAACATAGCTTCATGCCTGCCTTGCCCACCAGGGATAATTAAAATATCGTATGCGATGTCAGAGTAGATAGTATCATTTGGCATAAATCTTAATCCATTGTATGCTTTTACTAAGGAAAGCTCTTTGGCAATTATTTTTACATCTACCCTGCCTGGTAGGATTTTGTTTATATACGACAGAGTTTCGAAAGGACCAACAAAATCTAGTTCTTCTACACCATTGAACACTAATATTCCAAGTTTAACCATAGTACACCTCTTATAGTTTTTCAAAGTAATTTTACTTTGTTAATTGTTAATTATAATGGTAAAATACTATCTAGGCAAAATATAAACAGGAGGTATTAGCATGAATGTTTATGATAAAGCTTATGAACTTTCAAAAGCTATAAAAAGTAGCGAGGAATATAAGAGTTTAAAGCAAGCAAAAGAGAAAGTTAAGAATGATCCAAAAGTGAAAGAGATGTACGATGAACTCATGGATTTCCAAGAAAATTTCAGAAATAAGCAGATGCAAGGCGAAGATATTGCTGAAAGTGAAATAGAACAGTTTCAGAAAAAATTTGAGATTGCTTCAATGCATAGCGATATGCAAAGCTTGTTTGATGCTGAAAGGCGATTTTCTGTAATGTTTGATGATGTTCAAAAAATCATTTATGATGCCGTTATAAAAGAGTAGGGGGACGCTTATGTTATCATGTGGAATAGTAGGCTTGCCGATGACTGGTAAGACTACATTATTTAATTTACTAACTGAAAGAAAAGAAGATACATCTAAATTTTTTTCTGGAAAAACAAAAACTAATAAAGGTGTTGCTAAAATACCAGATAAAAGGGTAGATGTGTTAATTGATCAATACAAACCAAAGAAAGAAACTTATGCAACTTTAGAAGTTGTTGATATAGCAGGCTTAGTAAAAGGCTCCAGCAGTGGTGCAGGTGTTGGAAATAGCTTCATTGAAGACATAAGGTTTTCTGATGCTTTAATACATGTTGTAAGAGCATTTAATAATGAGGATATTCCTCACGCAGATGATACAATAAATCCAATGCGAGATATTGAAACTGTAAACTTAGAGTTGCTTTTTGCAGACTTGGAGTTTGTGGAAAAAAGAATTAGCAGGATAGAGTCATCTAAAAAAGTTACACCAGAGCAAAAAGATGAGCTTGAGGTGCTTAAGTATTTAGCACAAGAACTTGAAGATGAAAAGCCATTTTATCAAATAAGTCTTAGTGATGAGCAATTTGAAATTATTAAACCTTATAGATTCTTAACTAATATTCCAATGATAATAGTAGTAAATATTGATGATGAACAACTTGAATCTAATGATTATCTTCAAAAGAGTGAAATATCTGAGTATGCGAAAGATAAGGACATTGCATTAATTGAAATTTCTTTACAAACAGAGATTGAAATTAGTGAACTTGATGATGATACACAAAAGGAGTTTCTATTAGAGCTAGGGATTGATGAGCCGGGAGTCAATATTGTTGCAAGAACAATGTATAATGTATTAGATCAAATTAGTTTCTTTACTGTTGGAGAAGATGAAGTAAGGGCATGGACTATACAAAATGGATTAAACGCACAACAAGCTGCTGGAAAAATTCACTCAGATCTTGAGAGAGGATTCATTAGAGCTGAAACAGTATCGTATGATGATTTTGCAACAGCGAACTATTCGATGAATAAGTCCAAAGACTTAGGATTGTGGAGATTAGAGGGGAAAACATACATCGTAAAAGATGGAGACATTCTTAATATTAGGTTTAATGTATAGGGGTATTTATAATGGAAAAAAGGATAAAAGAAATAATAGATTGGTTAATAGAATATAAGAACAAGACAAACACAGATGGGTTCATCCTTGGTTTAAGTGGCGGTATTGACTCAGCTCTGGCTGCTGCTTTATGTGAAAAAGCTGCACCAGAAAAAACCTTAGGAGTGATTATGCCTTGTCATTCTGATGCGCAAGATGCAAAAGATGCATACTTAGTTGCAGAAGCTTTAGGTATTAAAGCTTTTGAACTTAATCTAGATGATGTATATGATTTATTACTTGGCAAACTACAAGATTATGAAATAAAAAGTGACAGAATGGCAATGGCAAATATAAAACCAAGACTTAGAATGACATCTTTATATTATTATGCAAATCTTTATAATAGATTAGTAGTAGGAACTGGTAATAGAGATGAGAGGTATATTGGGTATTTCACTAAATGGGGAGATGGAGCAGCTGATATAATGCCTTTGGCAAATTTATCAAAAGCAGAAGTGTATGAAATGTCTGAGTTTTTAGGTGTTCCTAAAAAGATAATAGACAAGGCACCATCAGCAGGTCTTTGGGAAGACCAGACTGATGAAAAAGAGATGGGTTTTACATATCAACAATTAGATGATTTTATCAATGGAAAAGATATCCCAGAAAATATAAGTAATAGAATCAATGTTTTACATAACACTAGTAGGCATAAGTTTTCAATGCCTCCAACAATAAAGGATGAGTAGTATATGGCAGGACATTCGAAATTTGCAAATAGAAAGCATAGAAAAGCTAGGCAAGATAATAAAAGAGCTAAGCTTTTTACAAGAATTAGCAGAGAGATTATAATTGCGGTTAGAGCTGGAGGAAGTGATCCTGAGTTAAATCCAAGACTTCGAATGGCACTTGATAATGCAAGAGTAAACAACATCCCAAATGACAATATCAACAGAGCTATTGATAAAGGGTTAGGAAACACTGATGGTAGTATTTTTGAAGAATTTGTTTATGAAGGATATGGGCCTGGAGGTGTTGCAATATTATTAGAGATGGCTACAGATAATAGAAAAAGAGCAGCGGCTGATACAAGACATATTTTATCTAAACACGGTGGTTCTTTAGGGCAAGACGGTTGTGTAGCATGGATGTTTAATAGAAAAGGTATAATTACTATAATTGATGAGTCTCTTAGTTTAGACGACTTAATTTTACATGTGCTTGAGGCTGGTGGGGAAGACGTTGAAGAACAAGATGATTTATTTATAGTCTATACCACTCCAAATGATGTTTATACTGTTGCAGAGGCATTAAAAGACAAAGGTGTGAGTGTGAATGAAGTTGCAATAGAATTTGTCCCTAGCAATTCAGTGGATGCACCTGAAGAGCATGAAGACACTATAGAGAAGCTGTTAGATGCTCTAGAGGATTGTGAAGATATTCAAAATGTTTATACTAATTTATCTTAAAGAAACTAGACAGTTTCTTTTTGATTTTAAAAATATTTTTATGTTTATATTATCAGAAATTATTACTAATACATTATTAGAACAGTCGTACTCGTCGACAAAAGATACTCTTATAGATATAATAGAGTATAAGGATTACTTAAGGTGGGGATGAAAATGGTGAGGCAAGTAAGATTAGGAGACCTTCTGGTTGACAGAGGGTTGATTACTCAAGAAGAGTTAGGAGATGCATTATCAAAGCAAAGAGAGCTTAATTTAAGACTAGGTGAAACTCTTGTTGAATTTGGGTACGTTACAGAGGATGATATAGCCATTACGTTAAGTGATCAGCTAAATATACCATTTGCTCAAATTTCTAACTTGACTTTCCAACCAGAAGCCTTGGATTTGGTTAATCAATCTTTAGTTGAGAAGCATCAAGTAGTTCCAATAGCGGTTGAAGATGATATTCTGACACTTGCTACTGCTGATCCAACAGATGTAATGGCTTTAGACGATATTCATTATCAAACAAACAAAAGATTAAAACTTGTTGTAGTCACGAAAAGAGATATAGAGAGAGCAATTGAGTGGTTATATTTAGCCCCTTCTGGTGAAAAAGACAGCTCGCTGAGAATGACAGACATTGTTAATATCTCTGATGATGATGCCCCACTTATTAGGCTTGTAAATGCGATGATTATGCAGGCTGTTGAGGATGAAGCAAGTGACGTTCATATTGAGCCAGGAGACATTAATCTTCGAGTCAGGTATAGAGTGGATGGTCAGTTACAAGTATTGAGAGAACTAGGGGCGGATTTGCATAATCCAATAGTTGCACGATTTAAGATTATGTCAAACTTAGATATATCTGAAAGAAGACTACCTCAGGATGGGGCATTCAGACAGATGATAAAGGGAAGAGAGATAGATTTTCGTGTTTCTGTTATTCCAACTATACGTGGAGAGAAAGTAGTAATTAGGATCCATGATAATACACAGAATAAGTACACTATAGAATCTCTTGGCATGCCAGAAGGCATAGCTGATAGTGTAAAAAATGTCTTAAAACTTCCACATGGGATGCTTTTAGTTACAGGACCAACAGGGAGTGGTAAGACGACGACACTTTACAGTTGTTTAGAAATTCTGAATGATCCATTTAAAAATATAATAACTATAGAAGATCCAACAGAATATAGGCTAAATGGCATCAATCAAGTTAGTATAAATTCTAAAATAGGACTTACATATGCAAGTGTGCTAAGAGCAGTTTTGAGGCAAGATCCTAATATTGTAATGGTGGGTGAGATTAGAGATACAGAAACCGCTGAAATTGCTATTAGAGCTGCATTAACAGGGCACTTAGTGCTTAGTACTTTGCATACTAATGACGCAGCAAGTACTTTGACAAGATTAATAGATATGGGTGTAGCTGAGTTCTTAATTGCCTCATCAGTAGTGGGAGTTATAGCTCAGAGGTTGGTAAGAAGAGTTTGCCCAAGATGTTTAGAGGAAAACATCGTAAGAATAGATGACCCATTATGGGAAGCATTAGAGATTAATAAGTATTTAGGTGAAGAGGTAAGAGAAGTGAAGTTAAATAAGGCAGGTAGAGGCTGTACTCACTGTCATAATACTGGATATAAAGGACGAGTAGGTATTTTTGAGTTTTTGAAAATAGATGAAGAAATAACAAAAATGGTAGTTGAAAGGCAGCCAGCATCAACAATAAAGAATTATGCTGTAGATCAACTAGGTATGGTTACACTTAGAGATGATGTAACACAGAAAGTGCTTGCTGGATTAACTACAGTAGAGGAATTAATGAGTATAGCATATATTAAGAGAAGTTGGTGACAAACTTGACGATAATTGAAAGTTTAAAAAAGATGAGAGAGAATAATGCATCTGATTTACACATTGAAATTGGTATGTCCCCTATGTATAGAATCGATGGTAATATGATTTCAAATAATGGATTACCTGTTAGCCCAAATGAAGTTGAAACCTTAATTAAGCAGATTACTAGTGAACATGATTATAAATTGCTTAGTAAAAAGGGAGAAGTTGATTTTGCTTTTTCTATACCAAAGGTAGCAAGATATAGAGCTAATGTTTTTAGAACTCAAGGGAAGTTAGCATGCTCTTTTAGGATTATTCCTGAGAATGTACCTAAATTTTTAAGCTTGGGTTTACCAAGCAACCTTTTAAGATTAGCAGATAATGAGAGTGGACTAGTAATTATTACTGGGCCTACGGGAAGTGGTAAATCGACGACGCTAGCTTCATTGATTGATCATATAAATGAGAATACTAGAAAGCATATTATTACATTAGAAGATCCAATAGAGTTTATTCATGAGAATAAAAGGTCATTGGTGCGTCAAAGAGAAGTAGGAAAAGACACTTTGTCTTTTGCAAGTGGATTAAGAGCTTCTTTAAGAGAAGATCCAGACGTTATACTGATTGGTGAGATGCGTGATGCAGAAACTACAGATATTGCCCTAAAAGCAGCAGAAACAGGTCATTTAGTGTTTGCCACGATGCATACCCCTGGTGTTGTTGAATCAATAGATAGAATTTTGGGTATTTTCCCTCCACATCAAAGAAGGCAAGTTGCAGTACAGTTGGCCATTTCATTGAAAGGCTCTGTATTTCAGAAATTGTTACCAAAAGATAGTGGAGGTAGAGTCGCAGCAGTCGAAATGTTGATAGTGAATTCAGCTGTCAGAAATTTGATAAGAGAAGAGAAGACTTTTCAATTGCATTCTGTTATGCAGACTAGTTCTAGACAGGGTATGTTAACGATGGAAAATTCAATAAAGAGCTTATTTGAAAATAGACAAATTTCAGAAAAGACATATAAAAGATTAATACCAGAGTCATAGAGGTGATTAGATGCCTGATTATTCGTTTAAAGCAAGAAATAAAGCAGGGACAATAGAGACCGGTGTTGTTAATGCAAATAGTGAAAAAGCTGCATTAGTAATATTAAAAGAGCGAGGATTATATGTTTCTAGTATAAATAAAAAGAGATTTGATATAAGGAAGGCCTTTAGTGTTTTACAATTATTAGGGTCTAAAATATCATCAAGAGACCTTGCAATTTGGGCAAATCAATTTCATGCGATGTACACTGCAGGTGTCCCAGTAGCCTATATTATTACAACATTAGCTCAACAAACAGAGAACAAAGGATTTAAAGAGGTTCAACAAGAAATCTTGACAGATGTTAAGCAAGGGGTACAAGTTGGTAGAGCAATGACAAAACATCCAGGGTATTTTCCTGAACTAATGGTCAATATGTTTCAAGTAGGGGAGGAAGCCGGAGTAATGGATGATGCTCTTGATCAAATTGTTTCCTTTTATAACCAAGAACATGAGATGAAACAAAAGATGAAAACAGCAATGTACTACCCTGTAGTTATTGTTGTGATGTCTTTTGCTGTAATATGGTTACTAATGACTCAGATGGTGCCAGCTTTTGTACAAGCATATTCTGAACTTGGAAGCGACTTACCGTTGCCTACAAAAGTACTTATTCAAGTCAGCAATTTTCTAATCGACTATGGATGGTTCGTTATATTATTCATTATTGTGTTTATTATAGGAGTGCTTTTTTGGAAGAGGACAGCGAGAGGTAGGATGTTCTTTGATTGGGTAGGATATAAGCTGCCTGTATTAGGAGAACTGAAAAAGTTGAACTCATTAGCTAGGTTTTGTAGAATCTTTGCAACTTTACAATCTAGGGGTATTGATATTATCACCTCGCTTAACCTTATTCAAAGAAGCATTAGCAGTCCTATTATGGGCAAAGCAATAGATAATGCTAAAGACAACGTGATTAGAGGAAGAGCGATGGCACAAGCCTTTAGAGAAGATAAATACTATCCTCCATTAGTTGTGAACATGTTAGCAGTAGGGGAAGAGTCCGGTACAGTAGATGTGATGATGGAGAAAGCTGCAAATTTATATGAAGTAGATGTTAAAAATATGAGTGAAAGACTGGATAAGTTACTTGAACCTGTAATTAACTTAGGTCTAGCTATTGTTGTTGGAGGAATACTTCTAGCAGTTATAGTGCCTATGTTCAGTATGTATAACTTAGTAGGATATTAAAAAGCCTGACATTGTCAGGCTTGAGGTTGTTGACAAAAATAAGTTTTTTTCATCAGACTAGAGAAAAAAGATTT
>CAZJHT010000025.1:0-14716 GCA_964546025.1 uncultured Clostridiaceae bacterium
TAACTACATGCTGAGCTTGTGCTAATGCCATTCCATACCCTGGCACTATTACCACTTTTTCAGCTTTACTAAGTTTATTACTTAATGTACTGACTTCTTTTTTTACTTCTTTATACTTTTGTTCTATTTGTTTCTTAGGAGTTTTTGACTTCTTCGGAGTACTTGTAGCTCCAGTCAAAACTTCTATTAGTTTTCTATTCATAGCTCTACACATTATTTGAGTTAAAATCAAACCAGAAGCTCCTACAATTGCACCTACTACTACTAATAATGTGTTATTAATTGCAAATCCAGCTATTGATGCTGCTAATCCCGACATAGAGTTCAATAATGAAATAGTAACTGGCATATCTGCCCCGCCTACACGTATGGCAAATATGACTCCAAATAATAGCGAGCCTACCATTATAACAAGTGTTGTAATATATGCAGCTACATGACTGAACTCTATCACTGTCATTGATATAATTGACACAGAGACTAATAGGATTGTTACCAAGTTATAATAAGTATGTCCTTTAAAAACTACAGGCGCTTGAGTCATTCTGCGATCTAGCTTTGCTGCAGCTATTAGGCTACCACTTAGTGTTATTGCTCCAACCATCAAAGCTAAGCCAGCAGTAAAGATACTCACATAATCTAATTCTCCATAATCACTAAACAAAATAACAATAGCTACAAGTGCTGAGGCACCTCCACCAAAACCATTAAGAAGTGCAACCATTTGTGGCATTTGTATCATTGTTACTTTCATAGCTAGATAATATCCAATAATACTTCCAACAGCAATTGCTGCCCAAAGTATTGAATAATCTAATATTTCATTGTGAACAAGTGTTAAAATAACAGCTCCTAACATAGAAACTGCACCCAACATATTACCTGTAACTGCAGTTTTTGGAGAACTCATCATCTTTATCCCCCAAATTATGCCTATCGTCAAGATAAAACCTATAATACTATACGTACTCATATTAAACTTTCCACTCCAATATATTTCTTACTGCCCATTTTTAAACATTTTCAGCATTCTATTAGTTACCAAAAATCCACTTACAATATTAATTGTTGCAAATACAATGGCTAAGAATCCTAATGCTTTATAGCCAGTAACTACTGCTGCAGCAGTAGTTACTAGTGAGCTTAAGATAGTAATACCAGATAGAGCGTTCATACCTGACATCAAAGGTGTATGTAATAAACTAGGTACGTTACTGATTAGTTTGTAACCTACTAGCGTTGATATAACAAAAAGTATCAGTAAGAGAATAAAATCCATTATACTCCTCCTTAATTAATACCCATCGCCTCTAGTGCACCCTCATGAATTATCTTACTCCCATCAGTTACTAGAGTTGAGGATATAATTTCATCATTACTATTGATATCTATTTTTGAGTCATTAAATATATAAGATATAAAATTATAAATATTCTTAGAGAACATCCAAGTAGAACTAGTGGGCAACATACCTGGAATATTTTTCGTTCCAATTATTGTAATACCGTGTTCTTCTGTAATTTCACCTGGTGTTGTTAACTCGCAATTTCCACCTTGATCAATTGATATATCAACAATAACTGATCCTGGTTTTAATAATTTAATCATCTCTTCTGTCATTAGAATTGGCGCTACTTTTCCAGGAATCAAAGCAGAAAGCACAACAATATCAAATTCAGAAATATGTTTCTTTATTACTTCTCTTTCTTTTTCTAACCATTCTTCAGGAAGCTTCTTAGCATATCCACCTTCACCAACAGATACATTAGCTGGAATGTCTAACTCTATTAGCTTACAGCCTAAACTTTTTGCTTGTTCCATCGCATCTGGTCTAATATCAATAGCATGAACTACTGCACCTAATCTTTTTGCAGTAGCAATTGACTGGAGACCGGCAACACCTGCACCGATTACTAAAACATTAGCTGGTCTAATCATACCCACACCTGTTGCTAACATAGGCATGAATTTTGCTAATCTATCAGCAGCCATTAATAATCCTTTATATCCAGCAGCTGTGCTCATAGAAGTAAGCGGATCCATAACCTGTGCTTTTGTAATCCTTGGGATACTGTCAAGTGTTAAACTGATAACACCTTTGTCTGCCAAGTTTTTGATCATCTCATGATTACTAGGTGCAGCTGGATGTAAAAATGTTACAAGATACTGCCCTTTTTTCATGTAATCAACTTCATGCATATTAAGATTCTTATTAAACTGTGGCTCTTTTACTTTAAGAATCAAGTCAGATTTTTCGAATATTTCAAGTACATTGCTAATTACTATTGCACCTACTTCTTTATAATCAGCATCATGAAAAAACGAACCTTCACCAGCTCCTTCTTCAATTAAAACTGTCGCTCCGTCCTTAACCATATTTGCAACAGTTTCAGGGGTTGCAGCCACTCTATTCTCGCCTTCCATTATCTCTCTTGGCACACCTACTGTTAAACCCTTAATATTCATTTTTTGGTTCCCCCCATAAAATTAATGAACTTTTTACTTCAAACACTGGTATTATAACATAATATAAAAATGTATGTAAACTTAGCTACGTAGTGTATTCTCTTTAATAATGTACTTATTCTAACCTTTTTAGTTCTATTAGTTTTTATAATCCATACAGGACATAAAAATAGCCGCTTACTAACTTCTTAAAAGCATTCAAGACTAGAAGCATACACATATTAGCCAAACTATTAAATCTAACAAATTTATCAGCTACTTCCTTTAAACTGCATTTATTAAACGTAGATATTTTCGAGAAAGTAAAAAGTAGCTCAGACAGAATCATCTAAAGCTACTCCCTTTAATCAGTTTAACACTTATCATATAGTTTATCCTAACTAAAAAACTCTATTTGTAAACGCATAAAAGCTTCACTCTTGTTATTTTATACGGCTATTATAAGTGTTTAATTTTATTAACATTATGAACTTTGATTGCTTACCAATCAAAGTTTACTTTTGTTCCTCTGTGTCCTTATTTCCTTTTATCACAATATCAATTTTCAAAATTTTCTTTTTTATTTTTAATTTTTAATAATAATTCAGCAAATTTTTCAGGTTCTTCAAAATGAGGGAAGTGTGCTGACTCTTCAAACCATATTAACTCTTTTTCTGGAGCTATAATGTGATTATAATATTCTTGTATTAATATAGAGGGGGTATTATAGTCATATCTACCTGCACAAAAGTAAATCGGCACTTTTACTTCTGATAAATCCCTTATAAAGTCTAAATCCATATTGTTCCCCCACATTGCATCAGCAGTAAATCTACTCCCTATAGCGAACTTTATTCCATCTATTCCTGTATACTCTTTAGAAATAATACTTGCAGTGATTATATCCCTCAAAGTATTAACCTTTCTTTCTACTCCTCCATAATGGGCCAACCACTTTCTTTGTGTATTAATGTCCCTCACCATATCACTATATGGAGGATGTCCAATTGAGGTTAGCTCTTGTATGGCTTTCTGGTTATTTTCTCCCTTAGCCATTTCCATAACATATTCATAAGAGATCTTTTCTTGTTTTTGACCACTTATCACTTGTCCAACACTTACAAATGCTGTGATTTTTTCTGAATACTGATTAACTATATGTAAACCTAAGTCACTTCCCCAGGAGTGGCCCACTAAAATTACCTTTTCTTTTCCGTACTCTCTAGTCAGATAGTTTATCAATTCAATGCCGTCTTTAATAAACTGCTCCCTAGTCATAGACTCTTTTGGGATATTAGTTGAATATGACTTTCCTGCACCTCGCTGGTCCCAGTTGACAACAATAAAATGATCCTCCAACTCACTTTGATACTTACTAGCAAATGATATTTGGGCATAGCCTGGCCCTCCATGCAAGAATAGAAGAATAGGATTGTTTATATCTTTACCTCGTACCATAATATACTGTTTAACTCCTCCCAGCTTAATGCCCTGTATGTAAGCAAGGCTATTATCACCATCAATTGGTGAAGTTCTAGATGGTATAAATAGTATCAGCAGAATACTAATTAATACTGGTAAAAAAATGACCTTTGATAATCTTCTAAGTAATTGCATAAATAATCTCCTTTACTAAAACTAAAAACAACCGCTTTTTATTCATAATAGCGATAGCACAACTATAAGATTCTGTCTTCAGCTCATGTTGCCATAAAATGCGCAGCTTATTAAAACAACTATAAAGCTTTTATACCTAAAGACTTAGTAATAATTGCTTATCTTTCTGTGCTTAGATAGCATTACTTTCAGAGCCTTAACTCTATTGTTAGTATACAATTCACTATTTACTTGGCACTCCTGCTTAACTATACTACTGTTTCTTTTTTAGTTCTTCTATCTCTTTTTTTAATGATCCTAACTGAGCATGTGCTGATAGTGCAAAAACAAAAGCAACTGGTGCTAATAATCCTACATATTGCATTATATCGTCCTCCTTCCATAACTTCTGTTACTTCATATGAAATCTAATAAAGTTTATTTTACATGTTCTAAGAACTTTTTAGACTCAAGAGCAATTAATTCTGCTTTCTCATGATGAACATAATGGCTGGTTTCAAGCTTTTGATATTTCCCTATGTTAACACCTGACAAGTATCCTATTAGAGATTCTTCCCATCCTGATGCTAATGACTCTTGCTCACTAGAAATAAAAAAGTACATAGGTATTTCAAAAGGTGTTTCTTTGTTTTTTACTGTTTGGGCATTTTCTTTTAAAAGTTGTACTTCTCTTATCATGTCCTTTGTAACAGAACTTTTGAAAAACATTGCCATATACTGCGCTTTGTCATCTCCAGTTAAATCATTCGATCTCATAAGAGAAAAATTTTCTTCAACATCAGCTACTGGCATAAACCTGGATAAACCCATTCTAGATACTAAATACATAGAATATAACTGTACCTTCTGCGCCTTTGGAAGAACAGCAATCGATTCAGGGGTGCATGAGTCTATCCCGATAATAGCACTAACTTCATCTGGGTATTTTTGTGCCCAATATATTGCTTCTAGACCAGACATAGAATGAGGAAATAGTACATACGGAGCTTTCTCACCGGAAAGTTCAAGTGCTTTACGTGTTTCCTCAAGTGTAGTATCTATATCCCTTGAACTGCTTGAGACATCACTCCACCCATAGCCAGATTTCTCTACTACAGCGATTCTATACTCATCTTTCATCCTCATCCAAATAGGCTTAAAATCTAAAGTTGGATTACTAGTGCCGTGCCCAGCCAGAAAGACAAGTGTATGATTACCTTCACCTTCTGTATATACATGCATCTTTTTGTTGTTTACCTCAACAACATTTCCTGGTGGCGGATAGTTCTTAGCTTCTCTTTTCAATTGTTGATTATGATTAATCACCAGTCCAAAAATAGTAACCAAAGCTACTGCAAATACTACAGCTAATATAACTCCTATTGTTTTAATCATTTTCATTCTCCTCCTCCCAACTGTATCTTCTGCTTAAACAGGTTGCCAGCAATTGATATTTGATTTATTCATTTTACTATATAAGACTCTCGAATTTAGTAGATATCTCTTGCCATCTCTCTAAAGTGAGTTTCACACTGTCTAATTTTGAATCTAAGACTACTTGATCTTCAATCACCTTCAAAAGGTAAACTCGACTACAATCCAGTAGTCTATATGTTCTATCTGATTTTGCACTTAAAATCTAGAGTTGTCATAACTAAAATTCTTGCTACTTCCTACAACTACATCTTCAATCTTTTCTAGTATAAGCCAATCATCCATATTTCGTTGATGCTCAAAATCAAGAGGGCTTATTTGATTCATGTTTTCAAACTCAACTAAACACATGCATTTTTTATTCCAACGCTTTTGCTGATTTTTAGATAAGTTCAATTTACCTTGATTATCAGCCAAAACCTTTTGCCTTTCGTCTTCTGCCAATTTGGTATAATTTTGAACTGATTTCACTGTTGCAGTAGCTGAAATTTTTTTTGTCCCTTTTTTCATAAAGTATAGAGTCTCTCCCTCATGAACTCTACTATGAGGAATCTTTCTAGCCGCTGCTGCTCTAATAATCATAGTTTTAGACCCTTCTAATACTTTCTCTAACACTTTTTCCTTATCATCACAATAAACTAAATGTACCATATCCACTTCTCCTTATTTGTTTTAACAATGTATAAAAAACACTTTCTTAACCTAAGTTCATTCTAAATCTAAATTGCACTTGGTATAACTTTTATCCCTCTCTATTAATGAAGTTAAGATTTAGAATTCTTTCCATTACCTCAACCATAGATAATGTTGCCTCATTCAAAGACTCTCGATCAGAATTCTTTAAATCTCTAAGATAATCTTCATATTTATCTAAAAGATATTCTTGTGCATTGTTGTAAAGCTTTTGACCTTTTTCGCTAAGACTCAAAAGAATTCGTCTCCTATCTTTTGGATCAATAACTCTACATACCACTCCATCTTCAACCATTGATTGTATCAAAACAGATACATTGGATGATGAAGCCATCATTCTATAAGACAGCTGTTTTAGACTTTGATTAGGTTCGATGTTTAACTCAAACATTACAGTGATTTCTTCTCTTCCTATTCCAGTCATTGATAAAATTTCTGGTAACCATTTCAATGTAGTTCTTCTTGAGAATATTGTTAATGCATCTGTCATATAATTTAGTCTTTCTGCCTCTAGTCTAAAATCTTCTTTCTTTTTCTGAATTGTATCCATTTAGAAAACCCCCAAGTTATTCTTTACAAAATATATTTATTATAATTTATAACTATTATATTTAATAACTTTATTCTTGTCAACTCCATTTGTAATGTAATTTGAAAAGTCTTTTATTGTAGTCGGGGTCTTATTTGTCTGCTTGTAAACAATTTCAAGAATACTCCGATAAGCTGCGCTACTCTTACACTCATATTTCATTTAACTATTGCAAAACTAAAAAAAGCACAAACTATTTTAGTTTGTACTCGTAGAAAATAAGCTTACCATGAAAAAAGCTGCTGACAAAGCTTTATAGTTGCACCCCACATACTGTGATTAAGATAATCGTGGCTAATAGAGTCTGGGATATAGCCATTGCCCATGAAGCACCAAATATTAAATACAAAAGTGACTTACTTACTAAGTTTCTTTCCACTCTTTTGTCTTTGATAAAAACACTCCACATTCAATGTGAAATTTTTGGACTATTTCACACCATTAAACCGTAATAATATTTCAATTTTAGTGCTAGCTTGGCGTTCATCCCAAAATTACCAAAACAACTTCCTGTTAGACTATTATGCTTTTCTCTGCTTTTACTCCCTATAGTTCTGTTGTAATAAAAGATGTGAAGCAAATCACCCTGAGGCATTATGGAAGATAGATTACAATCTATAAATAAGTTTAGGAGTTTTATTCCCCTTTGATATTAATGAGTCTACTTCGGAAAAGATAGTTGCTCCCAATTTCAAATAGAACCCCCTTGCATCTGGACTAGTTATTATTGTAAATTCTTCAATACCTAGTTTTTTACATTCTTCAAGTGCATGATTCCATAATGTTTTGCCATATCCTTTTCCAATATATGTAGGTTCTATAAATAGATACTCTAATGAAACTTCGTTACTATTTATCAATATTCCATAAAATCCGATTATTATATCATCTTCCTTTAGAATATAAGTTGGATTATTTAATATAAAATCTTCAGTAATTAAGTATATTCTTTTGAACTTGTCCATGAAATCGGAACTATAACCCCAATAAGACTCTGATCTGATTTCTAAACTAGCTAACAAGTTCGTATCCTTTGGTGTTGCACTTACTATTGTGTTCATTGAATAATATCTCCTATTCATGTTAATTTTTACCCATAATAATACTTTTAGATAAGAATAAACAGTAAATTTAACACAAGTATAATTCTTTAGCTTCCATTACAGACATGATTTTTATCCACGTGTTTTTTACGTAAATCTACAAATTGTGCCCTATCTCAGTCTCTTGATTAATTATTTCTTAGAGCTGCATTTTTTGCTATTTTACTGATTTCTTTCTCTACCTCTTATGACATTGTTTCTGCGATGGTTTACAACCTGCACTGCTTGAAATATTCCTTCGAGATTAACGCAGTATTGTTTTCTTTAACTAAAAAAAATAAATATACTTTCCTATTATTTAACAACCTCACGTTGATGTAAGCTTGAAGAAAGCACGTTGAAGACAAATTACGCCAATACCCTTAAATTAGCTTTTGATCCTAACAGTACAGCAGTAGGTCTTAATACTGATATTCACCAACTATCACAAGAAATGCCACAGAAGCGCCTGATATAAGTCCTGTAGCTTGAATCATTGATCTAATGGATAAAGATATGTAATGCTTCCAAGCAGTTCTGCTACATATAAATGCTTATTACTGTTTTGTGTTTGTTAACCTCTCTAAATCTAAACCCAAAATTAAATCATGTAAAAAATAATACGAAGGACACTTCTGTTTTACATGCTTCTCTTTAGCTTAAAATCTTATTTAACCTTTCTCTTTGCAATCAGGCATTCATTTATATGAACCATATGATGCCTTGTGACGGGCATCAATAAAATACCTGCAACATTTTTTCTAGACCAAAAATCAATAAGCCAGCTAGATTCCTTTGTATCTAAGACAGCTTTTTCAGTAATAATGCGCTTTAATCTATTCGGTTGCATTTTTCTTTTCAAGTCTATAGGTTTTAATTGTTCTACAATGAGCCTAGTCTTTTTGGCGACCTCTATTCTATAATCTCTAAGTGCATCAATGTTTGCATTCATAGTTAAGTCCAGAATACCTTTGGCATCTAAAGAATTTCCTGTATCACTAATGGGACAGTTTATTTTTTCTTTCCAATTATTTGTGCTTAGCACTTGGTCTTCATCTGCTATTAAAATATTCATTGTAATGTCTTCAATTCTTGTTGAATGCCAAATACCATAAGCAATGGTTCTATTTTTTACCCCAACAACGGTTTTAGCTTTTAAATAATCTAGACTATGCCACAAAGAATCTTCTAAAGTCATATCGCTTACTTCAGAAGTGCCTGATGAATGCACCATGGCATGCTGCATTAAAAATAGATTAATGGCTTCATCAAACTTCATTGTATTAAGTATAATTTCTTTCAAATTTTTTTGATTTTGATTCCATAATTTTCTTTTATCTTTCATTGTATATATCCCTCTTACAGTTTGACATCATTCTATCAAAATAAACTGTCTTAAATAGCGCATGTTTGCATACCAGATTAGCATTATTCTAGTTATGAATATTATATCTGCTAAATCTATGTCTTGAAACAAAAATATAACTATAAAAGCTAAGTTTTTAAGTACTTTTAGTCCATGTAAATCATTTAACATCTAGCACTTCCACATTCAAATATCTTTGTTTACTCTAAAAGCCGCCTCACATTGATGATCCCAGCCAGCTAACTCATCCCCCTATTATTCCCATTGCTCTCCGTTCCGTCCATAAGTTGATGATGATTGTTCTTGTTTCATTAATTGCGATGTTATCGTATAAACCCCTTCTTCATTTAGCTTTACTGATATTTTAAAGTCTAATTATGTTCAGGTACATGATAAAAATTCTCTGTACGATCTTTGCTTCATCGGGGTTGATGATCAGCTCACCATATTTGTTTTTACCATAACTCATATAGTGCTTTGTGTCGAACATGATCACGATCCATTTAAATTTCTTCTTAATAATCCACTTGCTATATTCACTTATGTCTGGACTCTTTCTGAACAAAAGAATCATGGATAGCAAGTATCTTATCACCATCCCCTAACAATGTATTGACACTTTACTCTACAAAATCGACACATAGTTCCTTAAGTTCTCTTGCAACTTTTAGAAAACTGACGGTATTTAGTGTAAATCTATAACCTTGAAGTTCAACCTATTCTTTGAGTACCTGAGATACATTGATCAACATACATACTTACACATTCGTAAGCAGGATTTGATGTAATGATAGGTTCATAGGTAGATGTCTGATTTCTAAAGATTCTTCCTGCTTCAAATTATCTGTTGAAACTAGAACGTATGAATATACATTTAGTTTCTTCTTTTTGGTAATTGGTAAAATCTTAACCAGAACTATATTTCAAAAGACAACACAATTAAACATCTAAACCCCATTTTCTTATAAGACACCTAAGATCTATCATTTTAGCCACTGCCAAAGAATAGAGAAAATCCAAAAATCGCTGTAGATAATTTATTACCAAGGTCATACTCATCTATTTTCTTGTGAGCAAACAGACGGTCTCCACGTGCGGTATCACATTAGTATTATACAATTTGATAAATCGCACTGTAACTGGCGTATATACTCATTTACTATCCCCCATTCTTGCTTCTGAAAGTCTTCAAGTGGGTGCTGAAATTAGAAACATTCCTTCGAATCTTTATCTGGTTCTTGAGCTTCTTTACTGGCCATTAAGTCTTGTATCCATACTGGTACATTGTGAAGTGGCTTTCTCTCCTTTAAGTGCTTAATCACTTCTTCTAAGTCTTCATCTCGCCAGAACCTGTCTCTAATGTAACATTTGCGGCAATAGTAATTCCCATTCTTTGATTTGTTCTCAAACTTGGTCCCGCGGTAATAACATACATTCTGATAAACGATTGGATTCTTATATTCCCATTCTCTTTTAAATTCTTTAGAATAATAGGTTCTGTCCATACCTATCCAGCCCTTGACTCTTACAAAGATTCCTGACACTATCTCTTTACATCTTCAAAAAATACAAACCCGCCCTTACCTTTTTTTTTCACTTCATACATACTATAATCTGCATTTCTTAATAATATTTCACTATCTGTACCATTGTCGGGATAGATTGCAATACCAATAGAAGAATTTATATAGCATTCATTATTCCCTATATGCATGACTTCTTGTAATGCCTTATGGATTTTTTGAACTATATTGCTTATCATTTTTCTATCTTCAATACCTCGTATAAGCGCTGAATATTCATCTCCACCCATTCTTGCCGCTGTATCTGATTTTCTAATACACTTTAGAATTCTTTGTCCTACAGTGGTTAAAACCTCATCACCAGCTTCATGACCATAGTTATCATTGATGTCTTTAAATCCATCTAAATCAACAAAAAGTAGTGCAAACTGAGTATTGTCTCTTTCACTTTCAACAATATACCTCTCTAATCGTTCAAAAAATAATCTTCTATTAGGAAGTCCCGTTAACTTGTCGTAGTTGGCTTGCTTTTCCAACTCTATTTCTAATTTTTTTCTCTCCGTAATATCTGTTGCTGAACCTACAATGTGTAATACCTTACCTCCTTCAATAATTGGAGTTAAAGTTGTTAACCAAATACGTTTTCCACCAGGCAGACTGAGTTCTTCTTCATATGTAATACTTTTTCTTGCTTCAAGACATTTCTTATAGTTATCTGAAACTACATCTCCCATTTCTTTACCTAGCAATCCCTGTGGAGACTTGTTTTTAATTTGATCAAGAGTTATCCCTGTGTTGTTCTGATGTGCAAGATTATTTCTTACATACTTAAAGTCGTACTCATCTGTGACTTCTATCAGAAACATAGCATCTTGAGTGCCATTGAAAACTTTCTCATATTCTTTAGTTAATCTTGAAATCTCTTTTTCTGTTTCTTTTAAATCAGTTATATCAGTATGTGCTCCCAACATGCGTATTGCCTTTCCATTGTCATCTCTAATAGCTAATCCTCTACATCTTATCCATACAGTTGAACCACTCTTGTGTTTATATCTCACAACTTGATCATATGGATAATTCGAATCAGCACAATGTCTGCCTAAATTCTCTATTGCTAACTCTAAATCTTCTTGAAAAATAATATCTTGCCATTCACTTGCTAAGTGTTTTTTCCCCTCAGGATTATAGCCAAGTGTTTCCCAGAACTTGGGGCTCATCCACTCAAACTCTGGATTCTCTAAGTCCCAGTACCAGATTCCATCTAAAGAACCTGATTGTATAAACTCAAAAATACTTTTATCGCTATTGAGCAATGAATATAGCTCATGTTTTAAATAAATCCCTTGCATTAATGAACAACTCCTCTTTTTCTCATACTCTTTATGACATTCTATTATAAATCAGTCAGCAATTCTAGTTTATTAGCTTTTCTGATAGCGTCAATTGATTGTTGGATAAAAAAGAAAAAAATATGCACCCCGAAATTTATATTAGACTAAAGCCCTCTAACTGACTTCAGATATCCCAAAAGCCAGGTCTTTTTACCCATATTCAACACCGTAATACTACCTCTAGTCTCATAAGTAATTTTCCTGAGTCTCTTCTTAATTATTTCTTCATCCATTAACATTCTTTTCTTTTGTAGTTCCTGCTTTTTCGCTCTAGCATAAAATATATCTACAACCTTACCACCATTGGCTCTATAGGCTCTCAGATTAGCCATCAAATTTGCACCAAGCTTAGACCATCCATTGATCTTGAACTTAATCTAGCTGATAGTATATGGCTTACATGCCCTTCTGCACTACACCCTATGTACTCTGATTCCGTTGCATTTACTATGCCATCCCAGTTTTTAACTAGATAGTTTCTCTGCTTACGTACTGCTTCTTTCTTGACTTCCCCCAATGCTATAATCTCTGTCATTACACTTTGCTTGTTTAACTTGATGTCTTTTGCTGCCTGTTCTCTACTTTTCTCATATGAAACATCTATCGCTTTTTCTATAGCTCTTATCTTTATCATAGGTTCTACTTTAGTATTTGGCTCTATTCCAAATACTAAATCTGATAAATATGCAAACTCTTTTTTCTGCTTATGCCTGTAATATGTTCTTTCGTACCTCACTTCTCCAAAGATTGTCTGGTGTGTCTTTTCTACCCCTCGCTTTTACACATTTCACTCTCCTTTTCTTTATCTACTATCTCGTATTTCTCTATCTGTTTCTTCTAGTATATGTCTTGTTAACTCTCTTCCTATCCCATTAACTACCTTCTCTATTTCTGTTGTTAGTTCTGAGATATTCCCACCTTCTAGCATCACTTCTTCTATATCTTTCATACCTTTGCTAATGACTAACTCACTAATCTCTTGTATAATGTTCATTGAGAGCACCCCTTATGTTTTTGTTTTTTGTTGATTCTTAAATTCTAACATATCTTGGGGTGCTTCTCTTTTTTCATTTTTCATCCAACAATAACTTTACAATAACAGTAATTGTCATCATCTTAGGGGTAATTGCCTGTTTATGTGTAAAAAAAGCTGCCAAATGTGCTTGACAACACTTTCGGCAGCTTGAATTATAAATTATTTGACATTCCCATTAAGTACGATTTGCGTAATGAATTTTCCGTCCACTACTGAGAAGCCCGCCGTACCGTCGTAACGTTCAGCTGTGTAGAGGATGCTTTTTATGCCTGTTCCGCCGCCTTTTTTTTGTGTTACTGGCAGCTCGTCTTTAAAGACAATATCAGTTTGACAGGTGTTCTCCACCTGGACACGCAAGCGATTATCTATAAATCTAATGGTAACAATGATTTCCTTTTCCTCATCCATTGACATGCGCAAACAGCCCTCTAAGGCATTCTCCAAAGCGTTTCCCAATACACAGGTGAGATCGATGTTATCAATGCCGATGGTCTTGGGAACAGTGACACGAAAGGTGGTTTTGATCCCCTCCGCCTCTGCCCGACGGGCATAAGTATTAAAAATGCTGTTGGCTATTGGGTTAGTACAAAAGGTGTCGGTGTTGTGGGCATCCAATGCTGCATCAACGCTTTTCATATATATCTTCAGTTGGTCCGTATCACCGTTTTGCAACATATCTATAATGACTGCGTTGTGATGATGCATATCGTGGCGTTGCTGAAATGCCAAAGCTGCTGTCGCCTTCTGGCGAGCAAGTTCTGATTCCCACAGTTTCTCCTGCTGTGCTATGAGTAGCTGCCGTTTTTCTAATGCGTATTTTTCAACAATGGCACTTGCTTGTATATACAAGAGGTAATATACCGCCAAAAACAGCATATATACAGTGATAATAATGAATCTGTACCAATTATCAGGAGTCCAATACCAATAGGGTGACGGATAGTATAGCACCATGATTTGCACTATTAAAAACATCAAGGGAACCAACCCTGCTGTCTGCCATTCCTTGCCCAAGGCATCCACCAGCCGACGAAAACGTGGACGTACATTTTTAAACAGTAGTGGAAGAATAAAGATGTATATGACCAAGCGAATGACAATACGTGCAATAACGAATGCTAACCCATCAGCATTTATTGCTAAGGTATCACTGATATAGCTAATAGATACATAAATATTAACAAAGGTTAGAAAACTAAAAAGAGACACAAAAAAATCATCATCTGAGCAAATCAAAAACCATGAAAGTTGGATGACTAAAATTATCAAAATTGCAAATCTATTTGCTGAGTCAACACCCCGTGTATATAATTGATAACTGAGGAGGCTTATCCCAAAAATCATCACAAATAATCCTAATATGACACGTTTTTTGACGGGCTCCCGAAAACGCATGACGGAGGATGACATTAATGTAAAGCCAAACACCGATTGCAAAAACGAGATAAATACTGATATGTTATATAACACATTCGTCACCTCCTTAGCATTATCCTAACACTAAAATTACCCTAGTAATTGTTTTTGGGGTAATTGCCATCATTTTAGGGGTAATTGCCAT
>CAZJHT010000025.1:14816-28508 GCA_964546025.1 uncultured Clostridiaceae bacterium
GGGGTAATTGCCATCATTTTAGGGGTAATTGCCATTTTAATCCTCTGTGGACATTTGAAAGCGCAAAAACGCCTCTTTGAGTTTCTGATACGCTCGGTAAGGGTAAGCTAGGTGTTCACCGTTATCAAAAGTTATGGTATCTTTTGATATCTGTCGAATGTATTTGAGATTCAAGTTGATTGAAGCACCGCACCTAACGATAAATTTGTTCTGTGAGAGTAACTCAAAAATTTCTGTGGCTGTCATGCGCACCTCCAGCTTCTTCCCTAGAATAGTGTGAATAATCTGGTAGTTGTTTCGTCCGGTTTCAGTAAACACCACATCCCGAATAGCAAGTCGAGAAATACCCTCTGATGTCTTAAGGGTTATGCTAACTCTCCTATCTCTATTTACACGTTGTATAACCCTATCCAGTGCGGCAAAAATTCTCGCTTCATCGTAGGGTTTGATCAGATATTGTGCAGCTTCTACTTCAAAAGCTTCTATCGCGTGGTCTCGTGAGGTAGTAATAAATATAATTTCTCCGTTATCTTCTAACTGCCTCAATTCTCTTGCTGCATCGGTGCCTAACATACCAGCCATATAGATATCTAGCAGCAGTATGTCAAACCCTCCACGCTCCTCCACATAAGATAACAATTCTAAAGGGGCAGAAAAGGAATGTATTGTAATTTCATATTGTGGGTGCTTCTGCATGTACCTAGTCAGAAAGCCATGGGTTCGCTCAACTTCTTGCAATTCGTCATCGCAGATTGCAATCTTAATCATTGACCTGCCTCCTTGTATTTTAGTATTTGTCAGTTACGTGGTTCGCTGACTGTGATTCTGTTATTCCCGGTTACCACGTGGGATAATGGTACTGTGTAGTTGAGGGCGTCGCTTTACCCTTTAAAATCTCGGACTAGTAAGAAAGAGTGCCGCCTCGTCTTTACGGTTTGGATTCAAATGAGCTGGATAGGATCGGGTCCCGTATATCCAAAAAGGCAGAATTCCTGTAAATGCCTGAGGGCAATCTCGCTGCAAATCCATTGAAAGGTTAGTGTAACCCCTCGGCATTGACATTGCTAAGAAGGCACACGAAGTCTGCTTTCTTGCGAAAACGGCAATGTACTGGACGGAAATTCCTTCAAGATCCCAAACACATTGTCCAGTGTCGATAAACTTCAATCGATGCTCGAAAAGTACGGTCTTAACCCCCAAAACGCTTTAGTGGCCATGGAAGCTACCAGGCATTACTGGCTGTGGTTTCATGAACAGGGGTTTGAGATCAAGGTTATCAGTACTTTGATCACTGGCACTCTCCGAAAATGCGGGTATGCCAGATAAATCGAACAGCAGGAATTTGTGAAAGCCCAGATCGCCGATTGATGCGGAAATCGATGCTTATATGACCATTCCCGGTTCTCGCGTCACAAACATCCCAGGTGTTGGTCAGATCCAGCACTCACCGCCTATTACCAGAAACTCCGACAACAGGGAAAGCCTCACCGTGTTGCAGTGGGTGAGAAAACTATGCTACATCATTTTCACTGTTCTTTCCGAGAACCGCCCATTTGAAACCAGAGGCTAATACAGAACCCACCAACTGAACCACCGAAGTGCTTCTAAAGAGCATTACTCAATACTCTTTTTGCCATGCGAATAAACGTTTGAAAAAGTTAGTGATAATGTGTTGAAGCTTCAAACCGGATCCAAATAAATTCATCTTTACCTGGTTGGCATTTTATAGCTGGTCTTTCATTCTTATCATAGGGCCAAGTTACAACTCAATTCAAATATTTATTGAATAAATTCTTAGTTTATATTAAAAACCTCGAATATGCACTCGAGGTTGCTGGTTATTTGCATATATACTCATAAAGCAAATTATAAAATATTTCTAAATTTTTATCAATGAAAACCTAGGTTTACTTTGCTTTAATCGAAAAAACCGACTCAGAATATAAATCCCAGCCAGCTCGATTTTGTTCCAGTGGGTTTCAAAATTTTCTGTATTAATACTACATTTAATCAAACCATACTTTTGCCAACAGGTCAAACCCTTAAAGCAAAACTGCATTTGCATGGGTGATCACAATATTTTATCTAAACCACGTTCTCTTAAAACGCACCTAGAATCCTTCACTTTTACCCCTCCCCCAAAATAAAGAAACCCTTGAAAGTAGCGCAAATACGCCATTGACAAGGTCAATTACATTTATTTTCTTGTAAGCAGTACGACTGTCTCAACATGCGGTATCATATAACCTTTATATAAAAAAGCAAATGTAACTATTAAAGGAGTAAAAGTATCATTTTGCACCCCCTTTTGATTTAATTAAGTCTCAAATGGGTGAGATAAAATCATACAAATTCATCTGGATTTTCACCCGATTGCCTACATACTCGACCAGCAATTAAGTCCTTAACCCATCACGGTCCATTAGGTATCGGTGTTCCTTTTCTTAGATGCTTAATCACTGTTTCAATATCTTCATCACGCCAAAATCGATCGCGTATATAACATTTGTGGCAGTAGAAATCTGTGGCCTTTGCTTTGCTTTCAAATTTCTTCCCACAGTAATAACATATATGTTGGTACAATATTGGATGTTTTACTTCACATTCTTTCTTGCATTATTTAGAACAGTAGGTCTTTGGCCGACCTTTAATAGGCTTTTGGTTAATCCGCTTACCACAGTTTTTGCAGAGCTCTCTTATCACTTTTTCTTCTTCTGACTTCTTATTGTTTTTACCGTAGCCATCTATTCCTTGAGTCTTGCAAAAGTTTCTAACTTTTTCTCTAGAATCGTTCATCGCCATTGCTATGCTACGATATCCTGTGCCTAATTTTCGTAATTCTATAATCTTCTCTTTTTGCTCATTGGTCATTTGCATTACCTCCAATCCTTTGATTGGTATCTAGTAATGCGATAGAAACTTTGAGAAGTCAAGAAGTAATTAGATCCACCAAATATCTATATCTCTATTCTACTTGCTTATTCCCAATATTTATCAATGTATACGATGACAACTATACTCTTCTCAAAAAAACTCGACTCAGAACATGATCCCAAAAAATATACCCCCCAGAAATCCAGGAGGTATACACAAATTCTTACTTATTTATTAATCAAATCCGATGCTACTAAAAGGTTTCTGATTGCTGTTGCGGCTTCTGCACAGGTAAAGGTGTCTTTAGGATTTATTGTTTTATCGGTTCTTCCGTTAAACACGCCTGCACTTATTGTCTTTTTCACATCATTGTATGCCCATTCTGCTATAAAGTCTTTGTCTGTATAGCTGTTTATTCTATCGCTGCCTTTTTCCGCTAGACCTGCAATATCCATTGCTCTTGAATACATTGCCATTGCTTCTTCCCTGCTGATTTGTGCATCTGGTTTAAATGTACCATCAGGATAACCGTTGATGATGCTGTACTCCGAAGCTATTTCTATGGCATAGGCCAGCTCATGCGTAACTTCTACATCTGTGAACTTCTTATCATCTATTGAACCCGCTCTGTTGATTCCCAGGGCTTTGGTGATATATTCTGCAAACTCGCCTCTTGTAATATTCTGATTAGGCACAAACGTTTCTGGGTTTTTAATGACCAGCCTTGATGCCATATCATTGACGATATCTTTTGACCAATGGTTTTCAACTGAGGCTACCGTTATCGGATTCCATATCACCGAGTAGTTTGAGTTTGTCAAAGAGTTGATTCTTGCATACCACTTTCCGTCCTTTTGGAACACTTCTGTTGGTACATGGCTGTAAGTACCATCTGAATTGAATACAACTCCTGTACTTACCTTACTTTGATCAATCCCTGATGGTATTTCCATCACTCTCTCTACATAGTTACTGAACTTTCTAATTTTTACTTCTTCAGTCGATCCATCGTTTTTGGTTGTTTGTGCAACCACTTCAAAAGATACTGGTGGGAATATCAACTCAGCACCGTTTAATTTTGCAACCTCATTATAGGTTTCTATTGTTTGTTCGTCGAGCTTTGTAATTCTAACATCAACTGTTATTGCCTTTAGATCAGTTTCTTGAATGTTTAGTGTTTCGGCTACTTTGCTGATGGCAAATTCTTTCGCTGGTATTATATACTCGATATCGTTGTTTTTTACTGATACGTTGAAGGCATTTTCTTCTAACTTTTTAACGATATCTCCTGTCAATTCCACTATTGCGTTTTCGGAGTTGTTGTCTGATACTTGAATTTGAATCAAATTAACAGCTCCGTCAGCAGTGTTGTTTACAGCTTCGTCAATGTTCCTTTGAATCACTTCATTGTTAACTTGAACTAAAGTTGTCGTTTTTCCATCTTCCGTTGTCTTTGTTTCAGTTCCAGCACTTACTGGCTCATCATTAACAGTCACAATCGTGTTCGTTGGTGTTTGTGGGGTTGCAGGCGTTGAGCTTCCGCCACTACTTCCACCTCCTGTTGGCGGAAGTTTTGGAATGGTCTTGCTTACTGCTACTGTATTCGTTTCCCCACTCAATGTCAGGTTCAATGTTCCTGTGATGGAGCCTGCTGCTGTGCTTGTTGCATTGGTTTTGCTAAAGCCGCTTGTACCATCCCACACTACGCTTACTCCGTGGAGGGTTGCTCCAGTTGCTGCATCGAGTATATTTTGTGCTGTGGTCGCATTGCTTACAACTAAATTGCCAAGTGCGGTCTCAATAGCTGTTTTTACTAGAGTTACTTTTTCTGCATCACTTAATGGTAACTGTGTAATCGTCTTGCTTACTACTACTGCATTAGTTTCCTCACTCAATGTCAGGTTCAATGTTCCTGTGATGGAGCCTGCTGCTGTGCTTGTTGCATTGGTTTTGCTAAAGCCGCTTGTACCATCCCACACTACGCTTACTCCGTGGAGGGTTGCTCCAGTTGCTGCTGTAAGGATATCGCTGTCCGTTGTTGCGTTGCTCACTACTAAGCTGTTCAATGCGTTTTCTATGGATGTCTTTGCTTCTGCTATTTTCTCTGTGTCTGATAGCGGCGGTGCAACAAGGGTAATAGTTACCGTAGCATTAGCGGAATCGGCCAACCCGTCGTTTGCACGGAATGAAAAGCTGTCCTCGGTTTCAGTGGAGTTATGAGCAGTATAGCTGTAAGACCCGTCACTATTAAACGTTAGCGTGCCGTATGTTGGCCCTGTCACAACAGCGTAGGTAAGTGCATCGCCATCAACATCCGTTGCGTTAACATAGCCGGTTGTTTCTACGCCCATAGTAGTTGTGATAGCTTTAGATGCTGCCACAGGCGCATCGTTTACAGGTGTTATGTTAATCGTTACTGTGGCTATGTTTGAATCTTGATTTGCAGAATCTCTTGCTAAAAAGGTAAAACTGTCGTTCCCTACAAAACCTACCGTGGGTTGTCTATGTGCCATGTAAGTGAAACTTCCATCAGCGTTGAATGTCACCGTTCCATACTGTGAACCGGCTTGCAAGATATATGTTAACGTATCGCCTGTGCCCGTAACCGCACCGTTATGAGTGCTACCTTCAGCAACGTTAAACTCGCTATCGTTAGCCACTGGAGGTAACTGCGCAATGATTTTATTTACTTCAACGGTACCACTTTCACTATTCAGAGTAAGATTAAGTATCCCTGTGATTGAACCTGCTGCTGAGCTTGTTGCGTTGGTTTTGCTAAAGCCGCTTGTGCTATCCCACCCTACGCTTACTCCGTGAAGGGTTGCATTTGTTGCAGCTGTAAGGATATCACTGTATGTTGTTGCGTTGCTTACTGCTAAGCTGTTCAATTCGGTTTCTATGGATGTCTTTGCTTCTGCTAATTTATCAGTATCAGTAAGGTCTTTTGTCCAAGTACCAGTTTGAGTACCTGTATACGTTCCCGCACCGCCGGCTGTATATGCCGTCCTAAAGCTGGCATTGTTAGTAAGCATAAAATCACCAATAGTTGCCCCTGCACCCATCATTGTTATAGAGGTTAGATTGTTCTCTGGAAATGCAGATATATAAATATTTGCAACATTTTTTGGGATTGTAATCGATGTTAAGTCGTTTGCAAAAAACGCGTATGTGCCTATTTCCGATAATGATTCAGGTAATACAACACTTGTTAACGAGTTCCAACTAAACGCGTAGTGCTTTATTGTGGTTACGGAATCTGCCATTATTACAGATGTTAAATCATTTCGGGTAAAAGCATAACCACCTATACCAGTTATACCGTCTTCAATAACTACTGTATCTATAAAAAGATCTTTTAATTTATTTTGATTATCACTCACACCAAAATCATTAATATCCCCTGTGCCACTTAGAGTTAAAGTACCACTACTAATACTTTCCGTGATAGAGTCTCCCCAATTTATTCCTGTGGTAGCCTTTAATACCAATAGATCTAATGCTGTTTGAATTTTATCTACTTCTGCATTTATTGCTATTTTTGTATTAGGACTGGTTAAAGTTAGGTCTACGGAGGCAATAGCCGTCTGATATGATGACCAACTGTCTGGCGTATAGTCCGCTTCTAGTAAAGCAGTCACTTCAGCTACCTTTTCATCATATAATGTAGTGTCTACCACACCTACTTTACCCCATTCTCCTCCTGGAGTGCCTTTATATGTTCCTGCGCCACCAGCATCAATATTCGTATAAGCATCCCTAAAATAATCATTGGTAGAGTTTAAAAACTTATTGCCTATTTCAGTGTCAGAGCGTTCCATAGTAATCGATGTTATCGGATTTCCATAGAAACTATAATCAGAGAGTCTTACTACACTAAGAGGAATTGTAATCGATGTTAGATTATTATCCCTAAAAGCAAAAGCATTAATATTAGTCACATTGCTCGGAATTTCAATTGAAGTTAGATCGTTGCTGTTGAATGAGTCCCTACCTATAATCAAAAGACTATTAGGAAATTCCACTGAGGTCAAACCATTAACCACAAAAGCAGATAACCCAACGCTAGTTATACCTTCACCAATAACTACTCGGGTAACACCTAAATCAGGTAGCTTATTTTGGTTCTCTGACGCCGTAAAGTCATTCATTGCCCCTGTACCGCTTAAAGTTAAGGTATCCCCTTCAATATTTTCAGTGATATTATCTCCCCAAACTATTCCTGTGGAAGGTTTTACTACCAACAGGTCTAATGCTGTCTGAATTTTAACTACTTCTGCGTCTATTTCTGCTTGTGTGTTTAAATCAGTTAACGTTAATTCAGCTAGAGCAATTGAAGCTTCATAAGCAATCCAACTTTCTGGTGTGTAGCCCGCTTCTACTAAAGCATCTACCTCGGCTACTTTCGTGTCATAAGCTGTAGTGTTTGTAGGAATTACTTTTGTCCATATACCTGCCTGTGTACCTGTGTAAGTACCCGCACCTCCTGCTTCATAAGCAGTTTTGAAGTTATTATTATTTTGAGCAAGTAAATAACCTTCCAAGTCTGTATCAGGTCGCACCATTGTTATTGATTCGAGCTGATTATTAAAAAATGCACCATTACCAATATTTGTTACGCTGTTAGGAATTGTGATTGACGTTAACTGGTTTGAGAGAAATGCACTATAACCAATATGTGTAACTGATTCAGGTATTGTAATCTCTGTAAGTGCGTTAACTATGAATGCCATACTACCTATTTCTGTCAACGAACTAGGTAGTGTTACCGAAGATAAAGCATTACCATGGAAAGCCCCATGTCCTACATAGGTAATACCCTCATCTATAACTACCTTATTAATTCCTAAGTCGCTTAATTTCGCTTTGTTCTCCTCGTAAATATCAAAATCATACATCTCGCCTTCACCACTGAGGGTAAGTGTGTTACCAGCGATACTTTCAGTGATGCTAGTGCCCCAGTCAATTCCTGTTGAGGAGATTCCTTCTATTGAATCGGCAAGTATCAAACTGGAACCGTCTTTTTCAAGGGTTTTTCCGTCAAGATTAATAAGTGAAAACTTTGATACGACCGCATGTGCTTCGCTTGTCGCTGTTACGACGACCGTTCCTGCCGATGTGTTTTCAAGAATATTACCATCGAGTACTATATCACCGTCCACCCCAGTAAGTGGGCCTGTAATCGACATTTTTTTGCTTCCTAAATCATATAATCGAACTCTGAACGAAGGATCTCCTGAGATGTTTAAAACGCTTGACGAAATAGCTCCAACAAACTCCCTTCCACTAAGCTCCCCGCCGGAAATGTTAACTTCACCGGTGCCATCACTCCAGATTGCTCTGTTTTCTACAGACAGCACAGTTCCCCCTGAGACGTTGATTTCACCGTTGCCCGTGTTCCTTATAGCTGCCGCATTGGTTGATCTCACCGCACCGCCAAAAATGTTAACATTGCCAATACCAATGTTTCCAATTGCATGGTTATCTGGTGAAGACACTGTACCGCCAGAAATATTGACGTTACCGTTGCCTTCGTTTACGATCGTAATAGTGTTTGAAGACACTGTGCCGCTAGAAATTTCGACGTTACCACTGCCATTGTTATAGATTGCATAGTTGTATAAAGTCAATAATTCTCCTGTTTTTGCTACGCTTGTGTCTTTGACCTCCAGGCTTGAATTACCGTCTAGTGTAATCACATTTAAACCGTAAATCCTTGTTAGTTTGAAACTATTCAAATCAAGAATGATGTTTTTATCTGTGATGGTCTGATCGCTTGCAAGGGTAATATCTGTTATTAGCTTAATCGTGTCGCCACTTTCAGCCTTCGTAATGGCACCGCCAAAAGTTTTATAAGTTGCGTCTTCTGCACGGGCTGCATCATCATTTGCAGTAGCAGATGATACAAGTAATGTCACTGGTTCAACACTACTTGCGCCTGGGGTTATATTCACATACATATACGTGTTAGATGAAGCGTCTTCGACTGCAACAATTGCTGCACCGATTCCCTCTTTATTTGACGACGCTGTCACCGTCGAGTCTGAAGCACTGATTGAGCCTCCGTGATAAAGCGCCTGCGTGTCTCCGGTAGCGGTCAACGAAGAATCTTTTACCGTAAGAGAGCTCTCTGTAAGTATGCCTAAGCTAGAATTCCAAGTCGCCGAGCCTCCACTGGCGATAACAGTGGCATCTTCAATTAAAAGCGGACCAAAGACACTAATACCGATGGAGCTACTGTTTGTAGATCCCGTTGTTGCCCCGCCAGTTGTTGTTACTGTGCACCCTGTGATGCTGTTGGTGCTTGTGAAGCTAAAAGAGGAAATCCCCATGCTGAACTGTGAGGATGTTCCCAGATTGATGGTAAGGATACCATCGCCGCTCAGCGCTACCCCTCCAGAGTCGCTCGTTACTCCACTCACTCTTATAGTGGGCGAGATATCGATGGAATTGCTGCCTTGCAGAACGATATTTATATCATATTTTGCAAAAATACCCGCAGCATGACTAAATTCATTTGTATAATACCCCGTAATTGTCGCATTGTTTAGCGTAAGGGTGTTAGTTCCAGCGTCGTAGGTGACGGTGCCGGCGATTCCCTCGCCTGTCACGCCGCTGGCATTATCGGTGGTAACTTGGATGCCTCCCACCCAAATTTCGTAGGTTGTTGCCGCAAATACCGCAGTTGGTAACATTGTGAAAACCATGATCACCATAAGCAAAATGCTTAAACACCTTTTTATCATTCTATGCTCTCTCCTTTTTCAAATAGATTATATACCTTTATACTCTATCAAAAATAACAACTCAAAATCATTTCTGGGGTAATTGCCATCATTTTAGGGGTAATTGCCTGTTTTGGACGAAAAAAACCGACTCAGGTCATTGATCCAAGCCAGCCAGCTAATCCCATATTATTCTCCATTACACTCCATCTCCGTTCCGTCCATAAAGTGGAGGATGATTCTCCCTATTTCATAGACCTTGATACGATCCAAGTTTTTTAGATAAAGTCCGTATTGATTTCTTTGATGTGTTTTGCCCCTTCTGTGATATCTGCAAACTGAACAGCTCTGTACTGCTCCAGCGGGTTTCCAAACTCTGCGATGGTTTCCTATTTCTTTCTTAGTTCTTCTCTGTTATCAAGGAGTGCATTCCAGGAAAGGATAAAGGCATCAATTAGAATAACTTCATCCATGTGCCTGTTGGTGCAGCCTTGTACCCCTTTAACCTTATAACGTTCCTGGCATTGCCATACCTTTCTGTAACGGTTCTTCGACTTCCAACCTTTTCTTGTAAATGCCTGATTGCAAGTACAGCAGACCACTTTCCCTGCGAAGGTACTTGTCTCTGGTCTATGTGAGTAGAAATTGGTCCCATACTCTTCAATTTATTTTGCTCGTCTGTCCTGCTCCAGCTGCACCGCTTCCCAAATATGTGGATCAATAATGTCTTCTTGGCTTTCTTCAATATGAAACTGCTGATGGCCATTATTCTTTGCTCGTTTTTTGGTAAGTGAATCAACAGTATAGCTCTTTTGTAAAATGGCATCTCTTTTATACTTCTCATTTCCAAGTATGCTTTGAAGTGTTATTCCCTGCCATATTGGTTTACCATTTCAGTTTTTGATGCCTTTTTTTCAAAGATTCGCTTAATGTAATCCACCGTTTTTCCAGAAAGATATTTATCGTAAATCCTCTCTACACTTTTTGCTTGTTCTTGATTGACGACCAGCTTGCCATTCTCATCGGTGTCGTACCCTAGAAACCGCTTCATGCTTACTTGAATTACCCATCTACAAAGCGTCTTCTAATTTCCCAGGTGGAGTTCTCGCTGATGGACCTTCTTTCATCCTGGGCAGTTTAAGGATACATACAACTCATCAAGCAAAAAAAACATCAATCCTATCTTCAATCTAAAGCCATTGTTCATTAGCTTTCGTCGATTCTCTCAATTTTTTAACGATTCACTTAAAAACCCTTATCAATTGGTGATACTTCTTTTTATGGAGATATGGATAGTCGAACTCGCAAGAGTCGCCTTTCAACATCTATCCTGTTTCCTCAACTTATACAAAAATGACCGCTATCTAATCTGTCCACTCAACCCTCTCTCAATTAATGCCGTTGATGTGTTCCTGCACAAAGCAAATAAGGCTTCCCAGTCAAACTGCCGCCAGCTATTTTTATAGCCTTGAGCAGTAAACGCTGGAAAGCCCTTTATTACTGGGTTTCTTAGCCTATCATTTTTCAGTCCTTGACATCAATACAACCGTCTCAACATGCAGTATCACATTAGTCTAAAACAATTTAACAAATCGAAGTACTAGAGGGAATATAAAGAAAAAACTATCCCATGCAAAATTTGCTGAATAAATATACCCCCTTATATCAAGGAGGTATATTTCAATTAACTACTAATCATTGATTAATCCAGAGGCCATTAATAGATTTCTTATGGCTGTCGCAGCTTCAGCAAAGGTAAAGGTATCTTTAGGATTTATTGTTTCCGCAGTTTTTCCGTTAAATACTCCTGCGCTTACCGTCTTTTTCACATCATTATATGCCCAATCTGCTACCATAGCTTTATCAGTATAGCTCTCTATACGATTGTTATTCCCTTCTTCTAGACCTACTATATCCATTGCCCTTGAATACATGACCATCGCTTCTTCTCTGCTAATCTTTGCGCTAGGTTTAAATGAACCATCAGGATATCCACTAATGATGCCATAATCAGACGCTATTTGAATAGCGTCAGCTAGTTCATGTGATGTTCCTACATCTGAAAACTTCTGAATATTTACCATACCAGTTCTATATATTCCAAGAGCTTTTGTAATATATTCTGCAAACTCTCCTCTAGTTATATCTTGACCCGGTATGAATTTTTCTGGATCTTTAACAACAAGTCTTGATGCCATATCATTAACAGCTTCCTTTGACCAATGATTTTCTACTGATTTCACTACCACTGGATTCCAAATTGCTAAGTAACTTGAATTTGTTAATGAATTAATCTTTGCATAATATATTCCATCTCTCATAAATATACTTGTCGGTACATGTGAAAAAGTACCATCTTCATTATAGACAATACCTGTTGTTATTTTGCTTGGTTCCGCACCTTCTGATAATTTCATCACCCGTTGGACATACTGATTAAACTTTAATAACATTAATTGTTTCTCTTCCCCTGAACTTGTCCTTGTCTTGGCTATAACTTCAAAACTCATTGGTGGGAAAACAATCTCATAGTCTTTTGCTTTTGCTCTTTCTTCAATTTCCTTAGTTATTTTCTCATCAACCTTATTGATTTGCACTTCAATCACTATTTCTTTAAGATTCTCTACGGCAACACCAAGATTCTTAGCGACGCTTTCAATTCCGACTTCTCTTGCAGAAATTACATAATTAATTGTCTCAGATAAAATGGACAACTTGAAATTGTTTTCATCCATTTTCTTCACAATGTCTCCCGTGAGAAATGTTGTCGTACTTTTAGCGTCTTGAGTTAATATTGGTACTTCGATAATATTTTCTGATTGTGTTTCAACTATATCTTGGCTCTGACTTCTAATGACTTCTTCTATTTTTGCATCAATGACATCAGAATCCAGCTTAACTTTTACTGTCTTTTTGCCTAATTCTTCTGTTACACTCTCTGTGCCAGCTTTCTCTTCTTGACCATTTACTTTAACAATTGTGTTTTCTTCTTGCTCGTTATTGCCTTCTCCATCATCAGTGGAATCTGAATTGCTATTTGAACTTGAACCACTAGAACTTCCTCCACTACTGATTCTATTCCATTTTCCATATAATGTAATATCAGCTGCTAATACTTTGTTCGTTAAAAAATCCCACACTGTCGTCAAACTAGATTCTTTGTACCATCCTGCAAAGTCATATCCAGATTTTGTCGGGGCTGTCGGGGCTAAGAGAAGCGAATAATAATCTGCTGTAACTGGACCAATAGTGCTACCTCCGTTACTTTCAAAAGTCACGGTGTATTGGTTCACACTATACTGCGCAATTATATCAAGTGACGATGTAATATTACTAAAATCACTAGGGTCCCATCCTGTAAAGGTGTACCCTTCTCTTATTGGGTTATCAGGTGTTGTTGCTGATTGTCCTTGCTCAACAGACTGTGTATTAATAACTGTATCATTATGGTCTATGAACCTAACATGATGAGTGATTGCGTCATATACTGCCCTTACCGTTAGATTACTTGTTATATCACTAAATGGTACTGACCAATTTAAAAAAGTATGACCTTCTCTTGTTGGATCAACTGGAGCTGTTGCGCCATTTCCTTGCTCTACTGTTTCTGTCTTTAATACTGTTCCATCATAATCTTCAAAAGTTACTGTGTATTCTTTGATTGTCCACTTTCCGTATAGTGTAATATCTGACGCTGGTACTTTATCTGCTGCAAAGTCCCATTCTGTTGTTAAGCCTACTTCCTTATACCATCCACCAAAGTCATATCCAGTTTTTGTCGGGGCTGTTGGGGCTGTTATGAGTGAATCAAAATCTGCTGTGATTGAATCAATGGCACTTCCTCCATTACTTTCAAAGGTCACTGTATATTGATTCACATTATACTGGGCTGTAACCGTTAGATTTTCTGTTATATTACTATAGTCGACATCCCATACACTAAAGGTATGACCTTCTCTTGTTGGATCAGCTGGAGCTGTTGCGCCATTTCCGTGCTCTACTGTTTCTGTCTTTAATGCTGTTCCATCATAATCTTCAAAGGTTACTGTGTATTCTTTGATTGTCCACTTTCCGTATAGTGTAATATCTGACGCTG
>CAZJHT010000025.1:28608-33851 GCA_964546025.1 uncultured Clostridiaceae bacterium
CTACTGTTTCTGTCTTTAATGCTGTTCCATCATAATCTTCAAAGGTTACTGTGTAGCTATTGGTTTCTGTTGTGAAATTCCAGGTAGTTACATCTGCAATTCCAGAAAAATTGTTTCCTGCTATATCTGAAAACGATGTTGCATCTATCTGTATATAATATCCAGTATTGCCTTCCAATGTAGTAGAAGGGTTTATAGTTATTATATTTGTACCAGCTCCTGTAACCTTTCCCCCTGTTACGTCAATTGTTTCTACCAAACTATTATCTGAGGAATTTCTTATGGTTATATTTCCGGTTCCTGTATAAACATTCTCACTGAAAGTAATTACCAAATTGTCATTTGTCCCCACATTTTCTGCATTGTCCAGTGGACTTAGATTATTAATAACCGGAGTAGTTGTGTCTATAGTAAAAGAATATATAGCTGACAATCCGCTCTGATTACCCGCCACATCTGTTGCATGAGCAATGATATTATATGTCCCGCTTGGAAGGGAGATTGAATAATCAAAACTCCAATTACCCGCTCCATTTGTTTGAGCTATTCCCCATGAATCATTGGTATCGTTATTAAATATACCTACATTACTGTTAGCCTCTGCAGTCCCACTGAAAATCAAGGTGTTGTCTTTTGTTATACCATCATCGAGGAAAACGCCAGTATCATCATCAAAAGATAAAATTACAGGTGGATCCGGGGCCGTTGTGTCAATGACAACAGTGAAACCAGATGATAGCTCTCCAGTATTACCTGCTACATCTGTTGCATTTGCAGTTAGTGTATATGTCCCTTCTGCCAAAGATGTCCCAGTATAATCGAAGCTCCAGTTTCCACTGTCATTTGCTGTTGTTGTCCCTATTGATACGGAATCCTTATATACCTCTACCGTACTGTTTGCCTCTGCTGTACCGTTTATTATAAGTGTTTGGTCTTTAGTTATTCCATCAGAAGTACTTGCTCCCGAATCCTGAGTTATTGATAGAATGTGAGGTGCATCTGGTGGATTATTTTCTGTCCACTGGGCATACAGCGTCACATTGCTGCTGCCCATGGCAAAGGTATCCCCACCTGAATATGCAGTGCCACTTCCATTGGCTGCTGTGTTCCATCCATTGAAAGTGTAGCCGGTTTTTACTAGGCTTCCTGTATTGCCTAAAACTGTTACGGTATTTGTAATGTTATATGTGTTGCTGTCAGTAGGTACTGAACCACCAGTGTTGGTATTTCCATTATAAGTAACAGAATACGTTGGAGTAACAGCTGGAGAAAAATCAATATCATCAATATCTATATCCAAATCTGCGCCAGTCATTCGAACTTCATCAATATTCTCCCAGTTTGCATTTGCAGAAACATTAAATGTGGTGTAGCTTGCTGTAGTAATAGAACTACTCGCAACTTGTAAGTTATCCCTGTATCCTTTAATAGTGACAGTAGCATCGCCTAGTCCAGTCGAAATTACAAAGCTGTTTAGCTTAAATTCTGATCCATCTGAGGTGCGGAATGTAACCTGAGTTGTAGTATTAACACCTGAAGATCTGTATCCAAGAGCGTAGTCTCCTGCTGAAGCAATATTTCCATCGTTAACAATGTTGATGTTTAGTCCACCAGTATCATTGGTAGTATAGGTTATGCCATTGAGTGTATAAATTTGTGTTCCTGTATCCCCTAGTCCTGCCTCATCAAAATTCTCAAAAGTAGGTGCTGCAAAAGAATTCACTGGTGCAGCTAATGTGAATGCTAAAATAGCAAGAAAAATGCATAAACTGTAAATCTTCTTTTTCATATAAACAACTCCAATCTTATTGTTTCGTTTTGTAAACTCATGTAAAAATTGAGAACTTTAAACCGTCTGTAGTGTGGCCAATTAAATGATACTTCTTCTGTTTATTTAAGAGAAAAAAAACCGATGGCCATCCCTAGTGCATAAATGTAATCTCTAGCTCTTCAGTTAAATGTTAAGAAATATCACACTAAACTTATACAATATAACAAATGCAACTATTATAGAGATGAACTAAGATCATACAGATTCATCTTGTTCTCACCCGATTACCTGCACTCTCTATCAGCAGATAAGTCCTTTATCCACCAGCTGTATTTAACTAGTGCTCCCTTTCTTGGGTACCTAATTACTGTAGCAATATCCACATCATATCAAAATCGATTATATATGACGTATGTGATAGCAGAAATCTGCATTCTTAGCTTTACTTTCAAACTCCTTTCCTAAGTAGTAACATTCATGTTGATAAAATATTGGATATTAACCTCCATTTCTTTCTGCTCCTTGGTCATTTGCATTAACTCCAATCTTTTGATTGGTATCTAGTAATGCGATAGAAACTCTAATATGTCAAACTTTTCTTCTTAAGTGAGGGTATAAATCTACATCAAAATTTTCTGCATTGATTACTTCTTTTAGTATTTTTTCAATATCGACTTTTTTTTCTTAGAACTTCTTTTTTTTAAGCTGTTATGCAAACAGACGCCTAAAGGTTGTAGATGAAACAAAATCTAAAAGTTGTATAGCTCTTCTAAAGAAGTTGCCACAAAATCTCTTTTCTGATTTAATGTCTCAAGCTCAGGTAACAAGGCGGCATTCTCATTAAATACTCTCTGATTTTTCGTGCTTCTTCTTTGTATGTGGCAAGACATTTCTTCCCAACTTCTAAGTATCCGCAATCGTAGCTACACATCCATACCTGTTCCTTGGAAATTTGTACCTCATTGATTAAAAAAATTGCTCATAAGTAAACACTATGGGCGTATCTATCGATAGGTTAAATTTGTTATACATTAAGACTATAACATGATCTCTTACATTATCATCAGTAAGTGACCCTTCCTTGAAATAAATATCATTTTCCTATTCACAAAGTCCAAGCTTTAGTCACCAAAAACTCAGCAAATACCCCATACTTGTGACAGTTCTTATCCTTTTCAATTAGTTTAATTCTCCCCTTTAGTTGCTTTATCTTCCAATCTATTGAAGCCTTCACCCTAGCTGCGTCACTCTAAAGATCTATGTTCTTTCCATAACTATCTTCAGGTAGTTTTACTACACCCTTATCGCTACCTACTCCAGCTGGAGATAGTGGGAAACTTCTACTATATGGCATGCCAATTATAAACAGTTTCTCACTTTACATCATTGCTTCCTATGCATCAGAAGGATTTGGATTGAAATGGTATAACCACTTCAAATATGTCAGGCGAATCCACTATATCTCAACCTCAAGCGATTTCCAATCATAATCATCCTTAACATCTGATACTTTAGAATCAGTAGATACCATTAGAACCTAATACTTTATTATATATTTTTGTCATCCTTTGACTCCCAGCCATAAACCCCATGCTTTATTCTAACTAGACGATACCCATGCTTTGATACTACAATATCTCTAACTTAATCACAAAAGTCTCTTACTTCATCTCTGTTATATGGATGGTTATCTTTGGTGCCAATCGCTTCGCAACTATTCATCCAAGAAACTTTATTAAAGTTGAGCTTTATGCCCTCAGGATTATTTTTCAAAGAAATATATTTCTTGAGCATACCCCTACTCACGCTTTTCAATATTCTTCAATCTCCACAAAAAATACTCTTTACTTATATAGCTCCACTTGCTTGTCGTCATATCACCTCACATTTGTCTTTATACCATTTCAAGTATTCTACAGATAATCATATACAGTAATCCCAGTTATCTGAAAATTAGTTGTCACCATACTTATTTATATTTCGATCATTTTTTATGATCTCAAAACTCACTGATTACTCTCGCATACCAAACACCTAGGCTTCCAATTTAGCAAACCCATCATTTTGACTTATAAAGAGTATTCTGTATGATCGTCTTCTCATAATACTCTTCAACGCTGTCACTCATATGAATCCTAATGAGAAAATCCTATATCCACTTCATCATAGACACCAACCGATGCAATTGTCCCTTTATTACTCTTATCATTTTTCAAAACTAACAAATTTAACAAATCGCCTTCTTGATCTTCCTGACTCTGTATATTAGAATGTACTCTGTCGATTTGTCTAAATATTTCTCTTCATCCAGGCTTTCTAGAGAAGACTTCATAAGCTAAATCAGAATATATATAGCAAGACATATTTTCAGATTTAGAGCTCTTATAGCCATAAATTTCGAAGTATGTGTCCAAAAAGATTTCATTTATTCGTAATTTTTTCTCTAAAATTTAAGTCTGAATACTTAATCAATATGTGTGTAGCAACAGGGATTGGCAATGAAAGCAGCACCCCGTCAAGCAATAACAACTAAGACATCTACCAGTGATAGTATCAAAGTCTTCTCTAATTTTTAAAACCCTCATACTCATTCTTTTTTTCGTTAATCTTTTTTAAAACAAAAAACCTCGAATATGCGCTCGAGGCTGTTGATAAATATGCATATTATTCAACTTAAATTATATATTTTTTTCAACTAATTATCAACATGATGCATAATAATAACTTCATGGTTTTCTTAGATGTGGTATTGCTAAATGTTACATTCATTTTTTGCACACTGCTTCGTCAATAAATCAACAATGTAACTCTTTTGATTTATTGCACCACTCTTATAATTTTCGCTCTGTAAAATGCATTAAAACGTTTTTTTCTTCAAACGTACCATTCCTTTACCTCCTTTAAGTGTTTGTTTAATCTGGTCTAAAGTCTTACTTGAAAGGTACTCATCATAAATCCTCTCTACAATTTTGAACTATTCTCGATTGATTACCATCTTAACATTCTCGTCTGTGCTGTATCCTAGAAAATGCTTAGTGCCCATTTTTAACTGTTCGTTTTCAAGGCATTGTTTAATCCCCCATGTGGTGTACACCTACCTTCATCCTAGACAAGGGATGAAAGAATGGTGAGTAGGACCTCACCCTTGGCATCAAGTGTGTTTAATGCCTCCTCCTCGAAGAAAGGGTTTATACTACATTTTGTTAACATCTACTTTTGTTAAAAGGTTAAACCCTTAAAGCAAAACTGCATTTTACCGGTGAGCCTAGTTCACCATTTATTCTTTATCATCTTAAAACACACACAAAATCCATCCTTTTTCTCACTACCATAAAACAAAGAAACCCCTGAAAACACCGTAAATACGCCATTCTCAAGGGCTTATACATCTATTTTCTTGTCAGCAGACATACGGTCTCCACATGACTGGTATGCGGGAACATATCTACTGGCTGAACACTGTCTTTCACCA
>CAZJHT010000026.1:0-32748 GCA_964546025.1 uncultured Clostridiaceae bacterium
TATTGAAAATGTTTCCAAAAGTTGAAATCTGACTCAATAAGTTATTTGCACCATATTAAATCAAGGTGAAACCTTATTTGAAATAATATGATAAATGAGAAATCATCACTATGGGTATAGCAAAGCTTTTCAATAATATTTTTCTAGGACCATGGGTTCAGAAGACTTTCAAAAATATTAACACCCGCTACTAGATTTGTTGCTATCTCAATAAACACTTCTACTTAATTATGTGGACAAAGTGAAACATTTTAAACATTTATGATATAATATAGCAGATGTAAATGTAGTATTTTAATTCAAAATAATTAGATTTTCTTGGAAGCTATTTGAAGCCCAAATCATAAGTAAGAATTTTTTAGCAACTTTAAGATCAAAAACTACAAGAGTATAAAAAGGAGTAAACAATTGAAGAAGTTAATTTTAGTTTTATAGATACTACTAGGCTTGGTGTTATACAATGTTAGTTCTGAGCAATATGAAAGTAAAACTTATGATGTAACTGAGGAAAGAACTGAACATCAAGTTTTCAGTTTTGAGTTTGACGTAGATACCAAAATTGACATCAGACTTGATGAAAAACCAAACGCCTTAAATCATTCAAAACTCATATTAGTATATCTTAATAGCCATAAAGAAATATGGGGTAAATCGTACCAGTTAACAAATGAAAATTTTGAATGCGTTATAGAAGCACCTGGGACATACCAGCTAATACTTATAACTGAACCTTTGCAAAATTACAAAGGCGGAACATACCCGCAAGTTGAAGTTAATTGGTTGATTAGAAATCCTTAAATGAACTTGAGCTTCACTATAAGAATTGAATCAAATCTGCATAAAATTATTTTATAGTAGGCTTTATTTAATCTTTTGATTAAAGTGTAGTATAAAAAAGGTGTCTCTGAATAGTCCTTATTCAGAGACACCTTGAAAGAGTAAAAATTAATCAGGTAGAACTGATTTAGAATAATGATAAAGTGACGGAGCTCCTCCAGTATGTAAAAATAGGACTTTATCAGTTGGTTTAAAAAATCCTTTTCTTACTAAGTCAATTAAACCAGCCATTTGTTTGCCCGTGTACACTGTGTCAAGTAATATCGCCTCAGTTTGTGCTAGAAGTTGAACAGCTTCTTTCATACCATCAGTAGGTCGCCCGTAACCTTCTCCCACATATTCATCATAAACTATAACTTTTTCCATTGGTGGGATTGGACACCCGACATGTGTTGCTACACTCTTAATAAGTGGATAAAGCTTTTCAATTTGCACATCAGTGCTACGGCTAACGCTAACACCCAATACAGGAATATTCATATTATTTCCATAGACTCCCACTAAAAATCCAGCATGAGTTCCGCCACTTCCACTTGGGACTACAATATAATCAAAGTCCATTCCATAATCAAACATTTGCTGTTGTAATTCTTGTGCACATTGCACATAACCAAGAGATCCTATTTCGTTAGAACCTCCACCTGGGACTATATATGCTTGACGCCCTAAAGATTCTACTTCCCTTGCAATTTTTTTCATCTCTGCCATCATATCTGATCCACCAGGAACTACAGTTATTGCTTCTACACCAAGCATTCTAAAGAGAAAATTATTACCACTAGCATTTGGATCATAGCTTCCCGGTATTCTTTCTTCTAAAACTAGCCTGCACTTTAGCCCCTCTTTTACAGCAGCTGCAAGAGTTAATCTACAGTGGTTAGATTGAACTGCGCCACAAGTGACTAAAGTATCTGCTCCTTTATCTAAAGCATCCGCTACTAAAAACTCTAGTTTTCGTGTTTTATTGCCTCCACCAGATAATCCTAATAAATCATCACGTTTTGCAAAAACTTTTGGGCCACCTAAAGCTTCTGAAAATCTTTTCAACTCTTGTATAGGTGTGTAATATGGTGTGTAAATACGTCGTTTAAATCTGCCTAAATTCATGATAATCCTCCTAAGAATAGTTACATACTTTTTCACAAACTCTACATTTAAATCATTCGCTAATTAGCTCTATACTCCTGCTGAAAAAAGTATCAGTATGATAATAATTTAACTTGTAAAACTTAAATGTCTTACATTTTAGCACTCTAGCGTAAAAGCGAAAGAGTAAATAGCAAAAATAGCATTATACTAAGAAAAGGATCACCCAGTGTTTTAGATGTTTTTTTCACATAAGACTTGAAATCTTATATCTCAAGAAGACATATAAAAAGCTTAATCAGTATGAAAAAAATGTATTCAAGTCCTTAATACTACTCTGTGTTGATTGAATATTCTTAAAACTATAGATAAATAATCATGCTTATATTATAGAACCTAGCAAGAAAACACGCATTTTAATACTGTCCTCATTTATCAGTACATTTTTTACTTGTAGCAGAATCAAAAAGACCTCTAGCTAAAACTCTCTAAAGGTCTCCATATTTAGTTTTCTTTTTCTAGTATTTCAATAAATATCTCTACAAGCTCCTTATCAAATTGAGTTCCCGCTCCTCCTCTTAGCTCATTTATAACTTGGATTTTACTCATCTCTTCTCTATAAGGCCTCTTTGACGTCATAGCTTCATAAGCATCCACAACTGCAATTATCCTCGCTCCTAAAGGAATTTCTTTTCCTGCTAATCCTTCAGGATAACCTTTACCATCCATTCTCTCATGATGATACAAAAGTGAATCTATAAACTTGTTATCTTCGTCTAGCTCACGCAAGATTTGATAACTCATTTCAGAATGTTTCTTTATCACCTCATATTCATCATCTGTAAGCTTATCTTTTTTACCTAAAATACTTTTTGGTATTACAACTTTTCCTATATCATGATAAGAAACAGCTCTTAAAAATTCCTTGTAGTCATCATCTTCTAGACCTTCTCTAATCCTTTTATACAAGCATCCTGCAAGCTCTTTCACTCTATCATTATGTAATTTTTCATATGGAAACTTCTTATAATTATAATTTAATAGATTCTCAATAACTCTAGTTCTTACCACACCTTCATTTACTTGCTTATCTTCATACATATTAGCATCTGCATAGCGTATGGTATCTTCAATATCTTCAAACTCATTATTTTTCACTGAATACCCTATAGCAAGTGAAACTTCAAAAGGTTCAACCAAGTAATTTGGAGCTACCTTTTTAATTCTCTCTTTTATTCTTTTTGCCTCTTTTTCAGTAGTATTTGGCAGTAAGATACAAAACTCATCTCCTCCGGTTCTTGAAACTATATCATCAGACCTAAACATATTTCTTAGAAGATCTGCTGTTTTCTTGATAATCTCATCACCCATTTCATGTCCAAAGGTATCATTAGCTAATTTCAGACTATTCAAGTCTAGCATCATAACAGTAAATGGTAAGTTTTCCTTAGTATCTAACTCATGAAGTGAACTATTCAAAAACCTTCTGTTATATAAGCCTGTAAGTTCATCATGCAAGCTTAAAAACTCTATCCTCTTTTGTCTTTTCACTTGATTTGTAACATCTCTAAATACAACTACAAATCCAGCTATTTCACCGCTAGATAAGTGAACTGGGGAAACACTATATGTAATTAAAACTCTTTTTCCTGTCATAGTTACAAGAGTAACCGGCTCGTTTTCATGATTCTCCGTTTCTTTTAACGTGAACATGCTTTCTAAAATGTCAATTTCTTGACCTTCTGAGTCTATTATTTTAAAAATATCATGAATATTCTTAAGCTCAGCATCCCTATACTGCCACTCAATTAATTCCTCTGCAGTAGGGTTAATAACATTAATGTCACCATTGACCTCTGTTGACATAATCCCTTCACTTACTGATAATATAGTGGATTTTAGTTTTTCTTTTTCATAAAATAGTTCATCTTGAGCCTTTTTTCTATCTGTTACATCTGCAATACTACCAATCATTCTTGTAACTTTATTATTGTCGATATGAGCAACTGCTCCTCTGTCTTCTACCCAAATTACAGAGCCATCACTTCTTATCAATCTATGCTCACTAAAATAGCTTTGCTTCCTATCAATTGCATCATTTATCTCTATTAAAACTTCATCCAAATCTTCTGGATGTATAAATGTTTTAAACTCTTCCATAGAATGCTCTAAATATTTCTCATCTAATCCTAATATCTCGCACCATCTCCTATTATGGTAAACCATATTACCATCTAGATACCAGTCCCATAGACCTTCACCAGTAACCTCATATGTTAACCTTACTCTCTCTTCGCTTTCAATTATCTTTTCTTCAACTCGCTTCTTAGCAGTGATATCTTCACAAATAATCGCAAGGGTATCGTTGCTTGGCTTATACACTGAAAAGATCCACCAACTACTGTATTGTGTGAGATAATATTCAAACTGCTTTGACTTTTCATCATCAATAATCCTTCTAATAAAACTATTCTTTTTCTCACTTTCAACTCTTAGCACATCAGCAATTATTTCACCTTTAATTTGATCTAATCTCATACCAACCATAGAAAGAAAAATACTATTAGCATCTTCAACTTCGTAGTGCGTAGTAATCGCACTTTCTTTATTATTCTTTTTAAGCAAAACAAAGCCTTTATTCATCTCTTCAATAAGTAAGTTTTTTTCTCTTTCTCTTTCCTGCGCTTCTTCTTTAAGTAATTGTTCGTTTTCAACGAATTTTGAGATATATTTTACGACAAGAAATTGTATTATTAAATAAATAACAAACAGTACTACAAAGTAAATTGTGCTAATTTGATTTGTAAGCTCATTAACTGCGCTAAAAATCGGTTTCTCATCTGCACTCAAAAAGAATGTTCCATCAACAACATCACAATAATGACTGCTTATAATCTTACCATTCTCTATTACCACGTCACTTTCTACATTACCTGGCATGTAACTCATGGAGTACATATCTTCTATGATATCAGTTAAAACCTCTGATAAATCCGCAATTAAGACATCATACCCAATAATTCTGTCATCTGCCAAGATAGGAGACTGCGCGAATAACGCCTCCTCTTCAAAGAATAATTTTGCAATAGTTTCTTCACTGGTAAAATCAATAAATCTACTATTCTCAACTTCTTCTCCAACGTTTACTATAAGCTGCCTATCAAAAGAGTACCTAGTAGCACTAATCATCATATTGTATGTAAATGCACCGTCAGTATATCTAGCAATTGTGAACTCTCTCAATTCTTCTAAAGTCACTTTCCCATTTGTATAATCATTTAATAAGTCTCTAATAACCGATCTACTTGATAGAGCTTCAGCATGATTAATTGCACTTTGAAAATTAGCATGAAGTAGTTGTATTTTATCTCCAGCAGTTAACTCGTACCCATGTATCACTTCATCTTTTAGTTGAGTTTCTATTGGTCTGTAAATTCCAAGATAAACAAACATCGACATAGCAACCAGAAAAATCAGCACTGCTATTCTTGCTCTTTTATAAATTGATTGCAATATACTCACCTCCATAAGCAGCTTATGCTATATAAACTTACTCCTAATTCCTATCAATTATCTTTTCTTCAAAAAGACTTTCAATTTTAGATTTTTTTCATTATTAACTACTGATTAATTCTATAACGAAACTCTTAAAAAAACAAACATATGACCACAATTTTCTGTCAGCTGTAACTTTTTTTCGCTATTATTTATATTTATCCACCTTATTAGCCATCTTCATTTGCTTCATTAAGCCTAGTATAGTAATATGATATTTCGAGAAACGTAATTATTTATAGTAGAGGTATTTAAATGTTTAAAAGAAGTCAACATAAAAAAAGAACAGAATCATTAATAGAAATGTCTAGATCAAACCTTCCAAAAGCAGTATTACTGCTAGCATGGCCAATAATAGTAGAGATGCTCCTTCAATCAACCGTAGGAATTGCTGATACTGCTATGGTTGGAAGGCTCGGTCCAGCTTCAATTGCAGCTGTAGGGTTAGGTAATCAGTTTGTTATGTTTTTATTAACAATATTTGCAGCTGTAAGAACTGGTGCTACTGTTTTAGTAGCGAGGTCTATTGGAGCTGAAGATTTTAAAGGCGCTAATGATGCCGCAAGACAAGCCTTAATTGTCACCCTTTTCTTTGGGTTAACAGTAGCTTTTATAGGTGTGTTTTTTCCTGAGGCAGGGTATAGATTACTAGGAGCTGGAGAGGATGTTATTGCAGTAGGTGCTGGATATATGCGTTGGAGAGCGTTAGCTGCTTTGTTTGCATGTATTATTATGGTTGTCACTGGAATCCTAAGAGGTTGTGGTGATACTTTTACAGCAATGAAAGTTAATGTGACCGTAAACTTGCTTAATATATTTTTCAACTGGATTTTAATCTTTGGTAACTTAGGCTTTCCAACAATGGGCACAGCAGGGGCTGGTGCAGCAACAATGGTGGCTAGATTGCTTGGAGCAGGAATGATGATAACTGTACTGTTTAGAGGAAAAGCTAATGTTCAACTTAAACGAAGTGATAGTTTCAGACTGCATTTTCCAACTCTAAAAAGGCTGTTTAAAATAGGGGTTCCAGCTGGAATTGAGCAAATGTTTATGCGAGGGGCTCAGATTTTCTTCACAATGATTGTCACAAACCTAGGAACTGCTATGTATGCTGCTCATCAAATTGTTTTAAGAGCTGATTCTCTAGCATTTATGCCTGGATTTGGCTTTTCTGTAGCTGCAACAGCTCTTGTAGGACAAAATCTTGGCGCTGAGCAACCTGATGAAGCTAAAAGAGCTGGGAATATAACAATGTATATGGCAATAGGATTAATGACAGCAGTCGGAGCATTGCTCTTTATTTTTGCCAAACAAGCAATGATGTTTTTTACTGATGATCTAGAGGTTATCCAAGCTGGTATTCCTATTCTTAAAATGATGGCTTTCTCTATGCCTTTTATGGCTGTAGCTAGAGTAGCTGCTGGGGCACTTAGAGGAGCAGGTGATACTAAATATGTAATGTGGGGCACTGGTGCTAGTATTTGGGTTGCTAGACTGGGTACTGCTTTTGTGTTAGTCAATATGTTTAACCTTGGACTTTTTGGCGCTTGGATAGGAATGTTTGCTGACCATGTTGTTAGAGCTCTTATTTTCTTTGTTAGATACTTAAAAGGTAAATGGATTTTCATTAAGATTTAAATCATTTAGTATGACAAAAAGGTGTTTAGAATTGAATTCTAAGCACCTTTTTTTGTTATACTAATTTTTTATGAATTTCATTGATTTCAGCTCTGCTTATTATATCTTTTGTCGTATCAATATAACGACCTAGAGCATTTGCCCTAATAGTAAGCGACTCTGAGAAAAGACTATTGATATCAGCTTTTATATGAAATATAGCTATGTTTGATATAGGAATTTTACCTGCGCTGTCTCCAATAATTCTTCTAAAAGCGCTCATCTTTTTCATATTGTTATACATAGGATTACTAAACTCTTCGATGTTTCGTTTAGTTTGTTCTTTCCATTTCTCTTGTGATTCATCCCCTGTTATAATTCCTTTTCTATCTATGATACTCAAAAAATAAATACCCGAATTTCCAATAACTATGTAATCAATTTTAAATGAATCATTATTCTCCCCTGCTAAAGTTAACCCACTTATTACCTTAAATGACTCTGGCAGCTCTTTTAGCTCTTTCTTCACTGTCTGATGGGTGTTCTTACTTATAATAAAATAAGCTAACCCAAGAATAAGCATAACAACACCCACAATCAAAATAATTAAAAAATCGTCCATTAATATCACTCCTTGTATCACAAACTATATCATACTTTAAATCATTAATATATATGTAGCAAAAGTTTGCTTATACTAAAATCTGTCTTTAGCTTACAATAAAAAACGCTCCTCAATGTAGTAGACAGTTTTACTATTTTATCTATCTACTACAAGGGGAGCATATCAATAAAACATTCTGCACTTTCTCTAAATCCTTTTATTTTATCAATTCTAAGCAGCAGGACTTCTTCCTTGGCTCATTATTATAAGTTTCTCTTTAACATCGCCCATTTGCTTACTAGTAATTATTTCTTCGTCATCTTTTAAATAAGTTTTAATCTCATTAGCATGCACAACAAGTGAGTCTGAGTATAGATTTTCTAGATCTGCTTTGTTATGAAATACTACAATAGGATAAATTGGTATATCAGTTGCAACATTTTCTAAATCAACTCTAATCCCTCTGATAATCTTTATTACTTCTTCAATAGGATTGTTAAATTCTTCGACTCGACCAGAAATTTCTTCTCTCCATCTAGTTTGTGACTCATCGCCAGATATTTTTCCTTTTCTATCAACAATTTTGAGTAAGAAGATACCTTTTTTACTCATCGCAATATGATCAACTACAAATGGTTTGTTCTTTTCATCTACCACTTTAACTTTGTCGACAATCTCAAATGAACCCGACATAGATTTCAATGCTTCTCTAGTTATTCGATGTGTGTTTTGTCGTACTGAATAAATAATTCCGAATAAAATTCCGCCAGCAAATAATAATAAAAGAATACTTGTTATGCCATCCAAAATCATCACACCTTTCTTACCTATATTTTATCACACATTAAAGTGTTAATAAATTAAAAGTTAGTGCTTTAAAGATATTTTTATATTCTTTATTTTCACACTAGGTATAAAACATAATTTGCCATGGCTTTGATTGTGTGCTAGGGTAAATTAAACAAACAAATTTAGAGGTGAAATATGATCACAAAAAGGATGAAAGCTTGCTTAGTTACCGGTGCGATGTTAGGTGTAGTTTGTATAATAGGATCTTTAATTCGAACAGGGTTTAGTCAGAGCCCAGTATATTTATTTGCTTTTTGGTATAATCGTGTGTTAATTGGTATGGTCATAGGGTTTGCTTCCCAATCAATCCCTCTTTCTAAGGCCCTCATAAGGGGGTCTATCCTTGGATTTTTTGTATCTTTTGCATTTTATAGTGCAACAAGCTTTGCAGATCCAGTTGGATTTGTAGCTGGTATAGTGTATGGAGTGATAATAGAAGTAGTTGCTAAGAAGTTTAGTGCAAAGTCAATAAAGACTTACGTCAGATTGTTTTAGTATTAAATATAGAGAAGTTCCATTTTTATTGAGAACAAAAAAAGAAAGCACAGTTTTCCTGAATTTTGTGGAAAGCTGTGCTTTAATTCTTAGTATATATGGCTTTTTAGAGTCTTGTATCTTACAGTGTTTCTTTATACATATAAGACTTCTTCTTTACTTATGCTATCTATCTATTAATTCAGATTCAACTAATAAGTTCCATATCGCTGTAGCAGCTTCAGCATGAGTTAATGTACCAAGTGGATCAATAATATCTGAAGATCTACCATTAAAAACCTTAGCTCCTATCGCACTTTTTACACTTTGATATGCCCATGTGGATATTATATTATTATCTCTATAAGCTAATATTCTATCTGGCTCGACAACGGTCAGGTTAACCAAATCCATAGCATTTGCATACATTGCCATCGCTTCTTGCCTGCTAATTAATTCAAATGGTCTGAAAGTTTTATCAGGATAACCTGATATAATACCAAAATCATTAGCAATCGATACTGCCCTTGCATAAGTACTTTCATTCTCAATGTCTACAAAACCACACTTTATATCAAAGTCTGTTCTATAAAGTCCTAATGCTTTTGTGATGTATGTAGCAAATTCAGCTCTTGTAATATTTTCATTTAATTTAAATGTTTCAGGAGTATCAATTACTAGTCTTTTTACTAAAACATTAATTGGCGTCCTAGCCCAATGACTATCAACTGTACTTATTTCTGCTTCATTATATATAACAGAATAAGTTGAGTTTGTTAAAGAGTTTATTTTAGCATAATATACGCCATCAACTTTGAAAACTACTGTAGGTACATGACTAAATGTTCCATCCATATTAAAGACTACACCAGTTGTTATCCTCGTAGGATCCACATTATCTGGTATTTTGATTAACCTCTCTACAAACTGGCTAAATCTAGATACTTCAACTTCTTTATATTCTCCGCTAGAATACATCGTGTTTGCGACTATTCTAAACTCCACTGGCTCTACTACAATCTCGAGATTTTGAGATAAAGCACTTTCTCTAATCTCAAAATCTTTTTCTTCATTTACTTTATTAATTCTTATATCAACTTCTATTTTCTGAAGCTCATCCTCTGATACTGAAAGCAGGTTGGCTACTGATTCTATATTTATTTCTTTAGCTGGGATAGAATATGTAACTTCATTTGATTCAATTTCAATTGTAGTTTCATCATCAGCTAAGATTTTTACGACTTCTCCTGTTAATACGACTCCAACATCTTTAGCTTGCTCAGACACACTTACTATCAACTTATTTATATCTTCTACTTTAGTTACTTCTATTGGCTTTTCTTCTATATCATCATCTGTAAATACTCTAATTACTGGACCTTGCTCATCATTACTTATTTTTTCAGGTTCAGGAAAACCCCTAATCCTTAAAGTGCCTATTTCAAAAATGAGATTATAGTTTTCTGCTTCAAAGTCTGCATCAGAGAGTTTAGGTGTTATAATATACCTTCCAAGCCTTTCTCCCCTTGCTCTTTCAAGAACTATTTCTACATCACCAAATACATCTGTTAATGTATCTCCTAATGCATAACCTCTAACAGAGGCAGTTAACCTAGGATCGTTATCTCCCTCGTATTTAGCTTTATTATCAGCTCTTATAAATAAATCTCTTTTCTCTATTGTTAATGATCCACTCTCTGGAACAATTGCATAATTTTCTATTGCCTCTCCTATTGATAGGGATCTTAAACTTGTTATTGTAGGATGATCAATGTTAATAGCGTAACTTCCAACATCTTCACCATTTTCTCTAGTAGCAATAGGTAAATCTAGCAAATTATCCTCATCTTCGCCATCAATAAACCCTGAATATGTTAAATAAATAGCTGGGTCTTCATCGCCATATATTTTTGAATAATTTTGTGCGTAAACATAAAGAGGTTTTGGCTTAACTTCTAATTTACCATCCTCTGAACTGATTATATAGTTTTCACTAACATCTATCCCATCATTCCATACAGTTACTCTCTCAACCTTAGCTAAATCTTGTCCAACATTAAGCACTGATCCTATCATATCTACCTCTACTACTTCATTAGTGCTTGGGAGGCTTCCAACTACAGTAAAACCTTCTGCTTCTAAACTTTTACCATCGTATGTTTTAGTTAAAGAATCAGGAACAATTGTTATTTCTATTTCTGCTGTTACTACCTCTATTTGACCAGCTATGTATGTTATATCATAATTATCAGAAAGATGGCTTGGCAAACTCCTTCTCCCTGCTTCTTGTTGAATAATAGCATTTGTAGGCATAATTGAGTTTATTCCAACATATCTCTGGCTTCCTACAAATTCTACAGAGGCGATTACCTCATTTTCTACTAAAGTACCCTCTTTAATAAAATAGTCTTCCCCCTGCTGGTCTTCACCGTTATAAACTTTTATGACATTACTTGCAGCAATTGTTAGTGGTCTTTTACTTACTTCTAATAATCCTGGGGTTAATTTTATTATGTAGTTTTCAGTCACATCTACTGTTTCTTCGTTAAGAATTGCTACATATCCTATGACGTTTTCTTCTACTCCAGCTCTAGACAGTCCACCTATGACTTCAACTAGAGGAGTGTCATTTGTTGCCAAGTCCCCTATTATGATATAGCCCTCATTATATAGTGGATTTCCATCATAGACTTTACTATCTGACTCTGAAACAATTTCTATCTCATAACTTGCTTTTTCTATTTCTAATAACCCGCTATTGTATGTGATATCATAATTGCTAGCTAAATTTACTGGCCCACTTCTTTCTCCAAGCTCTTTCTCTATAAAAGCATTTGATGGGACATTCTGGCTAATACCTACATACCTCTGGGAGCCTATAACTGTTAAGTCTCTTATAACCTCATTACTTGCCAGTGAACCTTCAGTAACATCAAACTCACTAAGAACAAGATCTGTCCCATCATATGTCTTCGTAGCAGATCCTGCTGTTATTGTCAAAGATCTAGGGTTAATGCTAAAGACTCCTGCTGCAGCATTGCATCTATCTCTAACTTGCAAATCATAATTTGTTAGTCCTAGATCATTTAGTAGTACTTCTATATAATACTCTCCTACATATTCACCAGGGTCTCTAGTTATATCATAGTCAATTGTAAAGTCCTCATAACTTTCCCCTGCAACAAAACCTTCAAATGCTGCTGATAGCTCAGGGTCATCTTCTCCATACTCTTTACTAGTACTATTAGAAGTTAAATAGAGAGGCTTCTTACTTATCTTTGGAGTATTAAAGTTTGCACCTATCAAATTATAATTATTTGCATCGCTGCCAAAGAGCATTATATTAGAACCAGTAACCTCTTTGTTCTCTCCAACGTCTATTGATAAAAACTCTACGTCTCCACTAACAAAGACCTCATCAGTACTAACTTTTCTATCAAGTGCCATACTGGCAGATGCACTTTTATTACCATCATATACCTTGTCATCAATATCTATTAAGGCTATGACCTCTCTTTTATAAATACTTGCAATTGCACTACCACTAGTTGTAATCAAGTTATAGTCATTTATAGCAGGACTATTTTTAATTTCAATATTAGTAATTTCTACAGGCAAGCTTTCTCCATCACTTTGATTAATTTGAGGGAAAATTACTTGATAACTAAACTCAATTTGGTCTCCATTAATGGCATTTGTTACCCAACTTGAGGTTGCTCCAGTATGCATATTTGTACCGTCATACTCTTTATTTGCAATGCTAAGATTATTCAAGTCCTCAATTGACAAATTTCTTTTTGATATATCTAGCTCTATATTAATAGGGTCTGCTTCAATATATTCACTATTTCCAGCTTGGGTAGCAGTTATTTCGACTGTGCCTCCTCCTAGAATGGTAACAATGTTCCCATTAACATCAGCTATGCTCGGGTCTGAACTATGAAAAGTAACTGGTAAACTTGACGAAGAGTTTGCTACTAAAGAAAAAGGCTCATCTCCATACGTTTTGTTCTGCCAATGCCCTCCTTCAAAAGTGATACTTTGAGAATTTTTTGAGATACTAAAATTTAAAAAGTTAGTAGACCCTCCATGCCCTACTACCCTAATTATATGATCTCCCGCATTTAAACTTGAGAGGCTGTAATCATACTTGCCATCATCGCCTGAATAATATGCTCCCTTAAATTCATTATTCAAGTAAACTTCAAAAGTTTGATTGCTCATAGAGTTTCCAGCTGAGTCTAGCAATTTAATTTCTATGAAGTCTCCAATTAGATTCATACTAACCGTAGAGGCAGCTTGTACATAAGAACCGTTTGGATCAAGTCCGCCTACTACATATGAATCCTTAAAATACCATTTGTGCAAATCATGATCTGCATTAGAACCTCCTGTAGACGCAGAAAACCCTACAAAAACATCTTTGCCTTTAAGAAACTCCCCAACTTCTCTTGTAATATTCCTATTTACACTATTCCCTCTTTCATCGCTTGTTCCAAAGGTAACATTAACAATACCTTCATTATAATCAACCCATGCATGAATTTTGCTTCCTTGAATTGCTGAATACCAAGCCCAAGCATTACTTGGGACACCAACATGGTTGGCAACCCCATTTAGCATTATAGCAGCATGAGGGGTTGTTGGATCGTTAACATGAGATTCAGTATTTCGCCAAACATCAAATTCCACCGCAATGGACTTATCAATCCCAGCATAACCAAGACCATAACCGGTATTCCCAACTTTTACCTCATCACTTTCATATATTATGAAAGCTAACCCATCAGCATATTGTGATGAAGTACCCTTACTGATTTGAAAACTAAAATAAGTTGAGAATCCATCTTGTAGCCTTATTTGATTTCTTCTTACAACTGTTCCAGCTTGATTCCCAGAAGCCTTCGCCACTCTTATTTTTCCATCATGAAGATAAGAGTCACCTTTTAATACAAGTAAAGTTTCTCCACCCTCTCCCGAGGTATTTTCACTATTAAAGTCTTCTAACTCTACCAATATTGCAAGAGTATTGTCTAATGATTCCGCAGTTATTAAAACTGTGAAAAACATCGCGTTCACTATTAAAGCAATCAGTGCCGCCTTAGTTATATTTCTTAGCATATCCTATTCCCCTATATCTCTATATTTATCAAATTTACAAACAGCTTATTTGACATATTTGATGCTTATTATATACAAGTGGGTTAACTAGGATTTAACTATTAATACTATATTTAAACTTGATTTTTCAGCTCTTCTGCAAATTAGCAAATACTTTTGATAGATAAACAAAATAATATTTATTACACACTTACTTAATATCTAAAATTTGATGTAACTTTTTATATGTTTTTCACCTCTGTCAAAACTCTACAGGATAATTAAGAAAAAAAAAGACCTATTCGGTCTTAATCATAATCACAAAAGTCTCCTACTACTTCAATTCCAGCATATTCAGTTACAAGTTCTTTTACTTTCACATTATCTATAGTTAGTTCTAGATAAATTCTACCGCCCAATCCCTCTTTAATGATATTTAACATTTTTCCTTCTATTGGTGCTTTAAGCTTACCCTCATCTTTATTATAAGCACTTACTTTAAGGCTAATATTACTTCTTGTTAAAACGATGTCTACACCATCTTCTCTTATCTTTATGTTACTGATTTTTCCGCCATTGTAGGTTGCGATTCTATACTCCTTACTATCCACACTAATAATTGCTATCAACCCAGTGAAAGAAGCTCCTAAAAAGGGCACTTTGGCAATGCTTAACATAAAACTATCATTACTACTTTCAAAATTGTTACCCTGTAGCCAAATATATCTCTGAGGAAATGATGTTCCCCAGTCTTTTTCTATATATCCTTTATCAAATGCAAACCCAATCTTTTTCCCATCTAGCTCTATCTCTCCATTTACAATATGATTCATACTAATAATGCCATGATTACACGCCATTCTTGGTATGTATGCAAATGGCCCCATTATGTTTGGCATAAAAAAATTATATTCTATTGGAGTAAGTGTTCCAAAGTTTAGCTCTCCTTTAATTTCCCTACTTGAATCTTTAAGATTCACTTTTAATACTTTTTCGCTGAAATAATTGCTTCCTATTCTAATCATAAAAGGATTATCTGAATGCAAAAACTCTTTAACTTCAAACCTAAAATAGTGAGTCTTTATTGGCGGTGATTCAATCACTTGTATAAAAGCATGACTATCATCCTCATTTAAACTAATACCAGGAATAAACGCTATGGTTTTATTGTCTTTAGCACTGGCTTGCTTATAATACCATCCTTCAAAGTAACTTCTCTTCTTAAGGTTACCCTGAAAAATTACCGGGTTATATATTTTATTCAAAGCATTCTCTCCCTTGCAATTTTTAAATCATTCCATTTGTAAAATTAAACTAGCAAGAATTGATATTTTTAACATGTTTCATAAACATTTTACTGTCATTTACAATAAAAAAATAATGCGACTGAAATAGATGAGCTGCTGTCTCTATTTTAGAAGCACTGTAAATTAAGTATTTAATCATCAGCAATTTGCTTATATCTATTCTTTTCCTCTCCATCAACTGCTGAACTTTTGCCATTAATGTAATCATTATATTTACGATAGTGCGCCAAAGCCTTTTTCAATTGATCCGAACCTATATAGTAAGCAACTAAATAATCTGTGACCTCTTCATAAGATGGATCTAAGTCATAAGCTCTTAATAAATAACTTTCATGTTTTAGCATGTATTCTTTTTCAGAGGATATATGTGCTGATTTTACAAGTATTCTTATAAGTTTATCATGGATCTCACTTTTATCTGTAGATAACCACTCATACTCCAAATCATTCATATATGGACCAACAATACTATCACATAGGCTTATCAGTTCATCTGTATTTACAGTGTCAAGCTTATTGTATAAATTGTTAATTGTCTCAACATCGAAGTTCACATCACCCAGTACTAAATGGTAGTTTTCATCTATTAAAAGCTCTTCACGTGATACACCCGAATCTTTGAGATCTTTTCTGACAACATATATATTATTATATAACTGTCTTAGTGCAATCTCATAATCATAACCATTCCACAAATCATTGATAATCATATCTTTTGTAAGTTTCTTAGTATGATTATGAAGTAAGTATAAAAAAAGCTCCTCTGATTTTTTTGAGCTAAACTCTAAAACCCTACCATCTTCATAACCAATCATCACTTCTCCAAACAAGTTAATTACTAGATTTTTTTTATCACTATGTTCTATTATGTTAGTCATTTTATCAATCAACTGTGTAAACTCTGAATAAGATCGTTTACTATTGAAGCCATTCTCTTCTTCTATTGCTGAGTAGTCAAATATTTCAACAATTAAATTCTTCTTTTCTATGTATGATTTTAAAACTGCTCTTTGAGCCAAAGTAATGGAACTATCAACTACAATTAATGATATGTATATGTTTTCTAGAACCCCCACAAGCTTGTCATATCTATCAAAACTACCAATTACATTTATTCTCTTATCACTACTTAGCAGTTTTTTTACTTCATAGTCATTATTTGACTTTTTTTTAAGCAAGATTGCATTTATCATATTTTCCCTCCCAAGTAGTAATTATATTAACTAAGTCTATGCTTTAGTATTTCAATAAATACATGCAATTTCCTTCTAATACCAAAATTTTTATTTACAAACTTTTGTTTATGAATGCTACATCTATATTAATAGAACCCATATATGATGCTTTATCTTTGGGGTAGCAGGAGTAAGAATTGTTAATGAAATTGGGTATATAAATAAAGATGGAGCAATAATCGTTGAATTAGCCCCCTATGATGGTGAACTTACACTTGAACACTATACTGATGACTCTATTTACCATGGATATGGCAATTTGTACTTTGACATAAACGGCAACATCATTTACCAAGACCATTAACATGAATCATAGACTAGGAGATAGAAAATGATCAAATTATCTGTAAAGTCAATTATCATTCTTATTTTACTTTCAGCTCTTTTGTTGTTAGCAGCATGCAGTATCATCCATTTCACTATATCTGTAGATTATAACTCCGCTATGGGTATAGTTTCTGGACATGGGAAGCATGAAAAAGATACTTTAATTACTATAAGTGCTAGTGCTAAGGAAGGCTATTATTTTGAATCATGGAAAGAAAACGATGAAATAATTGAAGCGTCTAATGAACTAAACTTTATATCAGACAAAAATTATAAATTAGAAGCAATATTTAAACCACTAGAATTTATTATCTCTGCAAAACCTGAAAACTTTCAAGGAGGCTTTGTCATTGGCAGTGGCTCATACAGATATGGGGATGTTGCAACAATAATTGCAACTCCTAGTGAAGAATATATTTTCCATGAGTGGCTAGGAGAACATGAGTGGATGAGTATTCTTGGTAATCAGGTGCAATTCGCTGTGTTTGAAGATATCAATGTTACAGCTCTTTTTATAAAGGAAATAGAAGATTAAAATACAAAAAATCCCACTAACTCATCTCGTGTTAGTGGGATAATTCTATCTTCTCCTAGCTTGCGCATCCTTTATACAATCAACAGCAATCATTAATGAAAGTATTAAGTCTTGTTGTTTTTCATCATGAATAATAAGCTCATAAGTGTCTCCCCATGCAAGAAACTGTTTTTGAATCATAGCAATTAAGGATCCATGCTTATATATTGAAAAATTATGATCAAATATATCACCTTCTAAAACAATACCCGTTTCCTCAGGTAAAACATCAATTTGTTTAACTAAAAATCTTAATCTACTTACAAGGTAGATACTTTGTCCATTTGCAAAGTTGACGACATACTTAGGTAATAATGTAAATATTTCTTTATCCACAACGAATATTTTGCTTCCATGTTTATCACTCACATGTACCGTGTTGCCAATTAGTTTAAAATCTTGATCTACTTGATATACTACGTTTTGATTTTCATCAAGCACTGGATAATGATCTGTGATTTTGAAAACTTTTTGCTTAATATATAGTCTCTTCATAAATTCTCCCTATTACGTTATTTGGATTTTCTTTTAAAATAATGTTTTCTGCCTTTGCTACATCAAGCTCATGCAAAGCTTCAATCTGTGCCCCTCTTGGTGAAGGAACAAGGTCTTTAATCGTACTTGATTGTTCTTCTGCTATCACATACTTTGGTTTTACCCAGCTGTTAGCATATTCTTTCAGAACTTAATGACTTATATGATAGGAGCAATCTTCAAATAGGACGTCAAATGTTCTAAAAAAGTTCTCATAATCTTAACACTGCTCATCTTTGCTTATCCTGCAATTCCATTCTACCCCATTTTTTAATGCTGATTGAGAAAGGTTTGATGACCCGATGAACAAGTCTGCTCCTTCTTCATATTCAAAAAAATAAGCTTTTGGATGAAATGACATTGAATTATCATTAAAGAACTTTATTTCTAAATTATTACCTAGGAAATGAACCCACTTATAGAATACTGGTGGCTCTGCTATTGACATATATTTGCTTGTTAATGTTTAATTTTCACTCCTCTATTAGCTGCTCTTACCAATGAGGCAATATAACTCTGACTCCTGACTCCTGACTCCATCAAAAAAGACACATTCAATTCAATGCTTATGGATTTCTCCATTGCTTCTTTAAGGCTATCTATTAGACCTATATCAATTCCTGTCATAACTTTTTTCACTTGACCTACTCCTCATTAGTAGATTGCTTTATCTAAAATCATTACTTTTGTTAATCCCCCACGCTTATTCTTCTTATCTATTCTCAGTTTTTCAATTGTGCTCATCTACACTTTTTCAACATTTTCAATCAAAGCATATATAACTTCAAGAATATCAGCTATTTCTTCATGCTAGTAGCTCTCTCTGTATTCTTCTGCTTCTTCAAATAGTTTATTCAATAATAATTCTCTTAGATGATCCTGATCTTTTACCAATCTTATGACAGCTTTTTCCCATCTTCTTTAATTATTTGTGGTATTCTATCTCTTACTAATTTGTCGTGTTTAATTTCCACTCATATCACTCCTTGCATTACTCCTATTGTATATTCATTTATTATTTTTATTACTACATTTTTCTTTAATATTTTTGCTCTATAGAGTATAATACAATCTTTTAATAGGCATTCTTACGAGCTCTTAAGAAAGACCTAATTATTTACTAAATAATTAGGTCTTGTCTCTGTTATTATTTGTCTACAAATTGACATATTACATGTGTCGCATCACAAAATGGTTTGTTTGAAGATTTTCCGCATCTACATAACACATATCTATTTCTTAATTCATAAACTGTGCCATCTGCAGCCTCCAACTCAATATATCCTTTTACTGATAACCCTCCACTATTTCCTTCAATGGGACCTTGCAAAACATCTATTGCAGCTTCATGTTTTGGTTCTATAAAATTGCCATCCTTATCCTTCGCTGTTAACCTTCCAGCTGGACATTCTTTTGCTGCAATAATAGCTTCTTCCTTTTTCACTTCTTCATTAGACTCTTCAGTTAATTCCCAAGCATCTCCTATTTCTCTATGACAAAACTTTGCTAGTGCACATCTATTATCATCATACAAGTCTAAATCTGGCCCGCAAATAACATCCGCTCTATCTAGATAGGTATCCTTTGAAGCAGTTTCACTACCATCAAAGTTTTCTTTCACATGAGCCCCGTCACAAAATGGAGGATTTTTAGAGTTACCACACCTGCACAGTCCATATGTACTTTTACTCTCATACTCTTTTATATCAGTAAAAACAAACCCATTTCCTTTTGGAATTATTGTCTTTTCAAATAAAGGCACATTGCCAGAAACCAAATATGGGCCGTTCTTTACAACTTTAATTTTACATTTTTTTCCTTCTGTCATGACTAATCTCCTTATTTATCAAGCACCTATATTTACTTCAACAAAAAATTACTGAACCCTGCTTAGCTCTTGTTGTATGCATTTTATAATGGAATGTAAAATGTATCATTCAATGCATTATCAGTAACAACTAGAATTTTACTGTTAAAAAAGGCGCTTACTAGCGCCCTACATTAGGCAATTTGATCTTTTGGATATGGCTTTTTTAGTGTGAACTGAAATAATGTAACTGCAATAATGCCACAGATGATTGCAATTTTGAGTGCAGCATTATAGCTTCCTGTAATATCATAAATGTTACCAATAATAATAGGCCCTACAATTGCTCCAGTTGTCCCTACTGCAGATAAAATTCCAAAAACTGCATTGTAGTCTTTTCTTCCATAAAGGTCTACAGCTATCATTGTATTAGCTATCGAACCATAAGCTGCTCCAATACCAGTACCCACAATTATCGCAGCTAAAGCAATATTATATTCAGCAAAAAGAAGCCCTATTAATCCAAGAATAGCTGCAACACTAGAGGCTGTTATAGCCCCGCGACTTCCAATAGTGTCAAATAATCTACCGACTACTACTTTTCCTATTGCAAGAGCACCCATTGAAAGAGCGACTATATTGGCACTAAACCCTACTGAATAACCTAAGTCCCTCAAATGTGGCCCTGTCATAGCCATAATCCCGTTAATACCAAGCATTAAAAGTATAGAACTTACAGAAATTAGCCAAAACCTTGTCGAAACAATAACCTCTTTAAATGTTAGTCCAGATTCTTCTAAGAATTTTCCATTTACTTGTTTTTTCTCTTTATAGCCATAAGGCTTCAACCCTTTTTCAATGGGTTCTGTTCTAATAACAAAGAATGTCATAGGTATTATTAACACAGCTATTATCAAAGATAAAACTTGATAGGTAGCCCTCCAACCCAAGCTAACTAACCACTGTCCAGTAAGTGCGTTAAATATCATTCCACCTATACCACTTCCCATGAAGGCTATTCCTACAGCAAAACCTCTTTTTTCAGCAAACCAATTACTAATGATAATTGATAGCGGTAAAATAGTTAGTAGAGATACTGACATGCTTGAAACAAATGTAATCAGATAAAATATCAAAACATTATCATTCATTAATGAATACGAGAAAAAAGATAATATAAGAGTTACAGTAACTACCTGCATTAGTCTCCTAATTCTAATCTTCTGATAAATTTTCTTTGCTAGTAAAAATGCAATTACTTGACATATAGCTCTGATAGTAAAGAATGCATTCGCTTGAGATCTACTAAATCCCAATTCTTCACTAATCGGATTTACAAACAGACTGGAAACATTATAAACTATTCCAAGACCTGCCCCCATGATGATAAAACCTGCTGCTACTATTATCCATCCATAATGCAGATTCTTAAATTTTTCAACCATTTCCATTATACACTCCAAATTCATATTTTATACTTACTAATAAATACACTTATATACAAAGAAAATAGGTGCTATTCTTAGCAGCACCTATATATTCTATTTTTTGAACCTAACAAACTATCTTAAAGTATTTTTATGTATAAATTTTTAGACTACAGAATTAATATTTATATATTACTACTAAACATTACAATAGTAAATAACCTTTGTGGAAATTTATATTTGCAAGACATTAATCATGAATTTATACTGTATATTTTCATGTGCCTCCGAATTGTTTGTCAATAATTAATCACAGTTACAACTGTACCATGCCAATTCAGTTATTTAGTTAATCAAAGTTGAGATGTATCTCTTCAAATAATCCTCTTGATAAGAATATAATATAAAGGTAGTGAAATACTTTACAATGCCCACATAAAAAAGGAGGCGCGTTTATGAAAAATCTGGTGATGACTCCAGGCCCAACGCAATGTAGTGAAAAAGTTAGGCAGGCACTATCTGTTCCAAACACAAATACAGACCTTGATCTAGAATTTTTTGACTACTACGAAGAAACATGTGAAAAAGCAAAGCTTTTGATAAAATCCAAAGATTCAACTTCTATAATTATGCTTGGCGAAGCAATACTAGGGCTAGAAGCCGCCTGTGCTTCATATATTGAAAAAGGTGATAGAGTTTTAGTAATAGATAATGGAATCTTTGGAAGGGGTTTTGTTAACTTTGTAAAATTGTATGGTGGAGAACCTGTGGTTTTTAAAAGCGACTATGATAAAGGCATCAACGTTACAAAATTGAGTGATTTTATAAACAAAAACGGACCGTTTAGGCTAGCTACTTTAGTACATTGTGAAACCCCAACTGGGATTACAAACCCTTTGAAAGACATATCACTACTGCTAAATGAGAATAATATTATATCTATTGTAGACGCAGTATCTTCATATGGTGGAGAAGAGATACGTATGGATGATTGGAAAGTAGACGTATTGTTGGCTGGAACTCAAAAATGCCTCTCTGTTACTTCTGGAGGAACTATAATATTTATATCCAAAAAAGCAAACGACTATTTGAATAGCAGAGAATCTGCAATAGCTGGTTATTACACAAATATTAAGAACTGGCTAAATGTAATAGAAAAGAAAGAGTTTCCATATACACATTCGGATGCATTAATTAATTCAATAAATGTTTCACTAAACCATAATCTTGCTAAAGACAGTATTAACTCACACAAATCAATAGCAAATAAGATACGACAAACAATTACGGAATGTGGGTTAGAACTATACGCTAAAACAAGTTTTTCAAACACTCTAACAGCAGTTTTACTGCCTGATGAGATTACATTTAGCGACATGTTTGAATATCTTAAAGAAAAACACCATATTTTAGTTGGTGGGAGCCTAGCAGAATTTGAAAACAAGATCTTTAGAATTGGTCATATGGGAGAGAACGCAAGAGATGAATATATGTATATTTTACTAAAAGCTCTAAACGACTACTTTAGTCATAAGGGAGTTTCCCTTAATGAGAGTCTTCATGTAAGGTATTCAAAGTTATAGACAGTATCTATAAAACCCTAGTGAATAAAAGCTTTTCTATTAAATGGCCATTGCCACTTAATAATCAAGTAAAGTCTTTTCACCTAGGGTTTCATTTTGTATTTAGTTTTTACTAATGTAATCTCTTTTAAGCTCAATAAGCTCTATTCTACATCTAATGTAGGTAGTGACACTGGAGGCTTAGTCACTAAAGTTAGTGCTGCACCTATAAGGCTTAATATACCCGAAACAATAAAGCTCAAACTATAAGTTCCTGTTAAGTCTCTAACTAAACCGCCCAATAGTGGCCCAAAGACTCCACCTACTCCCCATGCAGTTATCAACATTCCATAATTAGTTCCAAAATTCTTAATTCCAAAGTAATCTACTGTTGTAGCTGGGAAAATTGTCAGCATTCCTCCAAATGTAAACCCTACTACAGCAATCCCAAAAATCATTGGGCCTGGAGAGTTAAATGTCGAAAATGTAGCATATACCCCTACCTGCATCAAAAACATAGCCATAAGAGTTCGCATTCTGCCAAACTTATCCGAGATAATACCACACCCAATTCTTCCAGTGCAGTTGAAAACAGCATAAACCCCAACAAGTAATGATGCATTTGTTATACTAGCTTGCTCCAGTCCAATTTTAGATAATTGACCAATTATTAATAATCCTGCAAAAGTGCCAAAGGTAAACATGGTCCATAACAGAAAAAATTGTTTTGTTTTAAGCACATGATACCACTCATAATCTACATTTTTCTGTGAAATTTCCGGTATCGCTTCTTGCATCTCTTCTTTCAATTCTTTTCTGGTCTTATCCTCTGGAAGATATCCTTCTGGTGGGTTTACTATGACTTGTGATAGTAGCATTATTACAGTAAAAAACCCTGCCCCTAAGATAAAGAATGTATTTTGTAAACCAACTTTCTCAAGTAAAAAGTTCGTTAATGGTGCTATATAAACTGGAGCAAGGCCAAAACCACTTACTACAATTCCAGAAACTAATCCTCTTTTTTTTGGACTAAACCACTTTACAGCTGCTGGTGTAGGTGAAGCATATCCCATTCCCATGCCAAGGCCAAATATTATACCAAAAAAAACAGTTAAACCCACAACAGTTAAGAATATGCCTGACATAATGAAGCCAATTCCTGCTAAAATTGCCGAAGCCATAATTACTGACTTTGGGCCAAGTTTATCCTGTATACGTCCTCCTGGTATCATTGAAAGTGCAAATACTGCACACGCTACTAAATATGGTATCTGTGTCATAGTTGCTGACCAACCTAGTTGATCAATTAAAGCTGCTGATATAACTCCCCAGGCATATAAGACACCTAATACTAAATTTACTCCGAGACCTGCAAAAGTGACAACCCATCCTCTACTGATGTTTTTCATTTATGTAATCCTCCAAAATCTATTCCTTTTAGTAATTTTACCAGTTAACGTATTGAAATTATATAGTGAATTGTGGCTTATTTAAATTCAAAGCCTTCTTTTTAGTATAAAACCATGTATTGCACTCTCCAGAATAAGAACATTTTAACTCTAGTTTAAAATGTAGAATCATTCCTATTACGCCTTTTGATGTTAAAGCAAAAGTTTACTAGCCCTCACATACTTGTTTGTTTTTGCGCAAACCCTTTTGCTAAGCCCAGTTCTTCTCACAGTTTATGATTTAGTCTTTTTTCAGTAAGTATGAGATTGTCAATCCTTAATCAGAATAGATGCCTTTACCTTAATGAGACAAAAACTTAGCCATTACTAGAAACCATACTTAATTATACTATTTGTTTCATTTCAATACTCTTCTCCATTGGCTACAGAAAAATCGTCACATCTTTACAATTAGTTTCGATGCAACACCTTAACAATACTCTGCAATACTTTTTTCATTAATAATAGTGTAATTCAGTGCATAAAATGATATGATTTATTTATTCTAGTAAAGTGCTAAAGATAGAAGTTTATTTAATATCTAGAAAAATTATTATAGTAAAAGGAGATTATCATGAAGCCTAAACACGACTGGGAATTAGATGCTAAAGCCCCTGGGGAATATCACTTTTGCGAAACTAGAAGAGGGCGAGAGTTTATTATCCGACTAACGACTGGATCTGATCCAATCTTAGCATTAAGACAATTTGCCATCGATCAGAAAATTAAATTTGGAAAGATTCATGCTACTTTTATGGGTGCTTTTCAACCAACTCATTATGACAAATGGGTTCCAAATATTAATGACCCCAATGATTGGCAAAATGAAATTACAGCAATTAATACAAACTTAAGCATGCTATGTGCAATTGGGGGAATGATTAGTCAAAGACCTACTCTTGAAGGAGAAGAAACTTTTGTGGCAATGCATTTTGTTGCTGGAGGAGCTTGGGACACCGCTTCTTTTGGAGGTCATTTAGAGGAGGGAACCCGAGTTAAAGGCGTGATGTGTGTTTTTGTTACAGAACTTCTTGATATCGATGTTGAATATCAAGCAAATGTAAAAAAAGGTGATCGATATCCGGAAAACTTCTATACAAATACTGTCAAGTAAAAGAATTTTGATGTATGGCTAACATCTAAGTCTTAACACTTTTCAAATTTTAAATAACCCTTGCCTAAGGCAAGGGTTATTTTCCCATATTATTTTCTCTCCACTAGTTTTATGGGGTTTTTCTCAAAAACAATCACTTTTTCATTCTGTAGCTGTTCGTAATCTTTTTCATCTAATATATTCAACTCTAATAAATCTTCTTTGGTCGTCATTTTTGGATATGTTCTCCTATACTTATTTCTGTAGCGTATCTTATTATAATAACTCCACATAAAAGTAATTGAAAATATGCCTAGAAATATTACAACTGCTAAAATTATAAAATCCCTAACTTCATTTATATTCATGTTAAAAAATGTCCTAAACAAAGTTGCATACTCATGATTTATATTAAAAATTGAATCTACAAAATAATACAATACTGTCAAGCAATATATCCAGACTAAAACAGTAAGCGTCCAAACAATCAGTTCATTGTACCATACTAGCTTTGAGTGCTTAATAAAACTAACATTTAACTTTTTTTGAGGTTTCCTCTGTCTGGACTTGTCCATGTAGCATAACCTCCTTTTACTCTGCTTTTTATTGCTCTAGGAATTGCAAAAATTACTATCAATGCGTTAAGAATCCAATAAATAAAAGGATACCAAGCACCCCAAATAAAATATCTCATTACTTTGTCATACTTACTGTCTATAATAAGAGAGATTAATAGCTGTATTAAGCACATAAAAACTAAAGCAAATGAGGAAAAAGTAAGCCAAATGATTAATTGCTTTACTGACTCTGCTGTAATAAAGAAATAAGCTGTAACAACTACCCAACTAATATCCCATAGTATGCTTGCCCATTGTTCATAATAAATTGGCCAAATTCTTCTATGCTTATAATCTAGAATAACTCGCCAGTGTCTCAATATTACCTCTTGACCACCTTGAGCCCACCGAATTCTTTGTTTCCAAATTCCTATAAGAGTTTCTGGCACAAGCATCCAACATAAAGCCCTTGGCTCGTATCTAATATCCCAAAATTTTTCTTGCAATTTCCACGATATAGAGATATCTTCTGTTATCATATCATGATCCCATAAGCCAACTTCAACCAATGCTTTTTTTCTAAAAGCAACAACGACTCCAGAAACAGTCATTATCTTGCCCCAGACCCGTTGAGACCTCTTGATAGCACCTATAATTGATGCATACTCTACTATTTGAAGCTTTGCTAATAAAGTATCTCTATTACGAATTCGAGGATTGCCTGTTACCGCTGCAAGTCTTTCTCCTTTATGTAAAAAGTGTGCAATTAAGTAATGCGCAGCATATGAATCAAGTATAGCATCTGAATCTACACATACTAAATATTCTGATTTTGCAGCAAAGGTTGCTAGTTTTAATGCTGAAGCTTTTCCCCTATTTTCTTTACAATCGATAATCTTTACATTGTCGTATTCTTTAGCTATCTTGTGTAATATCTCACTTGTATTATCCTTGCTACCATCATTAACTAGAATAATTTCTTTCTTTTCATAAGCTATATTATTCATGTGATATACTGTTTCTTCAATTGTACTCTCTTCATTATAGCAAGGAATCAGTATGCTTATCATAGGCCAATCTATACCCTCTATATCTAGGTCTTTATCTGTTGCTCGCTTACTTGAAAAAACTAATGACCCAGCAATCCACACTAGTGACATAATGAAAGGGTACCAAAACACATAAGTAGCCATATAAGAAATTACTCTATTCATAATTGAACTCACTATACCTCTTCATAGATAGAACCCTTTCTTTACTAAATTCATTAACATCTTTCTATTAAGTGCGTCTTTCAGTCTATTTACAGTAAACAGTAGAATAAAAAGTTTGTGGGTTATTAATCATAATTAAGACTGCTCTTTGCATAAGAATGTGTGGTGTTTTAAAGAAAAACACCTTTACTTTTTATATGAATTCTGCACAAAACTTACTTAATTTTCCTTCTTTTATTCATTATACCACAGCAGGCTCCATTGCCTCATATCATCATAAAAAAATACAAGTATTCCTATTTAACAGCAATAAGAATACCCGCATCTTTTAGTATTGTAAATAGAAAAATCAAATTCTCATCTTACATCCAAACTAACATAATCATTGGAACTGCTACTAACACTACTAAAACTTCTAATGGTAATCCTACTTTCCAGTAATCACTAAACTTATATCCTCCAGGACCCATAACAAGTGTATTTGACTGATGACCAATTGGCGTCAAGAACGAACATGATGCTCCAACAGCAACACTCATTAAGAAAGCATCAGGGGACACACCAAGACCGATTGCAATTTGCACAGCTATTGGTGCCATTATTAACACCGCTGCAGCATTATTTACTATATCTGAAAGCGTCATTGCTAAAACTAAAACTATTCCCAATGATGCCCAAATTGGTATATTGTCTCCAAAATTTAATACTAATTGTGCTATTAACTCTGCCCCACCTGTTGTTTCAAGCGCTTGACTTACTGGGATAATCGAACCAAGCAGAATAATTATTGACCAATCGATACTACTATAAACATCTTTGACTGAAATATAATTATTCACAACCATAACAACTGCAGCAGATGCAAATGATATTTGAACTGGAACTAAACCTAAAGCCGTAAATACTAAAGCAAGAGCAAAAATAGCAATACCAGACAAAACTCTTCTTTCTTTACCTAGGCTCAAACTCCTTCCTGCTAAAGGGAGGCAACCCCATTGGGTAATAATATCTGATAGAGTATCTGCTTCTCCTTGTAATAGCAAGATGTCGCCAACGATAAATTTTATACTGTCTGGTGGCTTACTAATCCTAACACCTTCTCTTGCAACTCCTAAAAGGTTAATTCCATATCTACTTCTGATTTTCAGTGACTTTGCAGTTTTACCAATGATAAAAGAGTTTGACATTACTACTGCCTCAACAATTTCTATATCTTCAGTGCTTATATCTTTTTTCGATAATTTATCATCATCTGATAATTTTAACTTTGTTATATCTAAAAATTCTTGTATTTCTGTAGCTGCAGCTTCAACTATTACTCTATCATTTTCTTGTATTATTCTTCTAACTGAAGGAGCTGGATAATTTTTTTCATCTCGTATTAATGATACTATTTTTAAGTCTCCTTCTATTGCATTTTCCAGTTCTCGTATAGTCTTTCCTATGTAATCTGATTCTTCTTCAATTAAGACTTCTGTAATATAGTCGTTTATTTCAAATAGATCTTCGTCTGATTTACCCCCTTGACGTTCAGGAATCAAACGCCAACCTATAAAAAGCAAGTAGATAATACCCGTGATGGCCACAATTCCTCCCACTGGGGTGAAGTCAAACATACCAAAAGGCTCTCCTACATAGTCAGCTCTAAAAGATGAAATAATAATATTTGGCGGCGTACCTACTAAAGTAATCATTCCTCCAAGTAATGAGCCAAATGCAAGTGGCATTAAGAAAAGAGATGGAGACTTATTATTCCTTCTCGCCATCTTTATTGCAACAGGCATCATTAATGCTAAAGCCCCAATATTATTCATAAAAGCTGAACTAATTGAAACAGCTAATAGCAAAAATGTCATCTGCAATAGTGTATTATTTCCTAACTTCAGTAAATGTCTTGCTATATAATCAACTACCCCTGCATTCATTAGACCCTTACTAACAACTAAAACTGCAGCAACTGTAATGACAGCAGGATGAGAGAATCCTTGATATGCGTCTTCCACAGGGATTAACCCAATGAATACAGCTATTAGGAGAGTCGCAAGTGCTACAACATCATATCGCCACTTCCCCCAGATAAAAAATCCTAGCATAGCTGCTATTAATGTAAATACTAAACCTTGTTGCATACTCATTGATATCCCTCCTACTATACATGTTATTTGTTGATTATATCACAAGCTATAACAATAATTATATCTCTTTTAGAAAATTCAGAAGCTACTTAGCATCAGCACTAAGTAGCCTCTTGTATTATATTAAATAGTGCCATTTTATAGTTTCATATAGCTTCGCTTTTTTCAACTTATAAAGTGGTGCTAAAAACGTCACTGTAATTACACCAGGAGCTCTTCCTATTTCAATAGAACCATTTATTGTAGCTCTATTTCTGACTTGAGCAATAGTCATATCCAAAGTTTTAGCTGCTCTTTCTAACCCATTGTTTATTGCTTCATTTAGATTATCTCCCGTCCCAATAAAACTAATTGGTGCAGACCTTTCAAATTCATCTACGTCTATCTTGCGTCCTAACTCCATTGCAATACATCTTTCTTTATTCGTAATAGGCTTTGCAAGAAATGGTAAGTCCTCCTCAACTGGAAGCAAAATGGGCCCATCTATAGTCAAGTTTTTGATCACTTTTACCTTTAGTGTAACAATAGCTGAGACATCACATGTGTGCCCTGCAATTTCACCATCTCCTTGCATTGCATGGACATCACCAACATAAACTCCCCCGCCCTTTACCTTAACTGGACAAATCAATACTGCCCCTTCTCTAACTTTATTAATATCTAAGTGTCCATCGGTTTTATGTTTAATAAGCTCTTCTCTGCTAAATGAATATTCATGAGGAGCATCAATCAAGAAAGCTCCAAAATCACCTGCATTATGAGAGTCTGGCATAGCTTTTGAAGGAGTTGTTCCTAGCTGACCGATAAATGGCCTTAAACGCGATATTATACCTGTCATTTCACAAGCTGCAAAATTTACAATAGGGTTTTGTATAGAGTTTTCTGGAATAGCCATAGACTTTCTTGCATTCTCTGCAGCTCTTAAAGCAGCTTTTTTATTGACTGTGAGTCCGATATTTCTATTTGAGTCAAATGCAATCGTGTAACCACTTTCAAATCTAAATGGAGTTATTTCTTCTCCACACTCCTCACATATAACTGAGTGGTACCCTATCCCTTCTAATCTTGTCTTTGGATTTACTGTATTACAATTAGGGCATTTAGCAGCAACAAAAGGATCTCCTAAGAACCTATCTTTTATAGCTTGGTCGACTCCAGATGATGTAAAATTGGAGGTAACTTGGACTGACTTAATATATATAGCTACTGCATCACCAACCTCCGCTCCATCTACTTTTACTGGTACTGTTACCTCATGTCCTCCCTTTATCTCAGGTGTTATCATCGGCCCCCAACACCCTGGTGCTGTATTAGCAATTATAATTCCACCATCTTTTACAGGTCCTAACATAACATTTTTGTGATCAAGAATTCCATCAGTGAATTGGTTAACAAAAACAGTTTCTTTACTCATTTCACATCTCCTTTCACACATGCTCTTTATCTCTCTAATGCAATAAGCCTCATCTAAAGTATATCTATAATCTATGCATTTTACAATAATCTTTAACAATTGAATCTTATATAAAAAGAAAAGACCTTATCTGCATAGACCTTGTGAGATGAGTCTCATTAGACTTATACAAATAAAACCTTATTAATTCTTTAGTTCATCATATTTAACTTTAAACTTTTTCATATCTTCCCAGGTGTCTTTCTTCTTGCTTGGGTCTCTTAATAGAGCTGCTGGATGATATGTAGCAATAAATAAATATCCCTTTTTCTCATACCATTCTCCATGACTTTTTGTTATCTTAAAGTCTGGTTCTATCAGAGTTTGAGCCGCCACTCTTCCTAAACAAAGTGTTATTCTTGGCTTGATAAGCAGAAACTGTTTTCTCAGAAATGGCAAACATGTTTCTTTTTCCTCATTTAAAGGATCTCTGTTATCAGGTGGTCTACATTTTACTATATTCGTGATATATACATTATCTCTAGAAAGTTCTACTGCGTGTAAAATCTTATCTAAAAGTTGACCCGCCTTGCCTACAAAGGCCTCTCCTTTAATATCTTCATTATAGCCTGGTCCTTCACCTACAATTAAGATATCTGAACTTTTGTTACCTGAACCTATCACTACATTTGTTCTAGTCTTTGATAATGGACACCTCTGACAACTTTCTAATTCTTTAACTAAATATTTCCAGTCCATGATTCCTCCTCTAGAAATAATAATGCATTTTACTTACCTCGAATACACCTCTTTACCAGCGATATAAACTTTTTCAACATTTGTGAAATTGCTTAACGGATGCCCATCATGAATTACTAGGTCAGCCTCTTTACCTCGTTCAATACTCCCTAGTCTATCTGCTAGTCCAATTAATGTTGCAGGATTAATTGTTATTGATTCAAATGCTTTATCTTCTGGCATTCCGTATCTGATAGCCAGGCCAGCATTCATCGCTAAATACTTCGTATGTGATGACGGACTTACTGCATCCATAGTTATTATCACTTTTGCTCCAGCTTTAGCCAATATGCCTGGAGTACTCATTCTTACATCCCATATTTCTTGTTTGTACGGGTCAATAATAAGTGGGCCTATAACGCAAAAACACCCCTTTTGAGCTAATAAATCCGCTATATGATACCCTTCTGTGCAGTGCTCTATTGAGTAATTAAGAGAAAACTCTTCTGCTACTCTTATTGCGGTTACAATATCGTCTGCTCTGTGGGCATGAATTCTTGCCATATATTCCTTTTTTAACACCTTAGCTAACTGTTCAAGGCCTAAATCTCTATCAAATGGTTCTCCCTCTTCTTTAGCAAGCTCTTCTTTTCTGATATAGTCTTGAGCTTTAATTAATGCCTGTCTCAGTACTGCTGCGTTTCCCATTCTTGTTGAAGGCATCTTCTTTCTTGAACCATATGTACCTTTTGGGTTCTCCCCAAGTGCAAACTTCATCGCTTCTGTCTCTGGGAGTACCATTTCATAAACTGTATTACCTACAGTTTTCATTGCAAAACCTGTTCCTCCGACAATATTTGCGCTACCAGGCCCCGTATAAACAGTCGTAATTCCTGATGCAAGAGATATCTTTATGGCTTCATCTTCTGGGTTTAGTGAGTCAACCCCTCTTATTTCAGGAGTTACAGGATTAGTTACTTCGTTTCCATCAGCTGTAGCAGGAACTCGTACTTCTCCAAAAATCCCTAAATGTGTATGAGCATCTATAAATCCTGGTGTTAATATCTTACCAGTTGCTTCTACAATATGGTAACCTTGTGGAATACTAATATTTTGCCCTACTTCTTCGATCAAACCATCTTTAATCAAAACTATTCCTTCATCAATTATTCCATTTGTAATTGTATAAATTTTTGCCCCTCTAATCGCAATCAATGTTATTTCCTCCCTTAGCTTTTTACATATTATACTTCAATTAATAGATTTAAATTCCTT
>CAZJHT010000027.1:0-31880 GCA_964546025.1 uncultured Clostridiaceae bacterium
TTAAAAAGGTTTTCATATGGCCTTTTACCTTTTACACAATTATATGGACTCTATCGGTAAAATTAGATAAAAAAATATCTATATAACGAATATGTGTAAGAACAATAAAATTAATATGAAAAATTATACTATTACGACAAAAAGGGCTTAACTTTAATCTTATAATGAGTTAAAATTAGTATACAAAAACGAACAATTTAGAGCGTTTTTGTACTCTTGCAATTTAACTCAACTAAATCTTGCAAAGCCAAGTGTGATTGACAAGAAAATTTTGTAATGCTAATATCATGTATAGTATCTTGAAAAAATAAGGAGGTTATTTTTGTGAAGTTTAAGAAATATCTTGCGTTATTTACTATTTTAGCTTTAACAGTGGTTATGTTTGCTGGTTGTAATGATTCAGCAACACCGGACCCAAGCAATGGTGATAATGGCACAGATGAAGGACAAATGGATGCAGAGCAATACATTAATACATATTTAGTAAGTGACCCAACTACGTTGGATCCAAGTTTACGTTCTGATACTTACTCTAGTACTATTTTAGTTAATACACTAGAAAGTTTAGTTCGTATGGAAGAGCGTGATGGTGATTACTATCAAAACCGTGGTGATGCAGAAACATGGGAATACAATGAAGATGGTACAGTTTGGACATTCTACCTAGGAGATAACAAGTGGGAAGACGGTGAACCTGTAACAGCTCATGATTATGTTTATTCATTGAGAAGAAGTTCAAATCCTGCAACTGGTTCTCCAAACAGTTACTTCTTAACACCAATTGTTAATTTTGAAGAAGTAAATAATGGAACGTTACCTGTTGAAGAGTTAGGTGTAAGAGCTATTGATGAAAAAACATTAGAAATTACTCTTACAAACCCAGTCCCAGCATTTTTAAGCATGATTGATTCTACTGTATATTATCCACAGAGACAAGATAAAGTAGAAGAGTGGGGCGAGAGATATGGTTCTGAAGCACAGTATACAATTTCTAATGGTCCATTCAAAGTTGACAGCTGGACTCCTAATAGTTCAATTATTCTATCTAAGAATGAAAACTACTGGGATGCTGAAAGCGTAAGCTTAGAGAGAGTTGTTTATAATATAATGACAGACGAAACAACATATTATAATGCTTTTGAGAGTGGCCAGATTGACTTTGTAGGAACTGGTAGAACAGAGTGGCTAGAGAGATTCCAACAAAGAGATGATGTAAACTTCAACTCTTATACTTCAGCTACAATCACATATTCTTTCTATAATTCAAGAGACGATTTATTCCAAAACGAGAATATTCGTAAAGCATTTACATTGGCTATAGATAGAGAAGATATTAATGAAGTAGCATTTAGTGGATTACGTGTTCCTACTTATGGTTGGGTTGTTCCAACAATTTCTGTAGGTAATACAACATTCAGAGACGCTGCTGGTGATACAATTTTAGAGATGAAAGCAGAGCTTGAGGCAGAAGGTTTAACTTCTAAAGATTTATTACTTCAAGGTATGGAGGAATTAGGTCTTGGTGATGATCCTGAGTCTCTTAATGTAACATTTTCACTTGCTGGTACAGACGATTGGTTCCGTACTTTAGGTGAATACTTACAACAAGTATACAGAGAAGAGCTTGGCGTAAATATAGAGATAGATTTTTCTGAATGGGGAATCTTCTATAGTAACGTAACAAGTGGTAACTACCAAATTGGTTTCATGGGTTGGGGTGCATATTACAACGATCCATATGATGTTCTAAGTCTATTTGTATCTGATCAAGATATGATTGAAACTGGCTGGGGCAACGATGAGTATGACGCTCTTATTAGAGAGGCTGCTAAAGAGATGGATGATGAAGCAAGACTTGAATTATACATCCAAGCAGAAAACATTCTTTTAAGAGATGAAATGGTTGTATCTCCACTAGCAACATCTAGAGTAAACCAATTCGTAAAAGATTATGTACACAATTATTCAACTTTAGGGTTCTCAAACATGGGTCTAAAGTATGTATACACATCAGGAAGATAAAAAATAAGATACTAATAAATGCAGCGCCAAATGGCGTTGCATTTGTTAAGTACACTAAAATTTAGAAGGGGGTTTGATCCATGCTTAAATACATTATTAAAAGATTAGGGTATGCAGTATTGACATTATTCATAGTCGTTACCCTGACTTTTTTTCTTATGAGAAGTATTCCTGGTGACCCACTTGCTAGTATGGCTAGAGGACTGCCAGAGCAAACAAGAGCAAATTTTTACGCTAAATATGGCCTTGATCAACCACTATTTACACAATACACAATGTATATGCAAAACTTTGTTAGAGGAGACTTAGGGGAGAGTGTTGTTTTCCCTGGAAGGTCGGTTACTGATACTATAAAAAGAACAGCTCCGGTATCAGGTCTTATTGGAGGGATATCATTAATATTAGGATTTGCTATAGGTATATCTCTGGGTATAATTGCTGCACTAAATAAAAACAGATGGCCTGATTATATAGTAATGTTTATAGCAATTCTGGGTGTAACCATACCAATATTTGTTTTGGCGTCGTTAGCTCAATACCTCTTCTCAGTTAGACTTGGTTGGTTCCCATCCTCAGGATGGGGAGATTTGAGACATTTGTTCTTGCCAGTAGCAGTATCCTTCTTTGGGCCTATTGCTAGTTTTGCAAGGTATCTGAAATCAAGTATGCTAGAAACTTTGAGTCAAGACTATATATTAACGGCTAAAGCTAAAGGTTTAAGCAAAAGAGCTGTAATACTTAAACATACATTAAGAAACTCGATGATTCCTATAGTCACAATTCTTGCAGCACGTATTGTTGCAGTATTTACAGGATCATTTATAGTTGAAAGAATGTTTGGTGTTCCTGGAATAGGATTTTACTATATTAGTTCAATAAATAACAATGACTACTCTATGATTCTTGGGACAACAGTTTTTTATGCAGCTTTGTTTATAGTTGCACAATTATTTGTAGACTTTATATATATGATGGTTGACCCACGTATAAGAGTCGGTAGCTAGGAGGGGTTTAAATGACAGAAAAAGAAAAGAATAAAAATTTAGATAAAAATCTATTTGAAATCATAGGCCCTGAAACTAGTGAAGCAGAGAAGTTAGGTAGGCCACAGGTAAGTTTCTTAAGTGATGCATGGAGAAGGTTTAAGGAAAATAAAATTGCTACTGTAGCCCTGTTTTTGCTAATGATAATTGGTATTATGGTTATTATTGGTCCATGGATAAGTGCTCACGAGTATGAAGTAATTAATAGAGACAGAAGAAACGAATCGCCAAATGCAGATTTTTGGTTTGGTACAGATAGATTAGGAAGAGATCTTTTTTCAAGAACTTGGCAAGGTGGAAGAGTATCGCTAATAATAGGTATAGTAGGTGCGTTTATCACTGCAGTCGCAGGTTCTATCTATGGAGGAATTTCTGGATATTTTGGTGGTAGAGTGGATGACATTATGATGAGGATAGTGGAGGTATTAATTAGTGTTCCCTATCTAATTGTCGTTATACTCCTTTCGGTAGTGCTTAATTCAAAAAGTCTAGGCACTTTGCTTTTAGCAATGACTATAACTGGATGGACAGGCATGGCTCGCCTTGTAAGAGGACAAGTTCTACAAGTTAAGAGTCAAGAGTTTGTAATGGCTGCGGTAGGTTTGGGAGTAAGGCCTTGGAAAATTATTAGGAAACATATTATACCTAATGTATTAAGTGTAGTTATAGTATCTGTAACATTCCAAGTTCCTGGGTTTATATTCAGTGAGGCATTCTTAAGCTTTATTGGACTAGGTATTCAGCCTCCTGAGACGAGTTGGGGTGCTTTAGCTGCAGCTGCTCAGAATATATATACTTTTTATCCTTATCAATTGTTTATCCCTGCTTTGATGATAGCACTAACAATGCTTTGCTTCACATTAATGGGAGATGGATTGCGTGACGCACTCGATCCAAAATTAAGGAAGTAAGGAGGAAGAGGAATGGAAAAACTACTAAAAGTAGACAATCTACAAGTATCATTTAATACATATGCAGGAGAAGTTAGAGCAGTAAGAGGAATATCTTTTGAACTTAACAAAGGAGAAACACTTGCCTTTGTAGGAGAATCAGGATGTGGAAAGACAGTAACTGCAAAATCAATTTTAAGACTCCTCCCAGAAGAAGGTTCTGCTGAAATAAAAAAAGGCTCTGTAATTGAGTTTAAAGGTAGAGATGTACTTCAAATGAATGAAAAAGGATTACGTAAGTTACGTGGAAATGAAATAAGTATGATATTTCAAGACCCTATGACTTCACTTAATCCTACTATGAAATGTGGAAAGCAAATTGTAGAAGCATTAATTTTACATAAAGGTATGAGTAAAGCGGAAGCTAAAGAAGAAGCAATTAGAACACTCAAGCTTGTAAAGCTTCCAGATGCAGAAGAAAGATTTGATTCATATCCGCATGAGCTATCAGGTGGGATGAGACAAAGAGTTATGATAGCAATCGCGCTTGCTTGTTCACCAGAAATATTAGTAGCAGATGAGCCCACTACTGCATTAGATGTAACGATCCAAGCACAGATTTTATCTCTTTTGAGTGAGCTAAGAGATGAGCTTAATACTGCAATTATCCTAGTAACACATGACTTAGGGGTAGTAGCTACAATAGCTGATAGAATCCAGGTTATGTATGCAGGACAAGTTTTGGAAACAGGCACATCTGAAGAAATCTTTTATAATCCAAAGCATCCATATACATGGGCATTGTTAAGCTCTGTACCTGGGTTAGCGGAGGAAACAAAGCAAGAGCTTTATTCATTAAAAGGAACACCGCCAGACTTGATTTTGCCACTGGATCATTGTCCTTTTGCAGCAAGATGTGATTATTGTATGCAAATTTGTAAAGAGCAAATGCCAGACGAGACAAGATTGTCAGATACCCACGGTGTGTCGTGTTGGTTACAACATGAGCTTGCTCCAAGAGTGAAACCTTTTTATGAAAGGGGCGAAGCATAAATGAGTAAGAATAAAGAAGTCTTAGTAGATGTTCAAAATTTGAGTAAATATTTTAAACAAGGAAAAAAAGATCTTAAGGCAGTTGATGATGTATCATTTAAAATATACCAAGGAGAGACATTAGGGCTTGTAGGAGAATCTGGCTGTGGTAAAACTACTTGTGGAAGAACACTTTTAAAGTTTTATAATCCTACTCATGGTAAAGTACTTTATAAAGATAAAGACGTGTCGAGTAAGATGAGTAGATCTGAGTTGTTGGCATTTAAAAGAAGCGCACAGATGATATTTCAAGATCCCTATTCTGCGCTTGATCCAAGAATGACAATTGCTGAAATTGTAACAGAAGGTATGAATGTTCATTTCAACTACACAAAAAAGGAAAAGCAAGAAAAAGTTGTTGAACTACTAGCTAGTGTAGGATTAACTGATGATTATGCAAATCGATTTGCACACGAGCTTTCTGGTGGTCAGAGGCAAAGAGTAGGTATTGCAAGAGCATTAGCTGTTGAACCAGAGTTTATCGTCTGTGATGAGCCAATTTCGGCTTTAGATGTATCAATACAAGCACAGATTGTGAATTTATTGATAAAATTGCAACAAGAAAAAGACTTAACCTACTTATTTATATCTCACGATCTATCAATGGTAAAACATATTTCTGACAGAGTAGGTGTAATGTATTTAGGAAGTTTTGTGGAAATTGCATCAAATAAGGAGTTATTTGATAATCCTAGACATCCATATACAGAAGCTTTATTGTCTGCTATTCCAATAGCTGATCCAGATCATGAGATGAGCAGAGATAAAATTGAACTACCTGGAGATGTTCCAAGTCCAGTCAATCCACCTTCAGGATGTAAATTTAGGACAAGATGTAGATATGCAACAGATTTATGTGCTAGAGAAATACCAGAATTACTTGAGATTAGACCGGGACACTTTTGTGCATGTCACTATAGAAAAGATTAATGATAGGAAAATAGTTTGTTAATAAAAAAATGCTGGTAAGCTAACCAGCATTTTTTACGTACGTGCGCCAGGTAAGGCGCTAATATAACTGGTGAAAGTCCAGTCACAGGTATTTACCGCCAAGTGTAGTGAACCACAAGTAGGTATCAGAAATGATATAGATGAAGGATGTGGTGTAGCGAAACTCTTATGCCTAAGAACAGAAACTTTATAAGGCGATTAGGCAAGTGAGGCTACGTAGCAAACATAAGCTGAAGTTTTAAATCAAGAGTAGGCTGGTATAAGAGATGTAGTATGAATGTCATAAATTTTATTCTCAGCCCTATATTACTTGAAACAAAGATAAAGGATAGAGCTGGTCTGCTCTATCCTTTAATTATTATTTAGGATAAATTGGGATATAAGCTGTAGAGCCGTATACGAGACCCGTACGTACGGTTCAATGAGAGGGAAATAATTCTTAGCAATTATTTCTCTACTCGATTTAAGGTTTAAATTTCAGTAGTGAAAATATTGTTAATCTCTCTTATAGATTGGTCCACTTGACTGGTAAACTCATCTAAGTCAACAATGGTTTCCTCTTCAATGTGTATATATAACTCATTTGCGGTGTCGATTAATTCGAGGATAAGATATTCTGCATGAAATAAGTCAATTTGACTTAAAGAGTCTTCAAACATTTCTTTAGCTTCATTAATATCATTTATGTCATGCACAAGCTTTGTGTAATATTGGACCATGGCAAGTAACGCAGACTCTTCTCGAGCTAATTCAAATATAGATTCAATTTTATCAAAAATAACATCAACATCATGTTTAATTTCGTCTAAATCTAAGATTTCTTCGTCATCTATTGCTGATTGTAGAAGCTCTGTATAGGAGACTAACTCTGTTACAAAGCTATCTAGGTCAGTTCTCTCATTATTGGTGAAATGTTCCTCTAATAAAGATCGCTCTTCTAAGGTCTCTTCTATTTGCTCGTTTAGATTATCTAAAAAGAGCTCCATTAGCACTAGTGTATCAAGATCTTGAGCTTCATCAAATATTGAATTAATTTCCTTTTCCAAATCTTCAAATAGAGTCTTATAATTATTAGCATCTAGTTCGCTTTCTTGACCTATAGCATTTCCTATTGTTCTATAGATACTAAGCATATCTTCAATAATTTCATTCACTTTGTCTAGTTGGTCCTCTGTTAACATTTCATTTAAGTTGTCTCTGTTCTCAATAGCTTTAACTATGCCAGTGTAAACATCGTCTCTTAGCATCTCTAAATTAGCAATATTATCTTCATGGTCTAAAAGCGACATAATCTCTGCCTTTATTTCATTTATGCTTTTTTCAATATCTCCTAGCTTAATATTTAACTCTTTTTCAATTGCTAAATCTATGTCATCAGCTAGGTTAATCAATCTGGTAATAAGAGTATCTATTTCTGCAAGCTTTTCATCATCTAGATGTCCTGCATCATCTCTTTGGCTAATCAGTTTTACAATATCATCAATCAAATTGTCATAGATTTCTTCCATTTCATCTATATCAATTCCAATTTCAATAGATCTATCATTTTGATTATACTTTATATCAATACCGAGTTGATCTATAAAGAACCTTAGTGGTAATACTGTTCGACCGTTAAGAGCTGTTGGCGGGGCATCTAGGAGTATGGTTTCACCATTCACGATAGCCTTGTAGTCATCAAGTATAAACTCAATGAATAGATCTTCTCTTTCAAGACTTATTTTCTTCTCATCTGCATTATAGTCTACTACAAACCCATAAGCGCTACTTAGTGATCTCACTGGGACTAAAGTTCTTCCTTCCTTAATAACAGGAGGGACATCAAATTTCATAGGCTTACCATAAGCAAAGACATTTGTTACAGGCATAATACTAAAGCCCTTATTCTCTAGTTCAATTGTAACCCTTCTTAGGTATTCATGTTCTTCATTGGTATAAGAACTGTGTACTTGCTCTCTCCAAACTTGACGTAGCTTAGCTTCCAGTGGTTTTTCACTTCCATTTATTAAGAGTTCTTCATAAGCAGTTTCAATTTGTTCAACAACTCTGCTATTTGCATTTTCATCTACCTGAAATTTTTCAAGTACATGAGCAGGAGGACCAACTTGCTCATTTTTCTCTCTTACAAAATCAGGCGGTCCAGGTTGATTACTATTTCCTTGTCCATAACCTACCATTGGAATCAGTATCATGATCCCAAGTGCGATTAGAGCATAAAAAGTTAATTTCCTTCTCACTATTATACCTCCTATTTGATTGTGTTAATTTATTCGATCTTTAACTTATATTTATGTCCTATTCTTAAGTACATTTATCTAAGTTTATTTTCGCTAATTATACTATATCACTTAAATATCATGTATAATAAAGAAAAATGCAGCATGATGTTGCAAATACTTAATATGAGGATGTATTAAATGATAAGACCAGGATACACATACAATTTTGAAGTAGTTTTTGAAGATAAGGATTATTATAAATTGTTACACGATAGTACAAACGAAAGAGTTCAATTGAACAAAAACAATAAAAACAGAAGCCTTAAAGTTGGTTTTAGGGTAAAAGCCTTTGTTTATGTTAATAAAGAGAATGAACTGATAGCTACCACAGAAATGCCAAAAGTTCAAGTTGGGGAAGTTGCTTCACTTAAGGTTAAGACAATTGTAAGTTCAGGAGCTTTTTTAGATTGGGGACTCCCAAATGATTTGTTTTGGCCTAATAACGAGCAGCCTTTTCCAATTAAAGAAGGATATGCTTATCCTGTAGCACTAGTCAGTCCAGGAAACCAACAATTGATTGCAACAGGAAATATATATAATCACTTAGAATCATCTGAAGTTCATAAAGAAGAAGATATGGTAAGTGGTACAGTATATGATTTTTCAAATCAGTGGGGTGTTTTTGTAGCTGTTGAAGATAAATACTTCGGATTAATTCCAAATAGTGAGATTTATCAAGAGTTTAGTTATGGTGATAAAGTATATGCTAGAATTATGCGAGTTAGAGAAGATGGTAAGTTAGATCTTTCATTAAGAAAGCAGGTTCATGAGCAGTTGGACGACGATGCTGAGTTTATATTGGATGAGTTGATTGCTAGAGAAGGATTCTTGCCACTTAATGATAAGTCTTCACCTGAAGAAATTAAGGAAATTTTGCAAATGAGCAAAGGAGCTTTTAAGAGAGCTGTAGGTAGGCTACTTAAATACAAGAAAATTAAAATTGCAAAGACTGGTATTAGGTTAATTGATGAAGGTAGAATAGAGTAAAAATTTGGGCCGTCTGGTTTATTACCAGGCGGCCATTTGTTTATATTATTTATGCTAAGCTTAATGCTATTTTCATCATTTCAGTAAAAGTCTTTTCTCTTTCTTCTGAACTAGTAGCTTCTTGTGTTACTAAACTATCACTAACTGTTAAAATAACTAGTGCATTTGCACCTAGATAAGCGGCATTTAGATAAAGTGCTGCTGCTTCCATTTCTACAGCAAGCACACCCATTCTTGCCCACTTTTTCCAAGCATCAGGGTTAGCATCATAAAAGATATCTGAAGATAAAATATTCCCAGCATGGACATCCACACCTAATCTGTCAGCTTCCTTTTTAGCTTTCATTAAGAGCTTAAAGTCAGCTGTTGGGGCATATATACCAGGGGTGTCAAACTGGTGAGCATATCTAGAGTTTGTAGAGGCACTCATACCTAGTATAACATCTCTAACTTTTACATGAGGTTGGAAAGAGCCACATGATCCAACACGTATCAGGTTTTTTACACCAAACTCTGTTATTAACTCGTGAGAGTATATTCCAATAGAAGGCATACCCATTCCTGTCCCCATTACAGAAATTGGTTTATCGTTCCATAATCCTGTAAAACCTAACATATTTCTAACTGTATTAAAACATTTAACATCGTTCAAAAATGTGTCAGCAATGAATTTTGCACGAAGTGGGTCTCCTGGAAGTAAAATAGTTTCAGCGATTTCGCCTTTTTTTGCATTAATATGTACTGTCATTAAAAAATCCTCCTATAAAAATCTAATCTAAAATTTGTTGTACTCATAGTGAACCTTATATGCTAACTAAATCCTATATTCTCTATGCTATTGATAATTTCCTGCAAAAGCTTTATAAGTGTTGTAATAACGTGTAAAATATACTCACTATATTATATGATATACGGAAGGAAGTGCAATATGAAAAGAATTGTAGGCGTGTTATTAATTTTGCTGCTTTTAGTTATTGCTGGTTGTCAAGATGAAGTTTCAGAGATAGAGATAAATGCTTCATACCTTTCAGGACCGACAGCATTAACGATGTTGCAGATGGCAAAAGAACAACCTAGTTTAGGAGAAAATATAACAGTAAGTTATGAAATGACCCCAGCAACAGATGTTATGACAGGAAAAATTACGGCAGGGGAGCTAGACTTTGCTGTAATTGCTACTTCTCAAGCAGCTATGCTTTACAATCTAGGTATAGAGTATCAGATTGTTGCTCCATCAGTATGGGGAGTTTTATTTATGATAGGCTCTGAAGAGTTAGTTAATATGGATGATTTATTAGGAAAAGAGATTGCTCTTATTGGGCAGGCACAAACACCTGATATCATGTTAAGACATTTGCTTGTTTCAAATGGAATTGATCCTGATGAAGACGTTACTTTGACTTATTTATCTAGCCCAGAAGAACTTGTTCAAGGGTTCAATAGTGGAAGATTCACTCTTGGTGTTGTTCCTCAGCCTCTAGCAACAGTTGTTCAGGTTAATAACCAAGATTTAAGTGTAGTTCTTGATTTTCAAGAAGAATGGAGTAATTTGACTGGAAATGATAGCTATCCGCAATCTGCTTTAATAGTTAAAAAAGACTTAGTAGATAATCATCCAGATGTTGTGAAAAGTTTCATTGCCAAATATGAAGAATCAATTAACTGGGCTAATGCAAACCCAGAACAACTAGGGGAGTATGCAGTTGAGTTGGAGGTTGGACTTCCAGCTCCAATAGTACAAAAAGCGTTGCCTAATAGCAATCTTAGATTTGCAAATGCTATAGACGTAAAAAATGAAATTGAGAGTTACTTAGAAGCAATCTATAATATTATGCCTGATGCAATTGGAGGGCAGCTTCCAGATGAAAGCTTTTATTACTCAGGAAAATAATAAAATATTTGAAATAGCAGTAGGGGTGTTTTTCCTACTGCTATTTTGGCAAATTATTTCTATGGTTGTAGGAAATAATGTGCTTTTCCCATCTCCTTTAGCTACTATTGAGAAGTTTTTTGAAATACTGCAAAGGCCAGATATCTTTAAAATTTTCTCATCAACAATAATCCGAGTAGCTATAGGTTTAATTCTTGCGTTCTTTTTTGCCATATTTCTAGGTATAGCAAGCATTTATATTCCAATAATAGAAATTATGTTTAGACCACTTATATCAGCGATTAAAGCAATGCCTAATATTTCAATTATTGTTCAGATAATTATCTGGCTTGGAACATTAAGAGCCCCTTCAGCAGTTAGTTTTTTAGTAGTTTTCCCACTACTGTATAGTGCTGTTATAGAAGGAATAAAGAATGTAGATGAATCGTTGCTTGAAATGGCAAACCTATATAGGGTTTCTTCTAACTCGCAGCTCAAAAACATCTATTTACCATCTGTAATATCATATTTAGCGGCTTCTTTTGGAGCTGCAGTCGGATTGGCAGTAAAAATGGTTATCGCTGCAGAGTATTTAAGCCATACACCGAGCTCAATTGGTGAGCGCATATATTTTAGTAGGATATATTTTGATATGTCTGGAGTCATGGCATGGACAATTGTTGCAATTATAACTTCTTTAGTTTTAGAAGTGCCTTCTAAAATGATTACAAAGCATTTCAGCCGTTGGAAGGATGAAAAATAATGTACATAATTAACAATTTAACAAGATGCTTTGGTGATCAAGAAATTCTTAAGAATGTTAATGCAAGGTTTGCCAATGGAAAGATAATCACAATCTTAGGGCCATCTGGGTGTGGAAAAACAACCCTATTAAGAGTTCTAGCAGGACTGGATATCGATTATACTGGAGATCTGATCGGTTTTGAGCAAGCAAACTCCTTTGTTTTTCAACAAGCAAGGCTACTACCATGGAAAACAGTTTATGAGAATATTGAAATTGTTTTAGAAAGCTTAGAGAGTAAAAATAGAAACAAAAGAGTTTTAGACGCCTTATCTATGGTTGAGCTTGGCCATATATCACATATGTACCCTAAACAGCTAAGTGGCGGAATGCAACAAAGAGTATCTATTGCAAGAGCTTTTGCTTATCCATCAAAACTTATGTTTTTGGATGAACCATTTCAGTCATTAGACTTTGATCTTAAACAAAGGCTCATGAAGCTCTTACTTCCCCTTTGGTCTAAAGAAAATTACACAGTATTTTTGGTTACACATGATGTTCACGTGGCTGCAATATTAGGTGACTCAATCGCAATTATGGGTAAAAATAAAGGGGAGTTTATTGAGATTATTCAGAACAATGTTAGTAGGGAAAAGAGATTGTTAGGCCTATCAGAGGAAGTGATTTCACTAGAGAACAAAATTTACCAATTTATTTCACAGTAAATGTGTAAAAAGTGCTAGATAAATGAAATTTTCTTTTATTTAAAGGTTTTTATGCTATAATTATGAGCAGTAATATTTGATACTATCTTTTTTACATACAAAACATGAAAGGTTCATAAATGTTTCCAAGAAGTGGGGGGTTTTTATGAAAAGGCGGAAGTTTATGAGTAAAGAAAGCAAATATAATTATAAGTACGGGAAACCTCATGCTGTTAAAGACGAGAGGGATTCGCGGAAGCTTAGTTTTAAAAGTTTAGGAGATAAGGTGAGGGAGTTATTGCCTTCAAAGAAACTAAATTTTGATTTAAAATTAAGTTCAAAGAAATTAAACACATCTAAGAACAAGTTTTCAAAACTTACTTTACCAAAAGTAAAGCTACCTGAGTTTAATTTTAAATCAAAGTTTGAGAAATTTAGTGATAGTCTGTCGGGGTTACATAAGAATAAGTTCTTTCTCGGGAGTTTGGCATTATTAATAGTTTTTGCAATTGCTCTAACAACATACAATTATTTCTCTAATAAGCATTATATTATTTATGCAGATGGTGAACCTATTGGATTTGTAAGAGATGAAGCACAGCTTGAGCTCATGATGGGAATTTTACATGATTATGGCCCTTCTTCAGAAGAGGATATGTACATAACGGCCTTAGAGGAGTATTATGCAGAACCAACTGATGAGCAACAACTTTTGGAGGATCCAGTAGATCCAGGCGTGACAGATGAAACTGAAGCTGAAGAGGAGTCAGAAGCAGATATAGGAACAATGGATTTTGGAGTTGCTTCTGTGGAGCTTACTGAGGGTGATGAAGAATTAAAGATCGAGGATGTAATAGACGTTAATTCATCAAACCATAGATACAATGTTGTAACACAGATTACAACTGAGCTTGTTTATGAGGAACCAGAAGACTTAAGTGAGCTTACTTTGACGCAGCTTAAGAATTCAGTATATATTGAAACAGGAGCAGCTGTTATAGTAATCAACGGAGAAGAAATAGCTGCGCTTAAGGATTACGCAACAGCTGAGAATTTGTTAGAAATTATAATAAGCAGTTATCTTACTGAACGTGGTGGATCAGAACTTTTAGATCATAAGGTACAAGAAGATATAGATATAGTTGTTAAACCAGTTCCACCTGAAGATATTATTCCTAGAGACATGGCCTTGAATTTATTGAGTACAGGTTACACTGAAAGGCAAGTACATGTAGTACAAAGAGGAGATTCTCTTTGGTCGATAGGTAATAAAAATGGAATGACTGTTTCACAGGTGAAAGAGTGTAATCCAGAATTGACCTCTAATATTTTGCATATAGGGCAAGAGATTGCGATAGAGCCACTTATTCCATATGTACATGTAGAAACGTTTGAAAAAATTAAAACTACAGAATATATTCCTTTTAATACAACTTATACTAAAGACAGTTCAATGTATACTTGGCAAAGCAGGACAGTAACAGACGGTGTAAGAGGTAGGAATGAAGTTATTTATGAAATAGTTAGAGTAAATGGAGTAGAGAAGGCAAGAGAGAAGGTTTCGACTGAAAGAATATCTGACCCTGTTACAAGAGTTATTGCTCAAGGCACAAAAGTACCAGAAGCAACAGGGACGGGATCATTTATATGGCCAGTTGATGGAGGAGGATCAATAACTTCACCATTTGGATATACAAGAGGCAGATATCATCATGGTATTGATATTGGCTGTTCGACAGGAACAAGAATTTTTGCAGCTGATGATGGAATTGTTACAACATCAGCGTATCATAGGACATATGGTTACTATATAATAATTGACCATGGAAATGGCTTTAGCACTCTTTATGCACACAATAGTAGATTACTTAAGAGTTTGGGATCAAAGGTCTCAAAGGGAGATATTATTGCTTATTCTGGTAGTACCGGAAATAGTACCGGTCCTCATTTACACTTTGAAATTAGACTAAATGGAAACCATCAAAATCCTATGAACTATTTTAGAAGATAAAGCAAAAAGGTTGGGTGAAAACTCCCAACCTTTTTTTATGAATTTTATGAGTTTTATTGTATAATAATTATGTGAATAATACTTTGGAGTGAAATACATGAATAGTAATTGGCAAAAAGAGTTAACTGATAGGTTTTCTTCAATTGATATAGATGTCTCTATGAAAAAACACACATATTTTAGAATTGGTGGAAAGGCAGATGCGTTTGCAATGCCAAAATGCACCAATGAACTAGTTGAAATGTATATTTGGTGCTTATCAAGAGAAATACCTATAACAATTATAGGTAATGGCACTAATCTTTTAGTAAGTGATAAAGGTATCAGAGGAGTCGTTATTAAAATCAACGATAATCTTTCACTTATAAAAAATGATCAAAATAGGATCATAGCACAAGCAGGTGCATTGTTGAGTACTGTAGCAAAAAAGGCACTTGAATTAAATTTGACTGGGTTTGAATTTGCTTCAGGTATCCCAGGAAGTATTGGTGGAGCAGTTTTTATGAATGCAGGAGCGTATGACGGGGAAATGAAACATGTGGTAAAAAGAATTACTGTTATGACTAAAGATGGACAGGTTAAGCAATGGGATGAGAAGAGGATTGCTTTAGATTATAGAACCTCTGCGGTTTCAAATGAAGGTGCTGTAATTTTAGAAGTTGAAGTTTCTTTAAAAGAAGGCATCTATCAAGAGATACTTGATAAAATGAATTTGCTAAATGGATGGAGAAGAGAACGCCAACCACTTGAGATGCCAAGTGCTGGTAGTACATTTAAAAGGCCACCTGATATAGCAGGTAGTTATTTGATTGATAAAGCAGGGTTAAAGGGATTCACTATTGGTGGTGCGCAAGTATCGGAAAAACATGCAGGTTTCATTGTTAATATTGGGAATGCTACTGCTCAAAACGTGCTTGATTTAATGAGCTATGTGCAAAAAAAAGTTTATGAAAAAGAAAATGTCTTATTGTTTCCTGAGGTTAGAATTCTTGGGGAGAAGATGGAGACTGATTTAATAATGGATAAGACTGAGGTTTAATCCTCAGTCTTTTTTAGAGGTAAGGTGAAGAAGAAGTTTGCACCTTGTCTACTTTTATTTTCAGCCCAAATTTTACCTCCATGCATTTGTACAATTTTTTTAGAGATATGTAAGCCAAGACCACTTCCAGCTTTTTCGGAGTTTCTAGATATTGATCCTTTATAGAATCTATCAAATAAAAAAGGCAGTTGTTCCTCTTGAATGCCAGTTCCTGTGTCTGCTACTTCTATTAAAATCTCATTCTTATCATAATAATCTATTTTAATCTTAATACTACCTTTATCTGTATGCTTTAAGGCATTGTAAATCAAATTACTAAAAAGCTTCTGTACTTGTCTATAATCGATTGTCAACTCTTTAAAGGCTAAGCTTTGATCACCTAGTGAGACTGTAAATTCAAGGCCTTTCTCTAAAATCTCATCCTTATATTTATGATAAACTTCTTCAATTAAACTATGCACATTATAATTTGTGCGATTTAACTCAATTTGCGCAGTTTCCAGGTTTGATAACTCAATTAAATCATCAACTAGATAACTTAAATCTAAAGATTTTTTTTCAATCAGCTCTAAGTACTTATTGTAATTTTCTTCATTTACTAATCCTTCTTTTAAAGCTGCTGCGTATCCGCTAATGAGGGTAATAGGAGTATTCAAGTCATGTGATAGGTTCGATATTAGCTCTCTTTGTACGCGAGCTGCATCTGCTACCTCTGTGTTTGCCTTCTGTAGCCTAATATTGGCGGCCTCTACTTCTTCTAAGGCTCTTTTATTTTTATCTATAAAAAAGGATATAATCAAAATGGTAGCTATAAAAAAGTAAAGAATATTAATAATTATCCCAAAATCACTTCTGCTACTTGTAGTGTAATATGCCAAAATATTTGGATTAGTCTGACCAAAATGCAATAAAAACCCTATAATAAAAATTTGCAAAAAAGCACCAAGGTATCTAGTAAAGCCTTTGTTAATAGCTGAATTAAAAACTATAAGAATAAACATGACCATAGGGGCAACTCCATTTAATCCTCCTGAAAAAACCCACATTATTGGTATGTAAATAAAGCTTAATGAAGCCAAACTTATGTTAGCAAGAATAATAAGTTCGACTTTTGTAAAGAGTAATATCAGTGAAAAAAAAGATATAGCCAATAAAATAAAAGAAGCCAGATTTAAATAGAAAAACTCAGATATAAGATGATTTAACGATAAAAGGAGTAAGCTATTGATAAAAGAAAACACTATAATAAATACAGCGATTTTTCTTTCAACATCATCTGATTGGTCTTTCCTGTTTATAAAAATTTGCTCATTGAGAAACGCTATTAAATTATTCACAAAAGAACTCCTTTATAAAAATTTGTAAAATTGAGCTTTTTCATTTGCTAGTACGAGTAGTTTATAAGATAATTATATCAATAATTGTCATGATTGAACATAAAAGATGAGGAGTGAGTTTTATGATAGATGATATGTATGTGTATCCGTTGTTACTTGGTGGAATAGCTTTAGGACTAATATTTTTGGCTTATATGATTTCAAAACTTGGAAAGCTAAGTAATGAGTTCAAAACAAGCTTAGAGGCAAGTAAAAATGTAAGCGAAAAATTTTCAGAGTTTTCTCAAGAAGCGAATAAGCAATTTACAATGTTAGAAAAAGAGCTTTCAAATCAAGTAGACAAGCAAAATTTAAAATTTGAATCACTACTAGATAACAATATTGGCAAGGTAAGAGAGCAAGTATCTAAAGATATTGGTGTGCAAAATGAGTTAGTAGCTACAAAGCTTGGGGATTTCCAAAACAATCTTACTGAAAGATTTGGAAAACTAGAAGTAGGCCTTGGAGATAGCTTTAACAGTTTAGCAAATAGTTTAAGGAAAGATCTAGTAGCAAATAGGGAAGACTTAAATAAGAACATATCTGAGTTTAGAAAAGAAATAGGAAAAGACCTATCAGAAAATTTCTCATCCCTTAAATCTGAAATAGAAAAACACTTAAGTGCAATTAATGACAAAGTAGATGAAAGACTTATGGAAGGATTTAAGCAAACTAATGAGACCTTCTCCTCAATATTGGCCAGACTGAGTAAAATTGACGAAGCTCAGCGCAAAATTGAGAGTTTATCTAGTGATATTGTGTCACTTCAAGATGTATTGACAGACAAAAAGAGTAGGGGAACTTTTGGCGAGGTGCAATTGGGACAACTACTTGCAGCAGTTTTTGGAGAGAAAAACGATGCTGTTTACGAATTGCAACATAAGCTTCCTAATGGAAGAATTTCAGATGCTATATTAAAAACACCGGAGCCTTTAGGGTTAGTAGCAATCGATTCAAAATTCCCACTAGAAAATTACAGAAGAATGATAGATAAAGAGCTACATGAACATGAAAGATCACAAGCAACTAGAGATTTTAAACTTAATGTAAAAAAACATATTGATAATATTGCTTCTAGATATATCATACCAGACCATACATCTAATCAAGCTATTATGTTTATCCCTGCTGAAGCGGTGTTTGCAGAAATTTATGCTTATCATGAAGATCTAGTTAAGTATTCTCAAGAAAAGAGAGTTTGGATAGTTTCTCCAACAACTTTAATGTCTGTAATGACTACAATACAAGTTGTGTTGCAAAATATGGAGAGAGAAAGACTTGCATCAATAATACATGTTGAGCTAAATAAGCTAGGTGAAGAGTTCAAGAGATATCGAAGAAGATGGAACAAGCTTAAAAATCACATTGATCGAGTTAGCGATGATGTAAGAAATGTTCATATTACAACAGAAAAGATTTCTGACAAATTTGAAAGAATCTCAAATGCTGAAATAGCTAGTGAAGAAGTGAAAAAGCTAGGAGAGTAAGATAATATGAGAAGATTTATCTTCTTGACAATGTTTTTTGGTAGGCATATAATGTTCATGAAACATAGCAATCTTCAGGGTAGGGTGAGGTAACAATTCCCAACCGGTGGTATAGCCCACGACCTGCACAAAAGTGCAGCTGAACTGGTTAAATTCCAGTGCCGACGGTACAGTCCGGATGAGAGAAGATTGACGCTAAATTTTGCGTTATTTAAACCCTAGATTGTTATCTGGGGCTTTTTTTATGCCCTAAGAATAACAAGGAGGTATCTTTAATGAAAAAGATGTCAACAAAAACTATGGTCGCAATCGCTTTATTTGCTGCAATGGCAACTGCTCTAATGTGGTTCCCTAAATTCCCATTATTGCCTACTGCTCCATTCTTGACTTATGATTTCTCTGATGTTCCAATTTTAATTGGCTCATTTGCCTTAGGTCCAGTTGCAGGTTTTTTTATGGTAACAGTAAAGAATTTGCTCTACTTTATTACTAGAAGCCAAAGTGGACTCATCGGAACATTTATGAACTGGAGTACAACCTTATTGTTCATGTTCCCAGCTGCTATTATTTACCACAAGGTGAAGAAGAATAAAATCAGTGCAATAGTTGGTATGGTAGTTGGAACTGTTATATTTACAATAGCAGCAGTGTATATCAATATATACATAGCCTTGCCAATTTGGGGAATACCAACAGATAATATTATTCCATTGATTAAATCAGCAGTTATTCCTTTCAACTTACTAAGAGGACTAATAAGTACGACAATGACAGTGCTGTTATATAGAAGAGTAACTGATTTGACAAGAAGAATGCTAAAATTATAACTAAATTGAATAGAAGAGGTATCGATTTTTCGATACCTCTTCATTCTTATATTTTGTCAAAAACTATATTCCTGACTCTTCCACCAGTGAGTTTCAATTTCGTTACTTTATTGATATCTGTTCTTACAAAATCAATTTGAGCAAAGCTATTTTTGCCTTCGAATTTATCCTTTTCTAACATAAGTAATGGCATATCATTCATTCTAATGCTAGATAGTACTAGCTCATCTCCAACTTTGCGTATTTTATATGATGTTGATAATTCTTCACTATAATAAGTTCCTATGTAATCATTAAGGTTATAGTTATGAAGGTGTCTTAACTCAAGTTTTTTAGCTATTGTGTCACGTCCAAATACATGCTTAAGATTTATTTCAACATTGCCTTGTTCATCATAATATGTTAAGAGCTTCTCTCCTATTACATCAATCATGAATGTATTATCATCTATTTTAGTTAATGTGGACAACTCAGTTCTAGGAAGCTCAATATAAAATTGCTTGTCTTTCTTTGTTATGTTAACTATCATCCCAGGACCCATTTTGTAAGATCCTTCAATATCTTGAGTACTAACAGGAGGATTAGTTGCTATTTCTTCTTCTAGTTGATCATCAAAGATATATAAGTCTGCCACTCTTAATGCTAATTGTTCTGGCTTAGAAATATTAACATTTGTAAGAACTACAATAGTTAGGTCTTCCTCTGGGAACTTAACAAAATGGGATCTAAAACCAGCGTCAGCACCACCATGGCTAATAGTTTTCTTTCCTCGATAATCACTTATTCTCAGCCCAAAAGCATAGTCAATTTCTTTTCCATCATTTAATGTATAAGTTTCAAGAATCCTATAAAGCAATTCTTTGTTACCAACAACAGTATTCTCAAAGTTATTTGACCATTTCACTAAATCTAATACTGTTGTAAACAAACTTGTTGCTCCCACATTTGCATAGCTTAGTACTCTTTTCTTGTAATAATCATAATAAGGTGCATATGAGTATGCTCTATTTTTTACAATCATCTCATGGTCAAGATGAAAGTGAGTATTATCCATGCCTAAAGGCTTAAATATTCTTTTATCACAAAAATCAACTAAGTCTTGGCCTGAAACTTGCTTTACTATCTCTGCCATTAAAGTGTATCCAGTATTTGAATATAGGAACTCTGCACCAGGGTCAAAGTTTAACGCCTTTTGTTTTTTCACAAGCCTCATAACTTGATCATGTGTAATTACATCATCCATTCTAAACCCACTTAAGACTAGAAGTTGCCACTGATCTCTTAACCCACTTACATGGTGGATTAATTGCCTTACAGTAATAGGTTTATGAAACCTTGGTATATCAGGAAGATACTCTTGTATCTCAGCATCCAAATCAAGTTTTCCTTCTTCGGATAAGATAGCTAGCGCAAAAGCAGTAAATTGCTTTGATACTGAAGCAACGTGAAAAATTGTATCAGGCGTATTTGGAATACCATACTCAAGCTGTGAACAGCCATATCCTTTTTGAAATATTATATGGTCACCTTTTGCTATTGCTATTGTTCCTCCAGGCGAATCATCTTTGTTCCATCTTGCAAAAATTTGGTCGATTCTATTTTCATAGTTCATAAATCTCACTCCTAATCCTTAAGTGTATTGTCGATAAATGTATAGATATCAGCTTCTTCATTAATCAGTAAGTTAGTAGGTTTGCCACTCCCATGTCCTGCGCCAAATTCTACTCTTAACAAGATAGGATTATCCCCTAAATTAACTGTTTGCAAAGAAGCAGCAAATTTGAAAGAGTGCATAGGAACAACTCTATCATCAGTTTTTGCAGTAACTATCATTAGTGGAGGATAAACAGTCCCAAATCTAATATTATGTAGTGGAGAATAGTCATACATAAATTTAAAATGATCAGGGTTCTTTTCTGCATTTCCATACTCTGGTACCCAAAACCTACCAACGGTGAATTTATGATATCTAAACATATCAATAACAGGTACCTGTGATATCACAGCACCATATAAGTCAGGCCTTTGTAGCATGCATGCAGCAGTTAAAAGACCACCATTACTTCTTCCTTTAATAGCTAATCTATCATTTGTTGTGTAATTTTCTCTAATTAAGAATTCTGCAGCGCCAATAAAGTCATCAAATACATTTTGCTTCTTCTCTAGCATTCCGCTTTGATGCCACTCTTCGCCAAATTCACTTCCTCCGCGTAGATTTGCGACTGCGAAAACATTACCTTTTTCTAGCCAAGCAAGGTCACTGGCTTTAAACTCTGGTATTCGCGCTAAGTTAAATCCACCGTAAGAATAAAGAAATACTTTATTTCTTCCATTTTTCTCAAGGTCTTTTTTATGGCTAATGAACATAGGTATTTCTGTCCCATCTTTGGATGGATAAAAAACTTGATATGTCTCATAACCATTAAAGTCAAAATCAATCTCAGGTTGCCACAATACCTCAGCCTTACCTTTTTCTACATCACACATAAAGACAGAATTAGGATATAGATATGATGCAAAATCAAAGTAAATTTTGTTGTTATCATAATCTGCATGCATCTCAGTTATTGCTCCTAAAGTAGGCAAGTCGATTCTCTTTAAGAACTGACCAGTATGACTATAAAGCATTACTTGATGATAAGCATTATGCATTATTGCTAGAGCAAATGCTTCTTTAGTCATAACAGCTCCTGTAATAACATCCATTCCTTCAGGAACTACTGTTAACCAACTGTCTTCATATTTTTCATCTAAGTTTATTGAAATAATTCTTTTTCTAGGTGCTTTGTCATTAGTTAAGAAATAAAGAGTGTCATCAATAGATCCTAAAAACTGAGATATAGACTTTTCTGTTTCAATTAAAGGCTCAAAGTTATCATCGCTATCAAACTTTTTATGCCATATATGATTAGCAGATGAAGAGCCTTTAGAAACATTTAATATTAAATGTCTTTTATCTCTTGAAATCTCAAGTCTAAAACTTTTATTTGGATCTTCATCTTCAACTATAATACTATCTGATGACTGTGGCGTTTTTATTTCATGTAAATATACTTTGTTGTATCTACTACTGTCCTCTTCACTTACTGTTTTTGGGTTTGGGTATCGTGAGTAAAAAAAACCAGAGCCGTCAGGTAGCCAAGGTAATGTTGTAAACTTACACCATTTAATCTGATCTGCTAAGTCTTGCCCAGTTTCTAAGTCTTTGATAAAAATAGTTTGCCAATCACTTCCACTAATAGATAAACCATAGGCTAGATACTTCTCGTCAGGGCTAACAGAGTAGCTACTAAGAGCAGTTTGCCCGCTCTCGTCGACTTTATTTAGGTCAAGGACTAATTCTGCTTGTGTTATATCTAAATTATCTGTACGCATGAATTTAGGTTGATTACTAAGCCCGTCATTATAAAAAAAGTAAAAATACTCGCCTATCTTTCTAGGTGTAGAAAATTTTTCATAATTCCAAAGTTCTTTAATTCTCTTTTGGTAATATTCGTGTTCAGGGCTCACATCTAAATGCTTTCTAGTCAATGCATTTTGCTCGTTTATAAATTTATCTGTATCTGGATCGTTTGGATTCTCCAAGTAGCGAAAAGGATCCGCTATCAGAGTACCGTGATAATTATCTATAACATTATCTATACGATATTTCTGCATATTCTTGCACCTCCAAAATAATAATACTTTCTAATTCAGTAAAAAAAGAAAAATTCCTGCATAAATAATAAAAGGTTTTCGATTTTGATGTAGAATATATACATTAATAATGTGCAGATGCACTTAGGGAGGAAATGTTGATGGACTTAAGAGAAAGAGCATTAAAGTTACATGAAGAAAACAGAGGTAAAATTGAAATTAAGCTAAAGACAAGTATTAACAATAAAGAAGATTTGGGACTTGCTTATACACCAGGCGTTGCAGAGCCATGCAAAGAAATCGCTAATAATCCTGATGATGTATATAAGTATACTAATCGCGGGAATTTAGTAGCAGTTGTGACAGATGGAACAGCTGTGCTTGGATTGGGAGACTTAGGCCCACTTGGAGCTTATCCTGTTATGGAAGGAAAAGCTGCACTTTTTAAAGCATTCGCAGGTGTTGATGCTATACCTATATGTCTAGATACAACAGATGTAGACCAAATAGTACAAACTGTAAAGAATATCGCACCAACTTTTGGAGGTATTAATTTAGAAGATATTGCATCTCCTAGATGTTTTGAAATAGAAAAGCGTTTAAGTGAAGAACTAGATATCCCCGTTTTCCATGATGACCAACATGGCACAGCAGTAATAGTATTGGCAGCTTTGATAAATGCTCTAAAAGTTACAGATAAGAAGATGGAAGACATTAAAATAGTAATAAACGGTATAGGAGCAGCAGGAAGTGCTATAGCAAGAATATTACTGAATGCTGGGGCTTGTAATATGACCTTAGTGCAATCATATGGCATTGTTTACCCTGGAGCGGAAAAGAATAATGATATGCAGGAAGAATTAGCAAAATTAACAAATCCTAAAGGGATTAAGGGCAATTTGTCTGATGCATTAGTCGATGCAGATGTGTTCATTGGTGTATCAAGGGGTAATTTGCTAACAAAAGAGATGGTAAAGACCATGAATAAAAAAGCAGTTGTCTTTGCTATGGCTAATCCAGTTCCTGAGATTTATCCTGAAGAAGCACTGGCAGGAGGAGCTTTGGTAGTTGGAACGGGTAGAAGTGATTTCCCAAATCAGATAAACAATGTTTCTGTTTTCCCAGGAATATTTAAAGGAGCATTCATGGCTAGAGCAAGAGCGATTAATGAAGAAATGAAAATCGCAGCTGCCTATGCTATTGCAAATATTATTAAAGAAAGTGATTTAACACCTGAGTATATAATTGCTGACGTATTTAACAAAGAAGTAGTAGGTGCTGTTGCAAAAGCAGTTAAAGAAGCCGCAATAGAATCAGGAGTAGCTCAAGCTTAGAAATAAATAAGGCAAAAGGAAAACACAAGGTCATGTGATTTGCACATGTCATGTGTTTTTGCTTTTGCCATTTAGTTTGTTGAGCATATGAGCTATAATATAAACAGATATTTTATTAGGAGGAATAGATATGCCTTTTGTAACTTTGCGTGAAGTATTAGAAGATGCGCAACGTAATAAGTATGCAGTGGGAGCCTTCAACACGAACAATATGGAAATTGTTCAAGCTATTATTGAGGCTGCAGTTGAAGAGCGTGCCCCAGTTATTTTACAAGCTAGTCAGGGAGCACTAAAGTATGCAGGGATTGACTATATAATGGGACTTGTAAAAGCTGCAGAGAGAAATGCTGATATACCAATAGTTATGCACTTGGATCATGGTACAGATTTTGACCAAGTTATGATGTGTTTAAGAAAAGGATTCACATCTGTTATGATAGATGGTTCAAAATACCCTTTAGAGGAAAACATAGCTATAACTAAAAAGGTGGTCGAAGCTGCGCACCCTATGGGGGTTACCGTAGAAGCTGAGCTAGGCAAAATTGGTGGAACAGAAGATGATATTCATGTTCATGAAAGTGATGCAACATTCACAGTACCAGAAGAAGCTAAAATATTCGTGGAACAAACAAATGTAGATGCTTTAGCAATAGCTATTGGAACAGCACATGGTGTGTATAAAGGGGAACCAAAATTAAGATTTGAAAGATTACAAAAGATAAGAGAATTAGTTGAAACACCACTTGTACTTCATGGTGCTTCTGGTGTTCCAGAAGAAGCAGTTAAGAAAGCTATTGAAATTGGTATTTCTAAAGTAAATATTGATACTAATATTAGGCAAGCATTTACAGCTGCATTACATGAGTATGTAGCTGGTCATCCTGAAGTATTTGACCCAAGGAAGATTTTAGGACCAGCAAGAAACGCTATGAAAGAAATTGTAAGAGATAAAATAAGATTATTTGGTAGTAACAATAGAGCGTAGGTAATATCATGAAAATATATATTGACACAGCAAATATTACACAAATTAAAGGAGCTCTTGAGTTAGGATATGTTGCTGGTGTTACAACAAACCCAACACTTATTTCCCAGGAAATAGGTGAAGAAAAAGAGATTCTAAAACAAATTTGCCAGATTATTGATGGCCCAGTTAGCGCAGAAGTCATTGCAACGGATTCCAGGGGGATGATAGAAGAAGCTAGGGATTTGGCAAAAATTGCAAATAACATAGTTATTAAAATCCCCATGACCAAAGAAGGCCTGAAAGCAGTTAAGGTGCTTAGCAATGAGGCAATTAGGACAAATGTTACTCTTGTATTTTCAGCTAACCAAGGACTTTTAGCAGCCAGAGCAGGAGCAGCTTATGTGTCTCCTTTTATTGGGAGGCTTGACCAAATTGGTCATAATGGTATGGATGTTGTAGGTGAACTAGCTGAGATTTTTGATATGTTTGGCATAGATTGTGAGATAATTGCAGCAAGCATAAGACACCCAAGACATGTAACAGAAGCAGCATTAGCAGGAGCAGATATAGCAACGGTCCCATTTAAAGTTTTAGACGATATGATAGGTCACCCAATGACAGATATTGGACTAGAAAAGTTTATTGAAGACTGGAAGAAATCACAAAGGTAGATGATAATATGAAGTTGATTATGGATAGACAACTCTCTCTAGAGTTAGCACGTGTAACAGAGTTAGCAGCCCTAGAAGCAGCACGCTGGATGGGAAAAGGAGATAAAATTGCTGCTGATGGAGCAGCTGTTAAGGCCATGCGAGCAATGTTTGATACGGTTGACATTAATGGAACGGTTGTAATCGGTGAAGGAGAAATGGATGAAGCTCCAATGCTTTACATTGGAGAAAAAGTAGGTAGCGGAAAAGGACCAGAAGTAGATATAGCAGTTGATCCACTAGAAGGCACTAACTTAGTAGCCAAAGGACAACCAAACTCGATTGCAGTTTTAGCAGTCGCACCTCGAGGCTGTTTATTACATGCACCAGATATGTATATGGACAAGATTTGTGTTGGACCCGCAGGCAAAGGAAAAATAGATATTAATGCAAGTGTTACTGAAAATTTAGAGGCTTTAGCAAAAGCAAAAAATTGTGAGATAAGCGATTTGACAGTAGTATTGCTTGATAGAGATAGACATAAAAAACAAATTGCAGAAGTTAGAGCTGCAGGAGCTAGATGTAAACTGATTACAGATGGTGATGTTGCTCCAGCTGTAGCAGCATCTTTAGATGGCACAGGAGTTGATATGCTTATAGGCATTGGCGGTGCCCCAGAAGGTGTATTAGCAGCAGCAGCACTAAAGTGCTTAGGTGGAGACATGCAAGCTAGGCTTATGCCAGATGATGATGCGCAACTAGATAGATGCAAGAAAATGGGGCTTAAAGATGTTAACCAAGTCCTTATGTTAGATGACTTAGTTAAAGGAAATGATGTAATATTCTCAGCTACAGGAATTACTGATGGCGATTCACTTAAAGGTGTAAGATACTTTGGTGGAGGAGCCGAAACACATACCTTAGTAATGAGATCAAAAACTGGTACTATTAGGTTCATTTCAGCTACTCACTTTTCTGACAAAAAACCAGTTTGGAAAGATCTTTAATAATTAAAGAAGGCTACCTACATTGATAGCCTTCTTCTTACCTTCCAACTACTCCAAATAAAAATACCTCAGGAGGTCTCCTTATGCAAATTCAAGAATTAGAGAGCAAAACAATACAAGAATTATTAGCAATAGCGAAAGATCTGGAAATAGAAGGTTATTCAAGACTAAGAAAGAAAGAATTAGTTTTTGAAATTCTTAAAGCAAATGTAGAAAAAGATGGGTTTATTTTCGCCTCTGGTGTATTAGACATAATGAATGATGGTTTTGGGTTTTTAAGACCTATTAATTATTTACCAAGTAATGAAGATATATATGTGTCACCTTCTCAGATTAGAAGGTTTAATATGCATACAGGGGATCTTGTTGCTGGTAAAGTAAGGCCACCAAAAGATAGAGAAAAGTATTATGCCCTATTATTTGTAGAGGCAATTAATGGAGAGAATCCAGAGAAATCATCTCAAAGGATTGACTTTGGGAACCTTACTCCAATTCATCCAAATGAAAAATTCAATTTGGAGAGGGAAGATGGCGAGATTTCCACTAGACTTATTGACATAATTAGCCCTATAGGAAAAGGTCAGCGAGGCTTAATAGTTTCACCTCCAAAAGCTGGAAAAACTACTATACTTATAAATTTAGCAAAGAGTATTGAACAGAATCATCCGGAAGCACACTTAATAATTTTGCTAATTGATGAAAGACCAGAAGAAGTTACTGAAATGGAACGGTCAGTCAGCCCAAGGTCAGAGGTATTAGCTTCAACTTTTGATGAAAGACCAGAAAATCATGTCAAGTTAGCTGAGATGATTAGTGAAAGAGCAAAACGTCTAGTTGAACATGGTAGAGATGTAGTTGTCTTACTAGATAGTATTACTCGTTTGGCAAGAGCGTCAAATTTAGTAGTCAGTCCGAGTGGGCGCACTTTATCTGGAGGATTAGATCCAGCTGCTTTATATAACCCAAAGAGTTTTTATGGATCTGCTAGAAACATAGAAAATGGTGGCAGTTTAACAATTATCGCAACAGCTCTAGTAAATACAGGCAGTAGGATGGATGATGTAATATATGAAGAATTTAAGGGTACAGGAAATATGGAACTTCATTTAGATAGAAAACTTGCACAGAGAAGGGTTTATCCTGCATTAGACATAATAAGGTCTAGTACAAGAAGAGAAGAGCTCTTAATAAGTGAAGAGGAGCTAAAAACCATTTGGCAATTACGCAACTCTATTAATCCAGATACTAGTATTAATCAAACACAGGAAATAATTAAGAACATGAGATTGAGTAAAAATAACAAGGACTTCTTAGAAATAATTGCAAAAGTGTTTAATTAAAAGTAAAAGGGGCTGGTAATAAATGAACAAAATGGTATTAGGAAAAACAAACTTAGAAATTAGTAAGACTGGCTATGGTGCTTTGCCAATACAAAGAGTAAATAAGGAAGTTGCAAAGAAGATTTTAAGAAAAGCTTATGAATATGGGATTACTTTCTTTGATACTGCAAGGGCATACAGCGATAGCGAAGAAAAACTAGGATATGCTTTAAGTGATGTTAGAAAAGAAATAGTTATTGCAACAAAAACACATGCAAAAAATCCTGAAGAGTTGCTTGAGCATATAGATATTAGTCTGCAAAACTTAAGGACAGAATATATAGATATTTACCAATTGCATAACATGAAATTTGTCCCTAAACCAGACTCAGAAGATGGACTATATAATGTAATGCTTAAGTTAAAAGAAGCTGGGACAATTAGACATATTGGACTGACTACTCATAGTGTCGAAGTTGCTGAACAAGCTATTGATAGTGGGCTATATGATACAATCCAGTTTCCACTTAGCTTGATTTCATCAGAAAGAGATTTAGCATTAATAAACAGAGCAAAGAAAGCAAATGTTGGTGTTATAGCTATGAAAGCTTTAGCTGGAGGGTTAATCGACAATGCAAAAGCTGCTTTTGCATTTATGCGACAGTTTGATAATGTAGTTCCAATTTGGGGAATTCAAAAAGATTGGGAGTTAAATGAGTTTTTAGTCTATGAAGCAACTCCACCACTAATGGACAAAGAAATAAGAGGAATAATAAAGAAATATCAAGATGAGCTATCTAAGGATTTTTGTCGAGGATGTGGCTATTGTATGCCATGCCCAGTTGGTATACCTATCAATACTGCTGCGAGAATGTCGTTACTACTTAGAAGAGCTGTTTACCAAAACTTCCTAACTGAAGAGTGGCAAGATAATATGAAAAAAATCAATGATTGTATTCATTGCAACCAATGCATTGAGAAATGTCCATATGGATTAAATACTCCTGAGCTTTTAAAGAAAAATTTATTAGATTATGAAGAATTTCTGAAAAATAACAGCTAAGTGGGTTATATTTATTCATCTAATAGTATAAAATGTAGTTAACAGAATAGTCTTACTTAGATTTTTTCATGGCTTGAAATTGTCTGAAAGAAGGTGGAATCGAAAAATCCATGTTGCTATTTGCATTAGAGTTTCCCTAGATAGGAGGAAGAAATGATGTTTTGCAAGCAATGTGGGCAGAAACTTGATGAAGGGTCTGCTTTCTGTACATCGTGTGGAGCCAGAGTGTCAAGTGATAATACACAGCAGTCTAATCAACAAGGGTATACAACTCGAGAACAGTTTAGAGAGTATAATAGTTTAAGCAATGAACAAAATGATAATAGAAAAACTTTTTTTAAAGGTAAGCAAGCTAGTATTGGGTCTAGTGGTGAAGTGAAGTTTAAAAAGAGCAAGGTGAAAGAGAAGAAAAAAGGCGGAGTTATAAAGAAGTTAATTCTTCTGATAGTGTTTATAATAGTAGTGCTATTCTTAGTTTCGTTATTTTTTGGGAGCAATATTACAAACTTGCAAACTACAACAGGTATAAATCCAAACACTCTTGACCCTACAAATGCTACAAGTACATTTGCAACCGACACTCCTGAAATTTTTGCTACATTCACAGTAGCAGGGCTTCCTATAGGAACAGATATTCAGGGAGAATGGGTTTACGAAGGAGAGCAAGCTGCAGTTGCTGAGATTTACACAACTGAAGAAGCACAAAATGCATATTTTTCATTTAGCATACCTGATGCAGGATGGCCTATTGGCTCATATGAGATAAATATTTATGTCAAAAATGAATTTCAAGTAGGAAAGAAATTTACTGTAAGGTAGACTTAATATCATGAAACCCAAACTGATATTGCTTTTATTAATGACTACAACAATTTTTGTTAGCTGTAGCTGTGAAGCAAGTTTTACAACAGCTAAGTTTGATAATCTAAGAATGGCTAAGATAGAAGACGATGAAATAGTATTTACTAATACATTTGAAATAAATACAGACATGATTTATCTTACTGGAGTGTTGCGAAATAACCCAGGAGATACGGAAATAAAGGGGGAATGGTATTATTTAGAGGGTGAAGAAATATTTATTGATAGTGCTACAATGATAATACGAGAAGTAACTAGTGATTTTAACTTTAGTCTGAGTATTCCTGACGCTGGATGGCCAGCTGGGAAATACGAAGTAAGAGTGTACATTGATAAAAAGTTGCAAGAGAGTATTAACTTTGAAGTAAAATAACTAGTCAGCCTCAAGGGGCTGACTTTAATTTCACGGGAGGAATTATGAATAAACAAGAGTTAAAAGATAAGGTATGCCAAATCATCGAGGAAAACAAAGAACAAATTATACAAGTTGGAAACGATATTTTTGCTCATCCAGAGTTAGGCTACAAAGAGTATAGAACAGCAGATATTGTAAAAGGCGTTTTTACAGAACTAGGACTGCCATATAGAGATGAAGTAGCGATTACAGGAGTAATCTCAAAAGCTAGTGGTAAGAATAAAGGACCTAATGTGGCTGTTATGGGAGAGTTAGATGCAGTAGTATGCCCTGATCACCCTCATGCTGATCCACAAACAGGAGCAGCACACTCTTGTGGTCATAATGCACAAATAGCAGGGATGTTAGGAGCTGCGATTGGCTTAGTTAAGAGTGGAGTAATTAATGAACTTGATGGTGATGTAACATTTATGGCTGTTCCAGCTGAAGAGTATGTTGAAATTGGATACCGTCAAAAATTAAGAGAAGAAGGTAAGATTCAATTCTTGGGTGGTAAACAGGAGTTTATTGCTCTGGGTGAACTTGATGATATAGATATGCTAATGATGTACCATAGTTCAGCAACAGGAGATCAAATCAAAGCAGCTGTTGGAGGGACCAGCAATGGTTTTGTTGGAAAACTAGTTAAATATATTGGGAAAGAAGCTCACGCAGGTGGAGCGCCTCATAATGGCATAAATGCTCTTAATGCTGCTAATATTGGCTTGATGGCTATTCATGCTAATAGAGAGACCTTCCAAGACAGTGATTACATAAGGGTTCATCCAATCATTACAAAAGGTGGAGATTTAGTAAATATTATTCCAGCTGAGGTTGTTATGGAGACGTATGTGCGTGGTAGAACTATGGATTCCATCATAGATGCTAGTCAAAAAGTAAATAGAGCTTTAGAAGCTGGAGCACATGCTGTAGGAGCAAAAGTAGAAATTACTGAAATTCCTGGGTATCTACCAAGAGTTAATGATGCAATTATGGACAACTTAATTAAAGAAAACTTTGAGCAAGTAGTTGGAGAAGATGCAGTAGCGGTTACAGATCGACATGGCACAGGGTCCTCTGACATCGGAGATGTAATGCATATAATACCTGCTATTCATCCATATATTGGCGGGGTAGCTGGAGCTGGGCATTCAAAGCATTATGAAATAGTGGATGAAGAAACAGCATACGTTTTAGGCGCAAAGGCGATGGCTATGACTGTAATTGATTTATTGTATGATGGGGCAGCAAAAGCTCAAGAAGTAATTGAAAACTTTGAGCCCATTTATAATAAAGAAAGTTACCTAGAAATGTGGGAAGATTTCTTTG
>CAZJHT010000028.1:0-31172 GCA_964546025.1 uncultured Clostridiaceae bacterium
TACTCTATCAAATATATGTTGCATAAACACACAAGTGTATAAGACTTAATCACTTCTCTTCTTAATTAATATAATCTCTTACTCTATTTATTTTGAAACTAGTAGATTCATCATCATGCTTTGGTATCTCTCTAATTGTATAATCTAAACTCTTAATCCAATCTATTATCGCTATATTTGAAAGAACTAGTGATTTAGCACACAGCTGTAGATAATCCCCTTGAGCTGTTTCATCTGACACTTCTGTTGTTATATCCAGCAAGGTATATTCAGGATACCTTGTGGCAAAGTGTCTTGCACTTTGACTTGCAGTAAATGGCACCCAGTAATATATTAGATTATCCACATAAGAAGCAGGAAATAACTTTGGCAGCCACTTATTTGCATACTTAATAAATCTCTCTTTCCAAACACAGTTCCATTCAAATACTTCTTTATCTTTATTAAGAATTTTAGCTATTACCTTAGAAACATCATGAGTAGCATTTATATGATTATTAAATTTTTCACCCTCAGGATACCAAAAGTATCCGTAATAAATTGCTCTAGGCAACCAAAATCCTTTAAACCATGGAGGCACATATCCAGAAAACTGCTGATCCCATTCATGTGATGGCACCCCGTGATTATCTACAAATACATCAGGCAATAATCTTGCATATAACCTAGGGAGCGCTAAGCACTCTCCATATTGACTATTAAGATTAAAATAATCATTAGCAATCTCTTTTCCAACAGAGTTATACCTAGCAACATGCAATTTCCAGTTAGGATTAGCTTGCACTAAATCATAATGTATTGCTGCTCCGTCACTATTCTCTAAAGGAATTAATGCTAAATTGATTATATCAGTCGATATTTCACCACTTAATATTTTGTCAATCAAGATATATGCAGAGTTAGTTCCTGAGACCTCATTTGCATGATGTCTTTGATTTAGAACTAAGCTTGGTTTTAGATTTCTCTTCTTATAAAAAGCTATGATTTCTCCAGGTTCATTCTCAATTTCTATAGCGTGTATTTTCCTACCTTGATAAGATTTTGCAATCTCATACACCCTAACATTCTTTTGCTCGTATGACTTTAGAATTATTTCGTTCATCTCTGGTGATATTATTTCTTTTTCTATATCAATTATATGTGTATCAATTTGTCTATCATCAAGCTTTTGAATTTTCAATAAATATCTACTAGAATTGACCAACAGTTCAATGTGAGAAAATGATTTACACCAATGAGGTAAAATGTTCATTTCTTCATTATTTACAGCTACGAATTTTTTAATAGCTATTTCATCTTTTTTGCTACACTCTATTTTATAAGTAATACTCGCTTCGTTGTTATCAAAGTTGATCGAATCTAAACTTACCGCTATTTCTTCAGATGTACTATTATCATCAGAATTCAAGTTAAAAGTCCTATGCTCATTTACATATAACCTTGCTTCTAATGTTGGTTTTTTACCTTTTATTGATTGCAATTTAGGTAAAATTAGACCAGGCTCCATAAAAGGTGTTCCTTTTATATCTTTTCCAACTTCTCTAAAATACTCAAGTCCTACAAAGTAAATATCCTCATGAAAACCATTTAGTGTAGATATCATTTCCTCTCTTATTCCAAGTCTTCTTTCTGGCTCACTCACTCTTGCTGAGACTATTAGTTCTTTAAATAGAGGCTCCTCACTGTACTTTTCATCTATCAGATACTTCTTTGTTTCTGGTAAAACCTTGCTTTGATAATAATCCCAAATCATTTCAATATCTGTTTTAAACTTTTTCTCAAATATTAATTTCTCGTCTTTATACGCTCTTATACCAGCTGTATTTGGATTTACCCTTCCTAAGTCTGGAAACTCATCTAAGTACATTCTTTCTGAAAAATTTACATTGAAGTTATCAAAGTATACGACCTGTTGATTTTCGTACACGTGTATTTGATAATCATAACTTGAGTCATTTGGGACAATCTCAAAGCAAATATCATCAATATCAATATTTAATATATCACTTAACACTTCATCTATAGGATACATATCATGCAAAAGTCTGGTTGGTATTTCTCTATAGGCTTGAGATTTGCTTCCTATTGAGGGAGTAGCTCCATCCTCTTCTATCCAGTCTTTATCATCAATAAATGTTCTGAACTTGATATGGATTTTATCACATTTGACATGCTCTAATTTTTTTACCATTTTTTCATTAAGAAAAGATATGAACTGTTTATAAGCTCTATAAACATAAACATCACCATTTTTAGTTTTGAAAAACTTATTCTGTATATCTTCTCTTACTTTATCTCTGATTTCCTTTGGCTCACTTAAAAAAACTTCGATGGCATCTGCTTGCTCTAAAACCTTATAATTATTTTCAATATGCTCGGCTAAACGAACAACTTCCCATTTAGGCTCATAATTCCAATTAAGAGCTTCTTTTTTTAATCTACTGGATTTTATAATAGTCTTTTTAGCACTATCAATCTCTTTGTATTTATTTAATCTATCATCATATGGGCCAATATCGATTAATATTTCATCCTGATTTTCTTTTAATAAACCATCAATTAATTGTCTCTCTGGACTTTTACTCCTCAAAAATTCTTCAAAATACTGCTTTAGATCCCTAAGTGAGTAAGGATATTTTGAATAGGGATAAACTTGTAAAAATTCTTCTGATAACTTAACTATATTTTTCCCTTCTAAAACCAGCACACTATCTTTAATTTTAATCTTTGTTTCCCTATTGCTTTCTTTAACCTTAATTGATACATCGCTCTTACTGTTATTACATAATGGAAAGATTACATTAAGTGACTCAAGAGAGAATTTCACAGCAAGATTGATGTAAGATAAAAACTCACTATTACTTATGTTCTCTTCTAATAAGAGGCTAAATGTTGTATTGTTTTTATCACCTACTTCAAGGTTTAACCAATCTGGAAAATTAAAGAGATTATCTAAAGATACATATTTAGATTTACACTCATTATTATCCTTGTTATATAGCTCTTTCTGACTATCTTCTTGCATAGACCATTCTTTGTCATTGGTGTTCACTATGGTTGCATTTAATAAACTATAGCTAAAATCAATGTTCTCAGTAAATACTAAGCTTTCGCTTTCATCTATGACTTCTTTGTTTTCATTATAGAAAAAAACCTTGGGCAAATCGAATGAAGTGCTCCTAAAAGCAATGTAAGATAGCACTTCTAAGACGACCTTCTTAAGTTTTAAGCTTGAATTTTTGGGGATATATATATTTCCTTTTATACCGCTATAAATGTCTTTAGAAGGTGTTTTTCTAATAAATGACTGTTGTAATAATTTATGATAATTCATTGAAATCATCTTTCTAAAATATATTTTCTTTCTGTTTTAATTTAATTACTAAAAACCCAATAATAAATAGTACTGCTGCTATTACTAAAATTTGTATAGGTTGCCCCTCAAACATATTCACTCCTACTTCGTTATAGCCAGGAATTCCAAACTTAAAACCTCTTGTTACTACTAAAGGCATACTGTTATATAGCCCATGAGCAAATATGACTAAAAGCAAAGACTCAGTTTTGAGAAAAAGCCAAGTAAGTATTATTCCTGCTAAGAAAGCAGAAAAGAATTGCCATATATTTAAATGAATTATTGCGAATAAAAATGAAGCAACGACTATAGTAAATCCTTTAGAAAACCTCTCATTTAAGCCCCTAGCTATAATTCCTCTTATTAAAAATTCTTCTACTATAGCAGCTATTAATACTGCTTCGATAAAATAAATGATAGTTGGCTTATTCTGTAGTGCAATAAATACTTCATGCCAATATGGAGTCATTGGAAAGAAGTAATTAACGATATTGGTCACTTCAGAAAGCAAAAAGTTTAGCCCTACAATCATAACAACCGTTCCCATAAGTGTCGAAAAGCTCACATTACCAAACCACTTTATATCAAAAACATCGTCTTTTCTAAGTCTAAGTAGTAAGATGAAAATTATCATTACAAATATGTTCATAAATGCTGTTGTTAAAGGAATGTTCAATAGCTCATAAAACTTAAAGAGTGCTTGATCAAACCCCCCACTGACAGGAATTAATACTAAAGCGACAAATAAAGCAACTAAAAATGGAAGCATAATCCATAGCAAACATAGAAAAACTGCTTCCCAGAAGGAAAGAGAAAACTTCTTTTCAAACATACAAATACCCCCGCTCTGACATTAAATCAATTATAGCTTTTATTTAGTTAATGTGCAAAACAAGTTCAATTATAAAAATCCTTCAAGTAATTAATCAAATCAATTACTTGAAGGATTTAGTAAAAATAACTATCTTATATTACATTTCAACTAATATTGCAAGACCCATTCCGCCACCAACACAAAGGGTGGCAATTCCATACTTATTATTTCTCTTTTTCATTTCATGAATCAGTGTAACAAGTATTCTAGTTCCACTTGCTCCTATTGGGTGACCTAGAGCAATAGCTCCCCCATTTACATTAACTTTATCTAGGTCAAGCCCTAATTCTTTTGCTACAGCTAATGATTGTGCTGCAAATGCTTCATTAGCTTCAAATAGATCTATGTCTTCTAGTGTTAAGCCTGCTTTTTCAAGCACTTTCTTTACTGCAGGAACTGGGCCTATCCCCATTATTGATGGTTCCACTCCAACTGCTGAGTATGCTTTGATCGTAGCCAGTGGAGCCAAACCTAGTTCATCAGCTTTTTCTTTACTCATCAGTACAACTGCAGCTGCCCCATCATTAATTCCAGAAGCATTAGCTGCTGTAACAGTTCCATCTCTTTTAAATGCTGGTCTTAGTTTAGAGATTCCATCTGTAGTAACACCTGCTCTAGGATATTCATCTTTGTCAAAGATTATTGGTTCGCCTCTTCTTTGAGGAATCTCTACTTTTATTATTTCGTCAGCAAATCTATTTTCAGCTAACGCCTTTTCAGCTTTTTGCTGACTATTAGCTGCAAAATCATCTTGTTCTTCTCTTGTTATGTCATATTTCTCAGCTAAATTTTCTGCTGTTATACCCATGTGATAATCATTAATAGCACACCATAGTCCATCATGAATCATACTATCCACAAGAGTTCCGTTACCCATCCGATATCCTTCACGAGCTTTATCCAAAAAGTATGGAGCCATACTCATATTCTCTGAGCCACCTGCTACAACTATATCAGCTTCGCCCAACATGATTTCACGAGCCCCTGTTATTATAGAATAAATTCCAGAGCCACATACTTTATTTACGGTAACTGCTGGTACCTCTACAGGAATGCCTGCTTTAATAGCAGCTTGTCTTGTAATGTTTTGCCCCTGTCCAGCTTGTAAGACATTACCAAACACAACGTCTTCAACTTTGTTTGCACTCAAGTTACAGTCTTCTAGTACTCCTTGAATAGCAATTTTAGCTAAATCAGTTGAAGAAATATTTGCTAAACTACCACCAAATTTTCCAACAGGCGTTCTTTTTGCACTTACTATAACTACATCTCTCATTAAATAGCCTCCTCCATAGTTTTTATCGTTTCAGGGAAGATCAAACTTGCTCCGGTACATTTTTGTAATTCTTCTTTTGATATTTCTTTAGAAATTTCCAAAACTACTAATCCTTTATCTGTAACTTTCATAACTGCATATTCTGTAATAATCAAATCAACTTCTTCTTTTGCTGTAAGTGGCAATGTACACTCATCTAATATTTTGGCTCCGCCAGTTTTTGTACAATGTTGCATAGCTATAATAACTCTTTTTGCTCCTGTCACTAAATCCATTGCACCACCCATTCCAGGGACCATTTTGCCAGGAATCATCCAATTAGCCAAGTTTCCTTTCTGATCAACTTGCAGCGCTCCAAGCACTGTTACATCCACATGTCCGCCTCTTATAAGCATAAATGAGGTTGCTGAATCAAAATAGCACCCACCAGGTAATATTGTTACAGGCTGTGCTCCTGCATTGGTTATAAGTGGGTCTTCTTGTCCTTTTTCAGGACTTGGTCCTAGCCCTAATATTCCATTCTCTGATTGAAAAACAACTTCAATTCCTTGAGGAATATAATCTGCTACAAGTGTTGGTAAACCAATACCTAAATTGACTACATCACCTGACTCAAATTCTTTAGCTACTCTTGAAGCTATCTTAACTTTTGGGTTCATTTTTCCACCCCCAAAACTATATAATCTACTAATACACTTGGTGTTACTACATTATTTGGGTCTATATCTCCAACTTCGACAAGTTCTTCAACTTCCACAACTACAGTATCTGCAGCAAATGCCATTATAGGATTGAAGTTGCGCGCAGCTTTTGTATAGACTAAATTACCTTTTTTATCAGCTTTTTGAGCCTTAATAAGTGCAATATCTGCTCTAAGGGACTCTTCTAATATATATTCTTTTCCTTCAACTTTAATAATCTCTTTTCCTTCAGCAGCTATAGTTCCTATTCCTGTGGGAGTTAAAATTCCACCAAGACCTGCTCCTGCTGCTCTTATTTTTTCAGCTAAAGTTCCTTGAGGAGTCAAATCAAATATTGTTTCTCCCTTGTTTAATTGGTTTCCCGACTCTGGGTTAGTACCAATATGTGAAGTAACTGCTTTTTTAACTTGCTTATTTACAATCCATTTACCTACACCTTTATCTGGGAATCCTGTGTCATTACAAATTAATGTTATATTTTTGATATTACTATCAATTACTCCCTCAATAAGCAAGTCAGGTGACCCAACAGCTAAAAAGCCTCCCACCATTATTGAAAGATCATCCTTTAACAGTTCTTGAAATTTCTCTTTACTAATAACTTTTGACAACTCATCCACCCCTTTAGTACTCGTAAAATCCTCTTTTTGTCTTTCTTCCTAAATAATTGCCCCTAACCATTTTTCTAAGTAATGGATGTGGACGATATTTGTCTTCTCCAAACTCGCAATGTAAAACTTCCATTATAGCTAGACATACATCTAAACCAATAAGATCGGCTAATGCTAATGGGCCAAGTGGATGATTAGCACCTAACTTCATAGATAAATCAATATCTTCTTTTGATGCAACACCATCGGCTAAGACACCTACCGCTTCATTTATCATAGGTATTAAAATTCTATTAACTACAAATCCAGGAGCTTCCTCAACTTCTACTGGCTTTTTGTTTATACTTTTAACAAACTCTAATGATTTTTTAAAAACCTCTTTTGATGTAGCTAATCCTTTAATTAATTCGACTAATTGCATTAGTGGCACTGGATTAAAGAAATGAATGCCTATAACATTTTCAGGATAGTCAACTGCTTGTGCCAATTCTGTAATTGACAGAGATGATGTATTAGTTGCAAGTATTGTGTTTTCTGAACAAACGACTGAGATTTCCTTCATAATTTGTTTTTTAACACTCATATTTTCTGTAGCTGCCTCAATTACCATATCACAATCTTTTAAATCTTCTAGACTACTGACTTTTGATATTTTTGATAGTGCTTCTTCTTTTTCGTTAACAGTCATTCTCTCTTTAGAAATAAGCCTATCAAAAACTTTCTCAATATTCTTTATACTTTTTGTTGCAGTTTCAAGGTCCCTATCACATATAATTGCATTATAACCATTTTGAGCTAGAACTTGGACAATACCTGTTCCCATTGTTCCTGCGCCAATAACGCCTACTGTTTTAATCAAATTATCCACTCCTTATCTGCTTTTAAAATCTGGGTTTCTCTTGTCTAAGAAAGCACTCATACCTTCAGCTTGATCTTCATTAGCAAAGCACAATGCAAACGCTGAAGTTTCTATATGACTAGCTGTTTGATGATCAGCATATAGGCTTTGCTCTATAGCTAATTTTGCATACCTAATTGCAAGCTGTGCTTTTGAAGCTATTGCCTGTGCCATGTTCATTGTTGTGGGCATAAGCTCATCTAATTCTACTACTTTGTTAACTAGCCCAATCCTTAAAGCCTCATCTGCCTTTAAGTACTCGCCAGTAAAAATAAGTTCTTTAGCTTTGGCTTGTCCTACAGCTTCAACAAGCCTTTTAGTAGCACCAAAACCAGGGGTAATACCAAGCCCGACCTCAGGTTGACCCATACTCATTTTTGTTGAAGCAATTCTGATATCACAAGCTAGAGCCAGTTCACAGCCTCCTCCAAGTGCATACCCATTTATTGCTGCAATACTTGGCTTACATAAAGATGATATTCTATTAAAGACTTGGTGTCCTAGTTTTGCAAATCTTCTTGCTTCTTCTGGCGAAAAGTTTTTCATTTCACCAATGTCTGCTCCTGCAACAAATGATTTTCCTTCACCTGTAAATACTAAAACATAAATACTGTCATCTGATGCTACATCTTCAATAGCTTGCTCAATTTCTCTAAGAGTGTCTGAGTTCAGTGCATTTAATGCTTTTGGACGACTAATTGTAATTAAAGCAACATGGTCTTGTACATCAAACTTAATATTCTTGTAACTCATTTTTTTTACCTCCTCTATTTTCTATTAACTATGTTACAAATCAACTTACTTTCTATTGTGCCTTTCTAAATCCTTAGGTTCTAAGCTAACTGCTTGACCTCTAAACAGTTTTTCTAGTCCAATTCCATCGCTATACTTAATATTTTCACAATCAACACAGCTTGTACATGGATTCTTATAATCTGTTGGTTCTGCATAAGCTGCAATAACTCCTTCATAATTCCTTAAAACAACTTTGTTGCCAATGTGAGAAACCATGTAATTAGGTCCAACCGGTATTTTTCCTCCGCCGCCTGGCGCATCTACTACAAAAGTAGGGACAGCTAACCCAGACGTATGACCTCTAAGCATCTCTATAATCTCAATTCCCTTATCAACAGTTGTTCTAAAATGACTAATGCCAGTTGAAAGATCACATTGATATATGTAATATGGTCTTACTCTGTTTTTTACTAGCTTATGAACTAACTCTTTCATAATATATGGACAATCATTGATTCCTCTAAGTAAAACACTTTGATTTCCAAGAGGAATACCTGCATCTGCCAGCATCGCCAATGCTTCTTCAACTCTCGGCGTTAGCTCTTTAGGATGGTTAAAATGCGTATTAAGCCAAACTGGATGATATTTCTTTAACATATTGACAAGATCTTTTGTAATTCTCTGTGGCATAACTACTGGAGCTCTAGTGCCAAGCCTGATTATTTCAACATGGTCTATTTCTCTTAGTCTCTTTATTATATATTCAAGTTTATCATCGCTTACTAAAAGTGCATCTCCACCTGACAATAGCACATCTCGTATAACTGGTGTTTTTGCAATGTAATCGATAGCTTTGTCAATATCTTCTTTAGGTCTTGCTCTATCGTGACTACCTGCATATCTACGACGAGTACAATGTCTACAGTACATTGAACACTGGTCAGTAATCAAAAACAAGACTCTATCTGGATATCTATGTGTTAATCCTGGCGATGGAGAATCTAAATCTTCGTGCAGTGGATCCTCCATATCAAAGGTGTCTTTATGAACTTCAAGTTCTGTTGGTACAGCCTGCATTCTTATTGGGCAGTTGCTATCATTTTGATCCATAAGTGAAGCGTAATACGGTGTTATTGCCATTTTGTAGCTTGCTAAACATTTAGTAACCCCGTTTTTTTCAGAGTCGCTGAGATTTATGATTTCTTGAAGTTCTTCTAAATCTGTGACTCTATTTCTTACTTGCCAATGCCAATCTTCCCATTCATTTTCAGTTACATCTTTGTAAAAATCACTTTTCTTAGATAAATCCATAAAATATTGCTCCTAACTAAGTTTTAGTATTTTTCTAGCTTCTTGTGGAGTAGCCACTTCTCTTTCTAATTCGGCTGCTAATCTAACAACTCTCTTTACAAGCTCAGCATTAGATTTGGCTAGCTGTTTATATCTGTAATATAGATTGTCTTCAAACCCAACTCGTACATGTCCCCCAAGAATGATTGCTGCTGCTGCCAGTGGTAATTCTGCTCTACCAATTCCCGCTACTGTCCAGGTTGACCCTTTTGGTATCGACTCAACCATATGTAGTAAATTCTTGACTGTACCAGTTATCCCTCCGGGCACACCCATAACAAAGTCAAAATGAAGAGGCTCTTCGAGCAATCCTCTTTTTACCAATCCTAAAGCGTTATTAATCATGCCTACTTCAAAAACTTCAATCTCTGGCTTAATTTTTCTCTCACGCATTTTCTTAGCAAAGGCTTCAATGTACTCTGGTGAATTATAAAATACCCCATCTCCAAAATTTACAGTGCCTGCTGTCAATGTAGCCATTTCAACATCGATATCGAGTGGCTGCATTCTTTCTTCAATTGTCATACCCACAGCACCACCTGTAGATGGCTGAATTATAACATCTGGGCATCTGTTTTTTATCATATCAATAGTTCTTCTAAAAACTTCATAGCTTTGAGTAGGTTCTCCATTATCATCTCTAACATGTAAATGTATGATGCTAGCTCCTGCATCATAGGCTTTTTGTGCTTCACTTGCTAATTCTTCTGGAGTAATTGGCAAATTAGGATTATCATCCTTTGACCCTTCTGCACCGCATATTGCAGCTGTAATAATTAATTTATCCATATTACTTCCTCTGTAAACTCTTTGGAACAACGCAAGTTCCACTTGCTCTTGCAACTATCACAGGGTCTTCTAAGACATCACACGCAGATGGTTGATCTTCTATATTGGCTGATGTTATCACTTTTCTGGCTTCAAACTCCATTTTTCTAGATGAATTTCCTACCTTAGTTATTTCTCCGTAAGCTTCAATGTAGTCTCCTCCATAAACTGGTGCTAAAAATTCAACATTATCATATGCCACAAAAAGCCCCTCATCACCGTCATGTCTAATTAATAGCTCTGTTGCAACATCTCCAAATAGTTGCATAATTCTTGCGCCATCTACTAAGTTTCCTGCATAATGAGCATCATGATTGCTCATTCTTAATCTAATATATGTTTTCAAAATATTACCTCCTACTTTTCTATTTTTCTTTTAACAAGCTCAGTTGCTATATACGATGCTACGTCAGGCGGTAGTGAACCTCTTCCAAACCCAGCATCAAAACCTAGTTCAGCGGCTAATTCATTTGAAATTCTGGGACCTCCGATTATCAATAAACAACTTTTTTCAAGTTTTTCTGCATGCGCCATTTCAATAAATTCAGTTAAATTTTTAATGTGAACATCTTTTTGTGTTACTACTTGCGATATTAATATCGCATCAGCATTTAACTCTTTAGCCTTCTCTATTAACTTGTAGTTTTCAACTTGACTTCCTAAATTCAGAGCCTCTATTTCTGGGTATCTTTCAAGTCCATATTCCCCAGCATAGCCTTTCATATTCATAATCGCATCTAATCCTACTGTATGTGCATCTGACCCTGTACAAGCTCCGACTACAACAATTTTTCTTCCTAAGTATTTCTTTATATAATCATTAATCTGATAAAAATCCATCTTTGGCGCATCTATTTTATTAACATTTATCTTGCTAATATCAATGCTTTTTGTAAAAGAGCCATATATGATGTAAAAACTATAATTATCATCCAAGGATGCACTATGAACTAACTCTGGACTTGTTAACCCCATTTTTTGAGCAACTTGCTTAGCTGCCTCATCGCCTATTTCTGACTTTTCTATTGGTAAAGTAAATGATACTTGCACTTTGCCATCATTTAGTGTGTCTCCATATGGTCTTATTTTATTCAATAGATTCACCACCTAATCCAAGCTCTCTTTCCATTTTTTCTAAAAATGGATTAACATAACTCTCAGCCTTTTGGATTACACCTTCTAATCCTTTACCTGCGTTTTGTTTTCTTTTGATATTTGCAAACATACCTTGCTCAATTGCTGTTTCAAGTCCTATTTTAGCAATTTCTTCCAATAAACTACATGCCTTTGCTAAAACATTTTGAGCATGATTATTTATAATTCCGTCCTTTTTAAACTCTATCTCAGATGATAAGTCTCTTGCTGCTTGCATTACATACATTGAATTTTGCAATGATAATGCTCTATCTTGCATAAAAGGTGTATGAATAGCCTCTGTTAACATTCCTAATAGATGAATTCCTTGATTGGTAAGTACGGATGTTAAATTAAATAGTGAATCTTGTACATGCCCTTTAAAAATGTCACCAGTCATATATTTAGTTGGCGGCATATATTTAAGATTAGCCTCAGGAAACAAATCTCTAGAAAGTTGAGCTTGTGCTATTTCATATAAAAGAGAATTTTCAATATCAGGGTTTATCTCAAAAGCATGGCCTAACCCCATTTGTTTACTACTAAGTCCACTAGCAAAAGCTAATTGCTCATTTATAAACTGTGAGGCTATTACAGTATGACCTTCCTCAAAGGCATCTGCTGTAGTTAAGTAGTTGTCTTCACCTGTATTTATTATTACACCAGCATATGCATTTATCATTCTTGAAAAGTATTGATCTATAAAAGTTCTTACCATATTGATATCTCTAAATAAAATCCCATACATCGAGTCATTAAGCATCATATCAAGTCTTTCAAAGGCTCCTATAGCAGCTATTTCTGGCATACAAAGCCCTGAACAATAATTGACAAGCTGGATATATCTTCCTAGTTCTTGTGACACTTCATCAAGAGCTCTTCTCATAATTCTAAAATTTTCTTGCGTTGCATATGTTCCACCAAAGCCTTCTGTGGTTGCTCCATACGGCACATAATCTAATAAGCTTTGTCCTGTAGTCCTTATTACTGCAATAATATCAGCACCTTGCCTTGCTGCAGCCTTGGCTTGTACAATATCTTCGTATATATTGCCTGTTGCTACTATGACATACTGCCAAGGGGTTTTTCCTATTGATAGTGTTTCTTGCATTGACTCTCTTTTTTCTTTATTTTCGCTTATCTTTCTAAGAGCTTCTTCTGTATATTTGTCCAAAACCATTTTTATATCTTGTTCATCTTGAGTAGGTATATCTAGTAAGTCTAATTCTCCCAAAGATACTTTTGTTGCTATATTTTGAGGGGTTGTATTGTAATATGAGACAGCGTTTGCTATGTAAAACGCTACTCCTTTCGATAGTTCACCAGCTTGGTGTAAGCTATCTACAATAATATTTGCTAAAGGAATTCCTTCTGCATCGACCCCATCTATCCCAAAAAGCCTAACTACTGTTCTTTCCTGAGATACTGTTGTAAAGCTATTAACATGATCTAAAGTACTAATCGCAACTTCCTTAGCTGCACCTCTTGCTCTTTTAATAAGCTTTTCATCTAGTGTTAATTTACCCATATGGCCACCTACTTTTCTATTAATTCTTTTGCTTTATCAATTAACTTTTCATTTAAACCAAGTGCGCTTGCTATCTTAAAAACTTGGTCTTCATATAACTCTTTACCTTCATACAGCTCTATTTTATAGTCTATATATTTGTTTAATATCCTGGGGTTGATTTCGCGATTTTCAAATACGTTGAAAAATTTTTCGCTAAGACCTTTTGTTCTCCAATTAGATATTTCTTTCAAGTGTGTAACTTTGGGATAGTGAGTTGTTACAATTACAATACAATTACTATTACTCATTTCTTCTAAATATGAAATTGCAATTGCTTGTCCAATATCTGGCACAGCCCCTTGCGCAATCTCATCTATACAGATTAAGCCATATTCATGCTTTAACTTAAATGTTCTGACGATACTTGATATCTCTTGTCCAAATCTGCTCAGCCCTGTTTCAACAGTGTCTTCGTTTCCATCTGAGTAAAATATAAATTCAAACAAAGGAGATTTTAGTTTTTTTGCTGGCACAGGTATTCCTGCATGAACCATGCAAGCTAAAAGCCTAATCAACCTCAGAGTTACCGTTTTGCCACCCATATTCATACCTGTTATCGCAGCAACACCTCTATGAAGGTTAATAGTCCTAGGAGTAAACACATCCCCTCTATCTTTCAATATTTCATCAAGTATAGGGTGGCTTGCACTATCAATTTCTAAGCTATCATTATTGTCTATTTCTGGAATAGTGCAATTATGTTCACCCATGAACTTTGTTTTAGATAGCATAGTATCTAAAAAAGCAATTGCTTCTAATGACTTACTTAAACAACCCAAAAAAGGTTTGATTAAATCAGTTACTTGATCTTTAGCTATTGTGTAAGACTTATCTAACTCTATAAGAATATTTTCCCTTTTAGCCCTGAGGTTTATTAGTTTCTCTGGCTCTTTTACCTTGTATATAATATGAAATTTGTCTGCTTCAACTCTACTTGCCAAACTATTGGCTTCTATTGCTTCTATTTTTTTTATCTCTTGCTTTTTCACTGCAAAAGTTTGACTTATTTCAAACCCTAAAATTTCTGTTATGGCTTCATTTAGTTTTAACTTGCTTTGAAAGATTTGCCTATCAACAGCCTTTAGCTTTTTTCTAAGCTCTTTTAGTTTTATAGAAAATTTATCAGCAATAAAAAATCCGGACGAACTAGCACAAATGTCATCAAAAATTCTTTCTAGGCTAAAGATTCCTTCTTCATCAATTTTGAAACCTTCTAAGCTTGTTAAATCTTTCATGTGATTGATTACTTTTGAAATAATTTGACTAACATTTCTAATCTCATATAAGGATATATCATTAGGATGTCCATTTTTTACATCTGAAATGTATGAATCAATAATTTTTAGATTACTTAGATGCCTTCTGATTTGAAAGCTATGCTTCTTATTATCTTTTTCCCAAGAATGTATTTTTTTGACTACTGAGTAATATGTTTTTGCTCTTTTTACATCTTCTCTTTGAAAGATTTGAAATTGATGATGCATTCTTTGACCATATTCTGAAAGAGGCTTAATTCTTTTATATAGGTTTTGAAAATCTGTAAACGCGAAATCATCCCAAGTAACCATCTAATTTGCCTCCTTTAAAACAATATGAACTATTAACATCGCAAAAATCTATACTAGGAAACTCCTCGCTTACTTTTTTCCCAAACTCATAACTACCCATGCTTGATCCATAGAAATTTTGTGGATTATATGTGCAAAATACTAAATCTATATGCTTATGAACATAAAGTCTCTGCTTTAGCATCAGTGACTTTAGCATTTTTGCTGATATGAAAACTTTAGTCAAATCTTCAACTACAATCTTCTCACATTTCTTTAATAACTTATTCACTAAATGATCTGTCAAAGCTCCATTCCAAACACAATATTCAACATTGTAATTACCTATTTGACTAGGTGTGGCTTTCTCAAGCTTACCATCACATATAATGGCACAATTTTCTGTTTCAAATACTGCCTCTAAATCAAATAATTCAAATGTTTGCAAGTTAAATAAGTTATACAATCTACTTAGTTCTTTTATTGATTTTGATAATGAGTCTCCTCCAACAGCTAAAATAGCTGTAGTACAAAGCTTTGGTGATATTTGCGTAATCCTATTATATGCTCCATCAATTAATACTAAATCCACATATTCTAGTATCATTTTCTTCACCTTTTCAAGCCCATCAAGAGAAGATGGACCTACAATTTCTAAAGATGAATCTGTTTTTGACTTTATGATATATATCTCTCCAAGAGGGGACTGCAAAAATGTGTTTTTGATAATCTCATATTCACCTCTATAGTTGCTCAATACTGCTGATGCAGTTGCTATATATGTATTTTTTGGAACCCTAAACTCAGGTTTTTCATTTCCAAATATCATATCTTTTCTTTCACCATCAAAGCCTATTGATGTAGTTCCAATAGTGTAAGAAGTATAAGAAAGCTTCTCCATTAAATACATTAGTGTTACAGTCTTACCTGCATTCTTATTTAGACCAGCTATAGCAATTGAGTCTGCTTTCTTAGGAAGAAAAGAAAGTATGTCTTTATGCATATCTCTCATTATAAAGATCTCTCAAAAGTGAGTTTTCTCTTAACACTTCTATTGCGATTTTTGCATGGTCTTTACAATATCCATTTCCTATTATCATATTTACATCTTTACCGACTCCCTCAGCTCCCAAAGCAGCTGCCGTAAATGAGGTAGCCATACTAAAGAAGTATATAGTGCCTTGGTCTTTTGTAGATAAGATAGTCGCCATCTCTGTATTGGGTATATTGACACAATTTATTGTTAAGTCAGCCAATATTCCATTTGTCGCGTCAACCATTTTCTTGTGTGTAGTTAATGCATCTGTAGCGTCACAATGTATTACTTCATCTGCTAAGTTCATTCTTTTTATTTCTTCAAGTCCATTTTTATCATAGCAAAGTGCAATTACTTTACCTGAAACACCCACTCTTTTCTTTGCTTCATGCAAACAAAGTAAGCCAGACTTCCCTGATGCTCCTATTACTGCTACTGTTTGCCCTGATTTAACTAACCTTGCTGTTTGAGCAGGAGCTCCTGCAACGTCTAAAACAGATAGTGCTAATTTTTTTGGCATATCTTCTGGCAACTTTGCAAAAATCCCACTGGCAAATAGAATTGCCTCCCCTTTAATATCTACTTGATCATTTTCTATTTTTACATCAATAATTTCATCTATCATTAAAGGAGTAAGTGATAAAGAAACTAAAGTTGCAATTCTATCTCCAATCTGTAATTCTTTATGTGGATACTCATCACCAATCTCTTTTACTGTACCTATTAACATCCCACCAGAGCCTGTTTTAGGATTATGATGCTTTCCCCTTTCAGCTACTATGCCTTTCATTATTTCTTTTATTTTTTCAACATCATCATTTGCTTGACTTCTTATTTGAGTAAAGCTTGCAGAATCAATATTAAGAGTTTCAACTTGAATTAATAACTCATTAGGGTATATCTTCATTGTATTATCAATTTTCCACGCTGGTTGGGGTAAAACGCCTTTTGGCTTTATTACCCTATGTTCTCCAAATACACTATACTTCATAATTATTCCTCCTAAAAAAATAAAGCGCTAATCAGTTTTACCTGAATAGCGCTTCATACTAAAAGTATGACAGTAGTTAAGCTTTGTCCACTTAACTCCCAAGGATATTGCATCGAGCCTACAAGATCCTTTCGGCAATATATCCCTTCAATTATTGCTAAGTTGCTCAAACTTGCACGCAATAACCTACCACATAGATTGCTCCTCTAACACTGCATTATTAACTTTTTTGATTTTCTGCTTACAAGTATAATTATAAAAGTTAATTTTGTCTATATTTAACTACTATAATTTAAATAATTTTTATTCCTATCTAAAAATACTGGTTCTTTGCTCATGTGCCTTTTTTTATGATAAGGAAACACCTTATAATCTTGCAAGTACTTATATGACTTTTCAAATCGGTTAATACCTTGTACTTCTATTACGATGCTTGGGCCATGGGTAAATATTTCTAACAGATTACTAACTTCAGGCCACCTAATACTGCCATCACCAATTGCTAAATGCTCATCTTCTGATCCATTATTATCATTCATGTGAATATGCTTAATGTGCCTGCCTAAAGACTTTATTAACAAACCATTTCTAGATTTTTCATATATGTTCATGTGTCCAACATCTAAACAAATTCCAGCTCTTTTGTCATTAATCCCTTCCATAAGCTCTAATAATACATCGCCTCTATTATCCCACATATTCTCTATACATATTTTAATATCGTATTGCTCTATCATTTTTTTCCAAAAAGAAATACTTTCTTTTACAAAGTTACTTATATAATAAGGGTTATTAATAATTGGATTATATCCTGAATGAAACACAATCATTTCTGCACCTATTTCTTTTGCGGCTTCAATTGATTGGATAACTCTTTTTCTGGAAGCTAAGCGTATTGACCTATCAGGACTCTCAATTTTTAAATCAATAAAAGCCCCGTGGTAAGTAATTAAGTTTGTGAAATTATTCAAAGCTTTCTTGTAAAAGTTCTTAAACTCTAAAAACTTAAGGGTATCATTAAGTATTACTGTATTTGACAATTCCACAACTTCAATCCCTAAGTTGTTTTTTATAATGTAATTATAGTAAGAACTAAAATCTTTCCTTCTTGGTTGTATAAGTATTTCTGCCATATTATCACCTGTTAATATTATTATCCTCTACAAACTCGTTAATTTTTAATTACTAAATTTCAAGTGCTGTTAATTTGCTAGCTAAAACATCAACGTCTTTTGTTGTTTCAAACAAACCTTTTATGGTAAACTCCATATCTCTTTATTAATTCAATATAACCATGAGTAATCCTTCTCAAACACTATAATTTTAAACTTGCTTTTTTAGTTTTTCAAATCTCAATAGTATGCTAAAGAATTAACATCTACTCCTTTTAAAACCATCTAAACAGCATATCTAAATAAATAATTAATGTAAAAAGCATAGGGTTGATCTTAAAAACTCAACCCTATGCTTATCATTCTGATATAACCATACTAAAACTATTTGGCTATTATTATCTAACTATCTCATTAATTTAGATGGATACCTAAACGTTAGTCATCTATTTCAAACTCTAAAATTTCTCCTGAAAGAGCATCAATTTCTAGCTCGTATTCAATAGATCCTTTTTCTATTTTGATTTCATATAGATATTTTTCATCATCTTCATCAATTTCAAAGTCTGTTACTATGCCTCCATTTGTCTTACTCAATGCAATTGAAATAGCTTCTTCTCTACCAATCACGTTGCCTGTTTTAGCATGTTTAGACTTTTCAATTTCGTACTCTAAAACTTTTCCTGTAAGAGCATCAATTTCTAACTCGTATTCACTGCCATTATTGTTAATTTCAATTTCATAAACATATCTACCATCATCTTCATCAAGCTCAAACTCTATTACAGTTCCTCCACTGCAAACCTCTTTAGCAATTTCTATTGCTTCTTCTATACTTATAATCTCATTAATATTTGACATTACTTTTCTTTTTAGTTCATATTTTAAAATCTTACCTGAAAAAGCATCAATTTCTAACTTATACTTCATGGATTCATTAGCTGTTTCTATTTCATATAGTAATCTACCATCATCTTCTTCAAGCTCAAGATCTGTTACGAATCCTCCATTTGTTTTGCCTAGTGCTATTGAAATTGCTTCATCTCTATCAATCATGGTGCCTGTTTGAATATATTTTGATTCTTCAATTTTGTACTCTAAGATTATTCCTGATGCGGCGCCTATTTCAATCTCATATTTATTGCCTTTATTATAGATTTCTATTTCATATATATACTCTTCATCATCTTTATTAAGCTCAAACTCTGTTATTGTTCCAACACTGCTAACTTCTCTTGCTATATTTATTGCTTCATCCATTGATATGAGGCCTTCAATTTTTGAAACTCTTTTTTCTTCAAGTTTGAACTCTATTATTTTTCCAGTAACTGCATCAATTTCTAACTCATATTTACCAGAATCATTAATCACTTCTACTTCATAGATATATTTATCATCATCTTTTTCTAATTCAAGTTCTATAATTTGTCCACCATTTGTTAGTTCTCTAGCAAGTCGGCTAACTTCTTTTATATCTAGAATATCAATATTATCTCCTATATAATTATGATCTACTGTAGTAATAACTTTTTGGAATAAATCTTGCGATGACATTCCTAAGCTATCAGCTATTTCAAGTATATCTTTTATACTTATGTCAGCTAGTTCTGCATAGTCAATTTCATTAAAATTCAGTTTTATTATATTGTCTATCAACTTAGTCTTGCCTTGAGAAGCTTTATCGCTAGACGAGTTACTATATTCATCTACTTGCCCTTTATCTGAAACTTGGTTCAAAATAGTTGCAGCAATTTGCTGGTTCTCCAAATATGCTTTGATCTGGGCATTTATTCTATCCAGTATATCCTTATTAACATTGTCTTCAAATACAGTAAGCATAACAATGTTGTCTTCTCCCCCAGTTATGTATCCTAACGAAATCATCAATTCCACCAGTTCATTTATAACTTTATCAAGACTTTTACTTGATATTTTATGCTCACTTAGCATTTCTCTTGCATCTTCATTGAGTGCTTTTATCTCAATTACAGTGTCAAGCCTATTTGTAACTATTTCAATACTTGGATTTATGTCCATTACTACACTTGTAGCTGGTGCATTTATAACCATTACAAAAACTAAAGTTGCTACTACTAAACCGACTGCAGCGCTTCTTATAATAAATTTTCCCACAATATCTCACCTTTTCTTTTGTATTTCATTAATACAACGTATAAACACTCCATTTTATTGCATAAACTTATGTTTATTAATGATCAAAAGAAATTATTTCTCCTGACTGCCCATCAACTTCTATTTCATACTCAAGACTGTCTTTCTCTATTTCAATCTCATAGATAAATTTGCCGTCATCTTTATTTAATTCAATGTCAACTAGAGTTCCACCATTAGTTAATTCATATGCCTTATTTAATGCTTCTTTAGCACTTATAAGGTTTTTATCAGAAAACTTATCATCTGTTGTTTCATTTTCTGCTTTAATAATTTCTCCAGAACGAGCATTAATCATAAGAATATGCTCTCTAGCTTCTGATACTATAGTGATTTTATAAATAAATGTATTATCTTCATGCTCTAGCTCTATTTCGATGATTACCCCACCTTTGGTGAATTCTAAAGCAATTGACGATATCTTCTCTATATCAAGAATCTCTTCTAATTTATCAAAATGTGCTTGATCAAGTTCATTTTCGTTTTCATACTCTAGAACTTGCCCAGTATAAGCATCTAAAACAAGCTCAATCTCCTGACTCTCTCTTTTTATTTCAATTTCATAATATAATCTTCCATCATCTTCTTCTAGCTCAATCTGCTTAACTAATCCGCCATCTGTTAGTTCTATTACTTTATCTTGTATTTCCTTAATACTTAGAATGTTATTACTAATAATTTTATCGTCAACTCTATCATACTCTGCTTTAATAATTTCTCCTGTATGAGCATTAATCAAAAGAATATGCTCTGCAGTTTCTGTGCGTACAATGACTTCATAGGTTGATTTGGAATCATCAAAATTTAATTCTATTTCAATTATTACTCCGCCTTTGGTAAAATCTAATGCGATTACTGATATCTCTTTTATGTCGAGAATTTCATCTGAACCATTTATATGGTCATATTCAAAATCAATGTCTTTTTCAAACTCTAAAACCTGTCCTGTTAATGCATCTAAAACAATCTCAAATTCTTGATTTTCTTTTCTTATTTCAATTTCATAATATAATCTTCCATCATCTTCTTCTAGTTCAATATTTTCAACTACTCCACCATTACTCAAACCTAGTGCTATCTCAATAGCACTTTCTAGACTAAGCTGAGAGTTCATTTTCTCATCATAATATTGATATACATCTTCATCAGATTCGATTATTGACGTTAAATCTAAAGAGATATCTTTTGAAAGCTCTATAAGCTCTTTAAGCGATAAATATACCAGGTCCTCAAAAATAAGATCACTATCTAATTTTGTTAAATTCTTAATGAACGTATATTTACCTGCAGTCAAGTAGTCCTTATAAGATCCTTTTATAGCTTCGTCATCCTCTTTAATCTCTTGTTTTAATATCAAAACGCTTGAATCCCTAACAGTGAAAAAGCTCTTTATTGTGCTACTCAGTTTTTCAATGTTCTCCTTGCTGATTTTGTCACTTACACTCTTTATAGATACTAGCATAGTGTTTTTATCTTCATTAATAAATCCGTTTTGACTAAGCATATCTAGTAGCATTGGAATGACTTGATAAACATTCTTTCTATAATAATCTATAGAAAGAATCACATCCTCTTCTATATTTATAGCTTCCATGTTAATCACATTTTCATTCTTATTCAGAGAAATTTCTATCCCAGGATTAATGTCAATGAAAACTTGTGAAGTGATAGCATCTCCTTGATAAAACATAGAAATAGCAATTACTAATATTACACTTATTGTAGTAAAAGCATAAATTGGTTTTAATGATTTTTTCTTTATAGGCTCTTGTCTAGTTATGTAGTCGTGATTTTTCATTACCTCAACTTTTTGATGCTTAATATCTTCCAATATATTAACTGGAGCTTCATTAACAGCCTTTCTTAAATGATGTTTTATTTCTTTTATTTTCATTAGAAGCCCCCCTTTTCTTTTAGATATTTTTTCAATTTCTTCAGAGCTCTATAATACTTTGATAATGCTGTTGATAAAGGAACACTTAAACTTTTTGCAATTTCCCTATGCTTCAAACCTGTCACAGCATGTAAAATCACAATTTCTCTTTCTTCTTGAGATAGAATTTTAAGTGCTGACTCTAATACAATTTTATCTACTCTATCAGTTATATAAGAGAAGTCTAGGCTGTTTTCTATCTCTTTTGAATCATATCTTGTATATTTGCTTTCTCGTCTTAGGTTACTTCTATAAATGTTTTTTGCAACTGTAAACATCCATGCCAAAGGTTTACCCATAGGTTTATATAGGTGTGCAGCTGATTTTATTTTTAGATAGGTTTCTTGTAATATATCAAGAGCTTTGTCATGATCTCTTACAAGAGACAACACATATGCATACATTGTTCTTTCAGAAGAATAATACAGTTTTTCAAATGCTTTAGTGTCACCATCAGCTATTTTTTTAAAAAGAGCTTCATCAATATTATTGCTATTTTCTTTTTGCTCTCTTATGAAGCTGTTTAATATAAAATAGAAAATCATTTGCATGGCTCCTCTTATTAGTATAACGTTCATATGCTTGATTTTATTGCATCTTTTTTCAAAAACTATAAGCATAAAATTAAGGACTGTTACTTATTGTTCGTTTTAAAGAGCTATTATATGTGTTAGTTTACAAAATGTATACACAAAACATCTGATTCATTTTGCCTATTCAACAGACACATCGCTATTTAAAACTAAAAAGCCTTTAGCAGATGATTGCCAAGACAATTATTTAGTTTATGTTATTTGTTTTTCTTTAATTATGGCTTTTGTAAGCTTTACGATAGTTTGTCTTTCTAAAAAGAATCTTGTCAATTCCTATCAACTTCTTTCTACACTCTTCTATATATTGAAAAGTGTTAAATTTACTGGATATTTTAACACTTTTAGATCAACAGAAGCAGCTTGTTGCTCTTTATTACTACGATATTCATTGTTTTTTATAGTATGTGTCCTTTATGCAAAGTACATAATCTAGTTTCTATATTCCAGTTAACTTACTTCTTCTTTCTAGAAAAATATTATCTTTCCATTCTCCTTGCTCTGTTTGACCTATTTTGCTAAGTGTTCCTACAATCCTAAACCCATGTCTTATGTGCAATCTCAAACTAGGCTCATTCTCAGGGAAAATCTTCGCCAAAAGAGTCCAATACCCATTATCTTCAGTGACTTCAATAAAATCGCTCATTAAAATAGAGCCGATTCCTAAACCGCGAACTTTCTTTGATATATATATACTTATTTCTCCTACTCCGCGGTATACATGCCTTTTAGAAAAAGGGCTTAAAGTTGCAAAACCTACTAACTTGCCACAGTGAATGGCAACAACCGTACAACTCAAATCATGGCTACTAATCCAGTGTTCTTTTGAGGGTACTTGTGTTTCAAATGTAGCAATATTTGTTTCTATTCCCTCTTGATACACATTAATAAGTTGTTCAAAGTCTTCTTCAGTAAATTTTCTTATAGAAATATTCTCCATTTTAAATCTCCAATATCAATTTCTCTTATGTTTAAATTATTCGATAGTTTTAATCGTTATTTTAAGACTCCTATCATATGACCCAGAAATTTATGACCTATGTATCTTTGTATTTTCTAGTTCGCATGATTCTCACTCTTATATTGTATATCATGCAGAGTATTCAAACAATCTACTAGCGTTCAATTAATACTGTAAAACTTGCATGTTTAATGATTTGTTAAAGTAAAAAACTGCATCCAATTAAAGACACAGTCTAACTTTTTCCTCTATTTATTCTCCGCTTCTATCTTGGGAGTAATTTTAATTATTAAATCATCACTTTCACCAAGGGTACCCCTACCATCTCTGTTATTTGTGAGTACATACAAAGAACCTTGATAATATTTAACATTTCTAATCCTTCCATAATCTCTAAATAAAGCTTGCTCCCTAACAAAGTTTCCATCACCATCTAAATCAATTCTCATAATCATATTACCTCTTAATCCTGCTACAAAAAGAGGGGCCTCAATCAGGTTCTCCATAACTAGAAAATCGATTCCTGAAGGTGCTAATGTAAATTCAGTATAGCAAGCTATTGGAGACTGATAATCTGAGCTACTCTCACTGCAAGTTATATTAGGCCATCCATAATTTTCACCAGCAATAACTAAGTTTATTTCATCATGTCTATCTGGTCCATGATCACTTGCAAATAATTGATTGGTTTCAGGATGCCAAGCTAATCCTTGAGGATTTCTAAAACCATATGCATATACAGGGCTATTCTCAAATGGGTTATCTTCTGGTATAGTTCCATCCGGATTAATTCTCAATATTTTTCCTGCTAGAGAATCAATATCTTGTGATAAACTTCTATTACTTGCATCACCTGTTGTGATATATAACTTTTCATCAGTGCCAAACTTAATTCTTCCTCCATTGTGATATCTTGAACCAGGTATTCCTTCAATAATGTATACTTCGTCTTTTAGTGTACTATCTTCAAATGTAAATCGTGAAACTCTGTTGTATAATTCTCCGTTTTCTTGATATGTATAATAGAGAAAAAGATGGTTATTCTCGTTAAACTCAAAACTCAAAGTCAATCCAAGTAACCCGCCTTCGCCAATGTGATTAACATCATGTAGATTATAAATTTCTCCTTCATTGAGTAAAACTATTTCGCCACCTCTTTGTGTTATTAAAAATCTTCCATCAGGTAAGGGAACTATTTCCCAAGGGATATTAAATCCTTCGCCAATTATTTCTACCTCATATTCTAATTGTTCAATTGAAACAATCTCTTCAACTGGTATTGTAGTTTCGCTATTGTCTGGTTCATTTATATCTGGTTTTTCTTCATCTACACCTGAGTCAGTGTCTGGAGCATTAATAGTTTCATCTAGTAAGTTATCAAAAAAACCAATCTGCCAAATTATTGTTAAAATGATAACTGAAATGATTAAAAGCAGCCACTTCTTACTCATTTATAACTCTCCTGTCTATACTCTACCTTGATTTTCTATATACTATTATATCAGTTTTTTATCATCACGTTAAAGGAATAATCCCTTTAGTGTAATTGTAATGATTATATAAAAATGATAAAATTATCTTTAAAGTATTTAAATCTTTCAGTCTACATTCCTTATTATGAAGTAATTTTAGACAATTTATTTTCAAAGAAGTCTTATCCTTAAAACATTGAAGTCGCTTCGAGATAGTGATATATAGTCACATTGCGAAGCGATTTTTCACAGTGGCTAGTAATAAATCAACAATTGAGAAAGGAGAGTATGATTTAGTCTATAACTATATCATGCAAATTTGAAATGGGTATTTATAATAGAGCAGATGGGAAATATATTAAAGACTTGCCTACCTATATAAAGTTTTTTCCTTTTTTAATGAGAAGGCGACATGATGCCTCGATCTACTTCAATCAAAAGTTAGACCTTACAAAAACCATGGTTTACATGAAAAAGAATGATGTAAAGATCTTTCATATTTTCTTAGCTTCTCTTCTAAAATTAGGAGTCGAAAAGCCAGCCTTTAATAGGTTCGTTGTTGGCAAACGCGTATATCAGAGAAATTATCTTGCCATAGGATTTATGGCTAAGGCAGATCATAGTGAAGAAGCTAGCGAAGTAAGCGTTAAAGTTTTTTTTGATGAGAATGATACTTTAAAGGACGTAAAAGACAAAGTTCAAAAAAAAGTTGATATTGTTAAACAAAGCGGTACATTCAATGTAGATAAATCTATTGAAGTTTTAACACGTTTACCTAAGTTTTTAACCACATTCATCTTTTTTATTCTTAGAATTCTTGATCACTTTGGCTTATTATCTAAATCATTCATTCATGATAATCCTCTGTTTGTCAGTGCTTATGTTACTAACGTGGGAAGTATTGGATTAGATGCCCCTTTCCACCATATGTATGAATGGGGAACAACTTCACTTTTTTCTTCTCTAGGAAAAATTCGCAAGGACTATATAGTTTGTGAAAAAACAGAGACATTAAAAATTACTGACACAGTAAATATTACTTTTACTATTGATGAACGAATAGCTGATGGTATCTATATGGCTAATGCATTAAATGATTTTAAAAAGTATATGGAAAATCCGGAGTTGTTAGAATAAATGAACCTTAATAAAACTCTTTATCAAACAATAAAAAAAGTGGCTAAGGAAAACCCTACTAATATTGCATATGATTTTTTGGGATTTAGAAGAAGTTATAGTGATTTCTTAGAAGATATTGATAGAAGTGCTAGCTTTTTATACGAGTTGGGTATAAAAGAAGGAGATATTATATCCATTTATCTTCCCAACATACCTCAAGCCCTGGAGCTATTTTTTGCAATCAATAAGATAGGTGCTATCTCAAACTTTATTCATCCACAAATGCCTATTGAAAGTAATAAGCAAATATTAGAAAAGATGAACCCAAAAGCAGTATTTCTACTTGATTCTATGCATGAAAAACTGAGAACCTTAAGAGACAATTCAATAGCTGATTGTTATGTCATAGTAAGAGTAAGTGACTATTTACCAACATGGATGAAACTTTTTTATAAGATAAGAGAGTTTTATTATGCTTCAAAGATTAAGCTGGCAGCTGATGCAAAATACTATGTTTTAAATGAACAGAGTAACAATTTTTCAAAGAGTATTAACCCCGAAGATACAGCAACGATTCTTTTCACAGGAGGCACAACAGGTGATCCTAAAGGAGTGTGCCTTTCTAACTTCAACATTAATGCTGCTGCTTATCAAACAAGTTCTTATAGAACTCAAGCCCAGCCTGGGGACAAAATGCTTGCTATACTTCCAATATTTCACGGCTATGGTTTAGCAAATTGCATTTATACCGCTTTAATTGAAGGTGGAGAAGTTATACTTCTACCTTATTTTTCTGAAAAGCTATTTAAGAAAACTATTATAAGTAAAAAGCCAAATTACATTTTAGGAGTACCCATTCTATTTTCAAAACTAATGGAACTTTTCTCTAGTGAAGATATAAATTTATCATTTTTTAAAGGTCTTTATTGTGGCGGCTCAAAATTAAGCGAAGATTTGCTAGATCAATTTAATGACTTTCTAAGTGTTAAAGGAGCACAGGTACTACTAAGAGAAGGTTATGGCTTAACTGAATGTGTAGGCGCATGTTCTTTAATGCCTGAAAAAAGTCGTAAAAAAAACAGTGTGGGTCATCCGTATGAGGGAGTCCGTATTAAAATAACTGACATTGAAACTCATAAAGAATTAGATGCTAATGACATAGGCCGAATATGCATAAAATCTGACACTATCATGACTGGTTATTATAAAGAAGAAGCTCATAATATTCGTGTTGAGTGTGATGAGAGATGGCTTTATACAGATGATGTTGGTTACTTAGATAAAGACGGTTATCTTTTCTATACAGATCGATTGTCCAGAAAGGTTAAAATATTAGGTTATGAAGTATATCCTGCAAATATCGAAAGTATTATAAACAAGATAGACTATGTATCAGATAGTTGTGTTGTTGAAAGTAATGATCAACACATAACTTCTCTTAAAGCCTATATTGTTTTAGTAAGTAACCATAAAGTTAGTAAAAAACGTAAACATATCATGGATTCATTAAAAAAAGATCTCCCTAAGTGGTCTATACCTAGAGAGATCATATTCATAAATAAAATACCCGAAACACTTCTTAAGAAAAAAGATTATAAGCGCTTAAAGTAAGTTTCTTAATTTCCAAAACTACCTGCAGATTGTATGTTTTCAGGTATAGTTCCATCAAAATGGAAACCCTCTTCAGTCACCTTAAAAGAATTAACTGAAAATCCATTCAAATTACTGATTGCATTATTTAATGCTGTTCCACCAGCTTCCAAATTATTATTTGCTTGGGTAGTTGGTATCTTTATTCTTCCCACATAAAGCTCCTTGGTGACACCATCAAACTTTTGAGTAGCTTCATCATAAAATAGTGTTGCATGCATATAAATTGGTTTGTTTTCTATTATCTTTAAGCCAGTTTCAAACCTTTCTAAAAATGGGAACTGCTCAATTAAAGGCCCTATATCCCCTATTTCACATGACATAATCAACTCGTCATCGCCTACACATTTAATTTTAACATTAGTCATTACAGAATTTTCATTCATAGACCTGTTAGCAATTGCTGTTAATTCTTGATTAGTGACAACAGCATTTACTTGTGTTTGTCCTGATGCTCTTATGTTACCAGCAAAAAAATCTTCTGCTGATGCATGATTGTCATCAAAAACGATTCCACCTTTTTCTAAGTAAGATTGAAAGTCCGATTCAGTATATGTTACATCGACTGCTTTAGCAGGCGAGCTTATCATATAATAAATAGCTCCTCCTGCTATAACTAGAACAACTATAACACCTATTAGAAACTTAAAAAGGCCTTTAAGAAACTTCATAATATCCCTCCAAACTGTCTATTTATTTAACTATACCAAATAAATTAAAGTATTAAAATATAAAACTGAAAAACTTACCTCTCCATAATAAGCAATTTTATAAACGTGAGTGTAGTGAAATGAGTTTGATAATCTCAGCTTAAAAATTACATAAGATCACTTCAAGCAGAGATAGTAACTACTTTTAAGAATATGAGCTAATAAAATGAGATAATTATATGGTAGTTAATTAGTGATGCAGTTGGTTTACTGTTACATACAACATATATAGAAACAATCTTGACTTGAGACAACATAATAATTTCGATTGTAAAAACACTAATGACATGAGATAACCTTAAAACATTCAGATCTATGCCTTGCTAATAGAGTAATGGGGTAAAATTTTTACATAATAAAGAGTAGACCTAAAGATTGCCTGTGATATAATCATTATGTAGCACATATGTACATGTCGGTAAATAAACCAAGGAGGAAGGAAATGTCAACTATAAAAGTATTTGATGAGAATCAACAAATTGCTGTAAAGTTTTTAGAAAGCTGTGAGACTAAAGAAAAGCTTGCAGAAATTAACGACGCAATATGGTCTTATGCGGAATTAGGATTAGAGGAATATAATACCGCAAATCTCCTAGTGAATTATTTAGAAAAGGAAGGATTTGAAGTTGAAAAAGGAGTAGCTGGAATGCCAACCGCTTTCGTTGCTACTTTTTCTAACGGTCCTGGACCAACTATTGGTGTACTTGGTGAGCTTGACGCGCTACCAATGCTATCTCAAGAGGAAGCAAACCCTGAGCATGCACCAGTAACTGAAATAAAAGGCGCCATAGCACCAGGACATGCTTGCACCCACAATACAATGGGGACTGCTGCAGCTGGTACAGTGGTTGCAGTTAAAAAAGCAATGGAAGAAGGCGGATTTACAGGAACAATTAAAATGTTTGGTAGTCCTGCTGAAGAGACAGTTATCAGCCGTCCATACATGGTTCTTTCTGGGCTATTTGATGATGTGGATGTTGTAATTGATAATCATGGTGGAGACGGATTTGGTACATCATATGGCGTTAGTAGTAATACTAATTGGTCTTTCTCTGTTACTTTCCACGGAACAACAGCACACTCTGCTGGAGCACCATGGCGTGGTAGATCAGCTTTAGATGCAGTTCAAATAATGAACATGAGTACAGAGTATTTACGAGAGCATTTACATTATTCATCTAGGATGCATTATGTATTAACAGAAGGTGGAGAAGGTCCTAATGTAGTTCCAGATAGAGCAACTACTTGGTATTATGTTAGAAATTCTGACAAACTGATAAAATCTGATTTTGAAAGAGTACTAAACTGTGCAAAAGCTGCTGCGCTTGCAACAGATACTAAACTTGAAGTTACCCCTTATACTGCAATCCATCAATGCTATAGAAATGAAACTTTAGCAAACATGGTTCAAGATAATATTAAAATAGTAGGAATGCCTGAATGGACCGAGGATGAGCATGAGTTTGTTAAAAAAATGCAAAAGTCTGTAGGTGCAGAAGAAAAAGGTCTGCCTGATGACTCTGCAATTGAAGATAAACCTAAAGGACCTGCTGAGGTTTTTGTAGGTGGAGGATCTTCTGATATAGGTGAAGTTTCTTTGGTTGTGCCCCTTACAACAGTGCGGTTCCCAACATCTGCACCAGGGGCCATAGGACACCACTGGACTACAACTGCAGTAACCGGATCTACTATTGCGCATAAAGGTGTAGTAGCAGGTGCACAAGTAATGGCGGTAAGTGCTATAGAACTATTGACTAACCCTGATAAAGTAGATGAGATTAAAGAAGAGTTTAAAACAATGCAAGAAGAGCATTTCTACAACTACAAGAATGATGGCGAAGCTTTAATACTTGATGATAACGGAAAAGCTCAGTTTGATTCATATCTTCCATTCCTATTTAGTAAAGCAGGAAAATATGAGTATGATCCTGCAAACGGAAAATTCTTTGTCCCTGAAGGTAAAGAAGTTGCTCCACCTCTTGGATTCTTAAGTGACCAAATGTCTAAGTATCGTAGTCAGATGGCTAAGCATTATAAGACTCCAAAATGGTACGATGGACCAGAAATTATAACTGAGTAGGTACTAAGTTGAATCAGAAAGCTAATACATAGATTTGTAATAGGAAATATAATAAAGCGGTTTGGAATCACATCCAATACCGCTTTTTAATTTCCTTTTGTACGTCTCTTTTCGGTTCGAAAGAAAGATGATTAGATATTATGAAGAGGTCATATGCATCAACCTTCTTGTCTGTGTAAATAGCCAGATCTATATCACTATCTACTCTACCTTCTCCTTTGGCAAATGATCCAAAAAGATTAATGAACTTAGGATTTAACTTACTCTTTTAAAACTTAACTATAATATGTTTATCACTATCTAACAAGTACACAGTAATCATACCCCTTAAGCTTTATTGCTACTAACTGCTTTGCAAACATTATACTTCGGATTAAGAAAGTATTCTAGTTTCTAGATTGCTAAATCTGTAACGTCCCTTATCTAAACTCAAAATCCCTATCATATTGACTGTAGTTTAATGAGTG